>CAVWBC010000012.1:0-16708 GCA_963753095.1 uncultured Actinomycetota bacterium
CTCGTCTCCTGCGATCAGCCAGGTGCGTCCCGAGGAAGCGTGCTTGCGAACCCGCGCTCCGCAACATGACGTCCCGGCCAGTGGTGAGTGTCGCCGCCGTCCCGGAGAGCCCATTGTTAACCTTGCGAAGTGGACGACGGCGAGGCGCAGGAGAAGCCGAACCTGACGGCGACCAGCTGGGCGCTCCTTGGCATGCTGTCCTACGAGGACGAACTCTCCGGTTACGACGTCCGGAAGGGGATCGACTGGAGCATTCGGTACTTCTACGGCAGCCCGGCGTTCAGCCAGATCTACGCCGAGCTGAAAAAGCTCGAGAAGCTGGGTTTGGTCACCTCGCGCATCGATGAACAACGGGGCACCGCAACCGGCGCCTCTACAAGATCACCGCGGCGGGGCTGGAAGCGGTAACCCGATGGGCAAACGAGACGCCCGTCGACCCGCCCAGCTGAAACACGGTGTGCTGTTGCGGGTGGCGTTCGGGCATCTCGCCGACCCGGCCGACTCAAGGAGATGCTGCAGGAGCACGTCGAGTTCGCCGAGGAGATGCAACGCAAGGCGGCGAAGGACGCCCATGGGCCGAGCGCGGATCCGGCGTGGGCCTACGCGCGAGTCGCACTGCAGTGGGCTTCGCGGTACTACGCCTGCGAGCGCGAACTCGCCTGACGATGATCAAGGATCTCGACGAGGCCGAGGCCGCGTACGCCGAAGCGGGCATCGCGCGGGGCGCCCAGGATCCCGTGGCCGACGCCGGAATACTGGCACGAGATCGAGCAGAAGGTCGACGCCGAAGACCTCGACTACCGGCGCGGCCGCATCCCGGGCGGCGATGTATCCGTAGACCAGGCCTTGCGCGATCGTCGCCCCGGCGCCCGGGTAGGTGGTGCCGAACGCGTTGGCCGCGGTATTGCCGATCGCGTAGAGCCCGTCGATGACGCTTCCGTCTTCACGAAGCACGCGCGCACGGTCGTCGGCGCGCAGACCGCCGCAGGTGCCCAGGTCGCTGAGCACCATCTTCACCGCGTAGAACGGGCCCTGGTCGAGCGGCCGCAGGTTCGGGTTCGGCGCCACGGTCGGGTCGCCGTAGTAGCGGTCGTAGGCAGCTGCGGCCGCGATGAAAGTCGGGATCTCGCACCGCGACGGCCTTGGTTGAATCGGTGACAGGTCTGGAGAAACTGTTCCTCCGGCACACCGATCTTCCGGCCGAGTTCGGCCGAGATGGTCGCCCGGTGGGCGATCCCGGCGTCGTACCAGGTCTGCGGGATCGGCATGCGGGGGAAGAGTTCCGCGGCGAACACATAGCTGTTGCGGTACTTCTGGTCGAAGACGATCCACATGGACTTCACCGGATTGCCCGAGCGTTCCCGCTCGAGCAACGCGCTGCCCGAACGACATGTAGTCGGTCGACTCGTTGACGAATCGGTCGCCGTTCTGGTCGACGATGAGCGAGCCGGGCAGCGACCGCTCGGCCAGCATCACCAGCGGCGCGGCGCCTGGCATGGGTGCGACCGCGGGGAACCACCAGGACTGATCCATCAGATCGATCGACTGCGCCGACCTCCTGCGCCGATGCGGATCGCGTCGCCGGTGTTGGTCGTCTGCCCCCAGGCTCAGGTGCTCCCCGAGGGTCTCCGACTGGAACTTCCACCGCATGTCCATGTTGTGGTCGAATCCGCCGGCGGCCAGCACGACACCGCGCCGCGCGGTGACGGTGACGTCCCGGCCGCCGTGCTCGACAACCGCACCGGTCACCCGGCCGTCTTCGGTGGTCAGCCGCCTCAGCGTCGTGTCCGTCCAGATCGGAATACCGGCCCGCAGCACCCCGGCGAACAGACCGGCGGCCAGCGCCTGCCCGCCCGCGACGTAGCGTCGCCCGAGCAGCAGGCCCGCCGACGCCCTGCGCCAGCCGCTTGGCGATGAGCGGCAGGCCCTTGCGGGGCACCCGGGCCATCAGGTTCATCCAGCGGTAGTCCGCACCCGTGGTCGGCATCGGAATGCTGACCTCCATCACACCGGGGCGCAGGCGGCGGCGGTACTCGCCGAGGATCGACGAGTCCAACGGTCGGCATTCGCAGGTGCGTCCCGCGGCGGTGCCGCCCGGCGCCTCGGGGTGGTAGTCGGAGTAGTCCTTGCGCCCAGAACAGCCGCATGGGCGTGGTGCGCCGCAGCATGTCGACCGTGGGGGCCAGACGTGCCAAGGAAGCCGGCCGAGCGCTGCGCCGGGGCGCTGCCACGCGACGACCGACGTCAGGTAGGTCGTGGCGCGCTGCCGGGTGTCGCCGGCATCCGCAGTCCGCCATCACCGGGCTGGCCGGCAGCCACAGTGCACCGCCGGATCGGGCGGTGGAACCGCCGACGTAGGAGGACTTCTCCACGATCAGCACCGACAACCCAGCTCATGGGCCGCCAGCGCGGCCGCCATACCGGTACCCGAGCCGACGACCAGCAGGTCGACGGTCGTGTCGCGACCGTCAGGCCGGCGGGGATCGTCGTGACTCGGCGGTCACGATGCCACGATAGGTCGGACGCGGTATCGGCCGCCACCGTCCCGCGGAGCGAGGCGTTCTGCCCTGCCATGCGGGAGTTAATGGGGTGTCGACCGCGAATCACTGAGCCGATACAACGGACGCACATGACCATGCAGTCGACACCGACGACATTCGGCTGATCGAGGCCGAGGCCGTGCCGACCCGGTTCGCCCGCGGGTGGCACTGCCTTGGTCTGACCAAGGACTTCGGCGACGGAAAGCCACACTCACGTCATGCCTTCGGCAGAAACTGGTGGTGTTCCGTGGCGCGGACGGCGCCATCAACGTCCTCGACGGCTACTGCCGGCACATGGGCGGCGACCTGTCCCAGGGCGAGGTGAAGGGCAACGAGATCGCCTGCCCGTTCCACGACTGGCGCTGGGGCGGCGACGGCCGCTGCAAGAACGTGCCCTACAGCAAGCGGGTGCCGCAACTGGCCCGCACGGCGGCATGGCCCACGCTGGAACAGGACGGCATGCTCTTCGTCTGGAACGACCCCGAGCGCAAGCCACCGCCGGCGGACGTGACCATTCCCCGCATCGAGGGCGCCACCAGCGACGAGTGGACCGACTGGCATTGGTACACCACGGTGGTGAACACCAACTGCCGCGAGATCATCGACAACGTCGTCGACATGGCCCACTTCTTCTACATCCACGGCTCGCTGCCGACGCACTTCAAGAACATCTTCGAAGGCCATGTGGCGACCCAGTACATGAACAGCGCGGGCCGTCCCGACATGGGCGAGCCCGGTGGCGTGAAGATGCTCGGAACAACCTCGTTGGCGTCGTATTACGGTCCGTCGTTCATGATCGACGATCTGACTTATCACTATGAGGACGCCGACCACAAGACCGTGCTGATCAATTGCCACTATCCGATCGACGCGAATTCCTTTGTCCTGCAATACGGAATCATCGTCAAGAAGTCGGAGTCGCTGCCCGACGACCTCGCCATGCAAACCGCGATCGGGCTGGGCGACTTCGTCAAGATGGGTTTCGAGCAGGACGTCGCGATCTGGAGGAACAAGACGCGTATCGACAATCCGCTGCTCGTGCGAAGAGGACGGCCCGGTGTACCAGTTGCGGCGCTGGTACGAGCAGTTCTACGTCGACCTCGCCGACGTCACCCCGGACATGGTGGACCGGTTCGAGTACGAGGTGGACACCACCCGTCCGCGCGAGGCGTGGATGAAGGAGGTCGAGGCGAACATCGCCGCCAGGGCGGCGGTGGCCGGAACGGTGGGATGACGGTCCGCCCGGACAACCGGCTCCTCGATGCCCCGTCGATCCCGGTTGGATGTCGCCGGTGCGGCGCCAGCCGTCGGTGCCCGCAAGAGCAGTTGGGCGCAGACCAGCGTGCAGTGGGATGCCGCGGGGATGGCGTCGTGCGTTCAGCGCCAGGTCGCCTACGCGCTCGCCGACCACGGCCGTGGACTGTTGCTGGTCTGTTCGGAGTTGCGCGCCTCGATCGAGGACGCCGCGCTGCCGTGGCGACGTGCCGATCGGTGAGCGACGAGGTCGACTCGGGCGCTCGCAGCACCGGGGTGACGGCTGACGGTCTACGCGAACTGGAAGGCGCTGATCGGCGCTTCCGCCGGGATAGGTCGCCGGCCCGCCGAGGTCGTAGACCGCGTTCAGGGCGCCGATGAACGCCGGGTCGTGCAGCGGCTCGCTCGGGCACGTCGAGCTTGATACCCCTCTTGTGGACGTCGTCGACGAGCATGTCGATTGCCTTGTCGACGCTGAGGTCGTCGCTGCCGTCCATGTTCTTCTTGAGCTCATCGAAGTCGGCGAACACCTCGGCCGACCAGTGCACCAGGAACCGTAGTTCGTCGGTGTGATGGCGAGCGATCACGTCATCGCCGTTCTTCAGGACCCATTGGTTGCGGTCGCCGGGATCGCCGGCGAAGACGGTGTCGAACGCCAGTCCGGCCGGAATCTGTTGATCCAGAGGGCCGTTCGCTTCGCCACGGTGCACCATCATCTCGTTCTGCACCACGACGCCGCGGTTGTAGACGGGCGGTAGGACACGTTTGGGTGCCTTGAGCGGACCCTCCGGCCAATAGGTGAACCCGCTGCCGGCGTCGTGCGAGAACCAGGTGATGACCTGCGCCATCTTGATCAGGTACTCGGTGAACAAGCCGGACTTCCCCATGACGCTGGTCAGCCAGGTCGGGGCGTTCTCGTGACGTACACCGCGGAAGCTGGGGGAGTCCAGGTGGCCCGGATCGCGGTTGGCGCACGGGCCGTTGATGTTGAACAGCATCATCTCCGGCTTGGCGTACTCGGCGTTCCAGTAACTCCTTGGCGTGCTCGACGAACGCCTTGTTGTAGAAGCACGTCGTGCAACTCGGGGTAGAGGACAGTTCCGTAGTTCGCCAGGTAGCCGCGGAAGGTGGGGGTTAGGAACATGTCCAGCGACGGCGTGAAGCCCTCGGGGAAGGCCCCGCTCATGGTGGCCATGAGTTCCTCGGGTGAGGCGAAGTGCTGGGCGATGATGAGCCGCCAGGGACCCTCGCGTGTACCACGTCGAGCAGGCGTTCCCGCTGGTCATCGGTGTAGATGTTCTCGATCTCGCGGGGTGGCGAAGCGGGTCGCAGAATGTCGGAAAGCTGCCATCCGCTGCTCTTGGGTCAGCATGAGAACTCCTGTCGTCTCCGCGGTGTGCCGCACCGCGCGTAGTCGATTCTGGTGTCGTCGGGCGTCGCGCTGACGGCGGCGTTCCGGTGATCGGGAGGCCAATAAACACGTAGAACGGCAGCGGGTGGGCGAATTTCGCCCGCAGCAGGCTGCCGACCTCCGCGATCGCCAATCGGCCGCGTGCGGTCGCCTCGGAGCGCATCAGGAAGCCGTGGTAGACCCCGGGGTAGCGGGTGACGGTGGTCTGCACTCCGGCGTCACGCAACCGGGCCGCGTAACGCTCGCCCCAGTCGCGGATCGGGTCGCACTCACCTGTCACGACGATCGCCGGCGGCAGGCTGCGCAGATCGCCGGCATAGGCCGGTACCCGGTAGGGGTCATGCGACGTGCTCGCGCCGGTGTCGGCGAGCTCGTGCATGTACTCGATGTCGTCGCGGGTCAGCATCGGCGCGTCGGCCAGCAGGGTGATCGAGGGGGCCGCCATGTCACGGTCGAGGCCCGGGTAGAGCAGGACCTGGCAGAAGATCGACGGGCCGTTGTGGTCCCGGGCGGCCAGCGCCACAGCGGCCGCGAGGGAGCCGCCCGCGCTGTCACCCACGACGGCCAGCCGTTTCGGGTCGACACCGAGTGTCGAGGCGTTGTCGGCCACCCAGGTGGTGGCCGTGTAGCAGTCGTCGAACTGGGCTGGGGCAGGACACTCCGGGGCCAGCCGATACTCGACCGCCACGACCGTGGCCCCGGACTCCGCGGCCAGCGCGCGGGCCAGTGGCTCGAACGAATGGTTGGTGCCCATCACCAGGCCGCCACCGTGGAAATACACCAGCGCCGGGGCGCCGGTGTCGGTGGTCGGCCGATAGATCCGGAGCGGAATCGGGCCTGCCGGGCCCGGTGCCGAGCACCCTCGATACCTGACCATCTCGGGCATCCCGTCGGGCAACGGCGCAGACTCGACCGACTCCCGCACCGCGGCCAGGCCTCGCAGACGCATCGGCGGCAGCGGGCCGAACGAGGCGACGCGGGCCGCGGCGTCGGGGTCCAGTGGAGGGACGGTCGCTGTCATTGTTGGCGCGGGGTCGAAGCGACGTTTGGTGCGCAGCTGGGGCGCCCGTCGGCTGGTCAGGATGTCGGCCCGCTCGGCCATCGCCGAGCCGACGTACTCGGGTTGTGTCAGCAGGTAGAAGTCGCCCGCCGCCGCTTGGTCGAACACGACCCGGGCGGCCTCGACCGGATCCATGGCATCGGCCTTGATGTCAAGCATCGCCGACCGCTGCTCCTCGGCGGCCCCGACGTCGCCGTCCTCGACTCCGCCCGCGGCCTCGAAGATGTTCGATTTGACCGCGCCCGGCAGTACCGCCTGCACGTGGACGCGGTCTGCGTGGCCGGCCAGATCCACGTCCAGTCGCAGGCACTCGGTCATCGCCAGCACCGCGTGCTTGCTCATGACGTAGGGCGCCTGCAGCGGTACGACGGCCACGCCCCCGATCGACGACAGGTTCCACACCCAAGCCGGTGTGTCCGTCGCCAGCATCCGCGGCAGAAACGCCCGGACGCCGTAGAAGACGCCGCTGATGTTGATCTGCACCAGGCGGTCCCAGTTCGGCGACCGGGGTGTCCCAGAGGTAGCCGAACTGCTCGACGCCGGCGTTGTTGACCAGCAGGCGAACCGGACCGACTTCGGTGTAGGTGTGCTCCGCCAGCGCTTCCAGCAGCATCCGCATCGCGGACGTCGCAGACCACGTCGACGGCCTGTGCGCCGCCATCGAACGAGTTCCGTGCGCAGGTCTGCGATCGCCGCTGCGTCGATGTCGGCCAGGACCACTGTCATTCCGAGGTCGGCGGCGTGGCGGGCCAGACCCGGCCCCGATCCCGGCGCCGGCACCGGTGATGACCGCGACACCGCCGCCGAACGTGTTGCGGGCGCTGGCCACGTCGTCAGTGCGCGGCGGCGTTGGAGGACGCCCGGAACTCGGCGAGCGGCACCGAGTTGTCGGTGTCCATGATCAGGTCGAACCTGGTGAACTCCAGACCGCGCGGGCCGCGCTTGATGCCGGTCTCGAGCACGCCGCTGCTGACGGCGAACGGCACATGGTTGGTCACCTGGGTGACGAACATATAGGACCGCACTCCGGTGACGTCGCCGTCGGTGCCGGTGCGGTGGATGTTGGTGCCGTTGTGCCGCAACGGGTATGGGCTGCCCTCGCGATGTTCGGTCAGCCAGGCGATGATCTCGTCGCCGACCGTGAGATTCGCGGCCAGGACTTCCTCGAAGGGTGAGGCGCCGCTCTCGCTGCGGCTGACGTAGGTCGCATCCACGGCGAATCGCGCGGCGAACTCGGTGTAGTGGCCGGAGTCGTAGTGGAACCAGAACTCGCCGAAGAACTCCTGGATCTCGGCCAGGGAGATGTCGTCGCTCACCCGGCCAGTGAACCCCAGCTCAGCCGGGGTGACACCTACAGTGACCGGTCAGTGGAACACGGTGTGACCGGCTCAGGCGAAGCGGTTCCGCAATTCGCGTTTCACAAGCTTGCCGCTGGGGTTCTTCGGCAGCGATTCGACGAAGAACACCTGCTTGGGGGTCTTGAAGCCGGCTAGGTGCTCCCGGCAGTGTGCGATGAGTTCGCCCTCGGAGACCGTCGCGCCGGCCCGGGCCACGACAGCGGCGACGACAGCCTCGACCCAGGTGGGATGCGGCAGACCGAAGACGGCGACCTCATGGACCGCGTCGTGCGCGTAGAGCACCTCTTCGACCTCACGGCTGGCGACGTTCTCGCCGCCGCTCTTGATCATGTCCTTCTTCCGGTCGACGACATGCAACAGACCGTGAGCGTCGTAGTAGCCGAGGTCGCCCGAATGGAACCAGCCGCCCCGGAAGGCGTCCGCCGTCTTCTCCGGGTCGTCGAGATATCCCAGCATCAGATGCGGGCTGCGGTGGGCGATCTCACCGACGGTCCCGGGCGCAACCGGATCGTTGTCGTCATCGAGGATGGCGGTCTCGACGTTGAGCACCGGGCGCCCCGCCGACCCGGCGTGCGCCCGCTGCTCGGCAGGGCCCAGGGCGGAGGCGAGCGGCGCGATCTCGGTTTGTCCGTAGAAGTTCCACAGCGAGACACCGGGCAGGCGCTCGTTCATCTCCTGCAGGATCTCCCGCGGCATCGCCGAGGCGCCGTAGTAGCCCTTGCGCAGGCTGCTGAGGTCCACCTCATCGAACACCGGCGAACGCAGCAGGGCGATCCAGATGGTGGGCGGCGCAAAGAATTTGGTGACCTTCCGGCGTTCAATGGTGCGCAGCACGGTGTCCGGGTCGGGGTGGCGCAGGATGATGCTGGTCGCGCCCAGATAGACGTCGGTGATGAGGAAGTTGTCCAGCTGCGCGCAGTGGTAGAGGGGCATCGAGTGGATCTCGATGTCATCGCCCGACATCTCCCCGGCCACCGCTGTGCTCACGTAGTTCCAGAACAGGCTGCGACTGGTGTGCATGACACCTTTGGGACGGGATTCCGTGCCGCTGGTGTACATCAGCCGGATGACATCGTCGTCGGCGATCTCCGGTGCCGGGACGGGAGCGTCGACCGGTTCGAGCCAGTCCGCGAAGTCTTGCCAGCCGGCCGGGGTGGGTTCCCCCGTCGCCGTGATCGCCACCGCGGTGCTCACCCGGCTGCCGTGCCGCATCGCCTCGGCAGCGACCGAAACGAGTTCACCTTCCACGACGAAACCGGTGACCCCGCTGTGGCCCAGGATGAAACCGATCTCCTCGGCACCCAGCATGAAGTTCACCGGCACCAGAACCACCCCGGCTCGCGCCGTCGCGAAGGCAAGTACGGCGTACTGCCAGCAGTTGTGCGATAGCAGCGCGATCCGGTCGCCCTTACGGAACCCGTTGTCCCACAGCGCCGCAACGGCGCGGTTCACATGGTCGTCGAGCTCGGCGAAGGTCAGGTTGACTGAGCCGTCGATGATCGCCGTCTTGTCGGGGTGTCGCCGGGCCGACCGGCGCGGGATGTCGCCGACACCCTGGCTGCGAATTCGCGCTATCCGGGCCGCGAGATCGTCAGGCATCGGCGGCGTGCTTCATGTCCAGCCGCAGGTCGCGCCCGATGATCTCGCGCATGATCTCCGACGTGCCGCCGTAGACGCGGGTGACCCTGGCATCGGCCGCCGAGCGGGCGATCGGATATTCGCGCATGTAGCCGTACCCGCCGAACAGCTGTTGGCAGCTGTCGAGGCAGCGGAACTCCATCTCCGTCGCCCACAACTTGGCCTTCGCTGCGTCGGCGGGGGTCAGTCGGCCCGCGTTCAGCTCGACGACGCAGCGGTCGACGAAGGCTTCGGTGACCGACACCTCGGTAGCAACGTCAGCCAGCGCGAAGCGGGTGTTCTGCAGGGCGCCGATCGGCTTGCCGAACGCCGTCCGCTCGCGGACGTAGTCGACAGTCCAGCGCAGCGCCGCGCGGGCCCGCCCCAGGCTGCCGACCGCGATCTGCATGCGCTCCTGGGCCAGATTGCGCATCAGGTAGGAGAATCCGGCCCCGACCTCGCCGAGAAGGTTCTCCTTGGGTACCCGGACGTCGGTGAACGACAGCTCCGAGGTGTCCTGGCAGTGCAGGCCCAGCTTGTCCAGGTTGCGCCCACGTTCGAAGCCGGGCATTCCACGCTCCATGACGAGGAGCGACAGGCCGCGGTGGCGGTCGGGTGAGGTCCGGACCGCGGTGATCACCAGATCGGCGTTCTGCCCGTTGGTGATGAACGTCTTGGCCCCGTTGACCAGGAAGTGGTCACCGTGGTCGACCGCGGTGGTGCGGATGCCGGCGACGTCGGACCCGGCACCGGGCTCGGTCATGCCGATCGCGGCGATCAGCAGGCCGCCGACGAAACCCGGCAACCAGCGTTGCTTCTGTTCGGGGGTGGTCAGCTCCGCCAGGTACGGCAGACAGATGTCGTTGTGGACGGCGAAGCTCAGCCCGACACCGCCGCAGTCGGCGTCCATGAACTCCTCGATGAGGATCTGGTTGTAGCGGTAGTCGCCGGCCCCGAGGCCGCCGTACTCCGCCGGTGCGGCGAAGCCGATCAGCCCCAACGCACCCGCGGCGGCGAAGACTTCGCGGGGGATGCGGCCGTCGTCCTCCCACGCTTCGGTATGCGGCGCGACCTCTTTCACCGCGAAGTTGCGGACCAACTCCGCGAAGGCGAGGTGGTCGTCGGAGTAGTGCACCCGGTGCATCGCGATCACCCTACGCAGCCCCGTGGTGCCCGGGCCGCGCCATCCCGCTCAGCGGTGAGTCTCCCGCTCAGTAGACACGCCAGCCCGTTTCGCGCCCGCGGCGTCCGATACTGCCTGCGAACGAGCGAAAGGCTGCCATGACCATCGATGTCGACCCGGATCTCTTGCGATCCAAGCTCAAGCAGGCCGATGCCGGCGTGCTGGTGGCTGTCCTCGCCCAGTTGACCGGCGACACAGGTGTGGTGGACAGGTTCGCGTCGAAGATCTCGTTCGTGTCCGACCCGCCGGAACAGGCCGGCATCACCGATCCCGAGACGGCCGAGGCGCTGGTCGGCGCAGTGATCACCGCGATGGGATCGCCGCGCCCGGCTGATGCGCTTCCCGCCGACGACCCGGGTCTCTTCAGGCGGATCGCGCCGGTGGCTCTGGGCGCCGAAGTGGGCGCGGAGTACCTCGAGCTGCTGCTCGAACAAGGTGGGTTTCATCCGTCCCAGCCTGTGTTGCCACGCACCGCGAAGCTGCCCCAGGGCTTCAAGGTCGTCATCATCGGCGCCGGTATCGCCGGTATGGCCGCCGCTCTGGAATGCGCCGCCGCCGGAATCGATTACGAGATCATCGATCGCAACGACGAGGTCGGCGGCACCTGGTACACCGCGGTGTATCCCGGCATCGGCGTGGACACCCCGTCGGCCTACTACTCGCTGTCGCGTGACATCAAGGGCGACTGGTCGAGCTACTACCCGCAGGGTGGCGAGTATCAGCAGTACCTGGAATCGGTGGCCGATAAGAACAAGCTGCGCGAGCGCACCCGGTTCGGCGCCGAGGTGGAGGCGCTGTGGTGGGACGAAGACCGCAACCAGTGGCAGGTCCACGCGGTCGGTCTGGATGGCACCCGGGAGGTCAGCTACGCCAACGTCGTGATCCCGGCGGCCGGCTACCTGAATCGTCCGCGATGGCCGGATCTCGCGGGCCGGGACACCTTCTCCGGGATCAGCATCCACACCGCGGAATGGGATCCCAGCCTGGATCTCGCCGGCAAGAGGGTGGCGATCATCGGCGCCGGCTGCACCGCCGTGCAGATCGTCGATGCCTGCGTGGATCAGGTCGAACACCTGACGGTGTTCCAGCGCCAGCCGCACTGGGTGGCCCCGCGCAAGCGGCTCACCGACGACGTGCCCGAACACCGCCGCTGGCTCAACGCGCATATTCCTTACTACGCCAACTGGAACCGGCTGAAGTCCTTCTGGGGCGCGTCGGACAACAACTATCCGGTCATCCTGCGTGACGCGGACTGGGCGGCCGAGCACCTGTCGATCTCCCCGGCCAACGACGTACTGCTGCAGATCTGCCAGGAGTACATCGACCGCGTGTTCGGCGCCGGAAGCGAACTGGCCAAGAAGGTCACGCCCGATTTCGCCCCCTACGGCAAGCGCATCATCCGCGATCCCGGTGGCTACTACGCCGCGCTGACCAAACCCCACGTGGACGTCGAAGCGGCCGAGCCGGCTCGCGTCAACGAGAAGGGCATCGTCACTCAGGACGGCCGCCAAATCGAGCTCGACGTCATCGTCTATGCCACCGGTTACCACCTGGATTTCCTGTCCACGGTGGATATTCGGGGCCGCGACGGGATCAAGCTGTCCGAGGTCTGGGGTGACAGCCCCAGCGCCTACCGGGGCGGCACCGTGCCGGGGTTCCCGAATCTGTTCATCTCGTCGGCGCCGAACTACAGCCCGGGCCACGGCGCCGGGCACAACTTCGGTGTCGAGGTGATGGTGCATTACGTCATGGAGTGCCTGCAGCTGATGGCGCTGCGGACCGCGACGACCATCGAGGTCAAGCCGGAGGCGTTCACCGCCTATGTCCGCGAGATCGACGAGGCGATGGCCGGCACGGTGTGGTGCCACACGCCGACTGCGCACACCTACTACCGGTCGGCCGGCGGGCGCATCATCACCGCGTTCCCGTTTCGGCTCATCGACGTCTGGCAGTCGCACCGGGCGCCCATCGAAGAGGACTACGCCCTCCGGTGAGTGGATTGCTTTCGGGTAGAACGGCTCTGGTCACCGGCAGTAGCCGGGGGATAGGCCGGGCCATCGCTCAGCGGCTGGCGGCCGAGGGGGCGACCGTGGCGGTGACCGCACGTTCGCCGGAGCCGTCACCCTCTCTCCGCGGGGGCGCCACCGACGCACTGCCGGGCACCATCGGCGAGACCATCGAGCTGATCGAGGCTGCCGGCGGCAAAGCGTTCGGGATCGCCGCCGACCTCGAGGACGCCGCGCAGCGCGCCAGTCTGGTCGATCAGGTGGTCGAGCGCACCGGCCGCATCGACATCCTGGTCAACAATGCGGGTTACGCCGACTACTCAGTCGTCGAGGACATGTCGCCGGAAACGTTCGACCGCACGCTCGAGCACTACCTGCGCACCCCGTTCGTGCTGACGCAGGCCGCGATCCCGCACATGCGAGCTCAGGGCGCCGGGTGGATCGTCAACATCGGGTCCGTCACGGGACTGGCACCTGCGCGGCCGTACCGGGAGTACAACAAGTCCTCCGGCGACGTCGTCTACGCGTCGGTGAAAGCCGCACTGCACCGGTTCACGCTGGGGGTGGCCGCAGAACTGGTCGATTCCAGTATCGCCGTCAACGTGGTCGGGCCGTCAACAGCTGTCCGGACTCCAGGAGCGGCCAGCCTGATTCCCGATACATTTCCAACCGAGCCGGTCGAATACCTGGCCGAGACGGTGCTGGCCATGTGCCACCGCCCGGCCGCCGAGCGCACCGGACTGGTGGCTTTCAGCCTGCACTACCCGTGGTCCCAGCAGCTTCCGGTGCACAGCCTGGACGGCACCACCGTGCTGCCGCCGCTGGAGCCGCCGGGTACTGCGAATCCGAATATTCTGCCCGCGGGAATCTGAACGGCGTCAGCCCGCCGAGTGCAGGCCCAGGATGCCGATGTCGCCGATCTGGATGCGAACGGCGAAGCGGCGGTGCGTGATTCGCCAGCCATCCGCGGTTCGGCGCAGCTGGTCGTGATACGTCCCGATGGACTCGTAGGGTGTCAGCGCGGAGCGTTCGCAGGCGCCGGTGTGGATCACGCGGGCCTGGGTCGCCGCCCGCGCCGTGTCACCGTCGACGTCGATGACGTGGTTGCCGAGCAGATGTTGTGTCGGCCCGCAGGAATCGAGCAGGCCGCTGATCATTGCCACGAGCCTGGTTCTGCCGGTGAGTACCGCGCCGTAATCGCCGATGGCGTCAGCGTCGAAGACCGCGTCCAGGCCGCTCCAGTCGCGGTGATCCAGGCAGGTGGCGTAGTGGTTGAGCAGATCGACGATCGCCTGGCGATCGGCACACGGGCAGGGCGGCGTCATCGAATCTCCCTCATCGCGCAGAAACTGTGGCAGATCCGCTCGCGAACAATGAATTCCGGGCACTCCGGGTCGAACCAGCGATCGACCCTGGCCCAGTGGATCGGGTGCATCAGGTAGGCACCCATCAGCCCCGCCTCGTCGGTGAACTCCTGCTCGAAGACGTGGGTCCAGCGCGAGGTGCCGAGCGTACGGCTGGGATGGCTGAGCTGACTTGCCCTGATCGTGCGTACGTACACCGGCATCAGTAGCAGGTCGGACTCGAACGCCGCGACGACCTCCGCGGGAGTCTCCGGTGCGACCGCTACCAGCAGCGTGCGGTAGATGGATTCCGGTGACGTCGGCACCGGCGTGGGTCCCGCCTCGTAGTCCACGCCGTCCACATGGGTGACCTGCACTCCGCCGAGCACCCGGTTCAGCCGGGCCAGCGCATCTGTCCGTAACTCCCGGGTGCGGAACTGGGCATGGACCAGGACGTCGCCACCATTGCGGGAACCCGGCAACGTCGGCTCGACAATCGCGCACTCCGCGCCGGCGAGCGACTCCCGCAACCGATCGATGAACGGCTCGACCCGGGCTTGGCCCACGCCCGACGCCAGGTGAACCAGGCGGGTGACCTTAAACATCACAGAGCGTGTCGACGTCGTCGGCGGCCGACGCCATGGTCCGGGTGCGGGATTCGATGAGCTCGGCGATGTCGGCCCACCACTGCCCGAGGGCCTTGTCGGGGCGCCCCTGCCACGTCATCTCCCACCAGGCCTGCGCTCCGGCCAGCTCCCAGGTGATGGTGATGGTGTTGGACTCGTCGGTGAACCAGATCGGGGGGCTGACCAGGATGCGGTCCATGGCCATGCCGCGGTTTACGGCTCCCGGCGCGTATTCGGCGAGGTAGCGATCGACGAAGGCACGGGCACATCCGGGCCGTGTCACGACCCGGTCGATCACGTACACCTTGGCGTCTGCCATGGGTCGAGGTTAGAGCGCTGGACTGCAGGGGCTTTGCCGACTCCCATCCACTGGGAGTCGATCTGGCCCCGTCAGGTCGAGTTGACCTGTGCGAGCAACTCGCGCACGTCGCGCCACGTCTGTTCGCGTGCCCTGGCGCCCAGCTCGATGCCGGCCATCGTCATGAACCCGTGGATGGCTCCCTCGTAGCACCGATAGCGAGTGCTGACCCCGGCCGCGGCCAGCGACCGGGCGTACTGTTCGCCCTCGCTGCGCGGTGGATCGAAACCGGCCGTGACGATCACGGCGGGCGGCAGCCCGGCCGGATCAGCCTGTGCGGGACTGGCATAGGGGTGCGAACGATCCGAGTGGTTCGGCACGTACTGATCCCAGTACCAGATCATCGCGTCGCGCGTGTTGTAGTAGCCGGTGGCGCATTCGCGGTAGGACTGGGTGTCGAAGTCGGCGGCGATCACCGGATACAGCAGAAGCTGGGCAGCGATTCCCGGACCGCCCCGATCGCGTGCCATCACGGCCGTCACCGCGGCCAGATTCCCGCCCGCACTGTCACCGGCGACGATCAGGCGGCCGGGGTCGGCACCGAGCAGGTGGGCGCTCCCGGCGGCCCACTCCGTCACCGCGTACATGTCCTCGGCCGCTGCGGGCCAACGGGTTTCGGGCGCCAGGCGGTAGTCCACCGCCACCACCACCGCATCGATCCCGTTCGCCATCGCTCGGCACAGTCCGTCGTGGCTGTCGAGATCGCAGAACACGAAGCCGCCGCCGTGCGCGAACACCACCATAGGTCTCGTCTTCGACTGGCCCAGTGGTTGGTACACCCGGATGCCGATGTCACCTCCCGGCCCCGGCACAGTCCGGTCGGAGATGTCCCCGACGGGTTCGGGACTTTCCACCGGTTGCCGACGAGCCACGATCGCCGCCCGGACCTCGGGTCCCGTCATCGTCGTGACGTCCGGAAAGCCGGTGTTGAGCGCGCCGAGGATCGCCGCAAGCTCCGGGTCGAGTGTCACGCGAACTGCAGGGCCGCCGAGTCGGGCGCGGCGTCGTAGCCCCGGGTCGGGGGCCCCATACGGAGCGGGCGCATCTGCTGCAACGTCGGCGCCACTCGTCCTGCGCCGTCTTCGATATGGCGCCAGATACCCAGTGCCGCCATTCGCACGGGGGCGACGAGGCGCTGGTCGAACATCATCCGGTTCATCGGCCCGCAGACCGACACAGCCCCGACCGCCTCACCGGGACCGCCGATCGAGGCGGCGACGCAGCCGAACCCGGCGAGCGACTCTTCGCGGTCGAACGCGACGCCGTGCGCGCGGACCTTGCTCAACTCGGTGCGCAGCTGGGCCGGGGTGGAGATCGAGTACTTGGTCTTGCGGGAGAGCAGGTCGGAATGGGCCTGCTGGATGGCGACGTCACCGCCGGCGGCCAGAATCGCCTTCCCGACCGCCGTACAGTGCGCCGGCTGACGACCCCCGACACGGGTCGGGATGGCGGCCGTCATCCGATCGCCGACCTTCTCGAGGTAGACCACATCCGGACCGTCAAGCACGGCGAGGTGAACCACCAGTCCGGTGGCGCGGTGCAATTCGTGCAGCATCGGCATGGCCGCACGATGCACGCGATCCTGGTGCACCGCCAGCGAGCCCAACTCGATTAACCGCATGCCCAGCTCGTAGTCGCGGCCGCTGCGGCGAAGCCAGCGCAGCTGGACCAGTCGTTCGAGCATCCGATGGGCCGAGGAACGGGGCAGGCCGGTACGACGGACGATCTGCGCCAGGGTGAGGCGCCCCGGCCCGTCGAAGGCATCCAAGACCAGCGACACCCGATCGATGACGGCGCTGGGGGTGGGGGAGTCGACAGTCGTCGTCATGGAGTCCTCCAAGGGCTGGATATGACTATTTGAAATATGCCTGTTTGTACCACAGATCTGTGTTGGCTGTCACACCCTGGTCGGAACGTGTCGGCAGACGGGCTAAGCGCGGGCTGCGGCGCGC
>CAVWBC010000013.1:0-165814 GCA_963753095.1 uncultured Actinomycetota bacterium
TTGCGCAGCGGGCGGAAGAAGTCGTCGAAGTTGGCGAGGTTGTCGCGTACATGGTTGATCGGTGTCGACGGTGTCGTGGAACGCCTGGGTCTGCTCGTCGGTCGCGGCGGCGCTGGCCTGCTGCAGCGCCGAGCTGTTGTTGCAGGATGTCGATCGACTTGGAGGTCTGGTCGACCTGTTTGAGGATGTCCTGGGCCCTGGCCTGCTGGTAGCTGAGGTTCATGATCGGGCTGGCGCTGTGTCGCGCTGATCTGAAACGGGATGGAGCTGTGGGTGATCGGCGTGCCCAGGGGCCGGGTGATCGACTGCACCAGGGCGATGCCGGGGTGTGCAGAACGGCCTTGGCCACCCGCTCGAGAACGATCATGTCCGCGGGGTTGCGCATGTCGTGATCGGATCTCGATCATCAGCAGCTCGGGGTTGAGCCGCGCCTGCGGAGAAGTGGCGTTCGGCGGCGGTGTAGCCGACGGCCGCGGGCGCCGTGGCGGGCACGTACGGGCGGGCGTCGTAGCTGGTCTTGTATCCGGGCAGCGCGAGCAGGCCGATCAGGGCGATCGCGATCGACAGCGACGAGGATGGGACCGGGCCAGCGCACGATGACGGTGCCGATGCGGCGCCAGCCGCGGGTGCGCGTCTTGCGCTTGGGCTCCAGCAGCCCAAAGTGGCTGGCGATCACCAGCACCGCGGGGCCCAGGGTGAGCGCGGCCGCCAGCGCCACCAGCACGCCGAGTGCGGCGGGTACGCCGAGGCTCTGGAAGTAGGGCAGCCGGGTGAAGCTCAGGCAGGCCACCGCCCCGGCGATGGTCAGCCCCGAGCCGACGATGACGTGGACGGTGCCGCGGAACATGTCGTAGTACGCGGCTTCTCGGTCCTCGCCGGCGGAGCGGGCTTCCTGATAGCGCCCGACGACGAAGATCACGTAGTCGGCGCCGGCGGCGATCGCCAGCAGGGTCAGCAGGTTCGTCGAGTAGGTGGACAGGCTGATGATCCCGGAGTTGGCGAGGACGGCGACGACACCACGGGCCGCGGCCAGTTCGACGCATGACCGTCATCAGCATGAGGATCATGGTGACGATCGAGCGGTAGACGACGAGCAGCATCACCGCGATGACCACGAAGGTGATCGGCGGTGACCTTGAGGGTGTCCGCGCTGCCGACCTCGAAGTTGTCGGTGATCAGCGGTGCCGCACCGGTGACGTAGGCCTTGACTCCCGGGCGGTGGCGGCGTGTCGGCGACGATCTTGCGGATGGCGTCGACGGATTCGTTGGACGTCGACTCACCCTGGTTGCCGGCCAGGTACAGCTGCACCAGAGCGGCCTTGCCGTCCTTGCTCTGCGAGCCGCCCGCGGTCAGCGGATCACCCCAGAAGTCCTGGACGTGCTCGACGTGTTTGGTGTCGGCGGTCAGCTTCTTCACCAGGGTGTCGTAGAACTGGTGGGCGTCGGCGCCGAGGGGTTGTCGCCTTCCAGCACGATCATCGCGGCGCTGTCGGAGTCGAACTCGCCGAAGACCTGCACCGATGTGCCTCATCGCCATGAGTGACGGTGAGTCCGGCGAGCTTCATCGCCACCGTGTGTCTCGCGCCGACGACCTCCAAGTTGGGGCGAGAGATGTTGGTCAGGGCGGCGACGGCGACCCAGAAGAAGCGATCGGCAGGGCGAGCCGACGGATGTTGCGCGCGAGCCGCCCTCGACTGCCGGACCGGGTCTTCGACGCGGTGCTCGCTCATGCGGACTTGTCCAGGCAGGAGATGTAGCCGTTCACGTTGTTGGTGGACCTTTCGTCCTTGACGATGCCGTTGACGGTGATGCGGCAGGCGATGGAGTCGCGCGTCGCCTTGCGCACGCAGATCGGCGAAGAGGGTCGGGATCAGTGGTCGTCAGCAGGTGCGACCACGGCAGCGTCACATCGTCGACGCGCTGGGGTTGGGCGTGTTCGTCGAGGTAGTTGATGGTCGCCATGGAGCCGGGCGATGCCGAAGACCTCCAACAGGACCTGCTTGGGGTTGTAGCCGGTGTTCTCCAGCGAGTCGGCGCGGGCCGCGACACCACGTCGTTGGAGCCGAAGATGCCGTGCAGGCGGTACACGCTGAAGCCGGCGAGCGCCGACCACGACCACCGCCACGATCGACCGTCCACCGTCGCCTGACCAGACCGCCGACCGAAAACCTGCTCACCCGAGAGCCTTTCGATGATCCGGCGTCCACCGCGCCGCGAGCGAGCGCGACATCGCGCCTGAGAGTCGGACTGAGCGAAACGGTACGGTACCGTACGGTCCGGCGCACGGCAAGTGCGTAGCGTGACTGGTGACAGCCTGCTCTTGAAACGAGGTGTGCGCGTGTTCTCCGACTCGACGAACGACGGCACGCGCCTTGCCGTCGGGGTCGCGGTGGACCGCGCGGGAGGCCGAGCTGTTGGCCGTGACGCTGCGACTGCTTGCAGGAACATGGATACGACAGGCTGACCGTCGAAGCGGTGGCCACCGAAGCCAAGGCCAGCAAGGCCACCATGTACCGGCGCTGGCCGTCGAAGGCCGATCTGGTGCTGGCAGCGTTCATCCACGGCACCCGGATTCAGCGGTCGCCGCCGCGCACCGGCTCGCTGCGCGGCGACCTGCTGGCCATCGGCGCTTCGGTGTGCGACAGGCGCGTCGAGCACGCCAGCACGATGCGGGCGATGCTGGACGAGATGTCGCACAGCCCGGCGTTGAGTGCGGCCATGCAGGACGAATTCGTCCCTCAGCGCAAGGTACTGATCACCGACGTACTGACCCAGCGCTGCGACCGCGGAGAGATCGATGCCGAGGTGATATCCGCGAAATCTGGGACACCCTGCCGGGATACCTGGTGTTCCGGTCGATGATACCCGGCCGCCGACCGAGGAGACCGTCCGCGTGATGGTGGACGAGGTGCTGCTGCCCAGCCTCACCAGATAGCGCCGAAACTCTTTCGGTTCGTCCACAATACGGACAGAAGGCGATTCGGAGGTGCGCGATGGTGGAACGACACCGGCTCGGTGTTCAGGATGCGCTGTGGCTGGAGATGGACCGCCCGCACAACCTGATGGTCGTGGACTCGGTGATATGGACCTGCGAGCCACTCGACTTCGACGCGCTCCGCCGCGTGATGGAGGAGCGGCTCATCGAGCGCTATCCGGTGTTTCGCAGCCGCGCGGTGAAAGATCATGACGGATCATGGTGGTGGGAGTTCGACGAGGGCTTCGACTTCGATGCTCACGTCGAGGTCGTCACGCTGGCGAACCGCGACGATCCACGCTCGCTGCAGGCCGTTGCGGCGGCTCACCGCACCGAGATGCTCGATCGCAACCGGCCACTGTGGCAGGCGATCTGGGTGAAGCACTATCGCGGCGGCAGCGCCATGATCCTGCGACCCACCATGCGATCGCCGACGGCATGCGCATGGTTCAGTTGGCGATGAGCCTGTTCGACGCCTCACCCGAGGGTGGGCCTATCCTGGGGCCGAGCGTCGCGCAGCACGCCGCCCGCCCGCATCCGCCCGGCCAACGATTGACCGAGCGAGCCCGTTCCGGTGCCGGCGACGCCGCCAGAACCGCGCGCCAGGCGATCTCCCTTGTCGGTGAGGTGATCGCGACCGCCGCCGACGCACCTCGAATCCTCAAGCACTTCAACGACTTCGGACAGCTGGCTGTGCGCAATCCGGTGGGGGCGGGCCACACCCTGATTGCGGCGGCCTGGGCGACCGGTTCCGACGTCGCCACCGCGGTGCGGGCGTCGCTGCCCGGCGGTGGTGTGCTCGTCGATGTGTTCTCCGCTGCGCCGGGCGATGTCGACACAGTGCGCAAACTGCTGCTCGGCACCCGTAACGACGCCACCATCTGGACCGGCGCCGCCGGCGACGAGAAGGGCGTTGCATGGTCGGAGCCCGTGCCGTTGGCCCAGGTGAAAGTGGTGGCGAAGGCCAACAACTGCACCGTCAACGACGTGCTGGTCGCCGGCGTGGCAGCAACTCTGCACGACTATCTGCAAGCCCACCACGCTCGCTGCTCGTCGGTGACGTTCATGGTCCCGGTAAACCTGAAACCGCTAGATCTGACGTTGCCCGATACGCTCGGCAACGACTTTGCGTTGGTGCAACTGGAATTGCCGACCGATCAGCCCGACGTGCGACGGGTGCTCGCTGCGGCCAAGCGGCGGATGAACCGGATCAAACACGGCCACGAGGCGGCGCTGGCGTTTCGGCTGCAGGAGGCCATCGCCGGTCTGAACCGGGGACTCTACGAGGCATCGGTCGACCTGTTCACCAACCGCACCCTTGGCACCCTGACCAATGTGCCCGGCCCGCCGATGCCGGTCTTCTTGGCCGGCAGTCGCGTCGAGGGCATTGTCGGGTGGGCGCCGGTGTCCGGCGACCAGCCGATGAGCTTCACCATCTCGAGCTATAGCGGGACGGTGATCGTGGGCATCGCCTGTGACAAGACCTTGGTGCCCGACCACGAAACCATCGTCGACGGCTTTGCGACAGCGTTCGCACGCCTTGTGGAGGCCAGCCCGGACGTCGTCGGCTGAGCTACCGTTTGGCCGCGGCCGGCTTTCGCCCGTTGGCCGGCGCCGAACGCTTGGCCGGCTTGCTCGGCACCGGATCGAACGCCGCCGGGTCGGCGAGGTAGCCACGGAAGACCCGCGACATCGTCGCCGCCTGATAGCCATCGACGAACCGGTGGTCCAGGCCGATCATCAGCGGCAGCATCGGCCGCACCACCGCCTTGCCGTCGCGCGCGACCACCTTGTCGGTCACCGCACCCATCATCATGCCGATCGGGACATGGCAGAACGTGGGCCATGGCGCGGCCGCCGTGTCCAGCCCGTAGGTGCCGACGTTGCTGATCAGGATCGAGCCGTAGGGCCTTGCCTCCATGCCGAGTAAGGGCAGCGGCATCTGCAGGCTCTCGGTGACGAAGGCGATGGCGTCCATCACCGGGCCGAGCAGCACTGGTGGCAGCGCCCTGGCCACGGCCTTGGCCTGCTTGAACTGCGGGTCCTTATCGTGGCGGATGCTGCCGGCACGGTCGGCGATCTCCTTGGCGATCACCCACGGCGCCTTCTGGTCGACCCGGCGCACGACAGTTCCGGACAGATCCGTGCTGGAGGCCTCGGCGCCCGAGGTGGGATCGGTGCGCAGCGAGACCACGAAGAAACAGTCGATGGTGGGCGACGGGACGAAGTTGCCGAACACCACCCGGCCGTTGAGCCCGGGAAGGGCTTCGAAGACCTTGGCGCTGGCACGGCCCACCAGGTCCATCGGCGTGACGTGCTGGCCGGTGGCGGCGCGGACGTCCTCGATGTAGTCGAGAAGCCGGCCGGCGTCGATGTCCATCGTGGCCCAGATGATCGGATCTCTGCGGGGCTGCCAGGTGGCCATGGCGATCTTTCGCCACACCGAGAACGGAACGGACGACCCTGTCCACATGCCTCAAGTGTGGGGACGAGGATCCGTGAGTCCCAAGAGCACAAGGTCACCAATCCGGTCAGCCCTGGGACAGGTTCTCCCCGAACGCGATCAGCGCCTGACGGCCGATACCCAGGATCGCTTCGTCGAAGTCGCTGTTGTCCCGGTAGGCCAGTTCCAGCACGCGGTCGGCGATTTCGACGGCGACGAGCATGGCGCGCGGATCGGTGTCGGCCGGGAACAGCCCGGCGTCCACCAGGATCGTGTGAATTCGGAGGGCGAGAGTCTGCATGCGCGCATGGACATGCTTGGTGACCGTGGGGGAGGTGCGCCCGCCCATCCACAGCCGGGCCGCGCCGGGGTGCTGGCGGTAGTACGCGACGTGCAGGTCGATCTCGTTGTTGAGTATGTCGGCGACCGATCGAATGTCCCAGGTGCGTTCGGCGGCCACGCAGCGCGCGTCGATCTCGGCGCAGTGGCGCTCCAGCAGCTCGTCGAGGATCGCTTCGCGATCACCGAAGAAGCGGTAGAGCGAAGGGTAGGAAACCCCGGCGCGGTCGGCGATCGTGCGCGTGGTCGCCGCGTCGACGCCCTGCTCGTCTGCGATCGCCGCCGCGGCATCGAGGATGCGCGTCACGGTTCGGCGGCTGCGGGCCTGGACCGGGCTCGCGTCGCTGAACTGGCGCAGTGGTCATCCGGCGTCCCTTTCGCTGAGTCGATGGGAGGAGCTTTTCGGCTAGGCCTTGACAGCCGTCGGCAAAACTATAACACTATTCGCGTTACAGTTTCTACGGCTCGATCGGGAGTGCCCATGACCGTCAACTCGCTCAACTCGACTCGTGCGACGCAGCCACTCAGTGGCCACGTTGACGTTTGATCGTCGGCGCCGGCATCTCCGGTATCGGCCGGCCTACTACCTGGCCAACCAGTCAGCCGGGTAAGTCGTTCGCGATCGTCGAGGCCGCGACGCCATCGGCGGCACCTGGGACCTGTTCCGCTATCCCGGCATTCGGTCGGACTCCGACCTGCACACGTTCGGCTACGAGTTCAAGCCATGGGACGAGTGACAATGCGATCGCCGACGCTCACGAGATTCTCGACTATCTGCACGAGGTGATCGACGAGAACGGCATCCGTCGACCGGATCCGCCTGCACCACAAGGTGTTAGGTGCCGAATTTTGACGCCGAGACCGCGAGTGGACGGTAGAGACCGAACGGACGGACACTGGTGAGCAGCTCGACGTCACCTGCGCCATTCTGTTCGCCGCCGCGGGCTACTACGACTACGCCAAGGCGGTCACACCCCGCATTCGAGGGGCGCAGAGCAACTTCAAAGGCCAGGTCGTGCATCCGCAGGCCTGGCCGGACGACCTTGACTACAGGGGCAAGAAGGTCGTCGTGATCGGCAGTGGCGCACGGCGGTCACCCTGATTCCGGCGATGGCCGACGAACGCCGACCACATCACGATGCTGCAGCGCTCGCCGTCCTACGTCATGCCGCTGCCGCGCAAGGACCCGATCGCCAACCTCTGCGCGGGCTTGCCCGACGCAAGCTCGGCCTATGCCGTCACCCGCCGGCTGAACGTCGGCCGGCAGCGCCTGATCTACGGCTGAGCCAGCGCTATCCCAGGCAGGTGCGCCGGATCATCCGCGCTCTCAACGTCCGGCTGCTGCCCGAAGGGTACGCCGTCGACACGCACTTCAACCCGAAGTACAACCCGTGGGACCAGCGCATGTGCGCGTGCCGGACTCCGATCTGTTCAAGGCCATCTCTGACGGCAAGGCGTCCGTGGTGACCGACCAGATCGACGCATTCACCAAGACCGGGAATCCAGTTGGAATCCGGGCAGGAACTCGAGGCCGACATCATCGTCACCGCCACCGGCCTGAAGCTCCACGCGCTCGGCGGGATCGATCGCTGACGGTGGACGGCGTCGAGGTGAACTTGACGCAAGAGTCGTCTACAAGAGCCTCATGCTCGAGGGCGTCCCGAACCTCGCCTTTGCCTTCGGGTACACCAACTCGTCGTGGACGCTGAAGGTCGACCTGGTCTGCGAACACCTGTGCCGCATGCTCGGCGCACATGGATCGGAGGGGTACACCACCGTCGTCCCAGTCGTCGACGACCCGACGTTGGGCCAAGCGTCCGATGCTGGACTTCCCGGCCGGGTACATCCTTCGCGCGGTCGACCAGTTCCCTCAGCAGGCCGCCTCCGGCCCATGGACGGTGGAGATGAACTTCGCCGCCGACCGTGCCCGACTGCGTAAGGGACCAGTGGAGGACTCGGCACTGCGGTTCAGCACCGCGAAGCCGGTTGCCGCCACGCCGGATCTCGCCTCCGCATGAGCTGGGCCTCCTTCGTCGAGGCGGACGGCCGGCGCGTCCGCGTCCGCGCCGACGGGGACGCGAACCTGCCGCCGGTCCTGCTGCTGCACGGAATCGGTCGCAGCCTGGAGGACTGGGCTCTGCAGTACGAGCGGCTGTCCGAATCCCACCGGGTCATCGCCCTCGACGTGCCGGGGTTCGGATTCTCCGATCGGCCAACAGGACCCGCGACGCTGCCCGCCTTCGCCCTTGGCGTCGCCGGCGCGCTCGACGCACTCGGTGAGACCAGGCCGCTGCACGTCGTCGGCAACTCCCTGGGAGGTGCCATCGCACTTCAGCTGCTGGCCCTGCAACCGGAGCGGGTGGCGAGTCTGGTTCTGGTCAACAGTGCGGGCTTCGGCAGCGAAGTCACACTGCTGTTGCGCATGCTCGCCATGCCCGTCATCGGTCCGCTCAGCACCCGGCGCACCACCCACGCGAGCGCCCGGTTGCTCGAGCGGACGATCTACGCCGACCCGTCCCTGGCCACCAGCGCCAGGATCGATCACGCCGTGGCGATCGGACGCCAACCCCATGCCGGCGCCGTCATGCGGGAGACGGCCGTCGAACTGGCGACCGGCAGGGGAGTCCGGCCGGAATGGCGCCGGCAGTTGTCGGCCGCCAGCGCGCAGCATCGCCGGCCGACGCTCATCATGTGGGGGGATCGCGACCGCGTGCTGCCCGCCCACCACCTCGATGAAGCGCGCCGGGTGTTCCCGCATGCAGAGACCCACCTGCTGCCCGGCATCGGACACATGCCGCAGATCGAATGCCCGCAGCGATTCGCCGAACTCGTGACTGGTTTCCTGTCGCGCGCTGCTGACGCGAACCAGGATCGCCTCACGTTGTACTGATCAGCCGGGCGACGGCGCGCATCACCTGCCGGCTGGCCGCATGCCGAAGCCGCTGCGGCGGGGGCCTGCCGCGGTCGATCGCCTCGCGCTGCGCGGTGTCCATCCCGCGGTGGCCGACGTGGCCCATTCCGCTTTCGCCCATCGGGCCGTACTGCGTGCCGGTAGTCAACCTCGACGACCAACTCGACGTCCCCAACCTCAACATGGTCACCTGCGCAGGCCAGGCCACCGGGCGATGGTGGACAGGGATGGGCGGCGAGGAGGACATGCTCGTCGACATCGCGCTGGATCCGACCGGGGCAGAGTCGGCCTGACCCGCGTGGCGCGTCAGCCCGCTCCGGGTGGCGGTGCGTCGACGGGTGTCAGCGTGATCGGAAGCCAGTATGTGCCCGGCCCGTCGCCGGCACACCCCGGCGCGTCGACGACGAAGGTGCGCTCGGCCGAGAAGCTCCCGTCGGGGTTGGGTGCCAGAAAGTCCGAACGGTGGCTCGGTGCGGTGCCTCCGCTGTCGCAGTGGAACGGATAATCGCTGCTCGACTCCCAGCGGTCGTTGTTCCACATGTAGTCATACATCGCCGGCGCATGAGGGTTCTGCGCGATCTCGGTCAGCCTGAACCAGTGCGCCACGCAGCCGTTCACATCGCAGTTGGTGGCGAACTGGCCGTACTGCGTCGCCGGATCGGAGGCCGCCGGCGCCCCGTTGAACGTCTGCCGCGAATGGTCGATGTAGACGCTGTAGTACCCGTAGATCGGCACCGGTTCGACGCGGTCGGCCTGCGCTACGGCCGCGGTCGCTGTCATCAGAATCATGCCGAACGCGAGCGCGCAAACAAGATTCGATCGCATGGCGGCCCCGCTTCGGCAGTCGGGGTGGCGGATCCACCCGCTCGATCTCCTCGATAACACAGGCCGGCCCCATGGCTCAGCGGAATCGACCAAGCCAGCGCGGTCGGTATCCCTAGTCGATAGGGACGTCGAGAATCGGGCGCTGGACCCCGGCGCCAGGTCCGTCGAAATGCCACCATTCGCCGGAATAGACCGCCAGGCCGCCGCCGCCCATCGCGGTGCGCAGCCGGGCGCGGTTGGCCTGGGCGGCCGCGCTGACCCCGTCGGTGGCATAGGCCGTGGCGCGGGCCGAGAAGTCGTCGAAGTCGGTGCCCATGTCGACCAGCCGGCCGCGCTCGGCGATGGTCACGTCGACCGAACGTCCCGCCTCGTGGCTGCGTGCGTACGGTCCGGGTTTGGCCACCCACGCCGGGTTGGGCACCGCGTCGAACATCCGCACCTGGACATCGTGCGGGCGGTAGCAGTCCCAGAACACCAGCCGGCACCCTGGGTGCGCAATTCGTCGGCGGCCTTCGCCAGGCCCGGTGCCATGGACTCGTGCACCAGGCAGCGCGCATCGGCGGGATACAGCGGGACTCCGACGAAATTGTGCGGCGTCGCGTAGCGCAGGTCGATGATCGCGTCGGGAACCACGGTCCGCACATCGACGAAACCGGCCGCGGCGGCCTGCGGGCTGACCGGCGGCACCCGCCCCGGGCGGCCACCGTCGGCGCCGCCGACGCCGCCGACGTGCTACCGCAGCCGGAGATCGCTGCCGCGACGCCAGCCCCGCCGCGGCGAAAACTCACGTCAGCTGCGAGTCGGTCTCATGCGGCGCTAACGATGCGCTGGTCGGCGGTCAGCAGCAAGTTGTCGTAGGCCGACCGCTCGGCGACTTCTCGGATCTGGGTCAGGTGCACGAAATCGGTGACCACCCGTTCGGCGAGCAGCCGCAGCTTGACGTTGGCCTCCTGGGAACGCCACCGCAGCAGGTCGAACGCCGCCTGCGGAGTCGATGCCGTAGACCACCATCAGCATGCCTTTGGCCTGTTCGATGGTCGCCCGGTTCTCGGCGATCTCGGCGATCGCCGCGCTGATTGTTTCTGTTGGTGGTCTTCGGCGGGGTGACATCGACATAGAAGCCGTGGGTGCCGATGACTGCGCCGGAGTCGTCCTGCAGCTTGTCGGCCACCACGATGACGTGGTGGATACGGCCCGCGGTGTCGATGATCCGATGCCTGGTGCTGAACGCCTGACGGTGGCGGCGTACGTCGTCGAGGGTGGCCGCGACGTGTTGATAGTCGTCGGGATGTTTATGCGAGAGCACCAGATCGGTGGTCGGGGCGGCGGTGCCGGGCGCGTAGCCGTGCATGAGCTCGACCTCCGGCGACCACTCCCAGCGTTCGTCGTCGAAAGAGAACCGGAACCAGCCGACATGCCGCGGACGCCCGCCCGGGGCCGCTTCGACGAGGCGGTCGGCACTGCCCGTAGGCGGAACAGCCTTGCCCTCTGACGGAACCTGCATCGACACCTCTCGTGGTGAACACCGTCATTCTTCATGGCGCGAGCCGCATGGCTTGGCGAGATCACGTGGAGTGATCAGGGGTTTCGGCGCACACCAGAACCCCTCGGCATCCCAGGTTCTGCTGGGCAAAAGAAGTTTTACACCCAGGCTTCGACGGATTCAACCCCGTCCGGGTGTTCCGGCGTCGCGGCGCGCACATGCTTGAAACGGCGGTGACGGAAGTGACGGGTGTAACGAAACGGGCGCGGGAACTGAATGACCGGTATAGGGCGCTCACCAGCCGGTCCTGGCTGGTCAGCGCCACCCAGCACGATCTGTGGAGGACACGACGGTGAAGATCATGACGACGGGGGCCGTCCACACCGGTGGGGCATGGCGCAGCGCCGGCCTCGGGCTGGGGGCACTGGGGATCTCGGTGGCCTTCCTGGCCGCGCCGGCCGCACTGGCCGACCCGGCCGACCCGGCACCGCCGACCATCGCACCCGTCGACACCGCTGCCCCGCAGGCGGCGTCGACGAGCCAGGTCGCGGCTACTGACGCTTCGACGACACCGGCGTCACCGGCGTCCGGGGTACCGCACCTGACCAGCCCGGAGAATCTCCCGCCGGGCACTACCGACACCCCGCAGCAGAGCCGCGGTCTGGGCTATCTGCGCGACCTGCTGCACGCGATCCGCACCCAGGACGTGACGGCCAACGATGCGCTGCTGCTACCGCGCAGCGTCCGCTCAGCGCCAGCTCGGCCCCTCCCGGGGTATCGGCGAGTCCATCGGGGCCGGTCGGTTCATCCGCGCCGGCCGCGCCGGCCGCGTTGGCCCCCGATCCGGTGCCGGATCCGGCGGGGCAATAGTCCCGCAGGCGGAGCGGGTGAGGTGACTTCGAAACCTGATCACGTGCGCCGACCGAGACTGGTGCAGTTGCGACCGTCGGGTCAGGTCGCCGGCTTGACCAGGGTGAACTGGTTGACGTCGATGTAGCCGACGCGGAACATGTTCGCGCACCCGGTGAGGTACTTCATGTACCGGTCGTAGACCTCTTCGGACTGGATCGCGATCGCCTCGTCCCGCCGGGATTCCAGCGCGGCGGCCCACAGGTCCAGGGTGCGTGCGTAGTGCGGCTGCAGGGATTGCACGCGGGCCACTTCGAAGCCGGCCGCGCCGGCGCGCTCTTCGACCATCGGAATCGACGGCAGCCGCCCGCCTGGGAAGATCTCGGTCAGGATGAACCGGATGAACCGGGCGAACTCGAAGGACAGCGGCATGCCCCGCGCGGCCATCTCGTTCGGGTGCAACCCGGTAATGGTGTGCAACAACATCACGCCGTCGGCGGGCAGCGCGTCGAAGGCTGTCGCAAAGAAGCTGTCGTAACGGTCGTGGCCGAAGTGTTCGAATGCGCCGATCGAGACGATCCGGTCGACGGATCCGTCGAACTGCTCCCAGCCCTCGAGCAACACCTGGTGCGAGCGGGGGCTGTCGGAGGCATCCAGTAACCGCTGGACATGGTCGGCCTGGTTGCGGCTCAGGGTCAATCCGATGATGTTGACGTCGTACTGCTCGACCGCGCGCATCATGGTGGCACCCCACCCGCAGCCGACGTCGAGCAGCGCCATACCGGGCTGCAACCCGAGCTTGCCCAGGCGAGATCGATCTTGGCGACCTGCGCCTGCTCCAACGTCATGTCATCGCGCTCGAAGTAGGCGCAGCTGTAGGTCTGGGTGGGATCAAGGAAAAGTCGATAGAAGTCGTCGGACAGGTCGTAATGCGACTGCACATCCTCGAAGTGAGGAGTGAGCTCGTCGTCCGACGGCCGTTTGCCCATCGGGTCAGCTAATCACGCCGGGCTGGCCACACCGACAGCGACCTCGTTGCGGCGGCGGAACGGAACCGTCCAGGGTGGATCGTAGAACCACGACATCGGGTCGCCCACCGGCTCGATGCCGTTGTCGTGCAACGTGTCGAGGAGCTCCTTGGTGTGCGATGCGACCGCGTCGGCACCGATCAATCCGGAGAACCGCAGTACCGCCACCGTCTCGGCCGGCACCGGGACCAGACGCACGGCGTCGTCGTTGGGCGTGGGCAAGGAGTCGAGGGTGTACTTCGACGGCATGAAGAATCGGATGACCCATTCGCCGCCGGATCCGCGCTGCGCGGCCACCGGGGCGGTCATGGCGATTTTCTCGCTCTGCTGCTGGGCGACCGGAGCGGTCATCGCGATCTTGGCCTTGCCGTTGTTGCCGCCGAAGATGTAGCGGGCCAGGCGCCGGAATCCCTCGTTGCGGGCGGATTCCTCGTCGGCGACGATGGTGGTCTCCGCGGCGATGCGCGGCCCATACCGGCGGATGTCGACGCCGCCGATCTTGCGTTCGACGGTGAAGGCGGGCTCCTCGGTACCGTTGCGGATCCCGACGATCGAGCCTCCGGCCTCGGCGACCTGCCCGAGGGCTCCCGCGATTTTGCCGAGCATGCCGCACCTCTTTCGATCGGTATGAGTCCAGTCAAGCCGTCGGCGCCGCAGATGTCAGGCGGTCACCGATGACGACTTCCTAACGCGCCCAACGCGACGGGGACGTGTGAAGTTCCGGCCGGATGTTGCGGGTCAGGGAGTTCCGTCCCACCGGGGGGAGCGGCGACTCAGGACCCGTTGCTGACTGCTTAACACCGTGGTTGCATCCGGTCATCGCCTTGCGTGGACACGAATGCAACCTCTCCTAGTCCTCGCCACCCTGACTGTAGTCCCGCATGGGCGACGAAACCTAGGCCCGCGTGAGTGCGGCGTAACGCGCTTTGTGGTGGTCGGTCGATCCCAACTCGTACTGAAGCGCCGTGAGCCGCTTGAAGTAATGGCCGATGGCCAACTCCTCGGTCATTCCCATGCCTCCATGCAATTGGACGGCGTTCTGGCCGATGAAACGCGGCGACCGCCCCACCGTGGCCTTGGCCGCCGACACCGCGCGGGCCCGGATCGGCGGTTCGGCTTCGGAGTTCAGCACCGCCAGATAGACCGCCGAGACCGCCTGCTCGAGCTCCATGTACATGTCCACCATCCGGTGCTGCAGCACCTGAAAGCTGCTGATCGGCTGACCGAACTGTTGTCGTTGTTTGCAGTATTCGACGGTGTCGGCGAGCACTCTGCGCATCGCTCCGACCGCTTCGGCGCAGATCGCCGCCGCGCCCTCGTCGCGGGCTTGCTCCAGCGATCGGCCAGGCGTCGCCGGTCCAGCAGCGCACCCGCGGGTAGTCGCGATCGTTCAGCACCAGGTCGGCGGCGCGGCGATCGTCGATGGTGCGATAGCTGTGTGGGTCACACCGGCCGGGGGTTCGGCGGCGTCGAACGCGGTGAGAAACAGTGACAAGCCCGGTGCTGTGCGTCTGTCCCGAGGTGCGCGCGGTGACCAGCAGGTGGGTGGCCAGCGGCGCGCTGTCGACCGCGGTCTTGGTGCCGTTGAGCTACCCAGTGATCACCGTCGCGGACTGCGGTGGTCGAGACGCCGGCGCAGTGATCGCCGGATTGCGGTTCGGTGGCGGCGACCGCCACAACAGCTGTACCCGCGGCGATTCGTTCCAGCAGCGCGCCCGCGGCCGCGGCGCCGGCGCGGCGCAGCAGTCCGCCGGCGACCACGACGGTGTCGACAAACGGCTCGATCACCAGGGCCTGGCCGAGTTCCTCGGCGATGACCATGAGTCTCGATCGGGCCGCCATCGAATCCGCCGACGGCCTCGGGCAGGGTGGCGCCCAGGATGCCGAGCTCCTCGGCGAAGCCGCGCCAGATGTCGGGCTGCTAGCCGGCGCCGGTCTTTGCCGCGGCGCGGCTCTTCTCCAGGTCGTAGCGGGCAGCAAGGAATCGGTAGCCCGTCGCCCAGGAGTTGTTGTTCCTTGCTGAGGTTGAAGTCCATCTCAGAGTCCCAGAGTCGCTTTGGCGAGGATGTTGCGTTGAATCTCGTTGCTGCCGGCATAGATCGAGCCGGCCCGGTCGTTGAAATAGCGCAGCGGCGCCACCGCCTGCCAAGGCTCGCCACCGAGGTAGCCGTCGGCGGGCTGCACGAAATACGGAAACCGGACCACCGGGCCGGGTGGCGTGCGGCTGGTAGGACCGCCCGCGCGGACCGGCCGCCTCCAGCGCGAGCTCAGTGATCGCCTGGCTGAGTTCGGTCGAGAGGATCTTGAGCATGGAGGACGCCGCACCCGGATTGCGGCCCTCCGCCAAGTGGCCGGACCCGGTATTCGAGGATCTCCAGGACCTCGGTGCGGATCCGGACGTCGGCGAGTTTCGCGGCGAATGTGGGATCGTCGATCAGAGTTCCGCCGGCAGGCCCGGGCGCTGCGGCGGCCTCGTCGGCGATCGACTCGGCGATCACCTGCAACGCCGGCGCGGCCGCACCACCCCCGCGCTCGAACTCCAACAGGTATTTGGCGACCGTCCAGCCGTCGTCGATCTCGCCGATCACGCCTGCCTTGGACACCCGGACGGCGTCGAAGAAGATCTGGTTCTGCACCTTCTCGCCGGAGGTCATCACCAGCGGACGGATCTCGATTCCGGGCGTGGACATGTGGATGAGCACGAACGTGATGCCGTGCTGTTTCTTGGCGGTGCGCGACGTCCGAACCAGCGCGAAGATCCAGTTCGCCTCGCCTGCGTGCGTGGTCCAGATCTTGGAGCCGGTGCAGATCAGGTGGTCGCCGTCGTCGATCGCCGACATCGACAGCGCCGCCAGGTCCGAGCCGGCTTCGGGTTCGGAGTAGCCCTGGCAGAAGAACACCTCGCCGGTGAGGATGCGGGGCAGGAAGTAGTCCTTCTGTTCCGGGGTGCCGTAGGCGATGATGGCGTGGGCCACCATTCGGATGCCCATGGGGGAGAGCGCGGGGGCCCCGGCCAATGTCGACTCGCGGCTGAAGATGTAGTGCTGAGCCAGGGTCCAGTCACAGCCGCCGTACTGCGTGGGCCAGGCCGGGGCGGCCCAACCCCGCTCGTGCAGGATGGCCTGCCAGGCCATGCTGGACTCGTGCTCGGCGTACACACTGGTCATCAGCCGGCCGGCCTGGCGCAGGTCTGCGGTCAGTTTCTCGTCGAGGAAGGCCCGCACCTGGTCACGGAACTGCAGGTCCTTCGCCGACCAGGCCAGATCCATGCCCATCCCCTATCTGCATACACCCGTTGTCAGACCCGAACGGTACACCGGGTTCAGCCGCATCTGCTTTCGGGGAGCGGCCATTCGGACGCCCACGGCGGCGACGACCACACGTGACACTTGCGGGCCCGGTCCCTGCACAAGGGGCCGGGCCTCTCGTCGTGTCTCCGCTACCGCGCCGAGCGGCCAGTTGCGACACGTGTCGAGCGAAAAGGGTTGCCGCAACTGGCCGTTCGCCGACAGGTCAGATCGTCGGCGACGCGCCCAGCACCCGCTGGATGTCCGGCTTCATGGCCTGCAGCTGACCACCCCAGTAGCCCCAGCTGTGCGTGCCGTTGGGCGGGAAGTTGAAGACGCCGTTGCGGCCGCCCGCGCCCTGGTAGCGCTGCTGGAAGGCCTGATTGCTGCGGGTGGTCAGGCCCTCCAGGAACTGCGCGGGGATCTGGGCGTTGCCCAGTCCGGCGTCCAGGTCGGTCGGGTTGCCGTTGCCGCTGTACACCCAGATCCGAGTGCGGTTGGACACCAACCGGCCCACCTGCAGTGTCGGATCGTTGCGCTGCCACGCCGGGCCGCCGTACGGGCCCCACATGTCGAGGGCATTGAAGCCGCCCGCGTCGGCCATGGCCACCGACACCAGAACGGGCCAGTAGTCCGGCTGACAGGTTCAGGAAGCCCGACAGCGATCCGGCGTAGACGAACTGACCCGGGTGATACGCCGCCAGAATCAGTGCGGAGCTACCCGACATCGAAAGTCCGACAACGGCGTTGCCGGTGGGACTGATGCCCCGGTTCGCCGACAACCACGCCGGCAGTTCCGAGGTCAGGAAGGTCTCCCACTTGTAGGTCTGCGTCGTACCGTTGCCCACCGCCGGTCGGTACCAGTCGGTGTAGAAACTCGACATCCCGCCGACGGGCATCACCACCGAGACCCCGGATCCGTCGAACCAGGAGAATGCGCCGGTATTGATGTCCCAGCCGTTGCGGTCGTCCTGGGCGCGCAGCCCGTCCAACAGGTAGACGGCCTTGGGGCCGCCACCCTGGAATTGGACGGTGATGTTGCGGCCCATCGACGGGGACGGGACACTCAGGAACTCGACCTGGGCGGCTCGAGCCGTCGGGGGCTGCTCGGCCACAACACCGAACCCGGGCAGCAACACCGCCGCCACGACGGCCACCGCCAACCGAATAATCCCCCGACTGCGTATCTTGCGAATTGCGTGCATCAATTGTTCCACCCTGTACTGCATCTGCCCGACCCTGCTCGACTTATCGCCCGACCCTGGCTCGACTTATCGGAGGAGATCAGCCATCGGTTACCACTGCGAAACCCCGGGACGGACTTTGTGACGGACTTTGTGACGGACTTTGTGACGTCCGAGGTGGGTGCGCTGCTGAAGCAGCGTCGTGGACGGCTCGTCGTCGGTCTCACCGGGCCGCCGGGAGGGGGTAAATCGAGTCTGGCCTCGGGCCCTGCGCTCCCAGGTCGACCGGGCGTCGTATCTGCCGATGGACGGGTTTCATCTGTCCAACGCGCAACTGGACCGGCTGGGCCGCCGAGACCGCAAGGGCGCCGTGGACACGTTCGACGCCGCTGGTTACGTCGCAACCCTGCGGCGGGTCGCCGAGGACTCGGGCATCGCGACGTATATGTGCCCGACTTCGACCGGCGGCCTCGACGAACCGCTGGCCGCGGGCCTGGTGGTCGCGGCGCACAGCCGCCTGGTGGTGAACCGAGGGCAACTACCTGGCGGTGCCCGACCGGGGCTGGGGTGCGGTGCGCGCGTTGCTCGGGCGGCTGTACTACGTCGACTGCCCGGCCGATGTACGCCGGGAGCGGTTGATCAGGCGCCACGTCGACGGGGGCCGCACCCCGACGGCCGCCGCCGCGTGGGTCGACGAGGTGGACGAACCGAACGCGCAGTTGGTCGCCGGAACCCGGGCGTTCTGTGATGCGGTGGTGCAGGGCGATTAGCAGCAGCGCGGGTTCGGGCTGGTCTCCGTGCCGCGATGGCGCATCGCCCAGTAGTCGCGCTCGCTGAGCACCGACTCACCGGGATGGGTCCGACGGCGGTGCTCGACGTAGCGCTGGTAGTGCGTGTCGCCCATCAATGTGCCGACGTACCAACGGATCTGGCGTGCGACGACGGTAGCGCGTTCCATTGCTTCTGCACCTCCCTCTCTGCGGGTGTGGCGATCAGGCCGGACGGGGCGAAGATTCGCGAAGGTACGGTCTCGTCCTCGGCCAGCGGGTGGCCGGCGCCGCGAATGGCCCGCAGCGCCACCACAATCGCGGCAGCAACCACCACTATCACCAGGACCGCGAACACGATCGACAGCGTGCCCTGGATGAAGGTGTTGCGGATGACGGCGTCGATGCTGCCTCGGGGTTCTTCGCCGATCCGAATGCCGTCTTGCCGGCGTCCTTGCGCGTTGCGGTACTGGAAGTGCTGCGTCCAGTAGCCGATCGTCGGGATCGCGGAGAAGATCTTCTGCTACGACGCGGTCATGCGTCACGATCAGGTCCCACAGCCAGCGGAATACCGGGAATCCAGGCCCATTTGTAGCAGGCCCTTCTTGACCACGACGACGGTGACGACCGTCAGCGCGATGGCGGCGAGCAACTGGTTGGCGATGCCGAACAGCGGGAACAGCGTGTTGATCCCGCCGAGCGGATCGGTGACACCCATCAGCAGGATGCCGCCCCACGCGGCGACCACGATGAAGCTGCAGATCCAGGCGCCGGCGCGCCAGGACGGGTCTGCGAGCTTCGGCGCAACGGCCCGCCCAGATTGCCCAGACCGTCGGAGAGCATGAAGCGGGCCACGCGGGTGCCGGCGTCGACCGTGGTCAGGATGAACAGCGCCTCGAACATGATCGCGAAGTGGTACCAGAAGGCCTTCAGCGCGGCACCGCCGAACACCTGGCTGCAGCACCTCGGACATGCCGAACGCCAGGGTCGGGGCGCCGCCGGTGCGGGAACGATCGTTTCCTCGCCGACGTCTGCGGCGGCCTGCGTCGATCTCGCCCGCCGTGATCGGAGCTGCCGGACAGCCCGAGCCTGTTGACGTAGTCCGCGGCGGTCTCGGCAGTTCCGCCGGTGACCGCGGTCGGGGCGTTGATGGCGAAGTACAGGTGCTGATCGAGGATGCGCGGCGGTGATCAGCGCCATGATCGCGACGAACGACTCGGTGAGCATGCCGCCGTAGCCGATCATCCGCATCTGGCTTTCCTTCTCCAGCAGCTTCGGCGTGGTGCCGGAGGAGATCAGAGCGTGGAAGCCGGACAGCGCGCCGCAGGCGATGGTGATGAACAGGAACGGGAACAGCGACCCGGCGAACACCGGGCCGTTGCCCTGGACGGCGAACTGGTCACCGCGGGCGCCGTCCATCACCGGGCGGGCGATGCAGGATGCCGACGGCGAGCAGCGCGATGGTGCCGACCTTCATGAACGTCGACAGGTAGTCGCGCGGTGCGAGCAGGAGCCAGACCGGCAGGACCGAGGCGGCCAGGCCGTAGATGATGATGCACCACGACGAGCGTGACCTTGGAGAGCGTGAACCAATCCGTGCCCCAATCGGTTTCGGCGACCCAGCCGCCGGACGACGATGGCCAGCAGCAGCAGCACGACGCCGATCAGCGACACCTCGGAGACCTGCCCGGGGCGGAGGTAGCGCAGGTAGACGCCCATGAACAGGGCGATCGGGATGGTCATCGCGATGGAGAAGACGCCCCAGGGGCTTTCGGCGAGCGCGTTGACCACGACGAGGGCCGAGGACGGCGATGAGGATGATCATGATGACGAACACGCCGATCGATCGCGGCGACGCCGCCGACGACGCCCAGTTCGTCGCGGGCCATCTGTCCCAGCTGCGGCCGCGGCGGCGGGTGGAGATCGCACAGCACCAGGAAGTCCTGTACGCAGCCGGCGAACACGACGCCGACGATGATCCAGATGGTGCCGGGCAGGTAGCCCATCTGCGCGGCCAGGACGGGTCCGACGAGCGGGCCGGCACCGGCGATGGCGGCGAAGTGGTGACCGAACAACACCCGCCGGTCGGTCGGCATGTAGTCCGTTGCCGTTCTCGAGGATCTCGGCCGGTGTCGCGTGATCGTCGCGGGGGACGCACGATCTTCGTCTCGATCAACCGTGCATAGAACCGAAACGCGAAGACGTAGGTGCAAACTGCGGCGATGACGAACCAGACGGCGTTGACCTTCTCGCCGCGGACGATCGCGATGACCGCCCAGGCGATCGCCCCGAGCACGCGCGATCGCGCCGAAGACCAGCTTGTGCCGGATGGTGATCGGTGACCGGTCGATCGATGGCCACCGGCGGCAGATCCTTGTCGGTGCGGATGTAGGTGACGTCTCCGTCGGTTTCCTCGATGCGTTGCGACGGGGCTGCGGTCGGTGAAGCCACGGCATCCTCCCTTCGGGTTGCTGCGGTGTGTGGCGGTGTTGTGATCTTTTCACTGACCGACTCGGCCGGGACCCAGAAAAGCGGCGAAAGATCTGGAAAACGGCTCCGACTCTCCAAAACCACCGGTTGGGCGATAACGCCGACGTCGACGTCGACCGCCTGGTCACAGCCTCGGAGTTGTTCACCCCGTCGACATCGGGGGAAGGCCGAATTCGCGGCTGTAGTCACTGGTCGCCGCGTTCGTAGAGGGCACGCACGGTGTCGATGGTGTCGGCCTCGGCGGGGCTCTTGTCGTCGCGGTAGCGCAGCACCCGCGCGAACCGCAGCGCCATCCCGCCGGGGTAGCGGGTGCGAGCCCTGCACGCCGTCGAAGGCGATCTCGACGACCTGCTCGGGCCGGACGTTCGCACGCACGTAGCCATTCGGTCCCGGTGCTGATCGCCAGTTCGGTGAATCGCTGCGGTCTGCCAGTCCAGCATCGCGTCGGTCATGCCCTTGAACGTCTTGCCCAGCATGACGAATCCGCCGGTGGCCGGATCGCGCGCGCCGAGATGGATGTTCGACAGCTTGCCGGTGCGCCGACCCGAGCCCCACTCCACGGCGAGCACCACCAGATCCAGGGTGTGCACGGGTTTGACCTTCAGCCAGCCCGCACCGCGGCGGCCCGCCTCGTACGGCGCCGTCGGCGACTTGGCCATCACGCCTTCATGGCCGGCCGCCAGCGTCGATGTCCAGGAAGTCCTGCGCGGCAACCGGATCGGAGGTGAGCAGCCGGTCCACCCGCTCGCCCGGCGGCACGATGGCGTCCAGCGCGGCGAGGCGTCGGTGGTGGGCGCGTCGAGCAGATCGATGCCGTCGAGGTGCAGGAGGTCGAAGAAGAACACCGAAAGCGGTTGTGCGGCTCGCGCGGCTCGATGTCGACGGAGCGGCCGAACCGCGATGCCGTTACCTGGAACCGGTGCGGCCGGCCGTCCGGGCGCAGCGCGATGGCCTCGCCGTCGGCGATGAGGTCGGCGACCGGCAGGGCCAGCGTCGCCTCGACCACCTCGGGCAGCCGGGCGGTGACGTCGTCGAGGCTGCGGGTGTAGACCGTCGACGTCGTCGCCGCGCGCGGTGGATCTGCACGCGGGCGCCGTCGAGCTTGGCCTCGAAAATCGCTGTCGCCGCCGAGTCGTTCGAGCGCGTCGTCGACGCCGGTCGCGGTCTGGGCGAGCATCGGGCCGACCGGGCGCCCGACCTGCAGGGTGAATCCGCCAGCGCTGCCGCGCCCGCCGGTCAAGCGCCGCCGCGGCGACGGCGGGCAGGTCGCCGCCGAGCATGGCGGCCCGCCGCACCGCGCGGCGGGGATGCCCGGCGGCCTTGGCGACCGCGTCGGCCATCAGCCCGGCCAGCGCGCCCTGGCGCAACTCGCCGCCGAGCAGGCGGCGCAGGAACGATCTGTTCGATCGTCGGTGGCCGCGGCGAACAGCCGAGTCGAGCAGCTCGGCGCGGCGGGCCTGCGAGCCCTTGCCCGCGACGGCGCCGATCTCGGTGAACGCGGCGTCGACGTCCGCGCACCGTCAGCGAGGGTGCGCGCTGCGGGCGGCGGCAGCGACCGCAGCGCCGCCCACCCGACGCCGATCTGGCGCTGCGGCAGTTCACCGGAGAGCCAGGACACGATGATGGCGGCCTGGCGCGGCATCCGCGGTCGGCACTGCGAGCAGATCGGCGATCCGAGCCACTTTGGCCAGCCGCGATGGCGCCGCCGCACACCGACGGACGCGGCCGCGACGTCGGCGAGCAACATGTCTCCAGATTGGCACGCCGGGCCGATCAGCTCACTTGACGTCGAAGGTCGACCGCGGGCCAGCCGGTCGCGCCGTCGGGGACCGGGCGGCTCGCTCCGCGGTCTGCACCACGCCGGTGTTGTCGGTGGCGCGGGCGGTGATGGTGTGCGAGCCTGGCTGGTCGGCCTGCCACGGGAAGCTCCACAGCCGCCAGGTGTCGTTCGAGTAGCGACGCACCCAGCTGGGCCGGCTGCCAGAGCCCGTCGTCGATCTCACCTCGACGGCCTGGATGCCGCGGTTCTGTGCCCAGGCCACACCGCCGAAAGTGACCGGCCCCTTGGCCGATCTGCTGGCCGTCGCGGGGACGTCGATGCGGGACTCGGTCTTGATCGGGCCGCGGTCGGACCAGCCGAGCTTGGTCCAGTACGCCTGCGCCCGATCGAAGCGGGTCAACTCCAGGTCGACAACCCACTTGGTGGCCGACACGTATCCGTAGAGACCGGGCACCACCAGCCGGGCCGGGATAGCCGTGCTCGACGGGCAGCGGCACGCCGTTCATGCCGATCGCGAGCATCGAGTCCCGGCCGTCGGTCAGCGCCTCCACCGGGGTGCCTGCGGTGAATCCGTCGATCGACGTGGACAGCACCATGTCGGCGTCTGGTGTGGATTCCGCTGTCGCGCAACAGGTCCCGAACCCGGTACCCGGTCCAGGTGGCGTTCGAGATCAAGTCGCCGCCGACCGGATTGGACACACAGGTCAGCGTCAGCGACCTTCTCGATCGGCTCGAACTTCTGCAGATCTGTCGAAGCTGTAGGTGACTTCGCGGTCGACCATCCCGTGGATGCGCAGCCGCCAGTCCGCGCGCGACAGCTGGGGAACGCTCAGCGCGGTGTCGATCCGGTAGAAGTCGGCGTTGCTGGTGATGAAGCTCGGCAGTCGCAACGCCCGCGGGCTGACATCCGGCGGGATCGGCGGCGCGGGCGACTTCGACCGCGGGCAGCGCGAAGGTGTCGCGGTCGCCGGACACTGAGCGCAGCCGTCGGCCGACACCGCCCCGGCGACACCCGACGAGCACGACCGAGGCCGAGGAAGCCGAGCGCCACCAGCGACAGCCGCCGGCCGGGGTCGAGCCCGGCCGCCTCGTCGGAGGCGGTCCGTGGCCGTCGCTGATCCGGCCCGAGGTCAGCAGTCGCAACACCGCGATGCCGCACACCGCGCCGAGCAGGGTCGGGATGATGTCGATCCGGCGCGCCTCCGGGCCGGGACAGCACGGCGGCGGACTGCCGGCCACCGCGCCCGCCAGCGATCGCCAGCGTGCCGACCGGGATGCGGCGAGCTCTCCCAGATCGCCGTGACCGCGGCCAGCGGCGCGATGACGACGAGCACCATCACCGACAGGAACAGCTTGTCGGCGGTGCCGAACATCTGGATCGCCCATTCCTTGACGGGCCCGGGCGTCAGGTTGATCACCGCGGTGCCGACCGCAGTGCGCGCATCGGCGGCGGGGGAGAAGAACGTGGCGAGCAATTGGGCGACGCCCAGGGCCACCGCGGCCGCGGCGACACCGCCAGCATCCGCATGCCGGTAGCCGGTATCGGGCCATGCCGCCAACCTACCCGCGCGTGCGTCGGGTCCGGCCACATGCCTTACCGAGCCGATGACGCAATCGTTGCACCGGCCGGGCATCAGGGCGTCCCGCAACTGAAGGCCGGACTCTGGCTGCACGGGCAGGGTGGCCAGTGCGCACGAACGGGAGGATTGGGATGGAGATCTCCGGCAAGAAGGTTGTCGTCGTCGGCGGCGCATCGGGTTTCGGGCGGGCAAGCGCTGAACTGCTGGCCTCGCCGGGCGCCAGCGTGGCGATCCTCGACCGCGAGGGCACCGACGGCCAGGAGGTCGCCGACGAGGTCGGTGGCCGCTTCTTCACCGTCGACGTCACCGACTTCGCCGGCACCGAGGAGGCGCTGCAGGCCGCCGTCGACGCGCTCGGCGGCCTGCACGTCGTCGCTCACCACCGCCGGCGGCGGGGTCGCCGAGAAGACGCTGGGCAAGAACGGCCCGCACGGCCTGGAGACGTTCCGCAGCACCATCGACCTCAACCTGATCGCCAGCTTCAACATCAGCCGGCTGGCGGCCGCGCACATGGCCAAGAACGAGCCCGAGGACGAGGAGACCGGCGAGCGCGGCGTCATCATCAACACCGCGTCCATCGCCGCGTTCGAGGGCCAGATCGGCCAGGTCGCCTACACCGCCGCCAAGGCCGGGATCGCCGGCATGTGCCTGACGATGGCCCGCGATCTCGGGTCGCGTGGGCATCCGCGCGCTGGCCATCGCGCCCAGCCTGTTCGCCACCGGTCTGACCAAGGGCATCCCCGACGAGTTCGCCAAGGCGCTGACCAAGGACGCGGCGTTCCCGAAGCGGCTGGGCCGGCCCGAGGAGTTCGCCAAGCTGGTCGCCGCGATCGTCGACAACCCGATGCTCAACGGGCAGTGCATCCGGCTGGACGCGGGCCAGCGGTTCGCGCCCGAAGTGATGCTTGGTAAGGCATAGAGATCAGGCACCGCCGCCTCGAGGAGGACTTCCATGGGTATCGCACTGACCGACGACCACCGTGAACTCGGCGAGGTCGCGCGCTCGTTTCTGACCGCGCAGAAGGCGCGCTGGGCGCGCACGGGAACTGCTCGACGCCGCCGAGGAGGCGCGCCCGCCGTTCTGGGCCGAGCTGGCCGAACTCGGCTGGCTGGGCCTGCACGTCGACGAGCAGTACGGCGGCTCCGGCTACGGTCTGCCCGAGCTGGTCGTCGTCATCGACGAGCTCGGGCCGAGCGGTGGCGCCCGGCCCGTTCGTGCCGACCGTCGTGGTCTCCGCCGTGCATCGCGGCGGCGGCACCGACGAGCAGAGGGCCCGCCTGTTGCCCGGTCTGATCGACGGATCCGTCACGGCTGGCAGTCGGTTTCGGCGGTGACGTCGCGGTGTCCGATGGCAGGGCCAGCGGCGACGCCGGGGTGGTGCTCGGTGCCGGGCTGGCCGATCTGCTGCTGCTGATCGCCGGCGACGACGTGGTGCTGGTGCGACCGCAACGCCGACGGGGTGTCGGTCGAGGTGCCCGGAAGCCTCGATCCGGACCCGCCGCTCGGGCCGGGTGTCGCTGACCGACGTGACCGTCGGCGACAACGCTACTGATCCGAGGCGCGGCCGCGCCGCGCGCTGGCCTGCGCGCGCACGCTGTTCGCCGCCGAGGCGGTCGGCGGCGCGTCGGACTGCGTGGACACCGCCGTCGAATACGCCAAGGTGCGCGAGCAGTTCGGCCGCACCATCGCGACCTTCCAGGCGGTCAAGCACCACTGCGCCAACATGCTGGTGGCCGCCGAATCGGCGGTCGCCGCGGTGTGGGATGCCGCTCGTGCGGCCGAGCCGAGGAAGAAGGGCAGTTCCATTCGGCTGATCGCCGCCGCCGCAGCAACATTGGCGTTCCCGGCCTACGTCCGCAACGCAGAGCTGAACATCCAGGTTCACGGCGGCATCGGCTTCACCTGGGAGCACGATGCGCATCTGCACCTGCGGCGCGCGCTGACGCTGCAGGCCCTGCTCGGCGGTGACGGACCGTCGACCGATGTGTTCGATCTGACCGCTGCGGGACTGAGCCGATCGAACAGCCTCGACCTTCCGGCCGACGCCGACGCGCTGCGCGATCAGATCCGCTCCGACGCCGCCGAATCGCCAAGCTGGACGAAGCGGATCAGGTCGACGAACTGATCGCGACGGGCTACATCATGCCGCACTGGCCCAAGCCGTGGGGCCGTGCCGCAGGTGCGATCGAGCAGCTGCTGGTCGACGAGGAGTTCGCCGCCGCCGGCGTCAAGCGGCCCGACTACGGCATCACCGGCTGGGTGATCCTTACCCTCATCCAGCACGGAACCCCCTCGCAGATCGAACGATTCGTCGAGAAGGCGCTGCGCAAGGACGAGATCTGGTGCCAGCTGTTCTCCGAGCCGTCAGCCGGCTCGGACGCCGCGGCGGTCAAGACCCGCGCCACCCGCGTCGACGGCGGCTGGAAGATCAACGGCCAGAAGGTGTGGACCAGCGGTGCGCACTACTGCGAGCGCGGGCTCGCCACCGTGCGCACCGATTTCGACGTCCCCAAGCACGCGGGCATCACCATGGTGATCCTGGACATGAAGGCGCCGGGCGTCGAAGTGCGGCCGCTGCGGCAGATCACCGGCGGTTCGGATTTCAACGAGGTGTTCTTCAATGACGTGTTCGTCCCCGACGAGGACGTGGTCGGAGAGCCGAACTCCGGCTGGACCGTCGCTCGGGCCACCCTGGGCAACGAGCGGGTGAGCATCGGCGGCGGTGCCGGCGGGATCGCGCCTGCTTCGGCCTGGCTGGTGCGATTTGGCCAAGCGCAACGGCGACCGGGTCGTCGGCGCCAGGCAGCGGGTCGGCCGCTTCCTGGCCGAGGACCATGCGCTGCGCCTGCTGAACCTGCGCCGCGCCGTCCGCAGCATCGAGGGTGCCGGACCAGGACCGGAGGGCAACATCACCAAACTCAAACTGGCCGAGCACTTTCAGGAGCAGGGCGCCATCGCCGCCGCGCTGCTGGGTCCGGATGCTGGCGCTGGAAGGCGGCGAGGGCGAGCTGGCAGCCCGGGCGGCGCATGGGGGCACGTGGCATGGCGATCGCCGGCGGCACCTCGGAGGTCACCCGCAACCAGATCGCCGAGCGCATCCTGGGCATGCCTCGCGATCCGCTGATCAAGTAGGCGTCAGCAACTCTTTACCCGCGTCACGCACCGGCGCATTTGTCGTATTCACGCCGAACCCTGGCCGTACTGGCTAATCTTCGCGCATGCGCACTCGTGTACTGCCACTTGCAGCGGCGGCCGTGCTGCTGGCCGCCTGCGGAGGTCCCAAACCCGTGCGTGCCCACCCCGGCGTCGGGCGCATCACAAACACAGGGCAGCGACATCACCATCAACGGTGACGCCTCGACTCCGGTGAACAAGATCGCCGTGTCGGCGATCGCCGATCTGCAGAAGTATTGGGCCGCAGGAGTACCCCAAGCTCTACGGCAGCGACTACAGGCCCGTCGAAGGCGGCTTCTACGCGGTGATCCCGTCCTCCGGTGACCTGCCGCCGTGCGCCTCCGACGCCGCTGACATCTCCGGCAACGCGTTCTACTGTCGTCCAAGGACGTCGTGGCGTGGGACTCCGAGGATCTCCTGCCCGAATTGCAGTCGAAGTTCGGCGATTTCGTCATCCCCATCGTGCTGGCGCACGAGTGGGGCCATGCCGTACAGGAGCGGTCGAACTTCACCGCCCGCACGGTGACCAAGGAACTGCAGGCCGACTGTTTCGCCGGCGGCTGGGCCAAACACGCCCAGGCCAAAGGCGTTTTCAAGGTCAACGACCGCTCAATTGGACACCGCTCTGGCCGGGATCCTGGAATTGCGTGACTCCCCGGGCACCAGCAAGATCGACCCGTCGGCACACGGCAGCGGCTTCGACCGGGTCGGCGCATTCCAGGACGGCTACGACAACGGGCCCGAGCGCCTGCAAGGCCTACCGCGACGACGACCCGGTGGTGGTCGAGTTGCCGTTCAACGATGTCGAGGACGCGGCCAGCGGCGGTGATGCGCCGTACGATTCGATCATCAACGGCGTGCCCTACGACCTCGAGGACTACTGGACCCAGGTGTATCCGGAGCTGACCAACGGCCAGCCCTGGGTCCCGGTGAAGGGTCTGGAGCCGTTCGACCCGGCCAGCCCGCCGCCGTGCGGTGGTAACTCCACTAAGGACTATGCGTTGTTCTACTGCGTCCCCGACGACTACATCGGCTGGGACAACGTCGACGCGATGCCGACGGTATACCGGCAGGGCGGTGACTTCGCGGTCGCGACACTGCTGGCCACCCAGTACGGTCTGGCCGCGATGACGAGCGGCCGACGACCAATCCGACGACAAGACCCAGTCATTGCGCGCTGACTGTTTCGCCGGCGCCTACACCGCCAGCGTGGTGCTGGGCAACCGTTCGGAGACCAGTAGCTTCAAGATTTCGCCCGGCGACCTCGACGAGGCCATCACCGCGCTGCTGGTGTTCCGTGGTGACGGTGACGTCCGATCGGCAGGGGGCGGGCTTCGAGCGGATCCGGCACTATCGCGACGGCGTTATGAACGGGGCCGCGTCCTGCCTGAAGGACTAGCGCCGTCACGCCGGGCGTGAAACGGCAGCCAGCTTCGACTGGCCCAGCCGGCCCGGCGCCGCCCGGCGCGCCTGCGTGTGCAGCCACCGCCGCTGTGGGGCGAGGAGAACCATGGCCGCGCCCTCTGCGGTGAGCGGGTCGGCGAGATCGAGGCCGGCCGCGTTGCCGTGTCGGTGAACCGCTTCGCCGACGGCGCGGCGTTCCGCGACTACTTCAAGGCCAACTACGGCCCCACGATCGCGGCCTACCGGGCGATCGCCGGCACGGGCAGGGTAGCCGCACTCGACGCAGACCTCGCCACGCTGGGAGACAGCCGGCTTGCGGGGTCTTCGACGATGCAGTGGGAATACCTGGTGGTCACCGGCCGGCGCCGCTAGGGGTTGGGAAACAGTCGCGGGAACAGGTCGTGAAGCCGTTGCCGCACATCGGGGTTCGGTGCCGACTGAGCCGGCGGTGGGGTGGTGGCCATCGTCGAAGCGGTGGCGGTGGGCAGAGGTGGTGGCGCCTCGGAGGGGGTCGACGATGCGCTGGGCGATGGTGACCGTGTCGCAGGAGCGGTGGCCGGAGTGTTCGCCGCCCGCACCGATGACGTCACCGTCGTGGCGGCGATGCGCGGGGATTGCCCGGTGGGTTTCGTCGAGTCGTTCGCGACGGTGATCACGCTGAGCACCAGCACGGCGAGTGCTACGACGCCGAGCACGCCCAACACCACCGGCGTCCACCGCTGGCGGTGGCCGGCCTCGAAAGGCGTCGTCGGGGGATCACTGGAGATTGCGGTTACCTCTTACGTTGTCGAACGGTGTCGCCGAGCGGTCGCGTATCGGATCGATCTTAGTGAAGAAGCGGAGTGAACACTTCTGCGAACTTGTCTTGTCCGGCGTCATGGGGCAAGCTGCCTGGCGTGGCGGGTCGGACAAGCTCGTGATCGGCGCGAGCGGCTTCCTGGGCTCGCAGGTGACGCGTCAACTCGTGGAGCAGGGCGAGCGCGTCCGGGTGATGATGCGGGCGACCAGCTCGACCCGTGCGATAGCGGGCTGCCCGTGCAACGCCTCTACGGTGACATCTTCGACGACGATGCGCTGCGCGCGGCGATGGCGGGCTGCGCCGACGTGTTCTACTGCGTCGTCGACACCCGGGCCTACCTACATGACCCGGCTCCGCTGTACCGGACCAATGTCGAAGGTCTTCGTCACGTCCTGGACGCCGCGGTGGCGGCGGAGCTGCACCGGTTCGTATTCACCAGCACGATCGGCACCATCGGCCTGGGATCCGGTGGGGCCGTCACCGAGGACACCCCGTTCGACTGGGGCGGTAAGGCCGGTGACTACATCTGATCGCGGGTGGCCGCCGAGGAGCTGGTGCTGGCCTATGCCCGCGACGAGGGGCTGCCCGCGGTGGCGTCTGTGTCGCGAACACTTACGGTCCCGGTGACTGGCAACCCACACCGCAGGGATCGCTGGTCGCGGCGGCGGCCGCGGGCCGGCTGCCGTTCTACATGGCCGGCATGGCCGCCGAGGTGGTCGGCATCGACGACGCCGCCCGGGCACTTGTCCTGGCCGCCGACCGGGGACGGGTCGGTGAGCGCTACATCGTGTCCGAGCGCTACCTGCCATACCGCGAGCTCTACGAGACGGCTGCGCGGGCGGCCGGCGGACCGGCGCCCCGATGGGGAATACCGCAGACCGGTGATGAGGTCCGTCGGCGCGTGGGTAGCATCGCGGCCGCCGTGGCCCGCCGCGACCTGCAACTGAGCCGCACCTCCGTGCGCCTGATGGAGATCATGGCGCCGATGGACCACAGCAAGGCGGTCCGTGAACTCGGCTGGCAGCCGCGCCCGGCCACGATTCGATCCGGGAAGCCGTCGAGTTCTTCGGACGGCGGCACCGCCGCGAGCCGGGGCGCTGAACCGCCGATCCGCCGGCTTGCATCCGGCCACGTCCCTATCGTGAGCGGAATGATCCGTCGAAATCAATGTACGCGGCTCACACAGCGTCACGTTGGCGCCCGAACGCGGCACCGTCCACGCCGCACTGACGATGGAGGGCCCTGCGCCCGCGCCGGTGTTCGAGGCGGTCACAGCCAGCCTCGCCGATCTCGTGGTTCGATCAAGGCGCTGCATCATCCCAAGCGGGGGCCCGTGACCTGGTACGCCTTGGACCAGGTGCGGATGGGATCGCACCGGCCATGGGATTCCGACGGCGAGCAGCTGCCGCTGGTGCACTCGGCCGCGGTGTCGATGGCGGTGAAGTTCCGCGACTTCGACGAACTGGCTCGGTGGGTCGTCCTGGAGCTGCCGGCGTCGAGGGCCTCAGGATTGCTCACATCGAGTGGGCGTTGACCGAGACCCGGCGTCTGGCGGTCGAGCGCAAGACCCGGCAGAAAGCGGTGCGTGACGCCAGCGCCGCGCGCAGGACTACGCCGACGCCCTGGATCTCGGCTCGGTGTCCGTGCGTTCCGTCAGCGATCCGGGAATGAGCGGGCCCGGCGGCGCCCCACGGATGGCGATGATGGCACGGGCGGCGCGCCCCGGAGGCGAGCCCCGAAGTTGGAGCTCGCGCCCGACGACATTGAGATCAGCGCCGAAGTGCAGGCAGCCTTTTCGGTCGCGCGCCGCGCCTGACCGTCGATAAGGTGTTGCGGGTGTCCAGTTCGAGTCGCCGCGAGCGTGTTGGCTCAATGGCGGGTCTTTTCGGCTGGGTGACGCTGGCTTACCTGGCCGGAGCGGTGTTGTCCTGGCAGACCTTCGGAGCCGGAGTGGGCCCGGCATTCTTCCCGCCGGCGGGGGTGACGGTGGCGGCGATGCTGCTGAACCCGCGGTCGCGCTGGCCGGTGGTCGTGGCCGCGATCGTCCTGGCCGAACTGGCCGTCGACCTGGGTTCGGCGCCCGCGCCTCGGCGGCAGCAAGATTCGCACTGGCCAATTCGGTGGAGCCGTTGGTCGGGGCGTCGCTGGTGTCTGCTGTGGTGCGGGGGTAAACCCGATCTCCGCGATCGCTCGGATCTGGCCAAATTCGTGGCCGGCGCGTGCGTGGTGGCACCACTGGCCGGTGGGCTGATCGGCGAGGCATTCACCACCCCGCCGGATGGGATGTGGTGGCCGACGGCGGTCCTGCACTGGTGGGCCGGTGACGGCATCGGGGCGCTCGTGGTGGGCGCGCCGATCCTGTTGTGGGCCAGTCAATCTCATATTCTGCGAGCCCGCTCGCGGAAACGGTGCTGGTGCTGGCGGCTACCGCCGTGCTGGCGGTCGCGGCGTTCTGGATTCAGGCACCGCCCACGCTGCTGCTGCTGCCGGTGCTGGCGTGGGCTGCGTTTCGGCTCGATGTGATCGGGGCTGCGCTGTCCGGGGCTGTGCTGGCGTTCGTCGCCAATTACATGACCGATTCGGGGCGGGGACCTTCGCCGAATTGAATCTGGCGGGGCCGGCCCGGCTGGCGGTGACGCAGGCGTTCATCGCGGTCGTGGTGCTGATGGCCATGCTGATCGCCCAGGAAGCCGCCGGGCGGGTCACTGCGGTCAAGCAACGTCAGGCAGAGCGGCGCGAACGCGACCGGTTGCAGACGCTGGCCCAGCTGGCCCAGCTTCTGTCCGGGGCGCTGACCCCGAGCCAGATCGGCGACGCGGTTGTAGGCCAAGTGCTCAATGATGCCGGCGCGCAGGCGCTGAACCTGGGCCTGGTCAGCGCCGACGGCCGCGCCCTGGAGTGGGTCATGATGGCCGGTTACCCGGAGCGGATGGTCACCCGGTTCGGGCCCGGCGTCGCACTCGAGCGACGCCACCGCGGCCACCGAGGCGGTCCGCACCGGGCAGCCGGTGGCGATCCACGGCCCCGGCGAATACCGGCGGCTGTATCCGAAGAACTCTGACTGGATGGAGCTCGCCGGCGGTGCGTCGCTGGTGGCCTGGCCGTTGAGCACCGGCGGGGAGTCCATCGGAGTGCTGGTGCTGATGTGGACCAAGCCTCAGCCACTGAACACCGCTCAGCTGGCCTACACCTCGGCGGTCGCCACCATGGTCGCGCAGGCGCTGGTTCGGGCGCGGGTCTACGCCGACGAGCACGCCCGGGCAGCCGTGCTGCAGGCGGCGGTGCTGCCGTCGAGCCCGGCGGACATTCCCGGCCTCGACGTCGGGGTGAGCTACGAGCCGGCCGACGACGTTCAGGGACTGGGCGGTGACTGGTACGACGTGATGGCACTGCGCGAGGGCCTGCACCTACCTCGCGGTCGGGGATGTCGTCGGGCACGGCCTGCCGGCCGTGGAGGACATGGCGCAGTTGCGCAGCGCGGGGCGCGGCGCTGGCGCTGCAGGGGCTGTCGCCCGCGCAGTGTGTTCGCGGAGCTCAACACCTTCGCCCGGCACGCCAGCCACGGCAAGTTCGCGACGATGAGCGTGGCGGTCTTCGACCCGGTGGCCGGATCGTTGTCCTACGCGATCGGCCGGGCATCCGCCGCCGCTTCTGCGCCGGGTCGCCCGGGCGAAATGACCGGCTCGCCGGCGGCCATGGTCCCGTCCTGGGTCCGGTCGACGACGTGAGCTATGCCCAGGGCTAACTGTCACGGTGGAGCCCGGTGACATCGTCGTGATGTACACCGATGGCCTCGTCGAGCGCCGCGGCCAGGACATCGAGACCGGGATGATGCGCGCGCAATCCCTGATCGCCGGTGGTGGCCGACGACGTGTCATTGCCCGCGGCGTGCCGGCAGCTGTCCGACACGCTCGCCCCGGCGCCCCGCGACGACGACGTGCTGCGTGCTCGCGTTGCGCTTCCGCGTCTGACCGAGGGGTAACCCGCTGCCGAGTGCTATCGAATGCGGGACGTGTTCACCATGATCGAGCGTCGTGACGGTGGCCTCCTCCAGGTCGGAACCTCATCGTCATCGAGCGCTGCCGCATATCCAATCCCAATGGGCGGCAACCGTTTCACCGGTCGCGGCGCCGGTGCCAACGCGGTGTCCGCCGCGGCGCCAGCGGACCGACCTCGGCGGTCGCATCGCCCAGCGCGAGCTGCCCGGCGTCGAAGCCGCAGCGGCTGTGAGGTCGACGGTGACATGTTCGTCGTCCACGGAATCGACGATGCCCCAGCGAATTCTGCATGCCTGCAGGATTCGCAACGGGGTGGCCGGGTCGAGCGTCGAAGAAGCCGATCCAGGGATAGACGGCGAACACCTGGAAGCTGTGGTGTCGCCAGTGCCCGTCGGCGTGCAGCGATGTCCAGCACACCGGTGGGCTGGGTGGCGAACGCCGTGCGCAAGCGGCTGCGTCAGGGTCTGGCCCCGTCGACGCTGCCGAGCCGTGGGCCGCCGATCCAATAGCTGCGCACCACCTCGGGCTCGAGCGGGTCCGGGCGCCCGATGGCCGCCGCGATTTCCTCGAGGTAGGGCCAGGCGCCGTCGAAGTCCGGCGGCGTGGCGGGCTGATCTCGGCGTGTCGGCCGCCGTGCAACAGAACCGAGGCAGTCCGGCCGGCCCGCAGTAGCCGAGCTCGTTGGGGGGAAACGCGTATCGTGCGAACAGTTCTCCCAGCAGGCGCCGGAGCCAGTGAGTCAGTGGTCAATGGTCCTCGCCTCGAGTCCGGTGCCCATGAGCCTTGAGCCCGGTCATCGCCGCCTCGGCGCCGCGTGCGTCGGTCTTCTCGACGACGAAGCCCATGTGGATGATCACCCAGTCACCCGGGCAGAAGGTCTCATCGGGCAGCATGCCGATGTTGACCCGGCGCGGCTCGCCGGCGACATCGACGAGTGCGAGCTGCCCGCCGTAGCCCTCCACCATCGACACCACCCGGCCGGGGATTCCCAGACACATCGGCTCACGCCTCCCGCGCCGCGGGCTGCCCCGCAGCAGTGCCACCGCCGCCTGGACCGCCCGCACCGCGGCGGGCAGCGCTGCGCGCACGCGGCTGGCTCAGGCCGATTCCGTCTCCGGTGTCGAGGGCTTCGCAGCCGACGACGACGGTCCGCGGCGCGGTGCCGCCCAGCGCGCTCAGGCTGGCGAACACCGCGGCCGGGTCCATTCCGTGCGCATCCAAAGCGGCGGTGGCACCGAGCGGATTCGTGGTCGGCGTCGAACATGTGCAGTGACCCGGGCGACCCCCGATTCGGCAGGGCGTCGACCAGGACCAGCGCGCCCAGTCGTCCAGCAGGTCGTAGGCCAGGTGCATGCCGCCAATGCCGTAGTCGGCGACCCGGACGGCATCGTCACCGGCGAAGCGGCCGCGGGATGGCGGATCACCTCGGGGCCGAAGCCGTCGTCGCCGAGGAAGATGTTGCCGATGCCGGCGATCAGGATGCGTGCGCGTCGAGCCTCGCCGCACTACATCTGCCGCATCTCGCATGTAGCGCTGAACGTCGGGTATCGACCGAACCCCGATCACCACCCCGGCCAGGACGATCAGCGACCACGACGTCGTGGCGATCCACCCTATGACGTCCATCTCGAACTCCTTTCCGTGTGACTCGGGCTCGTCGAAGTCGAGCGGTTCCAGCTCGTCGGGCGCGAAATACAGGTAGCGCCCGTACCACTCATGCAGGTCGGCCGCCGGATCATCGTCGACGACCACCGCGACGTGGGTGTTGCCGTCGACGTCGGCATGGACCGCGGTGACCCGTGCGGTGCGCCGGCGACGAAGATGTCCTGCGCGTCGGCCCGCCGGGTCGGATGCAGCCGTACCCGGCTGCCGCGTGCCACCCGCACGCCGCCGATCTGGACGCCGTCGACGTCCGGGCGGACGGCCTGTCGGCACGGGATCCCACCAGTCCACGCCGTCGGGCACCTCGGGCACCGGGGACGGCCGGCGTGTCGGGTCGCGCAACACGCCGTGCAGCCGCTGCATCGCCTCGGGCGACATGGCATCGCAGCGGTCGATGATTGCGGCGGCCAGCGGATCGGTGGCCCGGCCTGCGCCTTCTCCTCGTCGGTCATCGTGATGACCCGCAGTGTGAGGATCTCGTCGATCTCGGTCGAGTCGTACAACGCGCCCGTCGCTCTGCTCGGCGACCTGCGGGTGGTCGTAGAGGATGATCGGCGAGACCAGCATCAGATCGTGCGTCGCCGGGGGTCCGGCCAGTACCGGGAAGCAGCGGTGATGGCGGCAGCGGGCGGCCGCGGCTGCGGCGTCGGTCGGCGGCTCGAGCAGCGAGATGAAGTCGGCCACCGTCGATGTCGGCGATGACGTGGGTGCCGATCAGCGAGGTGGCGATCGCTTCCTCTTTGTCCACGGCCGGCGCGGCCGGTATTGGCGACGGTCATGCTGACCCGGTCCATCCCGCCGTCCCGGTCGACCTCGACGGTGACCGCGCGCAGCGGCTCCCGGCGGGTCCGCACCAGCCGGCCGCCCTCGAGATCCTCGGTGTCGACTCCGGCGGCCATGCGCGAACGGTATGGTCCAGGACGTTTCTGCGCGAAGATCCATCGGGCCGAGCGCGATCTCGCGTTCGACCGCCTCGTCCCAGGTCAGCCAGGTGCCGGTCCGGCGCCGAGCTCGTCGACCGCGCGCACCGCGGCGCTGTCCGTCCACGCTCGGCCTGCCGATGCTGCAGCTGCAGGAAGCGGACCACAGCGTCAGCGTCCCGCCGCCCGGCGATCAGCGAACGGGCGTCCAGCGAGCCTTCCTCACCAAGCCCGCCTCGGCGGCACCGGGCGGACCGAGCACGCCGAACTGCCACCGGCACTGGTTCTTTCGGGACGACGCGCGATAGGGGTAGAGCAGGTAGCCCTCGTAGAGCACGGCGTCGGCGACTGCGCGGGCATGATCCGAGCCCACGGTCATCGCTGCTTCCGGAGCCGTTGGAGCACGTCGACTCGCGCGCTGCGCAACAAGTGCGCTGATCGCGTCATCGAGATCGAGCAGGCCGTCGCTGACTCTGTATCGGCTCAGCGCCGCGATGGTGTCATGGTCGAGTCGCAACCAGCCGGTGTTCGGGAAGTGCTGGGCGATCAGCTTCTGCCAGACCGCTGCCGGCATGTCGTAGGAGTCCTCGCAGTCCCAGGAGACGTGGCGCACCCGAGGCCCCGCTCACCGCTGCCGAAAATCGTTCCGCTGAACAGGAACTGCAACGGGATCGTGCCGTTGTGCAGCGCGTGGAAGTACTTGGCGGCGGCCGACCTCGACGTCATAGGTGCATTGAAGGGGCATGGTCGATGTGGTCGTGCCGGTGAAGCCGGGCACCATCGATGTCGCGTGCAGCCACGGGAAGTTCTGCGGGTGGCCGACCAGCGTTCGCGCGGGCCGAACATGTCGAGCAGCCCGTCGGCCTCGTCGTCGGTGTAGCCCTCCGCAGCGGCTGTATGCGGACCTGGCAGCGCAGCGCGATGGCGTCGATCGACTGCCCGCCGGTGCTGGAGATACCGATGCGCGCTCCAGGATCGGTGCCACCGCATATCGTTCGGCGTCACGTCCAGCACGTTGAACGACACATCGGTGGAGGGGGCGGTCATGGCAGCTGCACCACGCTGCGTTGGCAACCGTGCGAAGAACCCGTCGATGAAGTCGCGTGCCTGTGCGCCGCCATCGAATCCCCGCCACAGCAGCCGAAGACCGCCGACGAACTCGTAGCAGGCATCGATGGGCACCAGGAAGGTCTCCGGGTTGGTTGCGGGATCGTCGGGCACGCGGACCAGCAGAGCTTCGACGTCGTCGGCGATCAGGCCCACCCGCGGATCACAGCTCGCCGCGGCCCACGTCGCCATGTCCAGTTCGGACTCGGTGGCGCCGGCCGGGCCCGGGTAGAAGGCGACAGTGCGGTCCAAAGCGGAGTTGCGGAAGAAGAACGCGACGCCAACCGGAATCTGCAGCGCCTCCCACTCCCGCCGCCCGAGCCCGAAGTCCGGGAAGCAACAGGAAGCGGTCGGGTACCGCGCGGTAGCGCAGATTCGCGCTGGCGTCGGTGAACAGCAGGTAGCAGCCGCGGCAGACGCACATCAATTGGCGGGCCGACATTGACCACGTGCTGATGCTCGTCGGCCACCGGTTCGGCGCACATCTCACAGCGCTCACCGGCCGGTGCGGGGTCGGTGCGGCCGGTGCGGATCCTGGACAGGACCCCGAGAGTTGAGTCATACGGAGAGCTCCAGCGGTTGGGCGGGCACCGCCATGGACAACACGCCGTCGCGCGCCAGCACCGGCACCGGTCGCAAGTTGCCGACGGTTTCCCCCATGCCGGTGCCGGCGTTCACCACATCGAACCGTGCGTGGCAGTGCGCACAGCGCAGCACCGTGCCCGACAGCGATGCCCCGGCCAGCGAGTGGGTGCACTCGGGGCACCGGTCGAGGTACGCCAGCACCGCGTCGGCGACCCGGCACGCCAGCACCACGGTGTCGCCGAGTGCGTATCCGGCGACCTCGCCAGGGGCGAGTTCGTCCAACTCGGGAACCGGATACCACGTGGTCCGCCGTGCCCGCCGGCATGCACCCGTGACATCAGGGAGTCGACCGGGATCAGGCCGATTCCGCCCCGGCGGTGACGGCCTCGACGGAGTCGATCTCCGGCGCGGCCGTGCGCACCGCATCCTCGACCGCGAGTTCCAGGGTCACCGCCGACGACGGACAGCTCTTGCAGCTGCCCGAAAATGACAGCCGCACAACACCATCGGCGATGCCGAGCAACTGGACGTCACCGCCGTGGGAGCCGAGGTAAGGCCGCACCCCGTCCAGTGCGCGCGAGACGCGTTCGGTCAGGTCGTGCGGATGTATGCCGTGCACGAGCAGCAGACTGCCGATCAGGTCGTCGGCGGCCAGGCGGTCGGCGAGCGCCGGATCATCAACTGCCGCCATGACTCTGATCAGCGCGGCCCCGTACAGCTCGACGACCTCGCGTACCAACTGCTCGGCGCGGCTTGCGCGGCGGGCGTGTCGGACGCGCAGGCCTCGATCAGCGCCTGGATCCGCTCTCCTGCCGAGCGCCAGTGCGAATCGTCGAAATCGGCGCCGGCCATGAGTCACTCGCCGGTCAGCGACTGGGTGGGGGAGTGCAGCTTGTCCAGCGACTTGCCCTCACCGAGATACATGTGCACCCCGCACGGCAGGCAGGGGTCGAAGCTGCGCACCGTGCGCATGATGTCGATGCCCTTGAAGTTCTCCCGGTCGTTCTCCTCGAAGATGGGCTGACCCTGCACCGCGTCCTCGTAGGGGCCGGGCGTGCCGTAGCTGTCGCGCGGATTGGCGTTCCACGGGGTCGGCGGGTACGGGTGGTAGTTGGCGATCTTGCCGTCCCGGATGACCATGTGGTGGCTGAGCACACCGCGCACCGCTTCGGTGAAACCGCAGCCGATCCCCTCGTCGGGCACCTCGAATTTCTCCCAGGTCTTGGTGCGCCCGGCGCGGATCTCGACCAGCGCCTTCTCGGCGAAGTGCAGTGCACACGCGGCCGCGTAGGCCTGGAAGTAGGTGCGGGCCCGGTTGCGTTCGATGGTGTTGCTGCCGTGCACCGGGACCTTCCACTCCAACTCGACCGGGCCCTTGAGCGCGGTCTTCGGCAGGTTGATGCGCACGCTGTTGCCGGTGGCCTTCACATAGCCGACGTCGACCAGTCCGGCCAGTGCGGTGGACCACAGCCGGGCCAGCGGTCCGCCGCCGGTGTCCAGGGCGAGGTGGTCGGTGCCGTCGAACCAGCGCGGCGACATCACCCAGCTGTAGTTGTCGTCGAAGTCGCGCTTCTGCGGCCGCGGGTTGGTGTGCTGATTCCACGGATGCCTGCGGTCCACCGGGTTGCCCAGCGGATCGGTCTTGACGAACATCTCCTGGTCGGTCCAGTCCTCGTAGAAGGAGTGGCCCAACAGGATTCGGATACCGAGGTTGATGTCGACCAGTGAGGTGGTGACGAGCTTGCCGTCGACCACCACGCCCGGTGTGACGAACATCTTGCGGCCCCAGTTCTCCATGTCCTTGTAGGCGAAGTTGCACACTTCGGGATCCTGGAAGGAGCCCCAGCAGCCGAGCAGGGTGCGGCGCAGACCGACCTTCTCGTAGCCCGGCAGCGCGTCGTAGAAGAAGTCGAACAGGTCGTCGTGCATCGGCACGACCTTTTTCATGAACTCGACATACCGCATCAGCCGGGTCATGTAGTCGGTCATCAGTTGGACGGTCGCCACCGTGCCGATGCCGCCGGGATACAGCGTCGAGGGGTGGACGTGCCGGCCTTCCATGAGGCAGAACATCTCCCGCGTGTAGCGGCTGACCTGTAGGGCCTCCCGGTAGAACTCACCGGTGAACGGGTTGAGTGCCCGCATGATGTCGGCGACGGTGCGGTAGCCGTGCGCATCGGCGTGCGGCGCGGCGGTGTTCTCCGCCTTGGCCAACACGCCCGGATTGGTCTCCGAGACCATCTTCTCGCAGTAGTCGACCCCGACCAGGTTCTCCTGGAAGATGTTGTGGTCGAACATGTATTCCGCGGCCTCGCCGAGATTGATCAGCCATTCGCCCAGGTGCGGTGGCTTCACGCCGTAGGCCATGTTCTGCGCGTAGCACGAACACGTCGCGTGGTTGTCGCCGCAGATGCCGCAGATTCTGCTGGTGATGAAATGCGCGTCGCGCGGGTCCTTGCCCTTCATGAACAGCGAGTAGCCGCGGAAGATCGACGAGGTGCTGTGGCACTCGACGACTTCGCGGTTCTCGAAGTCGATCTTGGTGTAGATGCCGAGACTGCCCACGATCCGGGTGATCGGGTCCCACGCCATCTCGACGAGGGCACCGGGTTCGTTCTTGATCTGGGAGGGCTCGGGAATGATCGTCGTCATCGAATGAATCCCCTCGATTGTCCGGTCGGCTACCAGGTGCGCCGTGCGCCGGTGGTGAGTTCCGTGCCTTTGTGCCGCCAGCGCGGCTCCTTGTCGACGGTGCGGCCGGTGATCTGGCGCAGGTTGCGGATCACTGATCCGTAGAGTCCGGAGGCGGTGGTGGACAGCTTGCCGCCCGGCGGTTCGTCCATGAACGGCATGAACTTGTCCGGGAACCCCGGCATCGTGCACCCGATGCAGATGCCGCCCACATTCGGGCAGCCGCCGACGCCGTTGATCCAACCCCGTTTGGGCACATTGCATTTCACGACTGGACCCCAGCAGCCGAGCTTGACGATGCACTTGGGTGAGCCGTACTCTGCGGCGAAGTCACCCTGCTCGTAGTACCCGGCCCGGTCGCACCCCTCGTGAACTGTCTGGCCGAACAGCCACTGCGGCCGCAGCGCGTCGTCGAGCGGAATCATCGGCGCCTGCCCGGTCGCCATGTAGAGCAGATACGTCAGCGTCTCGGAGAGATTGTCGGGTTGGATCGGGCAGCCCGGGACACACACGATCGGGATGCCGGCCTTGCTCTTCCAGTCCCAGCCGAGATAGTCGGGAACTCCCATGGCGCCGGTCGGATTACCCGCCATCGCATGGATGCCGCCGTAGGTGGCACAGGTGCCCACGGCCACCACCGCGGTGGCCTTGGGCGTCAGCCGGTCGAGCCACTCGCTGGTGGTCATCGGCTGGCCGGTGGCCGGGTTGTTCCCGAACCCGCACCAGTAGCCGTCGTCGTGCAGTGCTTCGTTGGGTATCGACCCTTCGACCACCAACACGAACGGTTCGAGCTCGCCACGGTCGGCTCGGAAGAACCATTCGAGGAAGTCGTCGGCGCCGCCGTTGGGTCCGCACTCGAAATCGATGAGCGGCCAGTGCACGGCGACTTTCGGCAGGCCCGGCAGCGCGCCGAGGGCGATCTCCTCGATACTGGGCTGGGTGGCGGCAGTCAACGCCACCGAATCACCGTCGCAACTGAGACCTGCGTTGATCCAGAGAACGTGGATCAGTGTTTCTTCCGCTTTGACTGCTGCTTCCGTTGGCATGTACGCAGCTTCCCGGGACGGAACCCGGCCATCCCTGCGCCACCGGAGCCGACCCCCGGCCCACTTGCGCGGCGCTGTTTTTCGGTCTACTCCGGGCCAATGGCGTTGTCAACGCTTGGCGATTGGTTGGCGAAAGCTGGGATCTCGCTGGCCGTCATCTGATACACCTGAAGTACCGGAGCACGGTGAATTCATTTGCGCGCGCGTCAATTTCGCGGGGGCGCGCGCGGCTCAGAACGTCGCGCCGGTGAACGTCCGGATCCACTCGAACCACGCGGCCATGCCTTCGCCGGTACGTGCACTGACCGGCAGGATGGTGGCGGTCGGATTCACCTGGCGCACATGCGCAATGTAGGTGTCGACGTCGGCGTCGAGGTGCGGCACCAGATCGATCTTGTTCAGCAGCACGACGTCGACCGAACGGAACATCACCGGGTACTTCAGCGGCTTGTCCTCACCCTCGGTCACCGAGTAGACCATCGCCTTGGCGTGCTCGCCCACGTCGAACTCCGCCGGACACACGAGGTTGCCGACGTTCTCGATGATCACCAGATCCAGGGCGGGCAGGTCCAGTCCCTGCAGCGCCCGGTTGACCATCGGGGCATCGAGGTGGCACTCGCCGCCGAAGCCGTTGTTGGTGTTCAGCAGCGAGATCTGCGCGCCGCGGCCACCGAGGCGCGCGGCGTCGATGTCGGTGGCGATGTCACCTTCGATCACCCCGATCGCGACGTCGCCGGCCAACTCGTCGAGCGTCGCGGCAAGCACCGTGGTCTTGCCCGAGCCAGGTGAGCTCATCAGGTTGAGCGCGCGGATCCCGTTGGTCTCGAAGGCCGCGCGGTTGATGTCGGCGCGCGTGTCGTTCTCGGCGAAGATCGACTCCAGCACCTCGACGCGCTGCGAGCCGGTGTCGTAGCCGCTGTGGTCGCCGTGCTCATGCGAATGGTCGCCGTCATGCGAATGGTCATGCGAATGGTCAGGCGAATGGTCGTGGTCGTGCATAGTGCCGTCGTCGTGACGGTGAAATCGACCCATCAAAGGACCTTTCGCTGTTGAATCAGGACACTTCCAGGGAGGTGACCAGGAACTCGTTGCCGCGCAGCACCTCAACGTCGGCGCTGTCGCACCGGGGGCAGCACACCGACCACCTGGACGCGATCTCGGACTGCTGCCCGCAACCGCGGCAGCGCACCTCGGCGGCCACCAGCTCTAGTTCGAGCTCGGCCTCGGGCATGTTCTCGTGCTCGCGGACGATGGTCCAGCAGAACGACAGCGAGTCGGGGACCACCTGACGCAGCGCACCCACCTGCACGCGCACCACGTCGACCCGCCGGCCTTCGGCATACGGCCTGACGACCCCGGCGATCGCTTGGCACAGCGACAACTCATGCACCGTCGATTACCAGACCTTTCTCCCGCGTTCGCCGGGGGTCGCGCCGGGCTGCACCCTACAGCGCGGCGCAATACGGTCCGGGGCGACTGCGGGCGGAAAAACGCAGAGTTTCGGTGCGAGATTGTGATTGTGGTCATAGCAGTGCCGGACTAGCGTGGTGGCCACCTACCTGTGCGGACAGCCCACCGTCACAGGTGGCCTCGTCATCGCTGCGGAGGTTCATGAGCACCTTTCTACCCCTGCGCCCGGCACGGCGAGCATGACCCGATGAACATACGGGTGCGTCTCGACATCACCGGTGTGGTGCAGGGCGTCGGTTTCCGCCCTGCGGTCGCGCGGACCGCCGCCGAGTACCGGCTCGGCGGCTTCGTCTACAACGACGCGGGGTCAGTTCATGTCGAGTTGGAGGGGCCGGAGCAGGACGTAGACGCGGCGATGGCGGCTATCGGGCATCGCCCGCCACCGATGGCCCGCATCGACACTCTGCGAACTGTTCCACTTGAGCCCAAGGGCGACAAGGCCTTTCAGATTATCGGCAGCCGGAGCGGCGACGACTCGCGCACGCTCGTCCCACCTGACGTCGCCGTGTGCGAGGACTGCCTCCGTGAGATGCGCGACCCGGCCGACCGCCGATACGGGCATCCGTTCATCACGTGTACCAACTGCGGGCCGCGCTACACCGTCATCACCGACCTGCCCTACGACCGGCCGATGACCACCATGGCCGGCTTTCCGATGTGCGCGCGGTGCGCCACGGAGTATCACGACCCACTTGACCGCCGCTACCACGCGCAGACCGTAGCCTGCGGTGACTGCGGACCCCGGCTGGTGTGGCGGTCCGCCGCCGGGAATCCCGACTCGGGCGACCCGATCGGAGCAGCCGTCGCGGCCCTGCTGGCCGGATCCGTCGTGGCGATCAAGGGCATCGGGGGCTTCCACCTGGCCTGCCGCGCCGACGACGCCGCCGTGGTGGGCGAGCTTCGCCGTCGCAAAACCCGGCCGGCCAAGCCGTTCGCCGTCATGGCCGCCGACCTGGCGGCCGCGGCGCAGATCGCCGAGATCGACCGCGCGGCCGCGGCGGCGCTGAGTTCGCCTGCCGCGCCGATCGTGCTGGTGCCCCGCCGGGCTGGGGCGCTGGCCGACGCGGTCGCGCCGGGTCTGGCCGACCTGGGCGTGATGCTGGCCTACTCGCCGGTGCACCACCAGCTCTTCGACCGGCTGGGACCCACCGCGCTTGTGATGACCTCGGCCAACCAGGGCGGGTCGCCCATCGTCTTCCGCGATGAGGATCTGTCGTGGATCGATGGGCTGGCCGACGCCGTGCTCACCCACGACCGGCCCATTCACGTGCCGTGCGAGGACTCTGTCGTCACCATCGACTACCAGGGCGACCAGCTGCCGTTGCGTCGTTCCCGCGGATACGCGCCGCTGCCGGTGTCGGTACCCGCACCGCGGCCGGACCGCGTCGTGCTCGCCACCGGCGGTGACCTGAAGACCACCTTCTGCCTGATGGGCGCAGACGGGCACGCCCACATGTCCGCACACCTGGGCGACATGGCCGACCCGCGCACCCAGACGTGCTTTGAGGGGGCGCTGGAGCACCTGGCCTTCATGACCGACCGTCGGCCGCAGGTGATCGCCCGTGACATGCATCCCGGCTACGCGACCACCGCGTGGGCCCGGCGGTCCGCGGCGGACCGGCCGGTCGTCGCCGTCCAGCACCACCACGCCCACGCGGTTTCTCTGCTGGCCGACAACCGCCGGCTGGGCACCCCAGTCATCGCGGTCACCTACGACGGCACCGGTTACGGCCCGGACGGCACCATCTGGGGCGGCGAGTTGCTGGCGCTCACCGACCCCGCCCGGTTCACCCGGGTGGGTCACCTGCTCCCGTTCGCGTTACCGGGTGGCGACGGTGCGGTCCGCCAGCCCGCCCGCATCGCGCTGGACCTGCTGAGCCGGGCCGACGTGGAGTGGACCGACGACCTGCCGCCGGTGGCCGCGCTCGACGAGAACTCGCTGCACATCCTGCGCCAGCAGATCCCACGCGGGCTGGGCTGTGCGCCGACCACCAGCATGGGCCGGCTCTTCGATGCGGTGGCCAGCCTGCTGGGTGTCTGCCAGCAGGTCACCTACGAGGGTCAGGCCGCCATCGAGCTCGAACACCTGGCTCGGCGGGGGCAGCCGATAGATCTCGACTTCGCGGTCGCCGACGGTGTGCTCGACCCCACGCCGCTGATCGCCGGGATCGCCGCGGGACTGCGCGCTGGCACCGCACCCGCGGACCTGGCCGCCGGGTTCCACCAGGCGGTTATCCGCGCGACGGCGACGGCCGCGGCCGCGTGTGCGCGCGCGGCCGGGATCTCGGTGATCGGGCTGACCGGCGGAGTGTTCGCCAATCGTCTTCTGCTGCAGGGCCTTCGGAGCTCGCTCAGCGCGAGCGGGTTCGAGGTCCTCAGTCACCGGATTGTGCCCTGTAACGACGGAGGCCTGGCGCTCGGTCAGGCAACGATCGCCGCTGCGATGCTGAGTAACGCGGACGCGGCGGCTGTACCGGAAAGGAATGGCATATGTGCCTCGGAATCCCCGGCAAAGTGATCACGATCTGGGAGGAGTCGGGTACCCGAATGTCCACTGTGGACTTCGGCGGCACGACCAAGACGGTGTGCCTGGCGTACCTGCCCGACATGGAGATCGGCGAATACACCATCGTCCATGCGGGTTTCGCGATCACCCGTCTCGACGAGGCGTCGGCCAACGAGACGCTGAAGATGTTCGCAGACCTCGGCATCCTCGAAGAGGAACTCAACGGTGCCGAGGGCCAGGGTAGGAGGGAGCCGGTATGAAGTACCTCGACGAGTTCCGCGATCCGGTCGCGGCCAAGACCCTGGTGGACCAGATCCGCCAGAGTGCGACCCGGACCTGGACGATCATGGAAGTCTGTGGGGGACAGACACATTCGATCATCCGAAACGGCATCGACCAATTGCTCGACGGCGCGGTGGAATTCATCCACGGCCCGGGTTGCCCGGTGTGCGTGACGCCGCTGGAGATGATCGACCGCGCGTTGGAGATCGCCTCCCGCGACGACGTCATCTTCTGCTCGTTCGGCGACATGCTTCGGGTGCCCGGCAGCCACCAGGACCTGTTCAGCGTCCGCGCTCGCGGCGGCGACGTGCGCATCGTGTACTCGCCGCTGGACGCCACCCGGGTGGCCGCGGAGAACCCCGACAAAGAGGTGGTGTTCTTCGGCGTCGGCTTCGAGACCACCGCACCGGCCAACGCGATGTCGGTGCTGCACGCGCAGCGGTTGGGCCTGACCAACTTCTCGGTGCTGGTGTCCCATGTCCTGGTGCCGCCGGCGATGACCGCGATCCTGAGTTCGCCCACCAACCGGGTGCAGGGCTTCCTGGCCGCCGGGCACGTGTGCACCGTCATGGGCACTTCGGAGTACGGCCCGTTGGTGGAGAAGTTCGGCGTGCCGATCGTGGTGACCGGCTTCGAGCCGCTGGACCTGCTCGAGGGCGTGCGCCAGGTCGTCGACCTGCTGGAATCCGGCAAGGTCGAGCTACGCAACGCCTACCCGCGTGCGGTCAACGACGCCGGCAACACGGTGGCCCAGCAGGCTCTTGCCGATGTGTTCGCCGTGACCGACCGGCAGTGGCGCGGGATCGGCATGATCCCGCAGTCGGGTTGGACGCTCTCGCCGCGGTACGCCGAGTTCGACGCCGAGCGCAAGTTCGGGGTCGGTCATCTGCAGGTGCAGGAGTCGGCGGAATGCCATGCCGGTGAGGTGTTGCAGGGTCTGCTCAAGCCCAACGAGTGCCCGGCGTTCGGCAAGGCCTGTACGCCGCGCACCCCGTTGGGCGCCACCATGGTGTCCAGCGAGGGCGCGTGCGCGGCCTACTACCAGTTCCGCAGGCTGGAAGCCGGAGGCGCTCCGGCGCCGACATCGAGTACGGCGGCGCATGTCTGACGACACCTCGTCACGATCGATCCGTCGGACTGGGTCTGCCCGTTGCCTCTGCGCGAGACCAAGCGCATCCTGATCGGTCACGGCGGTGGCGGGATTCTCTCCGAGGAACTGATCGAGAACCTGTTCCTGCCGGCCTTCGGATCCTCGGGCGGACCGTCGCGGGACTCTGCGGTGCTCGCCGTCGCTGCCGGCCGCATCGCGCTGACCACCGACTCCTACGTGGTGAATCCGTTGTTCTTCCCGGGCGGCAACATAGGTGATCTGGCCGTCCACGGCACCATCAACGACCTGGCGATGAGCGGGGCGCAGCCACTGGCGTTGACGGCGGGGTTCATCCTCGAGGAGGGTCTCGAGCTCGAGGTACTCGGCGCGGTCGTGCAGTCGATGGGCAAGGCCGCCGCTGATGCGGGCGTCGGCATCGTCACCGGCGACACCAAGGTCGTCGGAAAGGGCGGCGCCGACGGGCTTTTCATCAACACCGCCGGCGTCGGCGTGGTTCCCGAGGGAGTGCGCATCGGGCCCGAGCAGGCCCGCCCAGGCGACCACGTCATCGTCTCGGGCAACATCGGCGAGCACGGCGTGGCGATCATGAGCGTGCGCGAGGGCATCGACTTCGGCACCACGGTGACCACCGACAGCGCGCCACTGCACCGGCTGGTCGCCGCGATGCTCGCGGCGGTACGCGACCCGAATGTCGTACACACCCTGCGTGATCCCACCCGCGGCGGCCTGGTCGCGGCGACGGTGGAGATCGCCAGGACCGCGGGCATCGGCGTGGAACTCGACGAGGGACGGATCCCCGTGCCCGACACGGTGGCCTCGGCCTGCAGCTTCCTGGGTCTGGACCCGCTGCAGGTGGCCAACGAGGGCAAACTGGTCGCGTTCGTCGACCCCGCGCACAGCGAGGCGGTTCTGGCCGCGATGCGCTCGCGGCCGGAAGGCGCCGGCGCGACGATCATCGGCCGCGCGGTAGAGGAACACCCCGGAATGGTGGTCGGCCGCACGCCGTTCGGCACCACCCGGGTCATCGAACGTGAACTGGGCGAACAACTTCCACGAATCTGCTGATCGGTGACCAACACCGCTGACCGTGCAGCCGAGCTGCCCGGTTCCCTCGACGATGCGGCCGTGGCGGCCTTGACCGAGTGGGTGCGCGGACAGGGCCTCGGCTCGACGGTCACCGGCGTCGAACCGCTGGCGGGCGGCACGCAGAACATCGTCGTGCGGCTGCGTGTCGACGACCGCCGGCTGGTGTTGCGCCGGCCGCCGCCGCACCCGCGCGCCAACAGCAACCGCACCATGCAGCGCGAAATCGCGGCGCTGCGCACTTTGGCCGGCAGCGACGTGCCGCACCCCGGATTCGTCGCCGGCTGCGAAGACCTCGCGGTCCTCGGCGTCGTCTTCTACCTGATGGAGGAGGTCGACGGATTCAACCCCGGCACCGAGGTGACCCCGACCTACGCCGCCGACCCGCGGATTCGCCACCGGTTCGGCCTGAACTACGCCGCCGCACTGGCCGGGCTCAGCAGAGCGCAATGGCAGGGCCGACCCCTGGAGGCGCTACAGCGCCCGGGTTCCTTTCTGGCACGCCAGGTTCCGGGCTTTCTGGGGCTGCTCGAGAGCTACCGCCAGGAGTGCTACGACCCGGCGTCCCTCGACGTCGGCCGGCTCGCGCGCTGGCTCGAGGAGCACCGCCCACCCGACGGCGAGCCGGGAATCATGCACGGCGACGCGCACCTCAACAACACCCTGCTGCGTCGTGATGTGCCCGAGGTCGCGGCCTTCATCGACTGGGAGATGTGCACCATCGGCGACCCACTGCTCGACCTGGGCTGGATCCTGGTGTGCTGGCCCGACGACCCCGACCCGATCAACGCAGGCCGTGAACTCGCAGCCCTGGGCGGACTGCCCAGCCGCACCGAACTGCTGGCCGCCTACGCTGACGCCGGCGGCCGGTCTGCCGAGCACTTGGACTGGTACGTCGCGATGGCCTGCTTCAAGCTGGCGATCGTCATCGAGGGCACCTACTCGCGGTTCCTCGCCGGTCAAGCCCACCGGGAATCCGGTGAGCGGCTGCATGATTCGGCCAGCCGACTGATCGGACTGGGCGAGCGGGTCGCCGCCGGGGACAACCCGTTCACCTAAGCACGGCGAGCCGACGGCAAACGTCCGCTTCCCGCGCGGCGGTGTCGGGGATATCCTTTGATTGAGGAGTGTTGTGCTGGCTCGAGCGATTCAGCCTGTGACGCGGAGTTTTGGGAGCAGATTCGGCAAAGGGTCGCTAGTCCGGGGAGGCCGCGGCGGCTGTTGGGGTGTCGCTAGGGGGCGGCGCGCGGTGGTTGGTGACGCTGGCGGTGTGAAACCACGTGTTTACGAGGCGAGTAGGATGGGCCGCGGCCGCGGCTGACCGTTGAGGAACGCATCGAGATTCAGGTCGGTGTGGGCCGTGTGAGTCGCTGCGGTCGATCGGGCGGCGACTTGGGCGCGCGGCGTCGACGATCAAGCGCGAGCTGGATAACAACGTCGTCAACCGCATACGACGGACGCAAGTCGGGCTATCGGCGCAAAGAGGCCTTCGGTGCTCGGCAGAGCGGCAGCAGCGCGACGGTGCGTTACGACGCGCTGGCAGGTGACCGATCGGCCACCAAGCGGGCACGGCGCCCCAAACTGCGCAGGTTCGCCCTCGCTGACACGTTGCGTGAGGAGGTGCAGACTCGATTGGAGCTGCGTCACAGCCGCGCCAGATCGCCAACGGCTGCGCAGCGATTCCCCGACGATCCGGAGATGTGGGTAGGACATGAAGCCATCTACCAGGCCATCTCGTACAGGGACGCGGGTCGCTGCGCCGGGAGTTGCACCGGTGTTTGCGGACCAACGGGCGATGCGCCGGCCCCGGCATCGTCGGGTACCCGGCGCGGTCGAATCCCGGGCATGGTCAACATCAGCGAACGCCCGGCCGAGGTCGCCGACCGCGCGGTCCCCGGGCACTGGGAGGGCGACCTGATCATTGGCAGCACCGCATCCGGGTCGGCGATCGGCACCCTGGTGGAACGCTCGCACGCGGTTCGTGATGTTGTTGCATCTGCCCGATAACCACGGTGACGGTTGCAGTGCAGGACGCCATCGTGGAGAAGATAGACCGAGCTGCCCGAGCACCTACGGCGCTCCCTGACCTGGGATCAGGGCAAGGAGATGGCCAACCATGTCGCGCATCGCCGCGGCACCGACCTCGACATCTACTTCTGCGACCCGCACTCACCCTGGCAACGAGGCACCAACGAGAACACCAATGGGCTTCACGCCAGCAATTCTCCAAGGGAACCGACCTGTCGCTGCATGGTCCAGGAATCCTCGACAACGTCGCAGCCGAACTCAACGGCCGGCCCCGAAAAACACTGAGCTGGAGAACAACTGCGAAGCATACTTTGCGTCTGCTCGGCGGAATGGGTGAGCTACTTCTTCTTGCCGACCAGCGCGTCCACCGGGTCCGGCGCACCCTCGCGGTCTCTGACCACCCGGTAGGCCAGGTAGCCGACGAGCAGGGTGGCCGCGATGAAGATCACCGCGAAGTACTGCAGGAACCACCGAGTCGCCTGCCGGGTTGTAGACCTCCTGGCGCGGCCAGCCGATGTTGACCACCAGCAGCCCGCCCATCACGACCGCGGTCAGGTTCACCGGGATGCCCCAGCGACCCAGGTCCATCACCGGTGGACCGTAGGACAGGCTGGTGCCGCGCAGCCGGTGGATCAGCGCCGGCACGGTCACCATCAGGTAGGCCAGGTAGACGATCACCACCGACACCGACGCGATGGCGGCGAACACGCTGGACTGGCCGAGGTTGACCAGCAGCACCAGGATGGCCAGCAGGCTGACCGCGATGCCGGTGATCACCGGTGTGCCGGTGCGCTTGTTGACCTTCGCCAGGAACTTGCCGAACGGCAGCCGGTTGTCGCGGGCCATCGAGAACATCACCCGCGATGCCGACGCCTGGATGGCCAGCGTGGCCGAGAACATCGCCACCGCGACCAGACCCAGCAGGGTCTTGCCCAGCCAGGTGTCGAGCTGGCTCTCGATCACCCACGCCATGCCGCCGGTGGCCAGGTCATCGCCGAGGTCGGGTGCCGACATCAGCGCCGCGAGGATCATCAGTCCGCCGCCGACGAACGACACCAGCAGCGCGTTGACGATCGCTTTCGGCGCGGTGCGGCGCGGGTCCCTGGTCTCCTCGGAAAGCTCTGCGGCGCTGTCGAATCCGTACATCACGTACGCCGCCATCAGCATCGAGGCCAGGAAGGCGGGCAGGTAGTGGATGCCGCTGCCGTGGCCGCCGGTGTCCAGGACGGCCTTGGCCGGATTGCGCTCGGCGGTGAAGAACATCGCGCCGATGATCAGGACCACGCCGACGATCTCGATCGTGACGCCGGTGACGGTGATGCGGGCCATGAACCGCACCCCGGCGGCGCTGATGATCGTGCACAGCACGATCGTGATGGTGCCCAGGATGATGCCGTTGGTCGCGCCCTCGACCGACAGCGGATCGATATCGTCGCCGACGAGCTGGAATCCGCTCCAGATCGGCGGCAGCACAGTCTGCATGGCGATGGCCAGCGCGGCGATCGACGACGATGTAGCCGATCAGCATGAACCAGCCGGCGAACCAGCCGACCGCGTTGCCGGCCAGCCGCCGCGACCATTGGTAGATGGCGCCCGGCGACCGGGAACTTGCCGGAGAGTTCGGCGAAGACCAGGCACACGCAGAACTGGCAGACGAACACGATCGGCCAGGTGAAGAAGAACGCGGGGCCGCCGAGCGCGAAGCCCAGCGGGAAGAACGCGAACACCGTGGTCAGGATCGACACGAAGGAGAAGCCGGAGGCGAACGCGGCGTAGCCGCCGATCCCGCGGTGCAATTCCTGGGTGTAGCCGAGTTCCTCGAGGGTGGCGGCGTCCTCCTGGGACGAGATCGCCGGATCGAAGGTGGCGGTCATGGGCGGCTCCTGGTGGAGACGGGTCCTGAATAACTGTCGTATGATAGAAATTAGGGCGTGTTTTTGTTGCGCGCGGTTTCGCGGCATGTCACATCTGTGTGACTCTCGCCGACCGACGTCACGTGCGCGGGCCCCGGCCGGCGGAATCGACCATGTCGCCGCGGGCCAGTCGTGCATCGCCGCGACGATCGCAGAGCATCGACGCCGCCAGTGACGAGGCGCTGCTGCGCGCCGCGGTCAACCGGGCCCAGCAGGCGGTGGTCGCCGAGCTGGGCGGCCCACACGCCGCGCCGACGCTGGCCGCGGCGTGGTCGGAGGCGATGCGGCACGGCGTCGCGGCACGGCTCGCGCTGGCGGCGGCGCGGAGCGCCGCCGCGCTGGACCTGGTTCGTCTCCGGCAGCGTCGGGCGCGGCGAGGCCGTCCCGGGTTCCGATGTCGAGACCATGGTCGCCCTGGCCGACGACGTCGACGACGAGGCAAGATCGCGCTGATTGAGCGGGCCGCCGAGGTGCACGCGCTGCTGGAGCGTGCGGAATCCGCGGGGACGACAATGGTGTGCTGGCCAGCCGGCTGCGGTTCTGCCGCCGCGACGCCAGCTGGGCGGAGGGCATCGAACGCTGGGCGGCCGACCCCGACGAGGACCGCGGCGTGGTGATGACTGGGCTGCTGGCCGACGCCTGGAGCGTCATGCCGAGGCCGCGACGCGGCCGGAACGACTGCGACCGCACGACCGCGGCCGCCGTCGCGGCGCAGTACCCGGTCCGCGCAGGTCGATGCTGCAGGACGCCACCACGGTGCGGGCCGCGCATCCCGTCGCGGCTGCGCATCTTCGCCACGCAGGCGGACAGGGTCGACCTCAAAGCCGCGGCGGTGGACCCGATCGTCAAGATCGCCCGCTGGGGCGCGCTGTCGGCCGGATCGGAGGCGCTGTCGACGATGGAGCGCCTCAAGGACGCTGCGGCTGCTTCGGTCATCGACCCGAAGACGCGTCGAGACTGCGGGAGTGCTATGTGGCGCTGTCCCGGATCCGGTGGCGCACGCGGGCCGCGCCGTGGCTGCGCCGGCGGGCGGGTCGACGACGTGGTGTCGATGTCCGGATCGCCCCGCAGGAACGGGCCATGCTGCGCAGCGTCGCGCGCGAGGTCAACGGGATCCGCCGCAAGCTGAGTTCCTGGCCTCGAGTCGCCGTATCCGACTGAATGGCAGCCGCGCGACCGACTGCCGCCGGCACTTCGCCATGGCATCGAGCAGACCGTGGCCGCGCAGCGGCTGGAAGGGCTGGCGGCCCGACCGACGAGCACATCTGGCGTGCTGCGTCGAATTGACTCAGTGGCGACAAGCACATTCGCGCAATATCTCGGCCGAGCACCGGGCCCGTTAGCCGCCGCCCGCGCCCGTGCGGCGCAGCCTGCGCCGCAAGCGGCCCTACCTGATCCCGGGAACGCCGTCTTGCGCAACAACTTCGGCACCGAGTCTGCCGAGGTGCTCGCCGAACTGGAGTTCGTCGCGACCGCCGGCCGCACCGCGCGGTGGCATCAGCGGCTCGCCGCCGGTGCGGCCGGCGCCGGCGACCTCGACGTGCGCGCCATGCACCAGCATGTCTTCGCCGACGTGTACTGCGTGGGCCGGGGCGGCTACCGGGTCACCGAATTGCGCCGCGGTGAAACGGTTTTCGCCCGGCGGTCCGATCTGGCGTCGGCGTGTCGCGGCTCGACGAGCGCCGGCCAGCGCGCTTCCCGCTAAGGTCCCGACGGCGACACGCAGGGCTGGCCTTCGAGTTCGCGCGCTGGTATGCCGACTACAACCAGGTGCACCCGTTCCGGGAGGGCAACGGTCGCACCGGCACACTGCTGTTGCACACCCTGGCGGCCCTGTGCGGGCACCGACTCGACCTGACGGGCATCAGCCGGCCGCAGTGGTACGCGGCCTCGCGCGACAGCATGCCGTTTCGACGCGGGGGAGAGGCCAACCACCGGCCGTTCCTGCCGCTGTTCCTGGCGCGCTTTGGCACCGAAGCGGTGCCGAGCAGGTTCACGCGGCGCGGTGCATTGCGTGTCGCAGGTGCACCACTGGGCCGGGGCCACCGAGCCTCACGTCGGCTACATGCTCGCCGCAGCCGGCCCAGGTGGTCTTGTGGCAACGCGGGCATTCAACGGGATAGCACATGTCGACTCCTCAAAGGTGGATCGGTCAGGCGGGTGCGTCGGCCTTGCGGGCGGCAATCGCTGCATGGACCTCGTGCCATGTCGAGATCGTTGATCTTGGTGATCAACTCCTCGAGCACCGGCGCCGGCATGGCGCCGGGTTGGCTGTAGACCAGGATGCCGTCGCGGAACGCCATGATCGTTGGGATCGAGCTGATCTGCAGGGCGGCGGCGAGTTCCTGCTCGGCTTCGGTGTCACCTTGGCGTGCACCACGTCGGCGTGCGCCCGTGCGGAGCGGTCGAAGACCGGGGCGAAGGCCCGGCACGGGCCGCACCACGATGCCCAGAAGTCGACAAGCACGATCGGATTGTCGACGATCGTGGACTCGAAGTCGTCGGAGGTGAGGTCGACGGTGCTCATGGTGATGTCCTTTCGGTCGATAGACTCTAACGCTATCTAGAATTACCCCCTGTGGGTATTTCTATTCCCAACTTGCATATACCCCCGAGGGTATTCCTATCATGGTAGTGGAATATACCCCCAAGGGCATGCAGTCGACCTAGATCGGAACGACCGATGAAGCACCTCGCCGCCATGGTAACGCAGCAGAACTGCAGAACCTGCTGGCTTCGCCCACGCCGCCGCGCATCCTCGACGTCCGCACCCCGGGCGAGTTCGAGACCGCCCACATCGCCGGCGCCTACAACGTGCCCCTGGATCTTCTGCGTGAACACCGCGACGAGATCCGCGCCCACCTGGACGACGAGGTGGTCCTCGTCTGCCGATCCGGCCAACGCGCAGCACAGGCCGAGGAGACCCTGCGTGCGGCCGGTCTGAGCAACGTGCCACATCCTCGACGGCGGAATGAACGCGCTGGGAGGCCGGCGGGCTCAACGTCAACCGTGGCGCCCAGCGCTGGGAGCTGCAGCGGCAGGTCCGGTTCGTGGCCGGTCTGATCGTCGCGATCAGCATCTGGTCGCAGTCTGGTGCCCGGGCTCGAGTGGGTGGCGTTCGCGATCGGTGCGGGGCTGGCCGTCGCCGCGGCGACCAACACCTGCCTGATGGGGATGATGCTGGCGAAGCTGCCCTACAACCGCGGACCCGCCTGCGATGCGCAGACGATCGTCGCCCGACTCGTCAGCTCCGCACCCAACCGGACACCGGGCAGCCGGCCATGATCGCGCTGACCATCGCACTGGCCGTCTTCGTCGGCATCTCGCTGGGCCTGCTCGGCGGCGGCGGATCGATTCTGACCGTGCCACTGCTGGCCTACGTGGCCGGGATGGATGCCAAGCCAGCCATCGCCACGTCGCTGTTGGTGGTCGGCGTCACCAGCGCCGTCGGCGCGATCACCCACGCCAGAGCCGGCCGGGTGCGCTGGAAGACTGCCGCCGCGTTCGGTGCCGCCGCCATGGCCGGGGCCTACGGCGGTGGCCGGCTGGCCCGCTTCGTACCGGCACGCTGCTCCTGGTCGCCTTCGCCGTGATCATGATCGCGGCCGCCGTCGCGATGCTGCGAGGCCGCAAGGAGGTCGCCGACGAATCGCCCGGACCGCTGCCAGTCGCCAAGATCGTGGTGCAGGGCGCCGCGGTCGGGCTGATCAGCGGACTGGTCGGCGCCGGTGGCGGATTCCTGCTGGTGCCGGCGCTGGCGCTGCTCGGGGGGCTGCCGATGCCGATGGCCGTCGGGACATCCCTGGTGGTGATCTCGATGCAGTCCTTCGCGGGAAACGCGGGACACATGGCCAACGAGCAGATCGACTGGAAGTTGGCCGCCATGGTGACCGCGGCGGCCGTGGTGGGCACCGTCATCGGCGGCCGGCTGACCTCCTACGTGCAACCCGAAACGCTGCGCAAGGCGTTCGGCTGGTTCGTGTTGGTCATGGCCGCGGTGGTACTGGCGGAGGAGCTCGATCCGCGGATCGGCATCGCTGTCGGCGCAGCCACCGCCGTTGCGACAAGGATGTCCTTCGTGTGCGCCCACTACGCCCACTGCCCGCCGCGGGTGCTGGCACACCGGACCGCTGCGGGTGCCGGCGCACCGGACCGCCGTCGCCCGACGCTGACACGGGCATGAATCGACGCCCCGTGGCGTTATACCCCGGCGGGTACGCTTGTGCCCATCGATCCGAAGGAGGGGTTTCGCCATGGTTGGTGATGAAGATGCGATCGCGGCGGTGCTCAACCGCCTGCGCCGCGCGCGGGTCGGCTCGCCGGCGTGATCTCGATGATCGAGCAGGGCCGCGACTGCAAAGACGTGGTGACCCAGCTCGCTGCCGTGTCCCGTGCGCTGGATCGGCCGGCTTCAAGATCGTGGCCACCGGCCTGCGGGAGTGCGTCACCGGGGCCTCCGCCGACGGTGGCGCGCCGATGAGCGAGGCGGAGCTGGAGAAACTCTTCCTGGCCTTGGCATGAGCATTGCGTTGCTCGCACGCCGGCTGCACTCCTCCGTTCGAGGATGCGCGTCAGCGCGCACCCGAGAGGCCCTGGCCGCCCAGGGTTTCGGCGTGCTGACCGAGATCGACATGCAGGCCACGCTCAAGGCCAAGCTCGGTGAGGCCGCCGGCGACGAACTCGGCGACTACCTGATCTCGGCGCCTGCAATCCACCGCTGGCGCAGCGTGCCGTCAGCGTCGACCCCCAGATCGGCTGCTGCTGCCGTGCAACGTCGTGGTGCGCCAGCGACCCCGCCGACGACAGCCAGCGTGCAGGTCGAGGCGATGAATCCCCAACTGCTCGTCCACGGTCAGCGGCGAGGCCAAGCTCGGCCTGTCGCCGATGAAGTCACCGCCAAGCTGCAGACGGCGATCGACTCCCTCGGCGAGCGGTGAACTCAGTTGCACCGCCTCTGAGCCGGGGACTACCATCGCGGCCGTGCACATCGCGCATCTCGTAGTAGCAACCCACAGCGGGGTCTGATCCGAACCGACCCCCCGCTGTGGGTCGGAGCCGCTACGACGTCGGTCACCTTCGTTCTCCCGAAAAGACCGAAACCCATGAAGCACCGCATCACCGATCGGCCCGATCCGTCCCCACGGTTCTGCGCGCCGTTGCCCCAGGGCCTGCGCGACGATGCGCAGGCGATGTCGTGGAGCGAGTTCACCGCCAGGTACAGCCCGAGTGGGGGACCGCTTCGGCTCGGCGACTGGACGTGCGACGACGTGCACCGCCCGGCCACTAGGCTCGGCGCGCAGGCCCGCAGCTTCCACGCAACGCTAGCGCTGGGCGACCGCATCGAAACCGTCACCGCGCAGGCCAGCGGACCGGTGGCCGCGCTGACCGCGATGCTCCACGACCATGGCATCGGCGTGGAGATGACGCGCTTTCACCAACTGCGGGCCGGCGAGCACACCGCGACCTTCGTCCGTGGCGGCGATGGCCACCACGATCAATGGGCGATGGGCTGGGCGCGGACGCCACCGAGTCGGCGCTGTTCGCCGTCATCGCCTGCGCCAACCGCCTGCTGCTCGCCGCCTCGAACTGATCAGCGCAGCGGGCGCAACACGATCGGCATGCCGTCGATCGGCACCGGCATACCGCCGTAGTCGTAGCGCGCCTGGTAGCCCGGATGTGGCAGCTCGAGGCGGTACTTGCGCAGCAGCCGGTGCATCATCGTCTTGATCTCCAACTGGCCGAACACCATGCCGATGCACTTGTGCGCGCCGCCGCCGAACGGGGTGAAGGCGTAGCGGTGCCGCTTGTGCTCGTTGCGCGGCTCGGCGAACCGGTCCGGGTCGAACTTCTCCGGGTCGGTCCACAGTTCGGGCAGCCGATGGTTCAGGCTGGGCCAGGCGATGATGTTGGTGCCGGCCGGGATGTAGTAGCCCAGCAGCTCGGTGTCGCGCACGGCTTGGCGCATCGTTGAACGGCAGCGGCGTGACCAGGCGCATCGACTCGTTGATCACCAGGTCGAGGGACTCCAGCTTCTCCAGCGCCTCGATGTCCAGTGGTCCGTCGCCGAGCCGGTCCGACTCCTCGCGGCAGCGCTCCTGCCAATCCGGGTTCGCGGCAAGCTGGTAGACCATGGTGGTCGCGTCGAGGTCGAGGTGTCGTGAGCGGCCATCATCAAGAAGATCATGTGGTTGACGATGTCGTCGTCGGAGAACCCGTTGCCGTCGTCGTCGTCGGTGTGGCACAGCACGGTCAGCATGTCGGTGCCCTCGGCTTGGCGCCGCTCTTTCACCCGCTCGGTGAAGTAGTCCTCCAGAGCTTGCGGGCCTGCAGGCCGCGCCACCATTTGAACGGCGGGACGGCGTGCGGATGATCGCGCTGCCGGCGCGCGTCGTGGTGGTGAACGCCTGGTTGATCTTGGTCACCAGTTCGTGGTCGGTGCCGGGTTCGTGGCCCATGAACACCATCGAGGCGATGTCCAGCGTGAGTTCCTTCATCGCCGGGTGGAACAGGAAGCGAGCGTCGTTGGTGGCCCAGTCGTCGGCGATGACCTTCGACGCGACCCGGTCGATGTGCTCGACGTAGCCGGACAGCCGGGTCCGGATGAACGCCTCCTGCATGATCCGGCGGTGGTACATGTGCTCGTCGAAGTCGAGCAGCATCAGCCCGCGGTTGAAGAACGGGCCGATGACCGGGATCCAGCCCTGCTGGGAGTAGTCCTTGTTCTTGTTGGAGAACATCGCCTGGGTGGCGTCCGGGCCCAATGCGGCGACGGCCGGCAGGCGGGGGTCCGCGTAGTGCAACGGGCCGTACTTGCGGTACACATCCAGCAGGAACTCGGGGCCGCTGCGGAAGGTTTCGATCATGTGTCCGACCATCGGCAGCCCGGAGTCGCCCAGCACCGGCTTGAGGCCGCTGCCCGCCGGCGGGTCGGCCATCGACGTACTGCGGCCAGTCCCGCTCGCGCAGCCGTTTTTCGAGCGCGCCCATCCCCGGGATCGTGTTCATCGTCGGGGTGAACCGGCGCCGAGCCTGATCGAGCAGGTATTGCGGGGTACTGATCGTGGGCCATCAACGCTCCTGTGACGAGCACTGGGACTGGTGGCTAGGTCACTGATCACCATCCTCACCGTGAGTGTTGACGCGTGTCAAGTTTCATTTCGGCCCGGCGTGGTGCAAGGTGAGACGGGTGAGCGTCCAAGCAGGACTCCGTCGAGGCGCCCCGCCGCCGCGGAGACAAGCAGCGGCACGCGATCGTGCAGGCCGTCCGCGAGTTACTCGAGGAGAAACCCTTCTCCGAGCTCTCGGTCAGCATGATCAGCGACCGGGCCGGTGTGGCCCGTTCGGGTTTCTACTTCTACTTCGACTCGAAGTACGCCGTGCTGGCGCACATCATCGGTGAAGCCGGACACGAACTCGAGGAGCTGACCCATTCGTTCGCCCCACGCGGTCCGGAGGAGACGCCGGCAGCAATTCGCCAAGCGGATGGTGCGCAGCGCGGCGGCGGTCTACGCGCACAACGATCCGGTGATGTCGGCCTGCAACACCGCCCGTCACACCGATGCCGAGATCCGGGAGATTCTCGACGGCATTTCGACGACGGCCGTCGTCGCCAGATCGTGCCCATCGTCGAGGCCGAGATCCAGAACGGGACTGCCGACCCGATCACCGACGACATCCACGGCTTGGTCCGGACGCTGGCGGCGACCACCGCGTTCACGTTGTCCGGTGAGTCGGCCTTCCTGGGCCCCGGCCGCGACGTGGACGCCGCGGTACAGATCCTGGAGAAGCTGTGGCTGCAGGTCGCTGTGGGGCGGACGGATCGGCGGCTGAGCAGACGGTATCGTGACCGCCAGGCGCAGCTTCGCGGGCAAGAGGGTGATTCGTCACCGGCGCGGCCAGCGGGATCGGCCGGGCCACCGCACTTCGCCTGGCTCGCGAGGGCGCTGAGCTCTACCTCACCGACGTCAACCCCGAAGGGCTGGAGCAGACCGTCGCCGATGCCCGCGCACTGGGCGCCGCCGTGCCTGAACACCGCGCACTGGACATCTCCGACTACGACGCGGTGGCGCGCGTTCGCCGCCGACATCCACACCCGCCACCCGGCGATGGACATCGTGATGAACATCGCCGGCATCTCGGCGTGGGGCACCGTCGAGCACCTGACCCACCGGCACTGGCGGTCGATGATCGACGTCAACCTGATGGGCCCCATCCACGTCATCGAGACGTTCCTGCCGCCGATGGTCGCCGCCGGCCGGGGTGGTCAGCTGGTCAACGTCTCCTCGGCCGCCGGCCTGGTGGCCCTGCCCTGGCACGCCGCCTACAGCGCCAGCAAGTTCGGGCTGCGCGGTCTGTCCGAGGTGCTGCGGTTCGATCTGGCCCGCCACGACATCGGTGTGTCGGTGGTGGTTCCCGGCGCGGTCAACACGCCGTTGGTCGACACCGTGCACATCGCCGGCGTGGACCGCGATCACCCGAAGGTGCAGCGCCTGGTCGGACCTGTTCAGCGGGCACGCCGTGTCGGCCGGAGAAGGTCGCCGACAGGATCCTGGCGGGCATCGCCAAGAACCGATTCCTGATTTACACCTCGGCCGACATCCGCGCGCTGTATGCGTTCAAGCGGCTGGCGTGGCGGCCCTACAGCGTGGTGATGACCCGCGTCAACGTGGTGTTCACCCGGGCGTTGCGCCCCCGCGGGCCCGACCGTTGCCGCCGGCCTGAAACCGCCTCGATCCCATCTGCGTAGCCCCCACAGTCGAGTCCCGATGTCATTGCGGCGGTGCGAGTTCCAGCCGCACCCCGAGCAGCGCACCGGCCGGTCGAGTTCGAACAGGTCGAGTACGCCGCAGAGCGGCCGCGCAGATGACCTCGGCGTCGGTGCTGGGCTGGTCAAGCTTGCGGATCTTGGTGCGGGTGTAGAAGGTGTTGGTGCGCACGGTGACCGCCACCCGGGTCACGATCCGCGACTGCGCCACGACGTCGGCCAGCGCTTGGCGGGCCAGATTCACGACGGCGCCGTCCATCTCGGCGCGCTCGGTCAGGTCGCGCGGGAAGGTGACCACGTGGCTGCGCGAGCGTGGGATCCACGGCTCCGCGCTGACCGTCGAGTCTCCGCCGCCCTTGGCCAGCAGCAACAGCCACAGGCCGGTTCGCGGGCCGAATGTCGCGGTGAGCTGTTCGGCGTCGGTGTGCGCCAGCTGCCATACCGTCGTAATACCCAGCGCGGCAAGCTTTTTGGCGGTCTTCGGCCCGACGCCCCACAGGGCGTCGACCGGGCGTTCGCCCATGACGTCCATCCAGTTGGCGTCGGTGAGCGTGTAGACGCCGTCGGGTTTGGCGAACCCGGTCGCGACCTTGGCGCGCTGCTTGTTGTCGCTGATGCCCACCGAACAGGCCAGCCCGGTCTCGGCGGCGATCTACGGCGCGGATCGTCTCGGCCAGCGCCACGGGGTCGGCCACGCGGCGCACCGACGTAGGCCTCGTCCCAGCCCCACACCTCGACGGGGTGGCCGAGGTCGCGCAGCACTCCCATCACCTGATCGGAGGCCTCGTCGTAGGCCGCCGGGTCCGAGGGCAGGAACGTCGCCTCGGGGCAGCGGCGCGCGGCGCTGCGCAACGGCATCCCGGCGTGCACGCCGAATTCGCGCGCCTCATAGGAAGCGCACGTCACCACCTTGCGCGGCTCGGTCGGGTCGCCGTTGCCGCCGACGATGACCGGCAGTCCGACCAGCTCGGGGTGGCGGCGCAATTCCACGGAGGCCAGGAACTGGTCGAGGTCGACGTGCAGGACCCAGTCGCGGGACTCGGCTGCGCTCACCGTCCCGCACAGCTTGCGCGCGACGCTCTCCCACGCGTCGCCCAGCGTGTCGAGGGTGCGGCCGCGATCGACGAGCTGGTGGGTGACGTAGTCGGCGTCGAGCAGCGCCAGCAGCGCGTCGGCCTGGGCGTCGAGGTCGCCGGTGCTGTCGGCGGCCTCGAGCAGCACCCGCACGTGGGTGTGCAGCACCGCGAACGGCGCGCTGTGGCGGGCCTCGGGATCGCGGTTGGCCTCCGAGAGCAGCTCGCGGTGGGTGTCGACGAACCGCAGCCGTTCCCGGCCGAAGGCCAGCAGCCGCTCCAGTGGCGGTGCGTCCGGGCCCAGCGGCGGCGGGCCGAACAGGAAGGCTTGCTGGAGGGCGCGCTCGTCTTCGTCGAGCAGCACCATCATCAGGCCGGCGCGGCTGCCGAACCGGCGGAACACGGTGCCCTTGCCGACGCCGGCGGCCGTCGGCGATGTCGTCCATGGTGACCGCGTCGGCGCCGCGTTCGGCGATCAGCGCTGCGGGCGGCGTCGAGCAGCAGCACCCGGTTGCGCGCGGCGTCGCCGCGCTCCTGCGGTGCGGCCACCGGCAGGTCGCCGACTCGGCCCAACCCGTCCATGGCCGTCACTTCTGCCACTTTAGCTCAGCCGGAAATAAATCGGACTACGGTCCGGTTGCGTTCGTGCGAAGATCCGGAACACAACGGAAGGAACTGTCAGACATGGCGGATATCAAGGTGTTGGCGTTGGTGGGCAGCCTGCGGGCCGGCGTCGGTCAATCGGCAGCTGGCCGAGCTGGCGGCGGAGTCGGCGCCCGAGGGCGTCGTCGTGACGGTCTACGACGGGCTGGGCGAGTTGCCCTTCTACAACGAGGACCTCGACACCGAGCGACGCGCCCGCCGGCCGTGGCGGCGCTGCGGGCCGCGGCGGCTGACGCCGATGCCGCCCTGGTGGTCACCCCGGAATACAACGGCAGCATCCCCGGCGTGCTGAAGAACGCCATCGACTGGCTGTCGCGGCCGTTCGGCAACGGCGCGTTGAAGGACAAGCCGCTGGCGGTCATCGGCGGCGTCGCTCGGCCAGTACGGCGGGGTGTGGGCTCACGACGAGACGCGCAAGTCGTTCGGGATCGCCGGGCCGCGGGTGGTCGAGTCCATCAAGCTGTCGCTGCCGACGGCGACCCTCGACGGCAAGCATCCGCGGGAGAGCGCCGAGGTGGTCGAGGCGTGCGCGAGCCGTCGGCAAGCTCGCCGCCGAGGTGAGCTGAAGCGCCAGTTGTGACCGGCAGCCGCGGCCGGGTCGCAGCCGTCCCGCCGGCGGCATTGCTGTGCGGGCCTGTCGCCCTGGCGGTGCGACGGACTTGTCGGTGTCCGCTGATAGATCTGACGTGACGGGCTCGCGTCGGCGTGTTGTGACGTGCGACACGCCGGGCGGAAGGCGATGGAGCGGTTACGACCTGGGAATTTCAGAATTGTTATTCAGAACATGTTGTATCTCTTCTCGATGTCACCCACTAGGTGTAGTGTCTGACAGGCCGACAGACCACGAGAGTTCACAGGTCCGCCGGAGCCGCCGAAATCGGGCTCGCCAAGCCGGTCGAGACGGCTCCGCCGGCTCGGAATTCCGAGGTCCGAAGGCCGCTGAAAGTCTACGAGTGCCTGCGCACAGCCGTCCAGTCCTTTGACCGTCTGCTCGAGTTCATCTCTATGTTTCGCTGAGGAGCCATACCGCAGATGACCATCACCGTCTACACCAAGCCCGCCTGCGTGCAGTGCAACGCCACCTACAAGGCACTGGACAAAGCAGGGCCTGACCTACGACATCGTCGACATCACCGAGGTGCCCGAGGCCCGCGACTACGTGATGGCGCTGGGTTACCTGCAGGCGCCCGTCGTGGTCGCCGGCAGCGAGCACTGGTCCGGGTTCCGGCCCGATCGCATCAAGGCGCTCGGCCGCCGCCGGCGCTGTGCCGGCCGTAGTCAGCGTCTAGCGATCAGGGCAGGGAGCATGTGATGAATCCGGATTCGGACCCAGGCTGGTGTACTTCTCCAGCGTTTCGGAGAACACCCACCGCTTCGTGCAGAAGCTGGGCCTGCCCGCCATCCGGATCCCCTTCACGGCCGCATCGAGGTCGACGAGCCATACGTATTGCTGCTGCCCACCTACGGCGGCGGCAAGGCCAACGGCCCGACCCCGGACGCCAAGGGCTACGTGCCCAAGCAGGTCATCGCATTTCTGAACAACGAGCACAACCGGTCGCTGATCCGTGGCGTGATCGCGGCCGGCAACACCAACTTCGGCGCCGAGTACTGCTATGCGGGCGATGTCGTCTCCCGCAAATGCGGGGTGCCGTATCTGTACCGATTCGAACTCATGGGAACCGCGGAGGACGTGGAAGCCGTCCGCGCGGGCTTGGCTGAATTCTGGAAGGACGAGGACACGTGCCACCAACGGTCACAGCTGCAGAGCCTGTAACGTCCACGACGCCACGCGTTGCCGGGGGAGACGGACTACCACGCGCTCAACGCGATGCTGAATCTGTACGACGCAGACGGCAAGATTCAGTTCGACAAGGACGTGCTCGCCGCGCGCCAGTACTTCCTGGAGCACGTCAACCAGAACACGGTCTTCTTCCACAACCAGGACGAGAAGCTCGACTACCTGGTTCGCGAGAACTACTACGAGCGTGAGGTTCTCGACCAGTACTCGCGCAACTTCGTCAAGTCGCTGCTGGATCGCGCGTACGCCAAGAAGTTCCGGTTCCCGACGTTCCTCGGGCGCGTTCAAGTACTACACCTCCTACACGCTGAAGACCTTCGACGGGAAGCGCTACCTGGAGCGGTTCGAGGACCGGGTCTGATGGTCGCGCTGACGTTGGCCGCCGGCGACACCGCGCTGGCCGAACACATCGTCGACGAGATCATCGAGGGCCGGTTCCAGCCGGCCACCCCGACGTTCCTCAACTCGGGCAAGAAGCAGCGCGGTGAGCCGGTGAGCTGCTTCCTGCTGCGCATCGAGGACAACATGGAGTCGATCGGCCGCTCGATCAACTCGGCGCTGCAGCTGTCCAAGCGCGGCGGCGGAGTTGCCTTGCTGCTGACCAACATTCGTGAGCACGGCGCGCCGATCAAGAACATCGAGAACCAGAGCTCGGGCGTCATCCCGATCATGAAGCTGCTGGAGGATTCGTTCTCCTACGCCAACCAGCTCGGCGCGCGGCAGGGCGCGGGGGCGGTGTACCTGCACGCCCACCATCCCGACATCTACCGGTTCCTGGACACCAAGCGCGAGAACGCCGACGAGAAGATCCGGATCAAGACGCTGAGCCTCGGTGTGGTGATCCCGGACATCACCTTCGAGCTGGCAAAGAAGAACGAGGACATGTACCTGTTCTCGCCGTACGACGTCGAGCGGGTCTACGGTGTGCCGTTCGCCGACATCTCGGTCACCGAGAAGTACTACGAGATGGTCGACGACGCGCGGATCCGCAAGACCAAGATCAAGGCCCGCGAGTTCTTCCAGACGCTGGCCGAGCTGCAGTTCGAGTCGGGCTACCCGTACATCATGTACGAGGACACGGTGAACCGGGCCAACCCCATCGACGGCAAGATCACCCACAGCAACCTGTGCTCGGAGATCCTGCAGGTGTCCACGCCGTCGTTGTTCAACGACGATCTGTCGTATGCCAAGGTGGGCAAGGACATCTCGTGCAACCTGGCATCGCTGAACATCGCCAAGGCCATGGACTCACCGGATTTCGCGCCAGACCATCGAGGTGGCGATCCGCGCTCTGACCGCGGTCAGCGACCAGACCCACATCACCTCGGTGCCCTCGATCGAGCAGGGCAACAGCGAGGCTCACGCCATCGGGCTCGGGCAGATGAACCTGCACGGATACCTTGCCCGCGAACGGATTCACTACGGTTCCGAAGAGGGCATCGACTTCACCAACATCTACTTCTACACGGTGCTCTACCACGCGCTGCGGGCGTCGAACAAGCTCGCCATCGAGCGCGGGCGCGACGTTTAAGGGCTTCGAGAAGTCGAAGTACGCCAGCGGTGAGTTCTTCGACAAGTACACCGAACAGGTGTGGGAGCCGGCAACGGACACTGTTCGCACCCTGTTCTCCAAAGCCGGCATTCGCGTTCCGAACCAGGAGGATTGGCTGCGGCTGAAGGAGTCGGTGCAGGCCAACGGCATCTACAACCAGAACCTGCAGGCGGTGCCGCCGACCGGGTCGATCTCCTACATCAACCACTCCACCAGTTCGATCCACCCGGTGGCGTCGCAAGATCGAGATCCGCAAGGAAGGCAAGATCGGCCGCGTCTACTACCCGGCGCCGTACATGACCAACGACAACCTGGAGTACTACCAGGACGCGTACGAGATCGGCTACGAGAAGATCATCGACACCTACGCCGCGGCGACCCAGCACGTGGACCAGGGGCTGAGCCTGACGCTGTTCTTCAAGGACACCGCCACCACCCGGGACGTCAACAAGGCCCAGATCTACGCCTGGCGCAAGGGAATCAAGACGCTGTACTACATCCGGCTGCGCCAGATGGCGCTGGAGGGCACCGAGGTGGAGGGTTGCGTGTCCTGCATGCTGTAGGGGAGTTCGCTTCGCCACCATCCAGGACGCCGAGTGTGCGGTTTCGAACTCGACACGCCGTGTGCGGCGTATGAGAGCGCACACTCGAGGATACGAACGCGCTGGAGCCAACCGCTACACCGCGGCATGGCGTGATTTCGGCAGGTCGGTGCTCGGGTCGTTCGGGAGGCCGCGGGCCATCCTCGCGATCAGCGCGCACTGGTACATCAACGCCACGGCCGTCACCGCGATGGCCCGGCGCCGGGGCTGCCGGATCTCGCCGCGAGGTGGTTCAGCCGACCTGGGTGGGAGCCGACCTCGACAGCTGGGGCATCGACCACGGCACCTGGTCGGTGCTGGCGCACGCCTTCCCGGACTGCTCGGTGCCGGTGGTGCAACTTTCGATCAACGCCTACAAACCACTGGATTACCACCTGGAACTGGGCGCCAAGCTGGTGCCGCTGCGCGAGCGCGGAGTCCTGATCGTGGGCAGCGGCAACGTGGTGCACAACCTCGGTCGCCATGGACCCTGCACTGGAAGACAAGGCATTCGGCTGGGCGCAGCGCTTCGACGACGTGGCCAGGGCGCAGGTTCTCGACGATCCCGCCGTTGCCGTCCGTCTTCAGGAGCACGGCTGCGCCTACGGATCGCTGTCGATGACGTCCTACACCCTCGGGTTCGACAGCGCGCCCGTCGGTGACACCACCGACTAGCACGCCATGCGGTCAGCCGATCAGCTCGGACCAGAACCGCACCGTCGACGTCGGCAGCTGCGACGGGTCGGGCTCGGCGTGCCCGAACTCGCGCTCGATATAGGTGAAAAGGTCAGTGCTGCAGCAGGTCTACGTCGGCCTGATACACCGACAGCACGGGGTTGCCATGGCTGCCGCGGCCAGCGGGAAGGTAGCAATTCGAATGCACTGGCACCAGCCGCGGCACCCGCGCCAGCTGGTATTTCGCGGTGCGCAAAGCGTCCTTCATCCGAGCCGGGCGGACGCCCCAGTCGGCGCCCCAGAAGCCCCGCCACTCGACAGCGAACAAGACTCCCTCGACGGGCAGCTGTAATCGCTGTTGCAGGCTCCGGCGCGGTGCGTCCCGCCAATCGGGCCACGAATCCCCAATCGGCAGACCACAGGACAGAAAAGACCAATGGTCGTCTCCGAACTCGAAACCGAACTCATCCTCGACGCACGCCAGCTCATCGTCGGTAAGGCCCGCTGTCATCGTGACGGTGCCGAGGTCCCTGAGCTGTCGCGACGCGTCAACCCCGATCCGGGCACCGTCGTCGAGCATGGGATCGCGCCTACTTCAATTTGTGTTGCGGGCCTTGGGCTTTCTTGTACATGCGACTTGAGCAGGGCGTCGCGGAAGCGGGCGTTGTCGATGAGCTTGATGCCGGCGTTGGCGAGGCGGGCTGGCCGATCAGCTTGTGCATGTAGCGGCCGCGGCGGTACTCCTTGCCCCACGCCGCTTCCATCCGCAGGGCGTAGTTGGTGAAGTCGTCGGGTCCGCCGTTCTCCAGCGCCGCGATGGCGCACTCGCCGGCCGCCAGTCCGGACTCCAGAGCCTTGGAGATCCCGGCACCCGAGGCCGGCTTGCCCGCGCCCAGCGAGTCGCCGGTGAACAGCACACCCGGACGCCACGGCGGCCAGGCGGTGAAACCCATCGGCAGCCGCCAGGCCCGCACGCTCTTGTTCTTCTTCAGCTCCTCGATCGCCGGCAGTTCCCACTCGGGGGGCAGCGTGCGCAGGAACTCGCCGAGGAACTGGGTGGCGTTGATGGACTGCCAGTTCTTGTAGCTGTTGACATAGCCCAGGCCGATGTTGAACCGGCCGCCGCCCATCGGGAACACCCAGCCGTAGCCGGGCAGCTGGTCGCCCTGGAACGCCAGCTTCAGGTAGATGTCCAAGCTGTCGGAATCCGGGCGGTTGGCATGCATCTCCGAGCGGATCGCGATCGCGGAGTAGCCGTTGTACTCCGAGTCGATCTTCAGCGCCCGCTTGATGGGGGAGTAGGCCCCGTCGGCGGCGATGACGGCGTCGCCGTAGACCTTCTCACCGCTCTTGAGCGTGACGCCGATAACCCGGCCCCGCTCGTCGAGATCGGGACCCGACACCTCGGCCGACTGGCGCACCACCGCGCCGGCGGACTCGGCGTGCTTGAGCAGCAGGGCGTCCAGCTCGGTGCGGCTGACGGTGTGGCCGTGGTCGGGCATGCCGGGGCGTTTCGGGAAGGACAACTCCCACTGCCGACGGGCTGAACACGGTCACCCGGTTGATCCGGTGGAACTTGGCCACCTCGTGGGCCAGGCCCATCTTCTGCAGGTAGCTCACCGCGCGGGCGGTCAGGCCGTCGCCGCACGGCTTGTCGCGCGGGAACTCGGCCTTGTCCAGGACCACGACGCGGGCGCCCATCTGGGCGGCCTGCCATGCGGCTGCTGATCCCGATGGCCCCCCACCGGCCACCACCAGGTCAAATCGCTCGGTCACGCCCTGATGCTATCGAACATCGGGCCAGGTGTTGACGGTCGGAATGACGTGAACCGGTTCTGGGCCGGCATACCGCCCTGGGAGCCAACGCGATTGGTCGCCGATGACGAAAAGGTGACGTGCGACTCCAATCCCGGCGAGCGCAGTCTGGGCAGGTCAGCGACACCCGGGCGGGTACAGTGCTTGACGTGCGCAGAGTGACCAGGCCTCGGTCCGGAGGCGACTCCGGCAAGGTCGACGCGCGCAGCGAACGCTGGCGCGAACATCGTAAGAAGGTGCGAGCCGAGATCGTCGACGCCGCGTTCCGGGCCATCGACCGGCGCGGACCGGAGGTCAGCCTGCGCGAGATCGCCGAGGAAGCGGGCACCGCCAAGCCCAAGATCTACCGGCATTTCACCGACAAGTCCGACCTGTTCCAGGCCATCGGCGCGCGCCTGCGCGACATGCTGTGGGCGGCCATCTTCCCCAACATCAACTTCGCCACGGACTCGACCCGCGAGGTGATCCGGCGCAGCGTCGCCGAGTACGTCAACCTCGTCGACCAGCACCCCAACGTGCTGCGGTTCATGCTGCAGGGCCGCTTCCCGGAGCAGTCCGAGTCGACCGTGCGCGCGCTCAACGAGGGCCGTGACATCACGATGGCGATGGCCGAGATGTTCAACCACGAGCTGCGCGAGATGGAGCTCGACCCGGCCGCCCTCGAGCTGGCGGCGTCGGCCACCTTCGGTTCGGCCTCGTCGGCCACCGACTGGTGGCTCGGCCCCGAATCCGGACAGCCCGCGCCGGATGCCGTCCGACGAGTTCGTCAAGCATCTGACCACGATCATGCTCGGCACCATCAACGGCACCGCCGAACTGCTCGGCATCGACCTCGACCCCAACCGGCCCATTCACCGGGCCGTGCCGCGGCGCGCCGCCGTCGGCTGAGTGGCACCTGATTCCGGGGCCGAAAGACCCCGAAGCGATACCGGCGGTATCGGGTACTTTGGTGGGATGACCGTTGCGGAACCGACACCCAGCCTGAGTCACCGCCCCGCCGGTCCACACCCGCGCACTCGTGATCGGGACCGGGTTCTCCGGCTCGGGATGGCGATCGAGCTCCAGGAGCGCGGCGTCGACTTCCTGATCCTGGAGAAGGCCGACGAGGTCGGCGGCACCTGGCGCGACAACACCTATCCCGGCTGCGCCTGCGACATCCCGGCGCACATGTACTCGTTCTCGTTCGAGCCGAAGCCGGACTGGAGCTACATGTGGTCGTTCCAGCCGGAGATCTTCGACTACCTCAAGGGCGTCACCGACAAGTACGGCCTGCGCCGCTACATCCGGTTCAACGCCCACGTCGACCACGCCTACTGGGACGACGCCGAGTACCGATGGCACGTCTTCACCAAGGACGGCCGGGAGTTCGTCGCGCAGTTCCTGATCTCCGGTGCCGGCGCGCTGCACATCCCGTCGATCCCGGACTTCGACGGGCTCGCCGACTTCCAGGGGCCGGCCTTCCACTCCGCGCAGTGGGACCACGACGTCGACCTGACCGGCAAGCGGGTCGCCGTCATCGGCACCGGCGCCAGCGCGATCCAGATCGTGCCGGAGATCGTCGGCCAGGTGGCGCAGCTGCAGCTCTACCAGCGCACGCCGCCGTGGGTGATGCCGCGGCCCAACAACGCGATCCGCGCCGCGGTTGCGCGAGATCTTCGCGACCGTGCCCGGCGCCCGCGCGCTGCTGCGGGCCGGCATCTACTGGATGCACGAGGGCGTCGGCTTCGCGATGACGCAGCAGCCCGCGCTGCTGCAGGATCGGCGAGATGCTGGGCAAGTGGAACATCCGCCGCCACGTCCGCGACCGCGAACTGCGCCGCCGGCTCACGCCGAACTACCGGGCCGGGTGCAAGCGAATCCTCAACTCCGACACCTATTACCGCGGCGTCGCCGATCCCAAGACCGAGCTGGTGACCGACCGGATCGCGCGGATCACCCCGCACGGCATCGTCACGGCGGACGGCACCGAACGCGCGGTGGACGTGATCGTGTTCGCGACGGGATTCCACGTCACCGACTCCTACACCTACGTCGACATCAAGGGGCCGGGCGGCGAGGATCTGGTGGACCGCTTCAATCGCGAGGGTCTGCAGGCCCATCGCGGCATCACCGTCGCCGACGTGCCGAACCTGTTCTTCCTGCTCGGCCCGAACACCGGGCTGGGGCACAACTCGGTGGTGTTCATGATCGAGTCGCAGATCCGCTACGTCGGACAGGCCATCGGCGCCGTCGACAAGGCCGGTGCGGCGGCGCTGGCCCCGACCCGTGCCGCCCAGGACGAGTTCAACGCCGAACTGCAGAAGAACCTGGAGCGGTCGGTGTGGAGCACCGGCGGGTGCAGCAGCTGGTACCTCGACGAGCACGGCAAGAACCGCTCGTTGTGGAGCGGCATGACGTGGCAGTACTGGTTGGCGACGCGGTCATTGAAGCGCTCGGAGTACCGGTTCAGCGGAACCGCGTCGAAGGCGTCGGGCGGGCGGTTGAAAACCGCCGCCGTGAGCTGAGATATTCGACACGCCGACGCTCGGACGCGACACGCGTCGGACCTGTGCCTTCGCCACCGGCGCAAACACAACTTGTTGTGTTGCCCCGCCGTGTCGGACACCAGGGGTAGTGTTTGGTCGTCAGCCGGAAATCCGGCATACACCGTGGTGAAGTGGGGTTCTGGTGAGCGATGGCATGAAGTTGATCGACCGCGCATCCGCGATCAACTGGAACCGGGTCCTGGACGACAAAGACGCTGAAGTCTGGGACCGGTTGACCGGCAACTTCTGGTTGCCCGAGAAGGTCCCGGTGTCCAACGACATCCCGTCGTGGAACACCCTGACCGCCGCCGAGAAGCAGCTGACGATGCGGGTGTTCACCGGGCTGACGCTGCTGGACACGATCCAGGGCACGGTCGGAGCGGTGAGCCTGATCCCGGACGCGCTGACCCCGCACGAGCAGGCGGTGTACACCAACATCGCGTTCATGGAGTCGGTGCACGCCAAGAGCTACAGCTCCATCTTCTCGACGCTGTGCTCCACCAACGACATCGACGATGCGTTCCGCTGGTCGGAGGAGAACCCCAACCTGCAGCGCAAGGCCGAGATCGTCATGCAGTACTACCGCGGTGACGAGCCGCTGAAGCGCAAGGTCGCCTCCACGCTGCTGGAGAGCTTCCTGTTCTACTCCGGCTTCTACCTGCCGATGTACTGGTCGAGCCGGGCCAAGCTGACCAACACCGCCGACGTGATCCGGCTGATCATCCGCGACGAGGCCGTGCACGGCTACTACATCGGCTACAAGTACCAGAAGGGCCTGGCGCTCGAGGACGAGTCCAAGCGCCAGGAGCTCAAGGACTACACCTACGAGCTGCTTTTCGAGCTGTACGACAACGAGGTCGAGTACACCCAGGACCTCTACGACGACGTCGGCCTGAGCGAGGACGTCAAGAAGTTCCTGCGCTACAACGCCAACAAGGCGTTGATGAACCTCGGCTACGAGGCCCTGTTCCCGCGCGACGAGACCGACGTCAACCCGGCGATCCTGTCGGCGCTGTCACCGAACGCCGACGAGAACCACGACTTCTTCTCCGGGTCGGGCAGCTCGTACGTGATCGGCAAGGCCGTCAACACCGAAGACGACGACTGGGACTTTTAGGGCCGGCCTCAGTCTCGCGGCCGCTGGTGCTGCGCCGTCAGCAGGATCGCGGCTGTCAGCAATTGCCATGTCGTGATCGAGTACACGCTGCCGCGCTCCCATGCGCCGTTGGGCAGCAGATGTCGTGTGCCGGTCGCCGAGTTCACCATCAACATGGCGAGGCTCAGAAAGCCAACGACCGCAAGGACTGAGGAGATGCGGCGATACCAACGTGGCTGACCAAGTGTTCCGATGACCGCGGACCCCGCCAGGATGGCGGCGTTGCCGCCGACGATCGCCATCGCGGCGCCGATGACGTGCACCCTTCCGCTGTGCACCGCCCCGATGATGATGTTGCCCAACGCATTCGCCGCAACAAAGCCCAAGAACACTCGCGCTCTTCGACTTCGGGGGACGCCGATGATCAGCAACGCTCCCAAGAGAAACAGAGCGCCCTGCAGGAAGAACGCGGCATGCATCACAGACGCGCGCGGGGAGCCACTCATTCGGCCCCCGATCAGCACTTGGGAGGTGGCCCCCAGGTCGCTGATGTAGTTGCCCGGGTAACTGTATGACGGCTGAAACCCGGCCGCGGCGATTGCTTCGAGCACCAGATAGCCGGCGGCAGCCAACACCCACAGGACGGCTGGTCCCCGGCACGCCGGTGCTCGGGGAGATTCGTCATGGGCACGCATCGCCCACCGGCAGGGGATTGACGGCCAGGACGCGGGTGGCGCCGTCGACCAGCCACAGCGCACCGGGGTTGTCCAGCGCAGCGCCGTATGCGGCCGCGGCCGGCGCGCCGGTGAGGTATCCGCACCCCACGGAATGGTACCGGGTGCTCGGCGCCAGGAAGCCTGCCGGCGCCGGGCCGGGCCAGGCAGTGGTGGCGGGGTTCGCCGTGTTCGGTCCGAGGTCGTAGACGACGACCTGTCCGGTGTGTACGGGGCCGGACGGCGCCGGCGGCCAGGTTGGTCGCGGTGTCGATCACCTGCCGCAGCGATTCCCGCGCCGCTGCTGCCGGGGCGTGACGTGGTCAGTCGAACTCGTCGTGGAAGGCGTAGACACTGACCTTGGCTGACCGTTCTCGCCGTGCACCAGCACCGTGGTGCTGTCCATATCGGTGACGCCCGGCATACCGAAGTCCTTGTCGGGGCTGATGATCCCGCTGCCCTCGGTCTCCGAGACGAACGATGCCACGGCAATCGGGTCGACCCGCGCGATCCGATACCGGGCCGGAACGGCCCGGATGTCGTCGCGATTGACCGCCGACAGGATCCGGCCGTCCCCGTAGATCGACCAGCGACGGGGAGTCCAGCGCGTACACGACCGGCGGCACCAGGCCGCCGCCCGAGCTCGACCATGAACACGATCTGGCCGGCGGGAAGTGCGCCGACGGCCTTCGCGGTGGGCCGCCGGACGGCGAGCAGCTCACCGCCGTCAGTGCGGCCAGAGCAGTCCCAGCACCGCGCATCAACGTCAGCTTCATTGCGCCAGGCTATGCGGTGAACAGGCGGTGAACCAGCGACGAACTGTGCGGCCGGTAGTGGCGCTGGCGCGCCCGCGACCGCGACACTGAGCAGCGTGACTGCGCCCTCGCTCGTCCAGAAGGTCGTCAACTGGCTGCGTGCCGGCTACCCCGCGGGGTGCCCGGCCCGGACCGGGTGCCACTGCTGGCGTTGCTCCGCAACACCCCGCTGAGCGAGGATCAGGTCAAGGAAGTGGTGCGCGAGATCGCCGAGGCAGAGGCCAAGGCGCCCGCGGGCCACGAGATCGACCACGACGAGATCGTCTCGTTCATCGAGGGCGTGGCACACCATGACGCCGGTCCGGAGAACATCCAGCGCGTCGCCGCCAAGTTGGCGGCCGCCGGCTGGCCGCTGGCCGGCATCGACGTTGGAAGCACTCGAGAAATTAGGCCGCGAAGCGACGCCGTGTCGATCACGAACCGGTAGCGGACGTCACTGGCCACCACTCGGTCGAACGCCTCGTTGATGTAGTCCGGCTCGATCACCTCGATCTCCGGGGCGACGTTGTGCTCGGCGCAGAAGTCCAGCATCTCCTGGGTCTCGCGCGATGCCGCCGATGGCCGACCCGGACAGGTTGCGGCGCAACGCCGATCACGGCGAACGCACGGGACCTCAGCGGGTTCTCGGGCAGGCCCAGCTCGACGAACGTGCCGTCGAGAGTCGAGCAGGCCGAGGAACCGCCGCAGGTCCAGATCCGCGGAGACGGTGTTGAGGATCAGGTCGAACGAGTTGCGCAGGTTCTTGAACGTCTCCTTGTCGCCGGTGGCGTAGTAGTGGTCGCGCCCAGCCGCAGCCCGTCCTCGATCTTCTTCAGGCGACTGCGACAACACCGTCACCTCGGCACCCATCGCCGACGCCGAGCTTGACCGCCATGTGGCCCAGCCCGCCGAGGCCGACAACGGCAACTCGCTTGCCGGGCCCGGCATTCCAGTGCCGCAGCGGCGAGTATGTCGTGATTCCGGCGCACAGCAGCGGTGCGGCGGCGTCCAAGCCCGAGCCCGTCCGGGATGCGCAGCACATAGTTCTCGTCGACGACGATGCTGCCGCTGTACCCGCCGTAGGTCGGTTGGCCGTCCCGGCCGATCGCGTTGTAGGTGCCGACGTTTCCGCCGCCGGTGCAGTACTGCTCGAGCCCGGCCTTACAGTTGCGGCACTCGCGGCAGGAGTCGACGAAACAGCCGACGCCCACGCGGTCACCGACCTTGTGCTTGGTGACCTCGGATCCGACGGCGGTGACCACCCCGGCGATCTCGTGTCCCGGCACCACCGGGTAGCGCGGCTGGCCCCACTCGGCGCGCACGGTGTGGATGTCGGAGTGGCAGATCCCGGCGAAGTGAATGTCGAACTCGACGTCGTGCGGGCCGACCTCGCGGCGGTCGATCGTGGTCTTGGTCAGCGGTTCGGTGGCCGAGGTCGCTGCGTAGGCGGTGACGGTGCTCATGGGTGTGGGGCGTCCTTCGGTTCGGGCAGCACTAGCTGAGATTCAGGAGTGCGAGGTTTTGTCGCGAACGTCGCGACTCATAGCCGGATAACCCGGTCGGGCCGCTCGCTAATCCCGATCGGAGAAGATTCACAGTCCGGGGGCGCGGACCCCGCCGTTGAAGGACATCCGCTGGTAGCTGACGACACCGGCGAGTGTGTAGGGGTCGCGGTCGATGATGCTCTGCGCGTCTTCGGTGCTGATGTCGCCGGTGATCAGCACCCCGCCGGCCCCGGACTCCAGTCGTCCCGCGAGCAGGAGGCGCCCGGCGGCGACCTCGTCGTCGAGGAATGCGAGGTGGGCGGGACGGGTTCGGTCGACGACGTCGAGCGGCTTCTCATAGGTGATCGTCAGCACGTGGAACACAGGGCGTGACGCTACACCGGGGTCAGTCGCCGACGATGTCGAGCCGCAGGCACTTCGGTACCCCGAACAGCGTGATCGCACGTTGCTGGCGGGGCGGTAGTTGCGCGAGGACCTCGTCGCTGGGCAGGACGGCCGGATTCGTCGGTGAGGTACGTCCGTCCGCGGAGTCCGATCACGGCTCCTCCGTTCGCCAGCACGTTTCGTACCCAGTCGGCGTTGGCGCCGTAGGCCAGGGCGATGACGAAGCTGTCGCCGACCCGGTCGAGATGGACGGGGGTCCGAAATGTTCGACCGCTTCGCCGGCCGATGTGCACGACGACGGCCGTCCCGCTCGAGTCGGTGCCCGCGGCGCGAAGTGCGCCCCGGTTGGTGAGCAGGCGGTTGAGTTTGCGGACCCCCGTCAGGGCCGGCTCGATCTGCCAGCGGATGGCGGCCAGCGCACCGGCGATCACGGCGACCGCAATGGTCGTGAGCACGACCACGAGTTTGAGTGCGAGTTTCATGGCGGCGCTTTCGCTAGTTGATCGGTGCGTTGAGCCAGCGCAGGTCGTCGAGGATGCCGCGGGCGGCGACGATGCCCTGCCCGGTCTGCCAGACCTCGTTGTTGACGATGAAGACCCGGTTGTCCCGGGTGGCCGACAGCTTGCGCCAGCGCGGCGCTCTCCAGAACCGCGGGTGCCCGGTCCTTGGCGGCGGGCGACGCGAACGACAGGTAGACGATGTCACCGTCGGCGGCGGAGAGGTCGGGGGAGCGGTCCAGGTCGGCGGCGGAGATGCCGACCTCGAGGTAGGGCTTGTCGGTAAACCGTTGTGCCGCAGGGCGATCCACACCGGCGTCGGCCAGCACGCTGGCGGGGAAGTTGGCGGCGCCGTACACCCGCATCGTGGTATCGGTGAACTGGACGATCGAGGCCTGGAAATGCGGGGCGTCGGTGGTGGCGCCGGTCTGGCGCGCCCGTTCGCTGAAGTCGGCGAGCAGCTCACCCGCCGCCTCGGCCGCGGCCGGTCGCCGCGCCGATCACCCGCAGGTTGTCCTGCCACTTGGCGCCCGGCGCATCGGTGAACACCGTCGGGGCGATCGCCGACAGGGCGGGATAGTCCTGCGGCGTCAGCGCCTGCGAGCCCAGGATCAGATCCGGCTTGGCGGCCGCCACGGCCGCCAGGTCGGGATCGCTGCGGGTGCCGGCGCCCGCCACGTCGTGCACGCGGTGCCCAGATACGACGGCTGTCCGGTCGCCCCGTTCGGCAACCGCGGCGGCAACGATGCGGTTCTGCAGGCCCGAGCGCGCACAGCGCGTCGAGCTCGTCGCCGGCGAGCACGACGATGCGCTGCGGATCGGCCACCACAGCGGTCTGTCCGGCGGCGTGCTCGACCGGGCCCGGCGGCACCGGGTCGAGCCGGGCGGGTTCCGGCGCGCACGACTCGTCCGGGCGCCGCTGGTTGCCCAGCACTCCGGCACCCGCGATCTTCGTGGTGCTCGTGACCGGGCTGGCGGTGGCGCCCGATTGCGGGGGCTCGGTGCGACCTGAGCAGCCGCTGGTGAGCGTCATGGCCGACGGCGCACAGCGCCGCCGCAGCGGCCATCACAACACCCGGACGAACCCCGCGGAACCGCACGCCGCCGACGTTAACATCCGCGCCGTATCGACCCGCTGAGCTGCGGCGGACAGAACCGATGACGCAATTACGACGGAATGTAGGACCCGTCCCCCGTTGGGGCCGCCGTGAGGTTAGGATCAGTGTCACGTTCTCGGGTGCTGATTTGATTTTGGAGGACTTTTGACTGCCGTAGTTCCTTCGCGCGAAGATCTCGAGGTCAGTCGGCCGTTTCCGGCTCGGATCGGGCCCAAGGGCAACCTGATCTACAAGATGATCACGACCACCGATCACAAGCTGATCGGCATCATGTACTGCGTCGCGTGCTTCATCTTCTTCTTCGTCGGCGGCCTGATGGCGCTGTTCATGCGCGCCGAACTCGCGGTGCCCGGCCTGCAGTTCCTGTCCAACGAGCAGTACAACCAGCTGTTCACCATGCACGGCACGGCGATGCTGCTGTTCTACGCGACGCCGATCGTGTTCGGGTTCGCCAACCTGGTGCTCCCGCTGCAGATCGGCGCTCCCGACGTCGCGTTCCCGCGGTTGAACGCGCTGTCGTTCTGGCTGTTCGTGTTCGGTGCGCTGATCGCCCTGGGCGGGTTCATCACCCCCGGTGGCGCGGCCGACTTCGGCTGGACGGCCTACACCCCACTGTCGGACGCCATCCACACCCCGGGCGCCGGTGGCGACCTCTGGATCCTCGGTATCGCCGTCGGCGGTCTGGGCACCATCCTGGGTGCGGTCAACATGATCACCACCGTGGTCTGCATGCGCTGCCCCGGCATGACGATGTTCCGGATGCCGATCTTCACCTGGAACATCTTCGTCACCTCGATCCTGGTGCTGCTGGTGTTCCCGCTGCTGACCGCGGCGCTGTTCGGCCTGGCCGCCGACCGACACCTCGGTGCGCACATCTACGACCCGTCCAACGGCGGCATGACGCTCTACCAGCACCTGTTCTGGTTCTTCGGCCACCCCGAGGTGTACATCATCGCGCTGCCGTTCTTCGGCATCGTCACCGAGATCTTCCCGGTGTTCTCGCGCAAGCCGGTCTTCGGCTACACCACCCTGGTGTACGCCACGATCAGCATCGCCGCGCTGTCGGTGGCGGTGTGGGCGCACCACATGTACGTCACCGGGGCGGTTCTGCTGCCGTTCTTCTCGTTCATGACGTTCCTGATCGCGGTGCCCACCGGCATCAAGTTCTTCAACTGGATCGGCACCATGTGGAAGGGCCGGCTGACCTTCGAGACGCCGATGCTGTTCTCGATCGGCTTCCTGGTGACCTTCCTGCTCGGTGGCCTGTCGGGCGTGCTGCTGGCCAGCCCGCCGCTGGACTTCCACGTCAGCGACACCTACTTCGTGGTGGCGCACTTCCACTACGTGCTGTTCGGCACCATCGTGTTCGCCACCTACGCCGGCATCTACTTCTGGTTCCCGAAGATGACCGGCCGGCTGCTCGACGAGCGGCTGGGCAAGCTGCACTTCTGGCTGACCTTCATCGGCTTCCACACCACCTTCCTGGTGCAGCACTGGGTCGGTGACGAGGGCATGCCGCGCCGCTACGCCGACTACCTGCCCACCGACGGGTTCACCACGCTGAACATCGTCTCGACCATCGGCGCGTTCATCCTCGGTGTCTCGGTGATCCCGTTCGCCTGGAACGTGTTCAAGAGCTGGCGCTACGGCGAGGTCGTCACCGTCGACGACCCGTGGGGCTACGGCAACTCCCTGGAGTGGGCGACGTCCTGCCCGCCGCCGCGGCACAACTTCACCGAGCTGCCCCGGATCCGTTCGGAGCGCCCGGCCTTCGAGCTGCACTACCCGCACATGATCGACCGGATGCGCGCCGAGGCGCACGTCGGTCGCGCGCACGGGCCGTCGGACGGCGACGTCACACGCCTGGACGAGAACGTCCGCACCTAGTCCGGACAGCACGCCCGTCACGGGATGAGCATGCACAAGGTGTCGGTGTTGATCACCGTCACCGGAGTCGACCAGCCAGGGGTGACCTCGGCGTTGTTCGAAGTGCTCTCCCGGCACGACGTGGACCTGCTCAACGTCGAACAGGTCGTCATCCGCGGCCGGCTGACACTGGGCGTGTTGGTGTCGGGCAGCGCCGACGTCGCCGATGGCAAGCCCCTTCACGAGGACGTCACCGAGGCCATCCACCGGGTCGGCCTGGACGTCACCATCGAGGGCAGCGACGACATGGCGATCATCCGGGAGCCGTCGACGCACACGATCGTCGTGCTCGGGCGTCCGATCACGGCCGCCGCCTTCGGCGCGGTGGCCCGCGCCGCTGCCGCCCTCGGCGTCAACATCGACTTCATCCGCGGGGTGTCCGACTACCCGGTGACCGGCCTGGAGCTGCGGGTGTCGGTGCCGCCCGGCGTCGGCGGCGAGTTGCAGACCAGCCTCGCCCGGGTGGCCGCCGAACAGAGCGTGGACATCGCCGTGGAGAAGTACAGCCTGGAGCGGCGGGCCAAGCGCCTGATCGTCTTCGACGTGGACTCCACCCTGATCCAGGGCGAGGTCATCGAGATGCTGGCCGCGCGGGCCGGGGCGCTGGATGCGGTCGCGGCCATCACCGAGGCGGCGATGCGCGGCGAGCTCGACTTCGCCGAGTCGCTGCACCAGCGGGTCGCCACCCTGGCCGGGCTGCCCGCCGAGGTGCTCGACGAGGTCGCCGAGGAGATCGAGCTGACTCCGGGGGCGCGCACGACGATCCGCACGCTGCGCCGGCTTGGGCTTTCACTGCGGCGTGGTGTCCGGCGGCTTCCGTCAGGTCATCGACCCGCTGGCCCACGAGCTGATGCTGGACTTCGTGGCCGCCAACGAACTCGAGATCGTCGACGGCAAGCTCACCGGGCGGGTGATCGGACCGGTGATCGACCGCGCCGGCAAGGCCAAGGCGCTGCGCGACTTCGCCCAGCAGGCCGGGGTTCCGATGGAGCAGACCGTGGCAGTCGGCGACGGCGCGAACGACATCGACATGCTCAACGCCGCGGGCCTGGGCGTGGCGTTCAACGCCAAGCCCGCGCTGCGGGAGGTAGCCGACGCCTCGCTGAGCCACCCGTACCTGGACACCGTGCTGTTCATCCTCGGGGTGACCCGTGCCGAGATCGAGGCCGCCGACGCCGTCGACGGGGTGGTGCGGCGCGTCGACATCCCGCCCGAGTAGGCGCCTAGACCACCACCGCATCGGAATCGGGTGCCGCCGAACCGGTGACGCTGCGCCAGGCATGGCCGAGCAGTTCGACGGCTTCGGTGAGTTGCTCCTCGGGCAAGTGTGTAGGGCACCCGGATGAACCGCTCCAGCGTTCCGTCGACGCCGAATCGGGGCCCGGGTGGCAGCTCCATGCCCAGCCGCGACGCCGACGCGCACAGCGCCGAGCTGACCGGCGCCGGCAGCCGGATCCACATCGACATTCCGCCGCCGCCCGGCAGCGGACGCCAGTCGGGCAGGTGGCGGTCGAGCAGATCCAGCAGCAACCTGCGGCGGGCGCGCAGGATGTCGCGGCGTTCGGGCAACACGTCACCGACCCGGTGCTCGAGAAGCACTGCGGCAGCGAGTTGTTCGATCACCGAGGTGCCCAGGTCGATCGCCGGGCGGACGGCGCGGATGGTGGCCAGCGTGCTGGGCTCGGCCCGGATCCAGCCGATCCGCAGGCCGGCCCAGAAGGACTTCGACATCGAACCGACGGTGAGCACCAGGTCGTGGCGCGCGGTCATCGACGCGGCCATCGGCGCGGGCGCGGGCTCGTCCAGCCAGACATCGGTCATGGTCTCGTCGATCACGGTCCGCATGCGGGTCTCGGAAATGATGCCCGCCAACCGCTTTCGTCTGGACTTCGCGGCATCGTCAACCCGGTCGGGTTCTGGTTGTCCGGCACCAGATAGGACAGGCTCGGCGAGAGTTGGCGCACGGCGGCGTGCAGCGCGTCCAGATCCCAGCCGGTGTCGGTCAGCGGCACCGGCACGGGTCGCGCGCCCGAAGCGGCGATCGCGGTCAGCGCGCCGTGATAGGTGGGTTGCTCGACGAGGACGCGGTCGCCGGACTGCACGTAGGTGGACAGGATGAGCCCGATCGCATGCTGGGCGCCGCTGGTGATCATGATCTGGTCGGGGTTCGTGGGAAGGCCTCTGGCGCAATACCGTTCGGCGATCACCGTCCGCAGCGCCAATACCCCCCGCAAGTCGTGGCCGGTCTGCTGCAGGTGCGCCGCGGACCGGCGGGTGGCTTCGACGAAGGCCTCCTGCACCGCGCTCGCCGGTGCGGCCAGCGATGCGACGGCCAGGTTGATCGGCGTCGGCGAGTCGGCGACCCGGCCCGCGGGGGACTGTGGCAGCGCGATGGTGCTGCGGGCGCCGCGGCGGGCGTGCAGATAGCCGCCGTCGCGCAGTTCGGTGTAGGCGGCGGTGACGGTGGTCCGCGACACGTGCAGGGCATCGGCCAGGGCGCGCTCGCTGGGCAGCCGAGCGCCGACCGGAAGCCGCCCGTCGACGATCAGCATCCGCAGGCCGTCGGCCAGGGCCTGGTAGGTCGGGCCGCTGCGACTGGATGTGCGCCAGTTGCCCAACTCCCGGGCCACTGGCTCCGAATCGAGCGCTCTACCTAGCCGCGAAGGTCGTCATTAACGAGCCAGTATGGGCCAACTGGCTATTGAATGGCAAGCCAGTAGCGGGGCACCATCGAGTCCATGAGTACCTGGTATTCGCGGGTCGCCGAGCGACTCGAGGCGCTGCTCGACCCCCGGTTGGGCCCCTACCCGGCCCAACGCGAGCACGACGACGCCGATCTGCGCCGTATTCGCGGCGACCTGGACGCGATCCGGGTCCGGTTCGCCGAACTGCCGTGACGGTCGCGCTCCGAGGGGCCGTTCTGCTGGTCGGGCTGTGCTGCTACGGCTTCTCGATGGCGATGATGGTGCGCGCCGGCCTGGGGCTGGACCCCTGGGACGTCTTCCACCAGGGCCTGACGAAGCACACCCCGATGACCATCGGAATGGCCTCGGCCGTCGTCGGGGCCGTCGTCCTGCTGGCCTGGATCCCGTTGCGCAACCGCCCCGGCGTCGGCACCGTCGCCAACGTCGTCGTCGTCGCGGTGACCGTGGACGCCGGCCTGACGGTGCTCAACGCCCCCACCTCGACGCCGGTGCGCGTCGCGATGATGGTCGCCGCGGTGCTGCTCAACGCCGTGGCCACAGTCCTGTACGTGGGTGCGGGGCTAGGACCCGGCCCGCGCGACGGGCTGATGACGGGACTTGTTGCCCGCACCGGGTTTTCGGTGCGGCTGGTGCGGACCGCCATCGAGGCCACGGTGCTGACGGCGGGCTGGCTGCTCGGCGGCAGCGTCGGGCTCGGGACGGTGGTCTACGCGTTCGGCATCGGGCCACTGGTGCAGTTGGTGTTGCGGCTGACACCGCAGCCGGTGCTGGCCCGCAGCGGCTGGGCGCGCATCGTGGACTCCCGCCGGATCAGCACGGACCCCGAACGCCCGTCGCAACCCCAATGCGGCACGATGGTGCAGTGTCCGACGCCCCCGACGCGGTCGACCCCGACCTGCTGATCGACTTTCGGAAAGTCTCGCTGCGTCGCGGCGGCCGGGTGCTGGTCGGGCCCGTCACCTGGCAGGTCGAGCTCGACGAGCGCTGGGTGGTGATCGGGCCCAACGGCGCCGGCAAGACCTCGCTGCTGCGCATCGCGGCGGCCATGGAGCACCCGTCGTCGGGAACCGCGTACGTACTCGGTGAGCGGCTCGGCCGCACCGACATGGCCGAGTTGCGGCAGCGGGTGGGTCTGAGCAGTTCAGCGCTGTCGCAACGAGTTCCCGACGACGAAGTGGTGCGCGATCTGGTGGTCTCGGCCGGTTACGCCGTGCTCGGGCGCTGGCGGGAGCGCTACGACGACGTCGACTACGCCCGGGCGCTCGACACGCTGGAGAGTGTCGGTGGCGAGCACCTGGCCGAGCGCACCTACGGCACCTTGTCGGAGGGTGAACGCAAACGAGTGCTGATCGCGCGGTCGCTGATGACCGATCCGGAACTGCTGTTGCTCGACGAGCCGGCCGCGGGCCTGGACCTCGGAGGCCGCGAGGAACTCGTCGCCCGCCTGGCCGATCTGGCCGCCGACCCCGACTCCCCGGCGCTGGTGCTGGTGACCCACCATGTCGAGGAGATACCGACCGGGCTTCAGCCACTGCCTGATCCTGTCGGAGGGCGAGGTGGTCGCGGCGGGACTGCTGCACGGGATGCCTTGACCTCCGAGAACCTGTCCAAGGCGTTCGGGCAGTCCATCGCCCTCGACGACATCGACGGGCGGTACTTCGCGCGCCGGGTGCGCAGCCGGGCGGCCCACAGGAGGCGCTTGTGAGTGACGATCTGAGTCCGCTGCCGGTCCGGCCGGCCGCCACCGTGATGCTGGTCCGCGACACCGCCGAGGGCATCTCGGTGTTCCTGATGCGCCGCCACAGCGCCATGGAATTCGCCGCGGGCGTGATGGTGTTCCCCGGCGGTGGCGTCGACGACCGCGACCGCAACGCCGACATCGCCTGGTACGGGCCGGAACCCGGGTGGTGGGCCGAGCGCTTCGGCATCGCGCCGGATCTGGCCGAGGCACTGGTCTGCGCGGCGGCGCGGGAGACGTTCGAGGAGTCCGGGGTGCTGTTCGCCGGCCCGGCCGACGATCCGGACGGCATCGTGGCCGATGCGTCGGTGTACCACCCTGCGCGCGCGGCGCTGGCCGACAGCAGCCTGTCGTTCGCCGACTTCCTGCGCCGGGAGAACCTGGTGCTGCGCGCCGACCTGCTGCGGCCGTGGGCCAACTGGGTCACCCCGGAGGAGGAACGTACCCGCCGCTACGACACCTTCTTCTTCGTCGGGGCGCTGCCGGAGGGCCAGTGTGCCGACGGCGAGAACACCGAATCCGATCATGCGGCCTGGACGAGTCCGGCCGAGGCCATTGACGACTTCGCCGAGGGCCGCTCGTTCCTGTTGCCCCCGACATGGACGCAGCTGGACTCGCTGGCGGGGCACACAGTGGGCGAGGTGCTTTCGGTCGAACGTCAGATCGTCGTCGTCCAGCCCAATCTCGCCGTGCACAACGGCAACTGGGAGATCGAGTTCTTCGACAGCGACCGCTACAACGCGGCCCGCAATCGGCGTGCCCCTCAGGGTTACGACCTCTGAGCATGCGCGAGTTCGTCAGCATCCACACCCAGGACCAACACCCCGGGGTGGGCACGCTGCTGCTGACGCGGGAGCCGACCAACGCGCTGACCCGCCAGGCCTTCCGCGAACTGGCGGCCGCCGCCGCCGACGTGGCCGCCCGCAGCGACATCGCCGCCGTCATCATCTTCGGCGGCCACGACATCCTCTCCGCCGGCGACGACGTCCCGGAGTTGCGCACCCTCTCCCGTGCCGAGGCCGAGACCGCCGACCGGGTGCGGCGCGACGCCATCGACGCCGTGGCCGCCATTCCGAAGCCGACCGTCGCCGCGATCACCGGGTATGCGCTCGGCAGCGGTCTGAGTCTGGCCCTGGCCGCCGACTGGCGGATCAGCGGCGACAACGCCAAGTTCGGGGCGACCGAGATCCTGGCCGGGCTGTTGCCCGGCGGCGGGGGCGGCACCCGGCTGGCCCGTGCGGTCGGCCCGGCCCGGGCCAAGGAGCTGGCGTTCAGCGGCCGCTTCGTCGACGCCAAGGAGGCGCTGAGGCTGCACCTCGTCGATGAGCTCGTCGCCCCCGACGACGTCTACGACTCGGCGGTGCGGTGGGCGACGAGGTTCGTCGACGCCGCACCGGGCGCGCTGGCCGGCGTCAAGGCGCTGATCGACGGCGGGCTCGACCCTGCGGAGCAGCAGCGACGCTACGGTCAGGTCTTCGCCGCCGGCGACGGACGTTAGGCTGCCCTACATGACGGACACCACTGTCGCCGGCGATGCCAACCCGGGACCCGATGTCGCCGGCCCGGCGGCTCCGGCCCCCAATCCGCACGCCACCGCGGAACAGGTCGAGGCGGCCCGGCACGACAGCAAGCTCGCGCAGGTGCTCTACCACGACTGGGAGGCCGAGTCCTACGACGACAAGTGGTCGATCTCCTACGACCAGCGCTGCATCGACTACGCCCGCGGCCGCTTCGACGCCATCGTCGGTGACGACGAGTTCCGCAAGCTGCCCTACGACCGCGCCCTCGAGCTGGGCTGCGGCACCGGCTTCTTCCTGCTCAACCTGATCCAGGCCGGGGTGGCGCGGCGCGGCTCGGTGACCGACCTGTCCCCGGGCATGGTCAAGGTCGCCACCCGCAACGGGCAGTCCCTGGGTCTGGACGTCGACGGCCGGGTCGCCGACGCCGAAGGCATTCCGTACGACGACGACACGTTCGACCTCGTGGTCGGCCACGCCGTGCTGCATCACATCCCGGACGTCGAACTGTCGCTGCGCGAGGTCGTCCGGGTCCTCAAGCCGGGCGGGCGGTTCGTGTTCGCCGGCGAGCCCACCACCGTCGGCAACGCCTATGCGCGCCGGCTGGCGGATCTGACCTGGAAGACCACCGTCCGTGCGATGAAGCTGCCCGGGCTGGGCAGCTGGCGGCGCCCGCAGGCCGAACTCGACGAGAACTCCCGGGCTGCGGCGCTGGAGTGGATCGTCGACCTGCACACCTTCGAACCCGCCGACCTGGAGCGGATGGCCACCAACGCCGGAGCCGTCGACGTGCGGACCGCCAGCGAGGAGTTCACCGCCGCGATGCTGGGCTGGCCGGTGCGCACGTTCGAGTCGACGGTGCCGCCCGGCAAGCTGGGCTGGAACTGGGCCCGGTTCGCGTTCAACAGCTGGACCGCGCTGTCGTGGGTCGACGCCAACGTCTGGCGCCGGGTCGTGCCGAAGGGCTGGTTCTACAACGTCATGATCACCGGGGTCAAGCCGTCCTGAGCTTCGACCGCGCCGACGTCGCCTACCTGACCAGCGACGCGGGCGGGGCGGCGCTGGCCGAGGTGGCCGGCTACCCGCTGACCGACGCCAGCCGCCTCGCCGACGTCGCCGCCATCCGGGACCGCTTCGCCGAGCGCACCACCGCGCTGGTGGAGACCACCCTGCTGCGCCGCAGGGCGACGGCCAAGCTGGACGGCCTGGCCGATGTGTCCGGCTGGCTGTTCACCGACGAGGCGCTGCAGCAGGCCACCGCCGCGCCGGTGGCCGCGCCATCGGGCCCGTCGGCTGGCCGGCGCCGTCGTGCACGACGCCACCTGTTCGATCGGCACCGAACTGGCGGCGCTGCGTCGCACGGCGGCCGATGTTATCGGAAGTGACATCGACGACGTGCGGCTGGCGATGGCCCGGCACAACCTCGGCGACGTCGCGCTGTGCCGCGCGGACGCGCTGCGCCCGATCACCCGCGACGCCGTCGTGCTGCTCGACCCGGCCCGCCGCAGCGGCGGCCGTCGCCGCTTCGATCCGCGTGCCTACCTGCCGCCTCTGGACGAGGTGTTCGAGGTGTACCGGGGGCGCGCGACGGCGGTGAAGTGCGCCCCGGGCATCGACTTCGACGCGGTGGCCCGCCTGGGTTTCGACGGCGAGATCGAAGTGGTTTCCGCCAGCGGTTCGGTTCGCGAGGCCTGCCTGTGGTCGGCGGCGCTGGCGGAGCCGGGTGTTCGCCGGCGCGCCACGGTGCTCGACCGCGACGAGGTGCTCACCGACCGCGATCCCGATGACTGCCGCAGTGGGGAGCCGGGGCGCTGGATCGTCGACCCGGACGGTGCGGTGGTGCGTGCCGGGCTGGTCCGGCAGTACGCGGCCCGCCACGGGTTGTGGCAGCTCGACCCCGCCATCGCCTACCTCACCGGGGACCGGGTACCGGCCGGGGTGCGCGGGTTCGAGGTGCTCGACCGGCTACCGCTTCGCGAAAAGGCACTGCGGTCGGCGCTTTCGGCCCTGGACTGCGGGCCGCTGGAGATTCTGGTGCGCGGCGTCGACGTCGACCCCGACGCGCTGCGCCGGCGGCTTCGCCCGGCCGGGCACACCGCACTGTCGGTGGTGATCACCCGGCTGGGCACCGGCGCGGACAGTCATGCGGTGGCGTTCGTTTGTCGGCCCTCGTCCTGAGCGCGCGGGTACGCTGTCGGCGACGGCGCCGGGGCCGTCTTCACAGCGAGGACCGTCGAACGAATGCGCAAGCTGAACCTGGCCGCTCTGCTCGTCACGAGCGCCCTACTGGGCTCACCCGGTGTCCCCGTCGCGGGTGCGGCCACCGAATGCACGGCGATGGGCGGCGTCCTCGTGGCCGACAACATCTGCCATGTCCAGGCCAGCGAGCCGGCGTACACGATGGACCTGCGCTTCCCGGTCAATTACCCCGATGTGCAGGCGATCACCGACTACCTGACGCAGAACCGCGACGGCTTCGTCAACGTGGCCCAGACGCCGGGCTCGCGCAATCTGCCTTACGAGATGGACGCGACGTCGCAGTCCTTCAAATCCGCGCAGACCCAGAGCGTGGTGCTCAAGATCTTCCAGGATGTCGGTGGCGCGCACCCGGTGACCTGGTACAAGTCGTTCACCTACAACGTGCCCCAGGGTAAGCCGGTCACCCTGGACACGCTGTTCGCCCCGGGCACCAAACCGATGGACGCGGTCTTCCCGATCGTGCAACGTGAACTGCAGAAGCAGACCGGGTTGACCCAGCAGATCTCACCGGGTGACGGGATGGACCAGTCGCACTACCAGAACTTCGCCGTCACCGACGACGCCGTCATCTTCTTCTTCAGCCAGGGCGAGCTGCTGCCCTCCGATGCAGGCGCCACCTCGGCATCGGTTCCGCGGACCGCGCTGCCGCCGCTTCAGCTCTGAGCCGGCGCGAAGCTGTAGACCTGGCCCGCGCTGGTGGCTGCGACGACCCGGCCGTCGTTGCCCACCGACACCCCGACCGGGTAGCCGTCGGCCTCGGGTAGCGGATAGCTGTTGAGGGTGCGGCCGTCGGCGGGGTCGAAGACCAGCAGGTTCAAACCGGCCGGCGCGGCGCCCGCCACGGTGTAGGCCACCTTGCCGCCGGCCAGGCTGGAGGTGGACAGCGGAGTGACGTCGTCGCGACGCCACACCACTTCGGCGCGGTCACCGACGTCGGAGAGCCCGACCAGTTTGGTGTCCGGCCCGCCACCCACGACGATGGCTCCGCCCGGGCTGACCGATGGTGGTGTCTGCGGTTGAAAGTCCAGTGCCAGAGACCATTTCGGCTTGCCGTCGACGGCGTTGAGTGCCCACAGCTGGCGGTCGCGACCGGTGACGTACACGGTCTTGCCGTCGGCGGAGAGCACCGGGCTGCCCAGCACCCCGCCGGGCACGACGTCGCTGGTCCACTCCTTCGTCAGCAGCGGCGTCTGCCCGGGGTGGTACTGCAACGCGGTGAGCACCGCCGCTTTCGTGTCGGGCTGCCACAGCCCGAGCACGACCATCCGTGTCGCCGCCGAGTACGCCGGTGCGGCGGCCACCGGGCAGCCGGGCAGCGACTGCTGGCAGTCGTCGAGACCGCGCGTCGGAGCGGTGGGGTCGACTCCGGCGACCAGGTCGATGGGGGTACCCACCACCACCCCGCGGTGCGAGTCGAACACCAGCACCTGCCCCAGATGCGTCACCACCAGAAGCTGGCCGGAGCCGAGAAACCTTGCCGTCGTGGGCATTCCGATCACGTTCTCGCGCCAGCGAACCCACTGGGTGGTCGGATACGACAGCATCAGGCCGGGCTGGCCGATGTAGAGGTTGTCGAAGCCGTCGAACAACGGGCCGGTGAAACCGCCGCCGAGCACCATCCGGGTGCACCAGCGTTGCCGGCCGTTGTTGTTGTTCTCCCACACCATCAGCGAGCAGCCGCCCGGGGTCTGGCCGTTCACCGCGAGATAGCCGCTCGAGGCCAGCGCCACCGCGGCACCGAGCCCGCCCTTGACCGACCGGCTCCATTGCAGCGTCAGCTTCGTGGCCCCTGCGGTGGAGGTGTAGCTGCTGTTCGCGGCGTCGGCGTACTGGGCCGACCACCCCGGCGCCGCCGCCGAGTCCACCCACGAGTCGGTGTTACCGCAGCCCGCGGAGGCCCCCACGACCAGCGCCGTCGACGCCAATGCGAGCAATCGCCGCAGCACCGGTTTCCTCTCCCGATCGCGTCCGCCGCGCCCTGCCGCGCAACGTTTCAGTACAGGCGAGGGTAGCCGGTGGCCGCCCGTGCCCTTCAGCGCGCTCGACTAGGCTCTCAGGCCATGACGAGCATGTGGGGTGCGCCCATCCACAAGCGCTGGCGGGGGTCACGGCTGCGCGACCCGCGCCAGGCGAAGTTCCTCACCAAGGCGTCGCTGAAGTGGGTGATCGCCAACCGGGCCGTCACACCCTGGTATCTGGTCCGGTACTGGCGGCTGCTGAAGTTCAAGCTGCAAAACCCGCACATCATCACCCGCGGCATGGTTTTCCTCGGAAAGAACGTGGAGATCCACGCCACCCCGGAGCTGGCGCAGCTCGAGATCGGCCGGTGGGTCCACATCGGCGACAAGAACACCATCCGGGCCCACGAGGGATCACTGCGCTTCGGCGACAAGGTGGTTCTCGGCCGCGACAACGTCATCAACTGCTACCTGGACATCGAACTCGGTGACTCGGCGCTGATGGCCGACTGGTGCTACGTCTGCGACTTCGACCACAAGATGGACAACATCGAGCTGCCGATCAAGGACCAGGGCATCGTCAAGAGCCCGGTGCGCATCGGCCCGGACACCTGGGTCGCCACCAAGGTGACCATCCTGCGCGGCACCACGATCGGCCGCGGCTGCGTGCTGGGTGCGCACGCCGTGGTCAAGGGTGACATTCCGGACTTCTCGATCGCGGTCGGTTCGCCGGCGAAGGTGGTCAAGAACCGCAAGCTGGCCTGGGAGACCTCCGCCGCGCAGCGTGCCGAGCTCGCCGCGGCGCTGGCCGACATCGAGCGCAAGAAGAAGAAGGCCAACCGCTAGCACCGCACCTCTCGCCGCACAAGGGACCAAAGTCCCTTGACGCCGGGTCTTTGGCCACTATGACGCCGAGCGTCGGCGGAGTTATGCAAAGAGAGTCCATTGACAGCGTCGTCGGGGAGGACTCGGTGAAGATCTACAGAATCGCTATGACGGCTTTGGCCATCCTGTTCAGCGCAATCATCGCTGTTGCGGCCGCACCGTTCGCATCAGCGGACTATCCCATCGTCGGCAGACTGGGTAGCCCGCTGACGATGACCGACAGCGTCGGCCAAGTGGTCCTGAGTTGGACGGTCAGTGACCTCAAGCCGAGCAGCGACGCGATGCCCGGCTACCCGGTGGCGGGCAAGGTGTGGGAGGCAACCGCGACCGTCAAGGCCATCAGCGGCAGCGCCACACCGGCGATTTCCCAGTTCAACGCCGTCGCCCCCGACCAGGCCGCATACCGGGTGCTGTGGCAGGTCGCCAGCCCGTCCAACATCAGCGGCGCCACCATTGCCCAGGGCGCACAGGCCACCGGCAAGATCCATTTCGACGTCACGGGGCCGCCGCCGACCAGCGTCACCATGAACAACGGGATGCAGGACCTGTTGATCTGGACGCGCTGAACCGGTGTAGCGGCATTACTTTCGCCGTCGCCGGCCACCAGGGCCAGCCTTCTGCCCGCGAGCAGACGCAGAATCGCACGAATCAAGCGCCGAGCGTGCGATTCTGCGTCTGCTCGGCGCGGGGGGCCGCTGCCCGTCGAACTGTCAGCGGTCGGGAAGGGCGTGCTCGACGATCGGCCGGCGTGGCTGCGGTTCGCGTTGGCGGCGCTTGGCCGCCAGGTAGACCTGCGCGGTGTGGGCCGCCACGGTGTGCCAGTCGAAGTCAGAGGTGAGCCGCTGGCGCGCCGTCACGGCACGGTGCTGAGCGGCCTCGGGGTCGTCGAGAACCGAACCCACCGCCGCGGCCAGCGCGGCGATGTCGCGCGGCGGGTGCGAGACGCCGGTCTGCCCGTCGATCACCGCTTCGCCGAGACCGCCGACGTCGGAGGTGACCAGGGGAGCGCCGGCCGCCGCCGCCTCCAGCGCGACGATGCCGAACGGTTCGTAGTGGCTGGGCAACACGGCGACGTCGGTGCGGTGCAGCAGCCGGAGCAGCTCGTCGTGGTCGACGCGGCCGGCGAACCGAACGGCCTTGAGCACGCGGTGCTTTCGGGCGACCTCGACGAGCCAGTCCTGCTGGGTGCCGTCACCGGCGATCGTCAGGGTGGTTCCGGGGTGGGCGCGCCGGATCCGCGGCAGCGCCGCGATCGCGTCGTGCACTCCCTTCTCGTATTCCAGCCGGCCGAAGAAGAGCAGCTCGGGCGGGCCGGTGTGATGCCGCCGGCGCGCGAAAGGCCAACGGGTCGAGTCGATTCCGTTGGGGATGACGCTGACCTCGCCCAGGCCCGGCCCGAACAGGTCGGTGATCTCCTGCGCCATCGAGGCGGAGCAGGCGATCAGCGAATCGGACTCGCGCACCAGCCACGACTCGACCGCGTGCACTTGGCGGCTGATCCGTCCCGACACCCACCCCGAGTGCCGACCGGCTTCGGTGGCGTGCACGGTGGAAACGATTGGCACGTCGAACAGTTCGGCTAGGGCGATGGCGGGGTGGGCAGCCAGCCAGTCGTGAGCGTGCACCACGTCGGGTTGCCAGCCTTCGCGATGCAACCGGAACCCGGCCCGGGTCATGGCGTGCCCCATGGCCAGCGTCCAGGCCATCATGTCGCGGCCGAAGTCGAACTCATGCGGGTCGTGGGCGGCGGCGATGATCCGCACGCCTTCGCTGACCGTGTCGGTGGTGGGGTGGGTGCTGGGGTCGGTGTCCGCCGGCCGGCGGGCCAGCACCACCACCTCGTGCCCGTCGGCGGCTAGGGCCATCGCCAGCTGGTAGACGTGCCGGCCCAGCCCGCCGATCACCACCGGCGGGTACTCCCACGACACCATCAGGATTTTCATGGGCGCTCCGTGCACGAGCGTGCGCGAAATAGCGCGGGCTGCGGCGTGTCGGCGGGGCGACACGCACGCTCGCGGCCAGGGGAGCGGGAGCCGCGTGCGCTCACCTGGGCAGCCGCCGGGCGTCCAACGCGCCGAACAGGCCGTCGGCGCGGTTCCAGCCCTGCGCCAGTCGCTCCGCGCTCTCCCGGCGGCCGGACGCCAGCGCCCCGGCGATCTCGCGGGTGGCGTGCGCGTGCAGGTGGGCGCGGTAGCGGGCGTAGTCGGCGGCGGAGTCCTTGCTGACCATGAACGGCCAGTCACTGGACACCGTCAGCAGCGTCTCGCGCAGGATCTGGTCGGCGACGAAGTCGCGGGTCGGGGCCGCGTCGGTTTCGCCCAGCGCCTTGTCGACGGTGCTCAGCGCTGTCTCGACCACCTCGGTGTTGAGCCGCACCAGGTCGCTGACCTGTTCACCGGCCCACACCTGCCAGTCCTTGCCGGACCCCCACGAACTCGGCGGCAAATCGACTGGGGCGCCGACGAATCCGTTGTTCAGTGCATCGGTCAGCGTGCCGACCCGCACACCCGCTTCGGGCAGCGCGCGCAGCAGCCGCTCCAACCACACCGGGCCCTCGTACCACCAGTGTCCGAACAGTTCGGTGTCGAATGCGGCGACGACGTGGGCGGGTCGCCCGATGCGCTCGGACTCCGAGATGAGCCGCTCGCGCACCACCTCGACGAAGTCGGCGACGTGGCTGTCGATCGCCCGGTCGGCGCGCTGCGGGTCGTAGGGCGCCTTCGCGTCGGAGTCGACGTTGCGCCCGGTGACCCGTGCCGGCTTGAGCCCGGTCAGGTGGTCGTAGGTGTGGAAGTCGCGGTAGGCGGCATTGCCCGGATAGCCGGACCGGGGCGACCACACCCGGTAGCTGACCTGCAGGTCCCGCCCGAAGGCCACCACGTCGGTGGTGCCGACCGGCCGGCCCAGCGCGGTGTCGCCGTGCAGGGACGGGCCGTCGACCATGAAGTGGCCCACCCCGGCGGCGGCATAGTCGTGTTCCATTCCCGGGGCATACGCACATTCCGGCGCCCAGATCCCCGAGGGCGTGTGGGCGAAGCGCTGTGCGGCGTCGGCCAGACCCTCGCGCAACGCGAACTCGCGCAGCCGTGGGTTCAGCAGCGGCTGGAACGGATGGGCCAGCGGCCCGCCCAACAACTCCACGGTGCCGGCGTCGATGAGTTCGCGCAGCAGCGGGCTGGCGCCGTGACGCCATAGGATGGCGAAGTCCTCGAGTGCACGCTCGGCCTCGGCATTCTCGCGAATACCGAAGGCCCGCAGCGCTTCCGGCGTGGTCGCGCTGCCGTCCGCGGCACCGGTGGCGGTGTGGACGTTCGCGGCCTCCAGCGCCCGAAGCTGCCAGTTGGCCAGCCAGCGGTGCATGGCGTCGAGGCAGTACGGGTCGTCGAGCTGCGCGGTGACCACCGGCGTCACACCCAGGGTGATCAGCCCCCGCCGGCCTTCGGCGGCCAGCGTGCGCAGCACCCGCATCAGCGGCAGGTACGAGGCCGACCACGACTGGTACAGCCACTCCTCGCCGACCGGCCAGCGGCCGTGGTGCGCCAGCCAGGGCAGGTGGGTGTGCAGGACCAGGCTGAACTGCCCGGGCACGGCGCTCACGGGCGCACCGCGATCGCCACCAGGTCCAGGCTCTCGTCGATGTCGCGGTCTGCCGGCGGGCTGGAGCGAAGCGACCCGGGGATATCACCCGCCGCAAGCAGCTCGAAGTCGTCGGCGCGCACCGCCGCGACGTCGGCCAGCAGGGCATCGGGCCACGGGGCGTCGGCCAGTGCCCGGGCGATCTGGGCGTCGATGATCGAGCCGCCGTGCCGGGCGTCCATCTCGACCAGCCGTGGGCCGTGAAAGACGCCGGCCATCGAGCGCACGCGGAAGCCACCGTCGGTCAAAAGCTCGGCGAGTTCGGCGGCGTTGAGCTCGCGGGTGTGGAACGGATTCACCGGGGTGTCACTGCCGGGGGTGAAGGTGATGCGGTTCGGCGTCGACATCAGCAGCAGCCCGCCCGGCCGCAGCACCCGTAAGCATTCGGTCACGAATTGTGGTTGATCCCACAAATGCTCGATGACCTGGAAGTTCGCCACGACGTCGACCGCCGAGTCGGGCAGCGGCAAGGATGCGAGATTACCTGCCAGCACCTGGACCCGGGGGTAGCGGCTGCGGACGTGGGCAACCGCTGCGGCGTCGTAGTCCACCGCAATCACCCGGCGTGCCACGGACGCGATGAGGTCGGCGCCGTAGCCCTCTCCGCAGCCGGCCTCCAACACGTCGCGACCTGCGCAAAGTCCCGCCAGCCGGGCATACACCACCTCGTGGCGGCGGAACCAGTAGTTCTCCACCGCCACGCCGGGAACGGTCCGCTCGCCGGTCAGCGGCAAACCACTGTCGCCCGCGTCCGTCAGGTGTGCGCTCATTGGAAGGCAGGCTAACCCAGTCAAAGATTGAGTGGACGGTTCGTGAACCGATCACGCACCCATGGGCTGGTAGAACACAAACTTCGACCAGCTATGGTGTTTCTGCGAACCACGTGAAGTTACTGGTCGGTAACATGGCGTGTGTTGCGGAGATGACCATTCAGTCGCGCGACCCAGCGGTCGCGAGACGCCTGCCAGGAGGACGTAAGAAGACTCATGACGAACATCGTGGTCCTGATCAAACAGGTTCCAGACACGTGGTCGGAGCGCAAGCTGTCCGACGGTGACTACACCCTCGATCGCGACGCAGCCGACGCCGTGCTGGACGAGATCAACGAGCGCGCCGTCGAGGAAGCGCTGCTTATCAAGGAGAAGGAAGGCGACGCGGCCGGCACTGTGACCGTGCTGACCGCCGGACCCGAGCGTGCCACCGAGGCGATCCGCAAGGCGCTGTCGATGGGTGCCGACAAGGCCGTGCATCTGCTCGATCCGGGCCTGCACGGCTCCGACATGGTGCAGACCGGCTGGGCCCTGGCCCGCGCGCTGGGCACCGTGGAAGGCACCGACCTGGTCATCGCGGGCAACGAGGCCACCGACGGCACCGGCGGCGCCGTCCCGGCGATCATCGCCGAGTACCTGGGCCTGCCCCAGTTGACGCACCTGCGCAAGGTGTCGATCGAGGGTGGCAAGGTCGTCGGCGAGCGCGAGACCGACGACGGTGTGTTCACCGTCGAGGCATCGCTGCCCGCCGTGATCAGCGTCAACGAGAAGATCAACGAGCCGCGCTTCCCGTCCTTCAAAGGCATCATGGCCGCCAAGAAGAAGGAAGTCGCCACTCTGACGCTCGCCGAGATCGGTGTCGGCGCCGACGAGGTCGGTCTGGCCAACGCGGGCTCGTCCGTGCTGTCCTCGACGCCCAAGCCGCCGAAGACGGCCGGCGAGAAGATCACCGACGAGGGCGAAGGCGGCAAGAAGATCGCCGAGTACCTGGTCGCCCAAAAAATCATTTAGAGACCCACACCCCCTGAGAGCAAGAGGCTAACGAAACATGGCTGAAGTACTTGTGCTCGTCGAGCACTCCGAAGGTGCGGTGAAGAAGGTCACCGCTGAGCTGATCACCGCCGCCCGCGCCCTTGGCGAGCCGGCCGCGGTCGTCGTCGGTGCCCCGGGCACCGCCGCGCCGCTGGTCGACGCGCTGACGGCCGCCGGCGCCGCGAAGATCTACGTCGCCGAGTCGGAGGACGCGGAGAAATACCTGATCACTCCGTTCGTCGACGTGCTGGCGTCGCTGGTCGAGTCGGCCACCCCGGCCGGTGTGCTGCTGGCCGCTTCGGCCGACGGCAAGGAGATCGCCGGTCGCCTGGCCGCCCGGATCGGTTCCGGCGTGCTGTCCGACGTCGTCGAGATCAAGGATGGCGGCACCGGTGTGCACTCCATCTTCGGTGGCGCGTTCACCGTCGAGGCCAAGGTCAACGCCGAGGTGCCGGTGATCACCGTGCGCCCCGGCGCCGTCGAGGCCGCACCCGCAGCGGGTGCCGGCGAGCAGGTCACCGTCGAGGTGCCCGCGCCCGCCGAGAACGCCACCAAGATCACCGCTCGTCAGCCCGCCGTGGCCGGCGACCGTCCGGAGCTGACCGAGGCCAGCGTCGTGGTCTCCGGCGGCCGTGGTGTCGGCAGCGCGGACAAGTTCACCGTTGTCGAGGACCTGGCGGACTCGCTGGGTGCGGCGGTGGGCGCATCGCGTGCCGCCGTCGACTCCGGCTACTACCCGGGCCAGTTCCAGGTGGGCCAGACCGGCAAGACGGTCTCGCCGCAGCTGTACATCGCCCTGGGCATCTCCGGCGCGATCCAGCACCGGGCCGGTATGCAGACCTCGAAGACCATCGTCGCGGTCAACAAGGACGAAGAGGCGCCGATCTTCGAGATCGCCGACTACGGCATCGTGGGCGACCTGTTCAACGTCACCCCGCAGCTGACCGAGGCGGTCAAGGCCCGCAAGGGCTGACGACTTCGGGTCGATCGACATCCTGTCGCGAACCCCCGGCACCCATTCGGGTGCCGGGGGTTCTGCGTATCGGACGAAGGACTACGGACTTCCAAGGGTCCGGCCATGGGCCGCGAGCGTCAGTATGTAGGCATAGGCAAACCGAGGAGACACGATGCTCGACACCACAGATCTGATGACCGCGATCACGACGATCCAGACCGTCACGCCGCCGTTCATCCCCGCCGAGGCCGAGGTGATGACCTCGATCATCGAGTGGCCGGCCGGCAGCTCGGGAGCCCCGCCACATCGGCACCCCGGCGGGCCCTCGTTCGGCTACGTCCTGGACGGCGAGATGCTCTTCGAACTCGAAGGCGAAGCGCCGCGGGTGATCAGGGCCGGCGAGGCGTTCTGGGAGCCGGGCGGCGACGTCATCCACTATTCGGACGCCAACAACCGCTCCGACATCGCGCTGCGGTTCCTGGTGACGATGGTGTGCACACCCGGCCAGCCGATGCTGGTCGTCGTCGAGGAGGACGAACTCGAAGCGCGCCGGGACCGGCGCATCCCGCGATCATGACCGAGTTCGGCGAGGTCGTGCGGGAACGTCGGTCGACGCGGTTGTTCCTGCGCGACAAGCCGGTGCCGCGAGACCTGCTCGACGAAGCCCTGTCGCTCGCGATGCGCGCACCGTCGAACTCGAACATCCAGCCGTGGCGGTTGTTCGTCGCCTCGGGGCCGCGCCGCGACCGGCTGGTCGAGGCGCTCCTCGAAGCGGCAGCCACCGGGTTTCCGGAGAGCACGGGTGTTCCGGAGAGTTTTCTCCCGCTGCGGCAGGAACTGGGTGGACTGGTGTACGGCGCGATGGGGATCCCGCGCCACGACGCCGACGCCCGGCGCCTGGCCCGGTTGCGCAACTGGGAGTTCTTCCGCGCGCCCGTCGGCGCCGTGGTGTGCATGCATCGCGACCTGGGACCGGTCGACAGCCTCGGGGTCGGCATGTTCCTGCAGACGCTGCTGCTGGCCCTGACCGAGCGTGGCCTCGGCACCTGCGTGCAGGTATCGATCGCCGAATACCCCGACATCGTGCGTGCCCAGCTGGGCATACCGGACGAGCTGACCGTGCTGTGCGGTCTGGCGATCGGGTACCCGGACCCGACCTTTCCGGCCAACGGCCTCGCGGTACCGCGCAACCAGGTCGAGAAGAACGTGGTGTTCCTCGACAGCTGACGGCGCCGATCGCGACAAGTAGTCACCTACCGCTCACGGACACGTCATGCGCACGACGCCGTCCCGAGATGCGGCTGGGCGACCGTGCAGGTTATGAGCACTGCTTCTGTACTCATAGCCCCTGACCAGACCGAGACCGCGGGGCCCGCCGGGTCGCGCTACACCCTTCTGCTGTCCACCGATCCAACCCTGATCGACGCAGCGCAGCGCCTGCGCCATCAGGTGTTCACCACCGAGCCGGGTTTCGCACTGACCAGCGACGGCGACGGACGCGACGCCGACCGGTTCGACGAGTTCTGCGATCACCTGTTGGTCCGCGAGGACACCTCCGGTGAACTCGTCGGCTGCTACCGGATGCTGCCGCCGCCGGGAGCCATCGCGGCCGGCGGTCTCTACACCGCGACCGAATTCGACGTCCGAGCCCTGGACGCCCTGAGGCCGTCGCTGGTCGAGATGGGCCGTGCGGTGGTGCGCGCCGACCACCGCAACGGCGCGGTGGTGCTGCTGATGTGGGCGGGCATCCTGGCCTACCTCGACCGCTGCGGCTACGACTACGTCACCGGCTGCGTCTCGGTGCCCACCCATCCGCGGGACCCGGCGGGCGCCCCGGGAAGCCAGATCCGCGGCGTACGCGACTTCGTGCTGCGTCGCCATGCCGCCGCACCGGTGTACACCGTGCGGCCCTACCGCCCGGTGGTGATCGACGGTCGCGGCCTCGACGACATCGAGGCGCCGGCCAGGCCGGTCATCCCGCCGCTGATGCGCGGCTATCTGCGGCTCGGGGCCCAGGTGTGTGGCGAGCCGGCGCACGATCCGGAGTTCGGCGTCGGAGACTTCCCGGCGCTGCTGGACAAGCGCTCGGCCGACATCCGCTACCTCAAACGGCTGCGATCGGTGTCGGCGGCGGGCGAGATGGCCGACGGCATGGCGGGAGCGGCATCGTGAGTGCCGTCGTGAGCGCGACCGCGCACGCCTGGCTGCCGCGCGCCTCCTGCGATGAGAGCTGCGTGCGCGCGGGCAGCGGGCAGCCCGGCCGGGCCGTACCGGCCATGGTGCGCTCCGCGGTGCGGATCACCCTGGCGCTGCTCCTGCTGCCCGCGGTGGTGCTGCTGGCGATACCGCTGCCGGGGCGGTCCCGCGCTCAACGGGTGTACTGCCGGATGATGCTGCGCTGCCTCGGCGTGCGAATCACCATCTCCGGCGGCCCGATTCGCAATCTGTCCGGTGTACTGGTGGTCAGCGGGCACGTGTCCTGGGTCGACATCTTCGCCATCGGCGCGGTGCTGCCGGGCGCGTTCGTCGCCCGCGCCGACCTCATCGACTGGCCCGCCGTCGGCCACGCGGCCCGCATCATGAACGTCATCCCGATCGAGCGGGCCAGCCTGCGCAGGCTGCCGGACGTGGTCGACGCCGTGGCCGGCCGGCTGCGGGCCGGGCGCACCGTCGTCGCCTTCCCCGAGGGCACGACGTGGTGCGGGCTGGCCTACGGCGAGTTCCGGCCGGCCATGTTCCAGGCCGCCGTCGACGCCGCACGTCCGGTCCAGCCGCTGCGGCTGACCTACCACCACCGTGACGGGGCTCCTTCGACGGTGGCCGCGTTCGTCGGCGACGACGGGCTGTGGCAGTCGGTGCGCCGGATCGTGCGGGCCCGGCTGACCGTCGTCCACGTCGAGGTGGCCTCGCTGGAACTACCCGGCACCGACCGGCGCGACCTGGCCGCCCGCTGCGAACTGGCGGTGCGCGGGGGTCGCACCCCGATCTATCCGCACGCGTCGCCCCTGGAGCTGGGGCGTGCGACCGCCTGAGGTTGTGTTGAGATGGTGCGTGGTTAACCGGATCAAGACCCTGTTGGGCGTCACCTATCCCGTCGTCCAGGCACCGATGACCTACATCGCGCGCGCCGAACTGGCGGCCGCGGTGTCCGAGGCCGGCGGCCTGGGCATGATCGAGACCCTCACCGAGGAGGGCCGCGCCGACCTGCGTCGGGTGCGCGATCTGACCAGCCGCCCGGTGGCCGCCAACCTGATGATCCAGGGCTGGAAGCGCGACCCGTCCATCGTCGACGTTCTGGCCGAGGCCAACGTGCGCCACGTCTTCACCTCCGCCGGCGACCCGGCGTTGTTCACCGCGCGGCTGCACGACGCGGGCATGACGGTGGTACACGTCGTGGGCTCGCTGAAGGGTGCCCGCAAGGCCCTCGATGCCGGAGTGGACGCGCTGGTCGTGGAGGGCGTCGAGGGGGGCGGCTTCAAGTCGTTGCTCTCCGCCTCCACGATGGTGCTGCTGCCCCTGGTGGCCGAGCACGTCGAACTTCCCATCATCGCGGCGGGCGGCATCTGCGACGCCCGGTCGGCTGCGGCGGCGGTGGTGCTGGGTGCCGAGGGCGTCCAGATGGGGACCCGAATGCTGGCCAGCCGGGAGGCGGGCGTGCACGCGAACTTCAAGGACGCGATCGTGGCCGCCGACGATGCGGGCACCGTGCTGCTCGACTTACCCGGTAACCCGACCATGCGAGTGCTGCGCACCGGCCTGGCCCGGCGCATCGCCGCCGACGACGCCACCACCGGACTGCTCGGCGGGGTCACCACCCTCTACTTCGACGGCGACATGGAAGCCAGCGTCGCCAACACCGGCCAGGTGTCGTCCCGGATCGCCGACATCCTGCCGGTCGCCGATGTCATCCGCAGCACGTGGGAGGGCGCGGGGGACGCGCTGAGCGCCGCGTCCGCGCGACTGGGCTGACGGTGAGCCTGCCGGCCGCGGGGTCAGCTGGCGAGGACTCGCAGCCGCGACCAGGGGATGTTGGTCATGTCGAAGTAGTCCCACTCGAGTCCGGCACCGGACCACACCGACCCGGGGTTGTCGCGCGAGGTCGCATCCGGCGCCACCTGGAAGATGAACGCCAGCCGCGCGCCACCCTGGTCGCCGACGTAGGCGCCGTGGGTCTGCAACGTCTTGGCGATCACCTTCTCGGCCGGGGTGATGCGGGGAATGGCATCGACGTTGATCGACGGGTCGAGTTGTAGGCGTGAGCCTTCCGGGATCGGCGCCGCGACGCCGGCCATGTTGACGCCGTCGGACTTGATGGCCGGATGGATGAACGCGCCGCCGGCGATGTCACTGGAGACGAACAGCGCGTGGTCCAGGCCGGATCCGGAGGCGATCGCACGGCTGAACTCCGGGGCGGTGATGACGCCCGCGTAGCGTGCGATGCCCGTCGCGGTGGCCGACCCGGTCTGGTCGATGCCGTTGCCGTTGAGATCGGTCATCCCACCCCACGAGGCCGACCAGGTACGGGTGGAGCTGTGGTACTTGGCCTGCCACAGACCGTAAGCCTTGGCGGCGATGGGATCCAGGATCGCGATGTGGCCGTCGTGACTCGGTGGCACCTTGGTGCCCGCCGGGATCGGCACCGTGTTGGTCCCGAACGGGTCGGCGCCCCAATCGTTGGTGAAGGTCACGTCATACCGAGGTGTGCTGCTGGTGATCGCCGCCGCCGGGATGAGGGTCACCCCGTAGTCGTAGAGGTTGGCGATCCGCTTCGCTTTCGGATCCGACAGGTAGCTGACCCATGTCGGACTGCTCGCCGCCACGGGCGAGTTGGCGGGGATCGGCTTCCACAGCCAGTCAGCGCCGGTGAACGGGGTAGGCGGCGCCGTATCGTGGGGTGCGGTGCCGGCGGGCGCGGTGGCGTTCGACGAGTAACTCCCCATGGATTGCGACGATGACGACTGCAGGTCGGACACCTCCGGGTACGGAGAGTCGGCATAACTCCCAGCCGCCACGACCATTACCGATGCAATGCCGAGGACCACGGCGCTCGTGCCTATGCGGCCCATCTGACCGGCATAAGCGGTGGCGATTGTCGCCGACATGTCTGGCCCCCCAACCAAATAAATTGGCCCCCGTAGTAAACGAAAACTATCAAACAAAGCCACGGCTATTCGGGTCTTTCCGACAGTCTGTATCCGGGGCCCGAACAATACGTTAAGTATGTTTGCCGAATGCGGTGTGGCTAATTGTAAGTGGGATTACCTTGGCACGTGTATTCGCTATTTCTGCAGTTAAAAATCGACTGATGACCTCAAATCTCCGCATAATCGCATTCTTAGCAACCACTGTTTGCTATGCCATTCCGGCGCGCCCGGTACCACTCACGGGCTATTGCGGCCATGTTTGGCACTTAATCGTGGGAGGATATGACCGCCTGCGGTGGTGGTTTCCGCCCGGGGCTGACACCCGAACTGCGCCGGGTAGGCGGTCGCTGGCCTGCGGGTATCCTGAACGGGCCATGAGTCAAGCCTCTCCGGTGTATCTCGACCACGCAGCGACCACACCGATGCATCCCGCCGCCATCGATTCGATGACGGCTGCGCTGGCGGTCGTCGGTAACGCGTCCTCGCTGCACGCCGCGGGCCGGGCGGCTCGCCGCCGGATGGAGGAGTCGCGGGAGATCATCGCCGCGCGACTGGGCGCACGTCCGTCAGAGATCATCTTCACCGCCGGCGGCACCGAGAGCGACAACCTCGCGGTCAAGGGCATCTACTGGGCGCGTCGTGACGCCGAGAAGAACCGGCGCCGCATCATCACTACCGCCGTCGAGCACCACGCGGTGCTCGACGCCGTGAACTGGCTGGCGGAGCACGAGGGTGCCGAGGTCACGGTGCTGCCCACGGAGGCCGACGGTTCGGTGACGCCGGCGGCCCTGCGGGCGGCACTGCAGGACCACAGCCCGGACGTAGCCCTGGTCACCGCGATGTGGGCCAACAACGAGGTCGGCACCATCATGCCGATCGTCGAACTGGCCGCGATCGCCGCCGAGTTCGACGTGCCGATGCACAGCGACGCCATCCAGACCGTCGGCCAGATCCCGGTCAGCTTCGCCGCCTCCGGGCTGTCCGCGATGAGCGTGACCGCACACAAGTTCGGCGGCCCCGCGGGGGTGGGGGCACTGTTGTTGCGCCGCGACATCGCCTGCGTTCCGCTGCTGCACGGCGGCGGCCAGGAGCGCGACGTCCGTTCGGGCACACCCGATGTCGCCGGAGTGGTGGCGATGGCCACCGCCGCCGACATCGCCGTCACCACCTTGGAGGCCACCGGCGCGCGGCTGCGTGTTCTGCGCGAGCGCCTCATCGACGGTGTGCTGGGCTCGATCGACGACGCGCACCTCAACGGAGCCCGCGACGAGCGTCGGCTACCGGGTAATGCCCACTTCACCTTCCGCGGCTGCGAAGGCGACTCCCTGTTGATGTTGCTGGACGCCAACGGAATCGAATGCTCCACCGGCTCGGCATGTACGGCCGGCGTGGCGCAGCCGTCCCATGTTCTGCTCGCAATGGGCGCGGACGCCGCGGGTGCCCGCGGGTCACTGCGACTGTCGTTGGGGCACACCAGCACCCAGGCCGACGTCGATGCCGCGCTGCGGGTCCTGCCCTCGGCGGTGGACCGGGCGCGTCAGGCCGCGCTGGCCAGTTCGTCCGTCGGCGGGCCGTCATGAGGGTGCTGGCCGCGATGAGCGGTGGCGTCGACTCGTCGGTGGCCGCCGCCCGGATGGTCGACGCCGGCCACGAGGTGGTCGGCGTGCACCTGGCGCTGTCCAGCGCGCCGGGCACCCTGCGCACCGGGTCGCGCGGCTGCTGCTCCAAGGAGGACGCCGGCGACGCGCGGCGGGTGGCCGACGTTCTCGGAATCCCGTTCTACGTCTGGGATTTCGCGGACAGAGTTCAAGCAGGACGTGATCGACGACTTCGTCTCGTCCTACGCTCGCGGCGAGACCCCGAACCCGTGTGTGCGGTGCAACGAGAAGATCAAGTTCTCCGCGCTGGCGGCCAGGGCGCTGGCCCTGGGCTTCGACGCGGTGGCCACCGGCCACTACGCCCGGCTGCTCGCAAGGCCGGCTGCGCCGCGCCGTCGACCGTCGACAAGGACCAGTCCTACGTGCTGGGCGTGCTGACCGCCAAGCAGTTGCGGCACGCGGCGTTCCCGATCGGCGACACCGCCAAGCCGGAGATCCGCGAGGAGGCGGCCCGGCGCGGGCTGTCGGTGGCCGACAAGCCCGACAGCCACGACATCTGCTTCATTCCCTCCGGCGACACCCAGGCCTTCCTCGGCGCGCGCATCGGCGTGCGGCGCGGCGCGGTGGTCGATGCCGGCGGAGCGGTGCTCGCCGAACACGACGGCGTGCACGGCTTCACCATCGGGCAGCGCAAGGGACTGGGCATCGCCGGTCCGGGGCCCGACGGCACGCCGCGCTACGTCACCGCGATCGACGCCGACTCGCGCGACGGTGCGGGTGGGCGCCGCCGCCGACCTCGACGTGTGGTCGCTGACCGGTGAGCGTGCGGTGTTCACCTCCGGCGCGGCGCCCTCGGCGCCGGTGGAATGCGAGGTGCAGGTACGCGCCCACGGCGGCGTCGCGGCCGGCGTCGCCGAGGTCGTCGGACGACGAGCTGCGGGTGGCGCTGCGCGACGCCGCTGCGCGGCGTGGCGCCGGGCCAGACGCTGGTGCTCTACCGGCCCGATCCGGCCGGCGACGAGGTCATCGGCAGCGCGACGATCGCAGCGTCAGCCGCCCGGAATCTGTCCGACGATGTTCGCCATCACGATCTCGGACACTGAATCGGGCAACCCGCAGAACGTCACTTCGACCAGCACCGACGACTTCAGCCGGTAGTCGCGCCCGCAGGTTCCGGGCCGGATGTGCAGGGATTCGGTGTCGGCGTTCCATCGCCGACCAGCAGGGGCCCATAGGAGCCGTTGCCGCACCGAGCTGCCGCGGTCGACAGCGCATCGAAGGACCGCCGTGCGGTGGCGGTGTCGCGGTAGGCGGCGGCGCCCTGCGAGATCAACGTGCCGTCCGGGCGGATGCTGGAACGTGGTCTTGCGGAAGTCCTCGATGTCAGGCCCGAATGTCGCTGTCTCGGCGAAGATGAACCGGCAATCCGGCGGCACCGCCGTCGGCGAGTTCCTCGATGTCGACCGGTGACTTGCCGTCCATGCTGGGGATGATCGTCACATCCTGGCCGCCGCCGGTGATCGCTCGGATCTGCGCCTGATCCAGCAGCACCTCGTCGACGTCGACGATGCCCGGCAGGCGGAACGCCGGCTCGCCGGCCGCCCGCACGGATCGCCCTCGACCCACTGGCTGCAGCCGGTCACCAGCACCCCGGCCGCGCAGGCGGCCAGCAGGCCCGAGCCGCGCGGCGGCACGACGGACCGAGCTCATGGCCACCACGTTATGCCCCCGGCACGCCACCGTTCAGTCCGGGCTGTCCAATACGGTTGGCCGGTGAGTGTTTTCGCGGCGGCAACCGGCATCGGCTCGTGGCCCGGTTCGGCGCCGCGGGAAGCCGCCGAAATCGTGGTCGGCGAACTGCACCGGCTGCCGCACCTGGTGGAGCTGCCGGCCCGCGGAGTGGGTGCCGACCTGATCGGTCGGGCCGGCGCGCTGCTGGTCGACATCGCCATCGACACCGTCCGCGCGGCTACCGGGTCGCCGCCCGGCCGGGCGCGGTCACCCGGCGGGCCAGGAGCCTGCTCGGCGAGGACATCGACGCCCTCGAGGAGGCCTGGGAGAAGGCCGGCGGCGCCGGCCGGCGGGCGTGCGGTAAAGGTGCAGGCGCCGGGCCCGATCACGCTGGCCGCCGAACTGGAACTGGCCAATGGGCATCGAGCGCATCACCGACGTCGGGGCGGTGCGCGATCTGGCGGCCTCACTGGCCGAGGGTGTCGCCGTGCACCGGGCCGAGGTGGCGCAGGCGGCTGTCGACCACGGTGGTGGTGCAGTTCGACGAGCCGGTGCTGGCGGCCGCGCTCGCGGGCCGGCTGACCGGGGTGACGGCGCTTGAACCCGGTCCACCCGATCGACGAGGTGCTGGCGATCACTCTGATCGACGAGTGTGTGGCCGTCGTGGGCGGCGAGGTCATGCTGCACATCTGTGCCGGCGAGCTGCCGTGGAAAGTGTTGCAGCGCAGCGTCGATCAACGCATTGTCGGTGGACGTCCGCACGATCGGCGACGCCGACCTCGACGGCATGGGGGAGTTCGTCGACTCCGGTCGCAGCGTGGTGCTGGGTCTGCTGCCGACCGAGCGCGCCGGAGCGCAGCCGGCCGTCGGCCGAGGAGGTCGCCGCCGCGGCCGTCGCCGTCACCGACCGGCTCGGCTTCTCGCGCGCCGTGGCCCGCGAACGCATCGGCATCAGCCCGGCCTGCGGGCTGGCCGGCGCCAGCGCGGGATGGGCCCGCGCGGCGATCGGGTTGGCGCAGCGGGCCACCGAAGGCATCGAGGATTCCGACGCCATCTGAGTCGTCACCCGTCGTCGGCGGTGCGCGGCCGCGAAAAGGAGTGTCCCACTACTCATGCCGCCGGCCGGTGGGCGACATAGCGTCCCGAACGAACTGGTCAGGGGCGTTGAAAGGGGTGGACCATGGCGATCATCGGCGAGCACGCGGTTGTCCTGGGTGCCAGCATGGCGGGTCTGCTGGCGGCGCGGGTGGTGTCCGAGCACTACCGAAACGTGACGGTGGTGGACCGGGACGAACTGCCCGAGAAGCCGGCCAACCGCCGCGGCGTTCCGCAGGGTTCGCACGGCCACGCGTTGCAGGCCGGTGGTTCGGCGATCCTCGAAGAGTTGTTCCCCGGCATCCTGGACGAACTCGTCGCCGACGGCAGCCCGGTGTGGAGCGACGGCGATCTCACCAAGGTGATCGTCGAGTACGGCGGACACCCGTTCCTGCGGTCCGGTGTCCTGCCCGGCGCGCCGAGCGCGCTGTACCCGAGCCGGCCATTTCTGGACTGGCATGTGCTGCAACGGGTATCGCGGTTCTACAACGTCCATGTGCTCGGCGGACACGATGTCGTCGGGTTGACGGCCACCGCGGACTGTCGGGGTGTGGTCGGTGTGAAGGTGGCGCGTCGTGGCACCGCCGAGAACACGCTGCTGCGCGCGGATCTGGTGGTCGACGCCACGGGCCGCGGCTCGCGCGCGCCGGTGTTCCTCGGCGAGCTCGGCTACGACCGGCCGGTCGAGGACGAGCTGATGGTCAACCTGTCCTACACCAGCCAGTGGCTTCGGTTGCCGCCCGGCGCGATTCGCGAGTGCATGGTGGCGCTGTTCGCCAAGCCCGGTGACCTGAGCACGGTCGCGCTGCTCGGCCACGAGAACGACACCTGGCTGATGACGGTCGGTGCGATGGCTGGGCGACGAGCCGGCCCGGGACTTCGCCGACATGCTCCGGATCGCGGAGAAGCGCGCCCCCGAGCACATCCGCGCCGCGTTGCGGACCGCCGAGCCCATCGGCGAGCCGGCGCACTACCGGGTGCCGTCCAACCGGTGGCGCCGCTACGACAAGATGGTCCGGTTCCCGAACGGGTTGGTCATCACCGGCGACGCGGTGTGCAGCTTCAACCCGATCTACGGCCAGGGCATGACGGTGGCGGCCCTGGATGCGATCGCGTTGCAGCGCTGTCTGCGCGGCGGGGACCGAGACCTGGCGCGCCGGTACTTCCAGGCCAGCGCCAAGACCGTTCGGGTGGCCTGGCGTAACGCCGTCAGCGCTGACCTGTCGTTGCCGGAGATCGCCGGCGAACGGCCGCTCGGTATGCGGATCAACAACAAGTTCGCGGACCTGGGTGCTCGCCGCCGTCGAGACCGACGCGGTGGTCGGCGCCCAGTTCCTGCGGGTGATCGGCATGGTCGACTCGCCGGCGCGGCTGATGCGCCCGGCGATCATGACGCGGGTCCTGCGCGCCAACCTGGCGCGGTCGCGGCGGGTGCCGGAGCGGGAGTTGTCGCTGGCTCGTTAGGTGTCGGGGCTCTCGGTTAGCCTGCGAGGGTGGCTCCCGACAGACCCGGAAATGGATCCCATCGATCCGGATGTGCGCCGGCGCTGGCAGGAGCTCGCCGACGAGGTGCGCGAGCATCAGTTCCGCTACTACATCAAGGACGCGCCGATCGTCTCCGACGCGGACTTCGACACGCTCTTCAACGAACTGCTCGCCCTCGAGGAGCGCTACCCCGAACTTCGGGTGCCGGACTCGCCCACCCAGCTGGTCGGCGGCGCCGGCTTCGCCACCGACTTCACCGAGGCGCAGCACCTGGAGCGGATGCTCAGCCTCGACGACGTGTTCGACACCGAAGAGTTGGTGGCCTGGTCGGTGCGGGTGGAGAACGAGATCGGCGCCCGATCCGCACTACCTGTGCGAACTCAAGGTCGACGGCGTCGCGATCGCGCTGGTCTATCGCAACGGCCGGCTGGAGCGGGCGGCCACCCGCGGTGACGGCCGGGTCGGCGAGGACGTCACCCTCAACGCCCGGACCATCGACGACGTTCCCGAAACCCTCAGCGAGTCAAAGGATTTCCCGATACCGGAAGTGCTCGAGGTGCGCGGCGAGGTGTTCTTCATGGTCGCCGACTTCGAGAACCTCAACGCCAGCCTGGTGGAGGACGGCAAGGCTGCCGTTCGCCAATCCGCGCAACAGCGCGGCCGGCTCGCTGCGGCAGAAGAACCCCGCGGTGACCGCGCGGCGCCCGCTGCGGATGATCTGCCACGGGCTGGGCTACACAAAGTACTTAGGAGGCTTTGCCCCCGCGACGCTGCACGACACCTACTTCGCGCTCAAGGCCTGGGGCCTGCCGGTTTCCGACCACACCACGCGGGTGCAGGGGCTGGCCGCGGTGCAGGAGCGGATCGTCTACTGGGGCGAGCGGCGCCACGAGGTCGAGCACGAGATCGACGGCGTGGTGGTCAAGGTCGACGAGTTCGCCCAGCAACGCCGGCTCGGGCGCCACCTCCCGCGCGCCGCGCTGGGCGGTGGCCTACAAGTACCCGCCCGAGGAGGCGCAGACCAAGCTGCTCGACATCCAGGTCAACGTCGGGCGCACCGGCCGGGTCACCCCGTTCGCGATGATGACCCCGGTGCGCATCGCCGGATCGACGGTCGGCATGGCGACCCTGCACAACGGCTCGGAGGTCAAGCGCAAGGGCGTGCTGATCGGCGACACCGTGATGATCCGCAAGGCCGGCGACGTCATCCCCGAGGTGCTCGGGCCGGTGGTCGACCTGCGTGACGGCACCGAGCGCGAATTCGTCATGCCCACCCACTGCCCGGAGTGCGGCACCCGCTGGCCCCGGCCAAGGAGGGCGACGTCGACATCCGCTGCCCCAACGCCCGGTCCTGCCCGGCGCAGCTGCGCGAGCGGGTGTTCCACCTGGCCGGCCGCGGCGGGCTGGACATCGAGGGGCTGGGCTACGAGGCGGCGACGGCCCTGCTGGACGCCAAGGTCATCGCCGACGAGGGTGACCTGTTCAGCCTGACCCGCGACGACCTGCTGAACGCGGAGTTCTTCCGGACCAAGGACGGCGAGCTGTCGGCCAACGCCACCCGCCTGCTGACCAACCTGCAGCAGGCCAAGACCCGGCCGCTGTGGCGGATTCTGGTGGCGCTGTCGATTCGCCACGTCGGGCCCACCGCGGCGCGCGCGCTGGCCACCGCGTTCGGCAGCCTGGAAGCCATCATGGCCGCATCGGAGGAGCAGCTGGCCGACGTCGAAGGCGTCGGCCCGACCATCGCCGCAGCGCTGCGCGAGTGGTTCGACGTCGACTGGCACCGCGCGATCGTCGACAAGTGGCGCGCGGCCGGCGTGCAGATGGACGACGAGCGGGACGCCAGCATCACCCCGACCCTGCAGGGCCTGTCGATCGTCGTCACCGGCTCGCTGACCGGCTTCAGCCGCGACGAGGCCAAGGAGGCCATCATCATCCGCGGCGGCAAGGCGGCGGGCTCGGTGTCGAAGAAGACGTCGTTCGTGGTCGCCGGCGACGCTCCCGGATCGAAATACGACAAGGCCGTCGAACTGGGCGTGCCGATCCTCGACGAGGACGGCTTCCGCAGCCTCCTGGCCGAGCGGCCCGCCGCCGAGGCGGGCGAGTCCGACGGAAGCCCGCCGGAGGAATGAGTCAGCGCAGGATCGTCGCGACGATGCCGGCCAGGTAGCCCAGCCGGGCCACCTCCGACGGGCGGAACAGCGGGCCGCCCGGGCGGCCGAGCACGACCGCGGTGTTCGGTTCGCCCAGCGGCGCGGCGGCCAGCGTGGTGTCCATGTCGCGCCACGACCTGCGGCACCCAGTCGGCGGCTGCCGTCGAGCGCCTCGGCGCGGGCTGATCGGCAGCCACGGCGCCGACCGCGCCTGCGTCTCCGGTGCTCCCGGACTGCCCACGACGCGCTGCAGGCCCGACGCCGTCAGCCGCGACCACCGTGCACCAGCCCACCCGCAGCACCCGGGGTGCCTCGTCGGCGAGCACCTGCAGCCTGGCGGGGCGGTCCGCGGCGGCGGCGATGTGGTCGATCAGTTCCAGCTCGCGGTGGGCCTCCAGCAGGCCGGTGTGCGGCCGGATGGTGTCCACCCGCACACCCTCCAGCCGTTCGGCGGCGGTGATCAGCATGTCGGGCATCGCGCCGTGCGGCAGGTCGACCACCAGGTCGTCGATGGCGTACCCGGAGCCGCGCTCGACGACGTCCAGCGACAGGATGTCGGCGCCGACCGAGCCGAGGGCCACCGCGAGCGACCCGAGGCTGCCGGGCCGGTCCTCGAGCTGGACCCGCAGCAGATACGAAGGCACGCGGACACTGTTTCACAGCCGCGGGTCAGAGCATTCCGGCGGATCCTCGCCGACCTGCGCGGCCGGCTTCGGGAGCGGGCACCTGCACGCTCGGCGGTCCGGGGTCCCTCTAGGCTTGAGCACCGTGTCCCAGATCTCCCGCGACGAGGTCGCCCGGCTGGCCAAGCTGGCCCGGCTGGCGCTGACCGACCAGGAACTCGGTGAGCTTCGCCGGCCAGCTCGACGCCATCTTGGAGCACGTCAGCCAGATCCAGGCCGTCGACGTCACCGACGTCGACGCCGACCGGCAACCCGCTCCCGGCGGGCGGAGCGCAGCGACCGGGGATGCAGACGTCAACGTCACCCGGCGCCGACGTGGTCGAGCCGTGCCTGACCCAGGACGAGGCGCTCGCCGAGGCGCCGGCCGCGGTCGACGGCCGGTTCGCGGTGCCGCAGATCCTGGGGGAGGAGGAGTGCGATGAGCGAGCTCGATCCGCCTCGACGCCGCCACGCTCGGGCGCAAGATCGCGGCCAAGGAGCTGTCCTCGGTCGAGGTGACCCAGGCCTGCCTGGACCAGATCGCCGCGACCGACGAGCGGTACCACGCCTTCCTGCACGTCGCCGCCGACGAGGCGCTGGCCAGGCCGCCCGCATCGACGCCGCCGTCGCCGCCGGGGAGCAGCTGCCGTCCCCGCTGGCCGGGGTGCCGCTGGCGCTCAAGGACGTCTTCACCACCACCGACATGCCGACCACCTGCGGGTCGAAGATCCTCGAGGGCTGGGTGTCGCCCTACGACGCGACGGTGACCGCCCGGCTGCGCGCCGCCGGCATCCCGATCCTCGGCAAGACCAACATGGACGAGTTCGCCATGGGCAGCTCGACCGAGAACTCGGCCTACGGCCCGACCCGCAACCCGTGGGACACCGACCGGGTGCCCGGCGGTTCCGGCGGTGGCAGCGCCGCCGCGCTGGCCGCCTTCCAGGCGCCGCTGGCGCATCGGCTCCGACACCGGCGGCTCGATCCGCCAGCCCGCCGCGCTGACCGCGACCGTCGGCGTCAAGCCGACCTACGGCACGGTGTCGCGCTACGGGCTGGTGGCCTGCGCGTCGTCGCTGGACCAGGGCGGCCCGTGCGCGCGCACGGTGCTCGACACCGCGCTGCTGCACGCGGTGATCGCCGGCCACGACCCGCGCGACTCCACCTCGGTGCGAGGCGCAGATCCCCGACGTCGTCGCCGCGGCGAAGGCCGGCGCCGGCGGGCGATCTCAACGGGGTGCGGGTCGGTGTGGTCAAGCAGCTGCGCAGCGGCGAGGGCTACCAGCCCGGCGTCCTGGACGTCCTTCAACGCCGCCGTCGAGCAGCTGGCCGCGCTGGGCGCCGAGGTCAGCGAGGTCGACTGCCCGCACCTGGACTACTCGCTGTCCTCCTACTACCTGATCCTGCCGTCGGAGGTGTCGAGCAACCTGGCCCGCTTCGACGCCATGCGCTACGGCCTGCGGGTCGGCGACGACGGCACCCACAGCGCCGAAGAGGTGATGGCGCTGACCCGGGCGGCCGGATTCGGCCCGGAAGTCAAGCGCCGCATCATCATTGGCACCTACGCGTTGTCGGCGGGCTATTACGACGCCTACTACAACCAGGCGCAGAAGGTGCGCACGCTGATCGCCGGCGACCTCGACGACGGCCTACGAGAGCGTCGACGTGCTGGTGTCCCCGGCGACCCCGACCACCGCGTTCCGGCTGGGGGAGAAGGTCGACGATCCGCTGGCGATGTACCTGTTCGACCTGTGCACGCTGCCGCTGAACCTGGCCGGGCACTGCGGAATGTCGGTGCCGTCGGGGCTGTCGCCCGACGACAACCTGCCGGTCGGACTGCAGATCATGGCGCCCGCGCTGGCCGACGACCGGCTCTACCGGGTGGGCGCGGCCTACGAGGGCGCCCGCGGTCCTGCTGCCAGCACTGTGATGGCTGCCAGGCATCGACCAGCAGGCAAGATAGGGCCCATGCGCATCGGAGTTCTCACCGGCGGCGGTGACTGTCCCGGCCTCAACGCCGTGATCCGGGCGGTCGTCCGGACCTGCGACGCCCGCTACGGCTCCTCGGTCGTCGGCTTCCTCGACGGCTGGCGCGGCCTGCTGGAGGACCGCCGGATCCAGCTGCACAACGACGACCGCAACAACCGGCTGCTGGCCAAGGGCGGCACCATGCTGGGCACCGCCCGCACCAACCCCGACAAGCTGCGCGCCGGGCTCGACGACATCAAGCAGACGCTGGAGGACAACGGGATCGACGTGCTGATCCCGATCGGCGGCGAGGGCACGCTGACCGCCGCGCACTGGCTCTCCGAGGAGGGCGTGCCGGTGGTCGGGGTGCCGAAGACCATCGACAACGACATCGACTGCACCGACGTCACCTTCGGCCACGACACCGCGCTGCAGATCGCCACCGAGGCCATCGACCGGCTGCACAGCACCGCCGAGTCGCATCAGCGGGTGATGCTGGTCGAGGTGATGGGCCGGCACGCGGGCTGGATCGCGCTGAACGCCGGGCTGTCCTCCGGCGCGCACATGACGCTGATCCCCGAGCAGCCCTTCGACGTCGAAGAGGTGTGCCGGCTGGTCAAGAAGCGCTTCCAGCGCGGCGAGTCGCAGCTTCATCATGCGTGGTCGCCGAGGGCGCCAAACCCGCCGAGGGCTCGATGCAACTGCGCCACGGCGGCACCGACGAGTTCGGTCACGAGCGGTTCACCGGGGTGGCCCAGCAGCTGGCCATCGAGGTGGAGAAGCGGATCAAGAAGGAAGTGCGGGTCACCGTGCTCGGCCACGTGCAGCGCGGCGGCACCCCGACGGCCTACGACCGGGTGCTGGCCACCCGGTTCGGGGTCAACGCCGCCGACGCCGCCCACGCCGGCGAGTACGGGATGATGGTGTCGCTGCGCGGGCAGGACATCGGCCGGGTGCCGCTGGCCGACGCGGTCCGCCAGCTCAAGCTGGTGCCGCAGAGCCGCTACGACGACGCGGCCGCCTTCTTCGGCTAAACCGGCTCGCCGAGGTGCTCGGGGTGCAGCATCTCGGCGTAGCGCAACGACTCGGGAATCCCGAAGCCGTCGACGAGGGTCTCGGCATGGGGACGCAGGCTGCGGCAACGCTCGTTGATCCCGCGCGTGACGGCCTTGGCCCGCTCGGTGGACAGGAACCGGTGCTCGATGAACCACGCCTTGTCGTCCTCGATCACCGACAACGCGTACAGGTCGCACACCATCCCCAGGATCCGGCGGGCCTCCTCATCCTCGCAGGTGTCGATGCCGGCGACGAACGCCTCCAGCACGATCCGGTCGATGTGCGCCTTCGCGGTGTGCAGAACATGGTCCTGCACCGAGTTGAATGCGTCGAACGCCGACATCTCCTTCGACTTGCCCTGCATTCGGCGGGCCACCGATCGACAGCAGGTACTCCTCGCGGTCCTCGAACATCTTGACCTGGGTGCCGCGGTTGAACAGGCTGCCCTCCTCCTCGTTGTCCTGGCGGGTATCGAGGATCGTCTGCATGATCGTCTCGGCCGCAGTCCTTTTCAGCACCCGGTCGCCGGCGAAGTTGGCCGCGAAGCGCACCCACTCGACCGGGCTCATCCCCTTGACGTCGTCGGCGTAGGCGGTGAGCATCTCCTTGGCCACCAGCTGGGTCAGCACGTGGTTGTCGCCCTCGAAGGTGGTGAAGACGTCGGTGTCGGCGCGCAGCGCGATCAGCCGGTTCTCGGCGAGGTAGCCCGGCGCCGCCGCAGGCCTCCCGCGCTTCCTGAATCGCGGCGCTGGCATGCCAGGTGTTGGCGGCCTTGAGGCCCGGCCGCGCGCGACTCCAGCTCGCGCTGCTCCTCGGCGTCGGGGATCTCGGCGGTCTGCAGGTCGTGCAGCCTGGCGACCAGTTCGTTCTGCGCGAACTGCAGCGCATAGGACCGGGCGACCAGCGGCAGCAGCCGCCGCTGGTGCACCAGGTAGTCCATGATCAGGACTTCGTTCTCGTCATCGGGGGCGCTGAACTGGCTGCGCTGCAACGCATATCGCACCGCGATGTCCAGGGCCACCCGTGCGGCCGCCGCCGCGCTGCCGCCGACGGTCACCCGCCCGCGGATCAAGCGTTCCGAGCATCGTGAAGAACCGCCGGTTCGCGTTCTCGATCGGCGAGGTGTACGTGCCGTCGGGGGCGACGTCGGCGTACTTGTTCAGCAGGTTCTCCCGCGGGACACGCACCTGGTCGAACATGATCCGGCCGTTGTCGACACCCGGCAGGCCACCCTTGTACTGGCAGTCGGAGGTGGTGACGCCGGGCAGGTCGTTGCCGTCCTCGTCGCGGATGGGAACGATGAAGCAGTGCACCCCGTGGCCTTCGCCATCGGTGATCAGCTGCGCGAAAACCGCTGCCACCCGGGCAGTTTCGGCGGCTCCGCCGATGTAGTCCTTGCGGGAGGTCGGAGTAGGGGAGTTGATGACGAACTCCTGGGTCGCGGCGTCGTACGTGGCGGTTGTCTCCAGCGACTGCACGTCGCTGCCGTGGCCGGTCTCGGTCATCGCGAAGCAGCCGAGCAGATCGAGGTCGATGATCCGCTGCACGTAGGCCTTGTGGTGGCGCTCGGTGCCCAGATTCTCCACGGCGCCGCCGAACAGACCCCACTGCACGCCGGCCTTGACCATCAGCGACAGGTCCGACATCGCCAGCATCTCGATCTGGGTGACCGCCGCGCCGACGTCGCCGTTGCCGCCGTGCTCCTTCTTGAAGCCATCCTCCGCGGCACCCGCGGCCGCCATGATCTTCAACTGTTCGCCGACCTTGGTGCGGGCGATGACGGTGTTGGGCGTGTAGTGCGGCCGGAACACGTCGGTGGACAGTTCGGCGCGCATCTTGTTCTTCACATCGCGCCAACGACCGTCGAGCGCGTTTCGCAGATGTCCCGCAGTGGTAGTCATATTCCTTAATAGCCCGAGGGTGGGCTGCGGAAACGCGATTGCGGCAAAGACAGGTAAGCCTGAACAGTTGTCAGCTCGCCGCGTCGCGTTGAATAGCCACCATGCCCGAGTACGACGGCGGCCCATTGCAGCCCGACGCCGACCTTCCCCATCAGATCGACCACTCCCACGCCGACGTCACCGGAGGATGGCTGCGGGCAGCGACGTTCGGTGCGATGGACGGACTCGTCAGCAACACCGCGCTGATCGCCGGTGTGGCCGCCAGTGCCGACCCGCAGACCGTCGTGCTCAGCGGCGTCGCGGGCCTGCTGGCCGGTGCCTTCTCGATGGCCCTGGGCGAGTACACCTCGGTGACCACCGCCAACGAGCAGATCGACTCGGAGGTGCGCGCCGAGCGCCGAGCGTTCGAACGCCATCCGCACGCCGAGAAGCTCGAGCTCGTCGCGATGCTGATGGACATGGGCCTGACCGAGCAGACCGCCCGCAAGGCCACCGAGGAGATCCACCTCGATGAGGAGCGCGCCGTCCACTTCCACCTCTCGCAGGAACTGGGCGTCGACCCTCGCGAGAAGCCGTCGGCGGCCGTCGCGGCGATCTCGTCCTTCATGCTGTTCGCGATCGGCGCGATCGTCCCGTTGCTGCCGTACCTGTTCGGCGTCGAGGCGCTGTGGCCGGGCCTGATCTGTGGCGGCATCGGTTTGATGATCGCCGGCGGGGTCGCGGCGGGCTTCACCCGCGGGTCGGTCTGGTTCGGCTCCGCACGCCAGTTGGCGTTCGGCGCCGTCGCCATCGCCGCCACCTATTTCGTCGGCAGACTCATCGGCACGGTGGTCTGAGCCGATGATCCGCAGCGTCGGGCCGCTCGGGCCGGTCAAGGCGGCCGGGCTGGTGGTCTGGCAGCTTCGCTACGACCTGGTGGTAGTGCTGATCGTCGCGGTCGTCATGGTGCCGATTCCCGACGGCATCCAGAACGAAAGCGCGGTCGCGGTCTTGTCCGTGCTGGGCGTCGGCGCGTCGATCTTCATCGGCTTCCGCAACAGCAATGCCTACAACCGTTGGTGGGAGGCCCGCACCCTGTGGGGCGGGATCATCATCAACTGCCGGGCGCTGCATAACACGCTCTGCTCCGTCGACACCGGTTCGGCCGCCATGGCACCGATCCTGGACCGCATGCGGCGCCGTCAGGTTCGGCACTGCTGGAAACTGACGGCCGAACTGCGGGGCATCGCGCCGCTGCCCGGGGTGGCGGAGTTGACGCCGGAGGACCCCGCCGATGCCGACGCCGTCGACCTGATTGCCTTCCAGGCCCAGGATGTCCAGGCCCTGTCCGCCGGCGGCTTCATCGACGACCAGGCGCGGGTGATGCTGATGTCGGTAAACACCGGGGTGGTGACGGCGCAAAGCGGTCTGGAGCGAATCCGCAACCAGCCCATACCGTTCCAGTACGACATGTTCATCCGTGGGCTGGCGTGGTTCTTCGCGATCGTGGCCTTCAATCGCCTGGATTCGGCCACACACCACTTCGGGAGCATCCTGATCGGGCTGTTGCTCATGGCGGTGTTCATTGTTGCCGAACGGATGGGACACTTCATCGAACTGCCGATGCGCAACAGCGTGTTCGACCTGCCGATGTACCGCTTCTGCAGCCTGATCAGCGGCAACCTGCTGGGCGCCGGACACCCGCTGGCCCGGCCGCGCGAGCGCGCCGACGCCACCGTATGGATGTAGCGCTCAGCGGCACTTGGCCACAATGGATTCGGCAATCCGCTCGATGGGCCGGCGGTAGCGTTCGCCGTCGTAGCCGTCGTCGATCGTGCGCGCCACGGCCAGGGCGCGCACATCACGGCGGTGACGCCGATGTCCTCGGCGCGACCGTCAGCCTCACCGTCGGTGCCTCCTCGAGTCGCCAGCATGATCTCGAAGGCTCTGCACCGCGGCGATATCCGCCGCAGTCGCGGTCAGCCCGGCGCCGTACGCCCCGGCCTGGTCCCAGGTGTCCGCCGTCCCGAGCCAGCCGTCGCATAGCCGCGGCCGCCGGCGAAGCTGCGGCCTCGGACTCCCCGCCGACCGGTGCGGTAACCGGTTGCGGGCGTGATGTTGATCCCGATCAACATCTCGCGGCACCTGGTAGTCGGTGCCCGCGCCATGGCCACCCAGCCGCCCCGCCACAGTGCCCGCAGCGCCGGGATCATCTCGTCGCAGCGCTTGCCGCGGTTGGAGAACTGCTGGCCGAGCAGCTCGAAGTCTTCGCGCATCCAGCCGATCCCCACCCCGAGCGACACCCGTCCCTCGGAGAGCACGGCGGCGGTGGGCCACCGCTCGGCCGACTTCCAGCAGCGGCCGTGCCGGCGCGATGTAGACGGCGATGCCGAGGCCCAGCGCGGCCTCGTTCACCGCCGCCATGGGCCGACAGCGCCGAGTTGTCGTGGCCAGAGCGGTCGCGGGGCGTGCCCAGCCCGGCGTGCCCAGCACGGTGTCGGACACGGCCAGGCCCGCGCCCGCGGATAGATCAGATGGTCGGCGCAGATCATGCCGCCGTAGCCGGCCTCGTCCATCCATGCGCGCCACCGGCGAGGGACTCGGCGGTGGCGCTTCATGAACGGGGTGCCGCACCAGAACTGCATGGTTCCCCTTCGGTTGACGCCACATCGGTGACTACTCCTATCTATGTGGTCGCGATGCCGTCGAGAAGCCGATGCAGGGCGCCGACGGCGGCGGACAATGTGTCGCGGTCTTCTTGGGACAGCTGCTCGATGCGCGGGTCGATCACGGCGGCGCGGTCCGCGCGCACGCGAGTCAGAATTTGCGAGCCCTCCGGCGTGATGCGGATCCGCACCGCGCGGGCATCGTCGGGATCCTGGGTGCGGGCCACCAGGCCGGCATCTTCGAGCCGGCGGACCTGGGTGGTCATCGTGGGCTGGGAGCAGTGATCGAGTTCGGCCAGATCGGAGATCCGGGCCTCGCCCTGGTCATCGATAGTGCCCAGCAGCCGGGCCTGCGCCCACGGCAGCGGCAAGCGGATGCGCTGGGTGGCCAGCCGGTTGAGCCGGGCGACGACGGTGAGCAGCTCCGAGCCCAGGCCGCCGCCATCGCCGGGACGTGATGCGGGGGAGGCACCGCTGCGGATCGTGGGAGTCGCGCTCATGGCTCCATATTTACATAGTTTTGCTATGTTGTCAGATCGGGCCCGGTGGCTTTTCCCACAGTCAGTTCCCAGTAGCGCGGCGACGGCGCAAGTCGGAACGGGTGGCCCGTCGCTGCGACTGGCAGAATCATGGGGTGACCGCGACGCGACCGGAGGCGCTGCAGCTGCGACCTCCGGGTGCGGCTGCGTCGCGGCGACCCGACCGGTCGCTGACACCGGTCGAGTTGGCGCAGGCCGCCGTCATGGCGGCGCTGAGTGCGGCGCTGTCGGTCATCTCGATCATCGTGCCGTTCGCCGGCGGGGTGTCGCTGCTGGTGAGCGTCCCGATGGGCCTGCTCGCTTATCGCTATCGCCTACGTGTTCTGCTCGCGGCGACGTTCGCCGCCGCCATGATCGCCTTTCCCATCGCCGGCATCGGCGGCTTCATGGTGGTGGTGACGAGCGCGTACGTCGGCGGCGCGGCCGGCATCATCAAACGCCGCGGCCGCGGCACGCCGACGGTCATCGCGGTCGCAGTGGTCACCGGCTTCTTCTTCGGTCTCGCGATCATCCTCGCGATGACCGTGCTGGAGCGTTTGCGCACCGTGACGTTCGCGGCGATGACCGCCAACGTCGAGGGCACCGTCCGATTCCTGTCGCTGTTCGAATCGCTGCGGCCGGGCGCCGAGCAGTTCCGGAACATGTTCGCCACTGCGCTGCACTACTGGCCGCTGCTGATGCTGGCCTACGCGATCGCCTCCATCATGTTCGTGTCCCTGATCGGGTGGTGGGCGCTGTCCCGAGTGCTGGAGCGGCTGCGCGGGATCCCCGACGTCCACAAACTGGACCCGCCCGTCGACGCCGCCCCGCCGGGACCGGTACCGGTGGTCCTCAACGAAGTCCGGTTCCGCTATCCCGGCGCCGACCACGATGCGCTTCGGCCGCTGAGCCTGACCATCGGCACCGGCGAGCACGTCGCCGTCACCGGGCCGAACGGATCCGGCAAGACCACGTTGATGCTTCTGCTGTCCGGGCGGGAGCCGACGTCGGGAACCATCGAGCGGCCGGGCGGGGTCGGGCTGGGCCGGCTGGGCGGCACCGCGGTCATCATGCAGCATCCCGAGAGTCAGGTCCTGGGCACCCGAGTGGCCGACGACGTGGTGTGGGGGTTGCCGCCCGGAACCCGGACAGACGTCGCGAGCCTGCTCGACGAGGTCGGGCTGGCCGGCATGGAGGAACGCGACACCGGTGGGTTGTCTGGCGGGGAACTGCAACGGCTGGCCGTTGCCGCAGCGCTGGCGCGCCAGCCGGCGATGCTGATCGCCGACGAGGTCACCAGCATGGTCGACCAGCAGGGTCGCGAGGCTCTGCTCGGCGTGCTGTCCGGCCTCACCGACCGCCACCACATGGCGCTGGTGCACATCACGCACTACAACAACGAGGTCGAATTCGCCGACCGGACAATCAATCTCGGTGACTCTGTGGACAACGCGCATACGGTGGACAGCACCGCCGCTCCGGCGCCGACCGTCAGCGCGGCGCCGCGCGACGGCGCACCGGTGCTGGAACTCGACGGCGTCGGCTTCGAGTACGCCAGTGGAACTCCCTGGGCCAAGACCGCCCTGCGGGACGTCAGCTTCGCCGTCCACGAGGGCGACGGCGTGTTGATCCACGGTGGAAACGGATCGGGCAAGTCGACGCTGGCATGGATCATGGCGGGTCTCGCGACGCCGAGTACCGGCACGTGTCTGGTGCGTGACCGACCCGCGCACGACTGCGTGGGCGAGGTGGCGATCGCGTTCCAAGCGGCCCGGCTGCAGCTGATGCGCGCCCGCGTCGATCTGGAAGTCGCCTCGGCGGCGGGCTTTTCACCCGACGACAAGGACCGGGTGGTGTCGGCTCTCGCTGCGGTCGGCCTCGACGGGTCGTTGGCCCGACGCCGGATCGACCAGCTCAGTGGTGGCCAGATGCGGCGAGTGGTGATGGCCGGACTGCTCGCGCGCTCACCGCAGGTGCTCATCCTCGACGAGCCGCTGGCCGGGCTGGATGCCGCCAGCCAGCAAGGGCTGCTGCGGTTACTGACCGACCTGCGCCGCAACACCGGACTGACGGTCGTGGTGATCTCCCACGACTTCGTCGGGCTGGAGGAACTGTGCCCGCGGATTCTGAATCTGCGTGACGGGGTCCTGGCGCCGGCCGCCGAGGAAGTGTCATGACGGCCACCCGCCAATCCCGCCCGGTGGTGCTGCTGCGCCCGGTGCCCGGCACCTCTCCGATCCACGAATTGTGGGCGGGCACCAAGCTCGTTCTGGTTTTCGTCATCTCCTTGCTGCTGGCGTTCTACCCGGGATGGGCTGCCATCGGACTGATCGCGGCGTTGGTCGCGGTCGCCATCCGGCTGGCGCGCATCCCCTGGGGCGCGGTGCCCACGGTGCCGTGGTACCTGTGGCTGCTGATCGCGCTCGGCGGTGTCACGGCCGCACTGGCCGAAGGCAGTCCGGTGCTGCACCTGTGGTCGGTCGAGGTCGGCCTGGGTGGACTACTGAACTTCCTGCGGATCTTCGCGCTGTCGATCGTGCTGCTCGCGCTGGGCGCGATGGTGTCCTGGACCACCAACGTCGCCGACATCGCGCCCGCGGTATCGACGTTGGGTCGGCCGCTGCGGTGGCTGCGGATCCCGATCGACGACTGGGCGGCGGCGCTTGCCTTGGCGCTGCGGGCTTTTCCGATGTTGATCGACGAGTTCCGCCTGCTCTACGCGGCGCGACGGCTGCGCCCGCGGCCGGTGCTCACGACGCGCAGGGCCCGGCGCCGGCGTTGGGCCATCGAGATCGTCGACATGATGGCCGCCGGTATCACCGTGGCGCTGCGCCGTGCCGACGAGATGGGCGACGCGATCGCCGCGCGCGGCGGCAGCGGCCAGATCTCGGCAGCTCCGTCGCGGCCGCGGCGCATCGACTGGGTCGCGCTGGCGATCGCGGCTGCGGTATGCGCGTTGGCGCTGTGGATCGAACTGGCGGTGCTCGGCCGCTAGCGTTGCGCGGCGGTGTTGGCCGCCTGCTGCGCAGCGGCCAGCGTCGATTCGACCGGCGCCCGGCCCAGGAACATCTCGTCGAAGTACGGCTTGACGGCCTGATATCCGGCGGCGAACCCCGCCCCGCCCGGCGCCGGTATCCGCGGCCCGTCCAGCACCGCGAAGAACGGGGTGACGTCCACGCCCTTCGCCGACCAGTAGTCGAAGTACACCTGCTGCGCGGCGAGCACCGCCGGGATGGCCGCACCCTGGCGCCCGACGTACTCGTTGCCCCGTGCGCTGCCCAGCCAGGCCAGCACCCGGCGAACCGCCTCCGGGTGTCGTGTCGCCGGATTGCCCGCCACCGCAATGCCATTGGTGACGCTCACCCGCCCCACCGGCCCGGTCGGCAGCATGGCGACGCCCCAGCGGAACCCGGCCTGCTGGGCGACCTGGGCGAGGTTGTAGGTGCCGGACTGGAACACCGCCATCCGACCGGCGAGGAACTGGTTGCGGGAGAAGTCGCCGTTGCCGTTGGTGTCCGATGCCGGTGGCGCGACCCGGTCGGTGTTGATAAGACCCACCAGATAGGTGAACGCGGCGGCGGCCTGTGGGTTGTCGAAGGTGAACCGGTCGCCGGTGGCGAACGTCCCGCCCGCCGAACCGATGTAGTTGAGGTAGATGCCCTGAAGGTCGTTGGCCGCGTTGTAACCCCACTGCCGGCCATGGGTGAGCCGTTTCAGCAGGGGTCGCAGGGTGTCGACACCGGCGTCCGGGTCCCAGCGCGCGCTGCCGAGTTCGTCGGGGCTCACCCCGTCGGCGGCTAGCAGATCGGCGTTGTAGAACAGCGCGATCCCGGCGTCGGTCAGTTGCGGCACCGCCCACAGCACACCGTTGCGGGTGAACTGCGCGACCACCGACGCGTCCCAGGCCGGGCTGGGGTCGACGGGCAACAGTCGGGCGTTGTCGGCGTATTCGGCGAAGTTGGCATTGTTGATCCAGAAGATGTCGTCGGCGCCGCCGCCGGCGACATCGGTGCGCAGGGTGTCGAAATAGGTTGCGTACGAGACGACGTCGGTGCGGACCTCGATGTCGGGATTCTCGCGGCTGAACTCGGCGAACGACTCCCGGTAGGCCGCCGCCACCTGCTGGTCCCACAGTCGGACCGTGACGACGATGCGCCCGCCGGGCTCGCTGGTGCGGCTTAGGGCGAGGACGCCGGCCACCAGCACCAGGGCGACCGCGACCAGGGCCGCCAGCGCCAGCGTCGAGAACCGCGGCCGGCTCACTTCAGCCCCGTGACGACGATCGAGGAGACGATGCGGCGCTGGAACGCCAGGAACAGCACGATCAGCGGGACGATCGCCACCGTCGTCGCCGCCATCACCAGCGTCCACTGCGCGTTGTATTGCGACTGCAACCCGGCGGTGGCCACCGTCAGCACCCGCCAGCGCTGACCGCTGGTGATCACCAGCGGCCACATGAACGAATTCCATTGCGACACCACGGTGATCAACGCCAGGGTCACCAGGATCGGCTTGCTCGCCGGAAGCACCACGTGAACGATCACGTCCACGGTGTTCGCGCCGTCAAGCCGGGCGGCGTTGATCAGGTCGGGCGGGATGGCGCGGAAGTACTCCCGCAGCAGGAAGATCGCATACGGCGAGCCGAGCACGAACGGCAATACCAACGCCCAGAAGCTGTTGCGCAGCCCGAGCTCGGCCATCATCAGATACAGCGGCACCACCGTGACGGTGGCGGGCACCATCAGGGTCGCGATGTACACCCAGAACAGCACATCGCGGCCGCGGAACTCCACCTGTGCGAACGCATATGCCGCCAGCACCGAGAAGGTCAGCTGCCCCAGCGTGATGATCGCGGTCATCAACGCGGTCACCAGCAGCGCGCGGCCGAAGCCGGCGTCACCCAGATCGGTGTAATTGTCCAGCGTCGGCGGCCGCGGCAGCGACAGCGGTGTGCCGGTGGCGAACTGCCGCGCCGAGGTGAACGAGGTCAGCAGGCCCAGTGCGAACGGGGTGAGGGTGAGCAGCGCCCCGGCCAGCAGGCAGGCGTAGACCCCGGCGTTACGTGAGGTCATAGCTGATCCGACGGCGGAAGTACAGGTGCTGGACAACCGTGACGCCGACCAGAATGACGAACAGAACCAGAGCCATGACCGCAGCCCGACCGAGCGCGGCGGCGCCGAACGCCTCGGCGTAGATGCGGTGGGCGACCAGGTCCGTGCGCCCGGCCGGGCCGCCGCCGGTGAGCGCGTAGACGGTGTCGAAGACCTGCGCGGCGCTGACGACGCCGGTGACCGACACGAAGAACAGGGTGGGCCGCAGCATCGGCAGCGTCACGTGCCAGAACCGCTGCCACCCGGTCGCGCCGTCCAATCGGGCGGCGGCGTGGATCTGCGGCGGGATGGCCAGGATTCCGGCCAGGAAGAACAGCGTGACATAGCCGACGTTCGTCCACGCGGTGACCGCCGAGACCACCGGCAGAGCCAGCCCCGGGTCCGTCAGCCACTCGATGCGCCGGCCCAGCAGAGTGCTCAGCGCACCGTCGGTAGGGGCCAGGATCCAACGCCACAGCACGGCGACGGCCAGCGGAGCACACACCCACGGCAGCACGTAGAGGGTGCGGAACACCCCGCTGCCGGGAAGCCCGCGGGCCAGCAGTGAGGCGGCGGCCAGGCCCAGCACGATCTGGGCGGGAACCACGATCGCGATGAAAATTAACGTCACCAGCAACGAGTTGCCGAACGTCGAGTCGGTCAGCACCGACTGCCAATTCTGCAGCCCCACATAGCGGATCGGCCCCAGCAGGTCCCAGCGGTGCAGACTGAGCCACGCCACGACCAGCATCGGCAGCAGCAGGAAGCACACCACCCCGAACAGGCTCGGCGCCAGCAGGGCGTACCCGAGCAGAGTCGAGCGCACACGCCGGGTGGTCACGCCAGTCATTAAAGCCGCCCCGCGGGGTGCCCGTTACGGTGGAGCGGTGATTTCCCGCGATGTCGATGCCGACTTCATCGACCTGCCGCGCCACCAGCTGGCCGACGCCGCGCTGTCGGCGGCCAAGACGGCCGGGGCCGACTATGCCGACCTGCGCATTCACGCCGTCACCACCGAGATCGTGCAACTGCGGGACGGCGAGTTGGAGACCGCCGTCCTCGACCGCGAGATCGGCCTGGCGGTGCGGGTGATCGTCGACGGCACCTGGGGCTTCGCCTCGCACGCCGAGCTGGCCCCGGAGGTGGCGGCCGAGACGGCGCGCCGGGCGGTCGCCGTGGCCAGGACGCTGGGCGTGTTGAACGCCGAGCGGATCGAACTGGCCGCCGAACCGGTCTACACCGACGCCACCTGGGTGTCGAGCTACCGGATCGACCCGTTCACCATCTCCACCTCCGACAAGATCGGCCTGCTCGAGGAGTACTCCGGGCGGCTGCTGGCGGCCGACGGGGTGGACCACGTCTCGGCGATGGTGAACGCGGTCAAGGAACAGGTGTTCTACGCCGATACCTTCGGATCGTCCATCACCCAGCAGCGGGTCCGGGTGATGCCGATGCTGGAGGCGGTGGCCGTCGACGCCGCCGCGGGCAGCTTCGAGTCGATGCGCACGCTGGCACCGCCCACTGCGCGCGGCTGGGAGGCGGTGGCCGGCGACGAGGTGTGGGACTGGTCGGGGGAGCTGGCCGAGTTGCCCACCCTGCTGGCGCAGAAGACCAAGGCGCCCAGCGTGGTCGCCGGGCCGACCGACCTGGTCATCGACCCGACCAACCTCTGGCTCACCATTCATGAATCCATCGGCCACGCAACCGAATACGATCGGGCCATCGGCTACGAGGCGGCATACGCGGGCACCTCCTTCGCGACGCCGGACAAGCTCAACTCGATGCGCTACGGCTCGCCGGTGATGAACGTGACGGCCGACCGGACCGCCGAATTCGGCTTGGCCACCGTGGGTTACGACGACGAGGGGGTGGCGGCGCAACGCTGGGACCTGGTGCGCGACGGCATCTTCGTCGGCTACCAGCTGGACCGGGTGTTCGCCCCGCGGCTGGGCCAGGACCGGTCCAACGGCTGCTCGTACGCCGACTCCGCCCACCATGTGCCGATCCAGCGGATGGCCAACGTGTCACTGCAACCCGGCCCCGAGGACCTGAGCACCGACGACCTGATCAGCCGGGTCAGCGACGGCATCTACATCGTCGGGGACAAGTCCTGGTCGATCGACATGCAGCGCTACAACTTCCAGTTCACCGGGCAGCGGTTCTTCCGCATCCGCGACGGCCGGCTCGACGGCCAGCTGCGCGACGTCGCGTATCAGGCCACCACCACCGATTTCTGGAATGCCATGGAAGCCGTCGGCGGGCCCTCGACGTGGCGGCTCGGCGGGGCGTTCAACTGCGGCAAGGCCCAGCCCGGGCAGGTCGCCGCGGTCAGCCACGGCTGCCCGTCGGCATTGTTCCGGGGTGTGAATGTTTTGAATACCCGTGAGGAATCCGGCCGATGAGCGCCAGCGAAGAGGCCACATTGGGGTGGAGCCGATGATCCCCGCACAGCAGGTCGTCGAACTGGCACTGCAGGCAGCGACCGTGGACGAGACCATCGTCCTGGTCACCGACCGGGCCGAGGCGTCGCTGCGGTGGGCCGGCAATTCCATGACCACCAACGGAGTCTCGATCAACCGGACAGTGACCGTGATTTCCATTGTGCGCAAGGGCGATACAGCCCACACCGGGGCGCTGAAGTCCAGCGAGGTCGACCCCGCTGCGATCGCCGCGCTGGTGTCCGCGTCCGAACAGGCAGCGCACGCCGCCCCGGCATCCCGCGACAGCGCACCGCTGCTGACCGGTGCCGGGCTGCCCGACGACTGGAACGAGCCGGCGACGGAGACAGGCGCCGAGGCGTTCGCCGACGTCGCCGAGTCGCTGTCGCGCGGCTTTTTCCGCCCGGACCGGCTGTACGGCTACGCCCATCATCTGGTGGAGACGACGTTCCTGGCCACCTCGACGGGCGTGCGGCGACGTTTCACCCAGCCCACCGGCACGGTGGAAATCAACGCGAAACGCGATGGTGCCAGCGCCTGGGCCGGGGTCAGCACGCCGTGGTTCGTCGACGTTCCGACCGACACGCTGCTCGAGGACCTGTCGATGCGGCTCGGCTGGGCCGAGCGGACGGTCGACCTGCCGGCCGGACGCTACGAGACGTTGATGCCGCCCTCGACGGTGGCCGACATGATGATCTACCTCGGCTGGTCGATGGACGGCCGCAGTGCGCAGGAGGGTCGCAGCGCGCTGTCGGCACCCGGCGGCGGCACCCGGGTGGGGGAGAAGCTCACCGACCTGCCGCTGACGCTGTACTCCGATCCGTTCGCCGCCGGACTCGAGTGCTCGCCGTTCGTCGCCGCCAGCACCGGTTCGGAGCGAATCTCGTTGTTCGACAACGGATTGGACATCGGCCGGGTCGACTGGATCCGTGACGGCACCATCAACGCGCTGGCCTATCCGCGCGCCGCGGCCGCCGAGTTCGGGACGAGCCTCGCGGTGCCGGCCGACAATCTGCTGATGACCGGCGGCTCGGCGGACCTGGCCGACATGGTCGCCGCCACCGAGCGCGGGCTGTTGCTGACCACGCTGTGGTACATCCGCACCGTGGACCCCACCACGCTGCTGCTGACCGGGCTGACCCGCGACGGCGTGTACCTCATCGAGGACGGCGAGGTGACGGCGGCGGTCAACAACTTCCGGTTCAACGAGAGCCCGCTGGATCTTCTGCGGCGAGCCACCGAGGCGGGTGTCGCCGAGATGACGCTGCCGCGCGAGTGGGGCGACTGGGCGACCCGCGCGGTGATGCCGACGCTGCGAATCCCCGACTTCCACATGTCGTCGGTCAGCCAGGCGCAATAATCCAGAGATGGTCGACGATCTGGACGCCCAGTTGGAGAAGTTGGTGGTGCAATCGCCGGTCGAGCAGGCCCGGCTGGTCGGTCTGGTCCGCTCGACATGTGCGGCGGCGTTGTCGCTGACGCCGTTGCCGGCCGAGGTCGTTGTCGCCGAACCGGAATCCGACACCGAATCGGTGGTGGCCGATTTCGCCGAGCAGTTCAGCGTCGACGTGTCGTCGATCGGCGACAAGCAGCGCGGCGCGTTCACAGCCGCCCTGGGTGCGGCGACCTTCCCCGTGGTGGTGCAGATGTTCGTCGCCGACTTCCTGCCGCGGGTACGGGCCGGACTGGAAGTGCTGGGACTGCCGGTGAGCTGGGTGCCCGCCGAGCCGCGGTGGGATCACGACACCGACGCCGCCGCCGTGGTCTTCAACGACCTGCTGCCCGGTGTGGCCCGGCTGCGCTCGCTGGATCCGGTGACCTCCGAAGTGGTGCGGCTGCGCGGGGCCGCCCAACACAACTGCCGGTTGTGCAAATCGCGGCGCGAGGTCACCGCGCTCGATGCCGGCGGAACGGAAAGTCTGTACGACGGCATCGAGCACTTCGAGGACTCCGAACTGCTGACCGATACACACAAGGCGGCGCTGCGTTACGTCGACGCGCTGGTCTGGTCGCCGGCACGGATCAGCCCGGCGGTGGCCGCGGGTGTGCGGGAGCACTTCTCCGCCGAGCAGGCCCGGGAGCTGACGCTCGATGTATTGCGCAACGCGAGCAACAAGATCGCCGTCGCACTCAAGGCCGACGCGCCGAACGTCGAGCAGGGAACCGAGCGCTACCTCATCGATGTCGACGGGCAGACACAACCCGTCTGACGATGTCGAGTGCTTGGTCGACGTCCGCGTTGGACGTGGCCCACGAGCAGACGAATCGGGCTGCCGGCCGGTGCGGGTCGGGAACGTGGACGGCGAAGTGGCCGCGTACGGCGGCCAGGACCTCCGGCGATAGCTCTACGAACACCTCGTTGGCCTCCGTCGGCGAGGAGAGGCGCAGGCCGAGATCGGTCAGGCCGGCGCTGAGGCGGGCCGCCATGGCGTTGGCGTGCGCGGCGGCGACGAGCCAGTCGCCGTCGTGCAGCAGCGCGTCGAATTGCGCTGACACATAACGGTGCTTGCTGGACAGGTGGCCGATCTGCTTCTGGACGAACTCGATGCCGGCGAAGTGCTCGGGGCGGCGCACCAGCACCGCATCGCCGAACAGCATGCCGTTCTTGGTGCCGCCGACGGTGACGATGTCGGCGTCGCCGATGGCCTGGGCTGGTGTGACATTAAGGGCCGCAATGGCATTGGCGATGCGTGAGCCGTCGACATGGACCAGGAGGTCGAGGGCGTGGGCGTGGTCGACGAAGGCCGCGATGGTATCCGGCTGCCATACGCGGCCGTTCTCGGTGGATTGGGTGATGGAGACGATTCGGGGCTGGGAATGGTGCACATCGCCGCGGCGGGTGATGCGACGGTCCAGCTCGCGCGGGTCGATGATGCCGTCGTCGCTGGGCAGCGGTGTCAGGGTGGCACCGGAGACTCGGACGGGGCCGCCGGCCTCGTCGAGCAGGACGTGCGCGATGTCGCTGCACATGATCTCGTGCCAGGGCCGAACGGCCGCGGCCAGCGCGACGATGTTGGCGCCGGTGCCGGTGAAGGCGAACAGCACGTCGGCCGCGGGGGAGGAGAAGGCTTCGCGGATCTGGTCGGCAGCCCGTCGGGTGATCGGGTCATTGCCATAGGACGGGGTGGTGCCCTCGTTGGCGGCGACGATGGCCGCAAGCGCCTTCGGGTGCGCGGGCGCAGCGTTGTCGGAGGCGAAGGCGCTGGAAACCGAGGACTCGGGCATTGCGCCCATGATGTCACTCGGGCGGTGTACCGCCCGCGCGGACCGGCATGGGAACATTGGCCGCGAGAGAAGCCTGGGGGCGGTAGCTCAGTTGGTTAGAGCCGCGGACTCATAATCCGTAGGTCGCGGGTTCGAGCCCCGCCCGCCCTACAACTTAAAACCGCAGATCAGAACCTAGACCGGAGTTGGCTAGAGAACGAAGCGGAGCGGCCAAAACCGGCGTTCCATCAACATCTGGCAGGGTCGATCTCAATGAGCGTCTGCACTCCGCCAAGCGCGGCGATGCACTCGTGTTGAATCTTCATCGAGACGGCGCGATCACGCCGAGTGAGTATCCATGTGCGTGGCACCTCGTCGGGCATACCGCTGCGATCAACTTTTTCTATCATGATGGAGGATGATTCCTGACAGGACCGAGCCAGCGTGAACCTGCGCTGTGCAGGAATCATTCCGTTGCGGAATACAAACGCCAAGCAGAGGCAACCCTCCCGGCGTAATAACGGGAATGTTCTCACATTAGGTTTCGCGTGCGACGTGCGTACCAGCTCAGCGCCCCGGGAAACGTGTCCACCAGGGCGCTGCCGTTGGTTGGTACTTGCGCGGTGGCCAAGATCATCTCCCGCACGCGCGCCGAGCCGAGCTTGGTGACAACACCGGGGACGGTCACCCCCGCCAGCGAATGGCCGACGATCACGAGGTCGTCGAGCGCAGCATTCTCGATGTCCGACACGACCGAATCGACCCACATCGATACAAGCCGTGATCAGGTCACCGCTTTATTTCCCCGACCCGGCAATTCGACGGTGAGACGGTTAAATCCGGCTACCTGCGACAAACACGTCGAATGGAGGCTCCCAGAATGAGCGGTGAACAGCCGTCAGAGAATCAATGCAATCCATCGCCAGATTTTCAGCGCCGTGAGCCCGGACCAATCAACGGAAAAGAGCGGGCTTATGACCTTGAGTGCGCCCAAGGCTCGTATCCGGCTTATTGCCCGAACTACTTTGATTCGCACACACAGGCCGCTCAAGAGGCGGTAATCGACGCGTGGCCCAACGTCACGTTTGAGCTAGTGGAATCGGCCTGGTCTGCTCTGGAGGGCCAATTAGACGGCTCTAACGTAGACAGGCCCAGACCGCCGAGCCGGTACAACTTGGATTTCAGCGGCTACTACTGCGAAACAGGCGAAACGATCCCTGAATACGAAATCTGCGACGACTGATCCACCACCCAGCCCTGGCGAATGATGTGCGACCAATTAATTGACCCCTAGAATCAACGAAAGATATTGAAGCACAGCGGATTCAACGCTCTAGATTGAATCGTTGAATCATTCGCTGACACAGCCAGTTTCGTTGCTGATACGGACTCATAATCCGTAGGTCGCGGGTTCGAGCCCCGCCCGCCCTACTTTTCAATGTGTATGCCCTCGGCTGATTCTTGACACTCCCTCTCGCGGCCCCAACTGGGGTCCGCGCCACTTGGTATTCGAGCTGGCCAGGCATGGTGTGGTGCCGGTGCCCTCGGAGTCGGCGGTATATCGGGCCCTGGAGCGGGCCGCGATGATCGATCCCGCCGTGCGGGAGCGCCGTTCGCGTACGGGCTTGCCGACCTGCGCGCAGGCGTTGCGCGCAGCGAGCAGCGCATCCTGCGGCCTGAATGTTGATTTCGTGTCAATTGACGACTGCGACCATTAGGGTTCTATCCGCATCCCGGGGACGTGGAGAGGTTGGGTCAGCATGGATGTTTTCGGCGATTTCGATGCGCCAATCGACCGGTCGGGAGACCCACGGCGTGAGCCGGGCCCGATCAACCTGCGGCGCTACCAGTACACGCCAGCGTATGCGGGCATCGCCACGTTCCTTGGCGTTCCCTTGTGTCTTAACCAGGAAGACCTGCGCGCGGGCAAGGTCGACGTAGCCATCGTCGGTGCACCCGTGGACATGTCGCTTGGACACCGGGGCGCCGCCTACGGCCCCCGAGCACTACGGGCGGATGAAAGACTTCTGCCGCAAATGCCAGAGATGTTGACCAATGCCACCACCCGGACGAAGCCATTCGAGACGCTGACGGTGGTGGACTATGGCGATGCCGCGGTCGACGGGATGAGCATCGAAAGATCGATGGAGCCGATTCGCACGTTGGTCCGCGAGATCGCGGAGGTCGGCGCCATCCCGGTCGTGCTAGGTGGGGACCATTCGATTCTGTGGCCGGACGCTGCGGCTATCGCCGACGTGTATGGGGCCGGCAAGGTCGGGGTGATCCACTTCGATGCCCACCCGGACTGTGCGCACAGCACGCTCGGCCACCTGGTATCGCACGGGACTCCGATTCGCCGACTGATCGAGGACGAACACATTCCAGCGCGAAACTTCATCCAGATCGGCTTACGTAGTGCCGTTTCGCCTGACGATGAGCTGTTCGAATGGATGCGCGACAACGGATTGCGGACGCACTACATGGCTGAGATTGACCAGCGGGGATTCAACGCGGTACTCGACGACGCCATCGCCGAAGCATTGGACGGACCAGAGTACCTGTTTCTGTCGCTGGACATTGACGTCCTCGATCCGGCCTTCGCCCCAGGTACCGGTACGCCAGAACCGCCAGGATTGACGAACCGCGAGTTACTACCTGCCCTGCGCCGGATCTGTCACGAAACTCCGGTCGTCGGAATGGAAGTGGTGGAGGTGGCCCCCCACCTTGATCCCGGCTACACCACCACGATGAACGCGCGCCGGGCGATCTTCGAGTGCATCACCGGTTTCGCAATGCGCCGTGAGGGGGGACTCGGCCCGAACTACGTGCACCCGGACGTCGCGGGAAGGGCGAAAAGTTAGGGTCTCGGTTGTCTAATTCCGTTGCCGTACAGATAAAGACGGGTTCGAGCCCCGGCCCCCCCACCGAGTTTGCAGTTCGACGGTCGGCCAGCCCCTAGCTTTCTGCGGCTGAATGCACTTTCGATTCGAGCAGCTCGGAAGAGCCGATAGCAGCACGGCCTTGCTGTCGCCTTTAGCGGACGTACGTTTGCGGCAGAAGTCAAGCGGTCCTCTATCTGCTCACTGTTACCCGTAGCGTCGAACGCTGTTGATCGGGGCGTTGTCCAACGACTCGATGGCCACCGGCTCGTCTTCGTATGGAGCGTCGACGACCCTCCCGTCGCCCACATAAATGCCCACGTGCGACGCGTCGGGGAAAAAACTGATCACGTCCCCGAGTTGCATCTGGTCCAGCGATACCTCCTGACCACCCGATGCAAGAGCCTGACTGGAGTGCGGCAGTGCTATCCCAGCCTCGTGGAACGCCCACACAACGAGGCCGGAGCAGTCGAAGCTATCCGGGCCCGCGGCGCCCCACGCGTATGGCGCGCCGACGCGGGTCAGCACGGCGTCCACGACGATCGATCCCACATCGCGGTCCGGCGGGGCCACATTGCTTGACTCCGGGGGAAGGCTCGCAGGAGTCGCCGGGGCCGCGGCCACCGGCGTCGTCGCCACGACAGGTTGGGCCGGGGCCAACACATGCGGCTCCGGCGGCGGGGGTTCGAGCGGGTGGAAGGGGGTGAAGGCCACGGTCGCGGGAATGGCCATGGCCATCCCGATCCACGTTCCGCGACGTGCCATTGCGGCCTCCCGGTCGTTACGCAGGTATGCGCGTTTGTTATGTGACCGTGATGTCGGTGTGGCTGGGGTCGGTGTTACACGTGGTGCTGCTGGGGATGTACGGAACGAGTGCGCGATCGAGCGTCGCGCCTGAGTTCCACAGGTCATACCTGCCGCGGGCTCGAGTCACCCCGCCCTACTCAGTACGGCGGACGACCTCAGCGGCGGGGCGCCACCCGAGGACGTCGTCGAGCCAGTCGAAGGCGTAGCCCTCGAACAGGGTCGCTCCCAGCCCCTCGCAATGGCCGCCCCCACCTTCGGCCTCACTGAACCGCTTGAGCTCCTTGCGGATGCCGTGCTGCAGTCGGTCATAGAGGACTTCGCCTTGCGCGGCGAAGTCGCCTTCGCCTTCGGTGATCAGCGTGGGGCAAGCGATCGCGCCCACGCAGTCGCTGAGATCGAAGGTGAGCTGACGCCGGATGAAGTCGCCCACCGTGGCGGCTCCCAGCGTCGCCATGCGCGACCCGTACCACTCGGCGTTGCGCGGTCCGTCCCGCAGCGCCTCCAGTTGCGCATCCACCTCAGGGTCGGCGTCGATGACCTTCTGCAGTTGCTCTGCAGCGCCGAACATCTTGGCCATCCGGCTGGCGAAGTCGAACTGACCCGGGTCGACGACCAGTGCGGCGACGCGCGGTTCGAACGCCACCGCGCGTGGTGCGAGGTAACCGCCGAACGATCGGCCGACGACGGCGAGCCGGCCCGGGTCGACGTTGGGTTGGTCGATCAGCCAGGCGAACGCTGCCGCGAAGGGCACCTCGAAGTCGGGCCGCATCGGAATCCGGTGTTCGTACAGCATCCCGCCCTGGCCCGGACCTTCGAAGACGAAGAAGTTGTAGCCGCGGGCCAACGCCATGTACCCGGTAGCGCAGTAGCCCGCCTCAGCCGTCGAGTCATAGCCGCACGGGGCGATCACGGTTGGTCGTGGCGCACCATCGGCGCTCGCCTGGAACAGATACCCCGTCATGGTGACACCGTCGAAGGGGATTTCCGTTGCGACAGTGGGGAAAGGAAGAAACGGGACGGCCCAGCGGAAGGTGAGCCGATGCTGGCGCCATGCGTGCTGCAGTCGTTCGTCGGCGATGTCGTGACGAAGAAAGAAGAACGCCTGGCGCCAGTACTCCGACGCGCGAAGGTAGGCCTTGCGCGCGGTCACGGTATGGCCCCCCGCGGCGGCTCGGTCACCGACGGCCTGGGCGGCGCGGGCGGTGGCCGACCACTCGGAGTGCCAGGAGTCGTAGTCACCTTCGGTTACCCGACCGGCTGTTGCGAGCGCCTCACCCAGATCGCACGCCTCGGCCGCGACGGCGACGAGAGTTCTGCTCAACTGCGCATCCATATCAGCGTCGTCGAGGAGGATTTTCATGGGCGGCATGCTACCCGCGGGCCGGGACCGCCGGAGCCGGTGCGAGCCCGACGCGGGCGCTCCCGGCTATGGTGACGCGGTGACCAGAACTGCGCGGGAGAGCGAGTTGCTGGCGGTCACCCTCCAACTGCTGCAGCAACACGGCTACGAGCGGCTGACCGTCGACCAGGTCGCCGCCACTGCGCGGGCCAGCAAGGCCACCATGTACCGGAGTTGGCCCACCAAGGCCGACCTGGTGTTCGCCGCGGTTCTCGACGGCATGACCCAGGTTGCGGTCGACCCAGACACCGGCAGCCTGCGCGGTGACCTGCTGGCGATCGGCGAGACGGTCAGCTGCCAGGTCCGCCAGCATGCCGCCACCATGCGGGCGGTGCTGGCCGAGACCTCCCGCGATGCCGCCCTCGGCAACCTTCTGCAACAGCAGTTCTTGGGGCAGCGAAAGAAATTGATCACCCTCGTCTTGCGCCGGGCCGTCGGGCGCGGCGAGATCTCGGCCGACGCCGTCAACGACGACCTGTGGGACCTGCTGCCCGGCTACCTGGTGTACCGCGCGGTCGTCGCCGATCGCCCACCCACCAAACGGACAGTCGCCGCCCTCGTCGACGACCTCATCGTGCCCAGCTTGAGCCGGTCGTCGCGATAAGCGCTGCGCCGCAGAGTACTGGGCAGTACTGTTTCGAGTGTGATCTCCAGGGTGGCGGGGCGCCACTGGTTCCTGCTCACCGCGGTCGTCATCGTCGCCTTGGCCGCCTTCGCGGTCTACCGGCTGCAAGGCGCATTCGGTTCGCAGGACGCCGCCGCGACCCGCGGCGGCTCCGCCGATCAGATCGTGCCGTTCAACCCCAAGCGCGTCCAGCTGGAGGTGTTCGGCGCACCGGGCGCGACCGCGATCATCACCTACCTCGACGTCGACGCCCGCCCCCAACGGGTCGACGCCGCCGCCCTGCCGTGGTCGTATGAGGACTCGACCACGACACCCGCGGTGCTCACCAATATCCAGGCCCAGGGTGACGGCTCTTCGCTGGGCTGCCGGATCACCATCGACGGAGTGGTCAAGGTGGAGCGCTCATCCGAAGGCGCGGACGCCTACGTCTTCTGTCTGGACAAATCAGGATGAGCGAGAACGACGGCACCCCGGGCCGGATCCCGCGGCTGATCCGCAAACTGGCCATTCCGATTGCCATCTTCTGGCTGGCGCTGGCCGCCTCGAGCAACGCGCTGGTCCCGCCACTCGAGGAGGTCGGCCGGGTCCACAATGTGGCGCAGGCCGCCAAGGACGCGCCGTCGACGATCGCCGCCAAGCAGGTCGGCAAGGTGTTCGGCGAATACGACTCCGACAGCCTGGTCACCCTCGTGATCGAGGGCGAGGCACCGCTGGGAGACGCGGCGCACCGCTTCGGCGACGCCCTGGTCGAACGGTTGCGCGCCGACACCGAACACGTCCAGCATGTCCAGTACTTCTGGGGGGATCCACTGACCGCCGCGGGCGCTCAGAGCAAGGACGGCAAAGCCGCGCTGATCCAGGTTTATCTGACCGGCGACGCGGGCGGGAGCCAGGCCAACGAGTCGGTAACCGCGGTCCGGCAGATCGTCGCCGACACTCCCGCCCCGGCCAAGATCAAGGCCTACGTGAGCGGTCCGGCGGCGCTGGTCGCCGACGAGTTCGCGGTCGGCGAGAGCAGCCATATCAAGGTCACCGCCCTGACCTTCGGGGTCATCGCGGTGATGCTGCTGATCGTCTACCGGTCCATCACCACCGCGCTGCTGACGCTGGTGGCGGTCGCCATCCAGGTGGCCGCGGCCCGCGGGGTGGTGGCCTTCCTCGGTCACATCGGCGTCATCCCGCTTTCGACGTATGCGACCAACCTGTTGACGCTGCTTGCCGTCGCCGCCGGCACGGATTACGCCATCTTCCTGCTCGGCCGTTACCAGGAGGCCCGGCAAGCAGGCGAGGACCGGCTGGCGGCCTACTTCACCACGTACCGCAGCACCGTGCATGTGATCCTCGGGTCGGGCCTGACCGTCGCCGCCGCGATCTTCTGCCTGCGCTTCACCAGGACGCCGTACTTCCAGAGCCTGGGTATTCCCGCCGGTATCGGCGTGCTGGTCACGCTCGTGGGCTCAGTGACGCTGACGCCCGCGGTCATCACCTTGGGCAGCGCCATCGGCCTGTTCGACCCGAAGCGGGCGATGCGAACCCGCGGGTGGCGGCGCATCGGCACCGCCATCGTCCGCTGGCCGGGGCCGATTCTGGTGGGGACCGTCGCGGTGGCACTGATCGGCCTGCTCGCTCTGCCCGGCTACAAGACCTCCTACGACGCCCGCCCATATCAGCCGGATTGGGCACCGGCCAAGGTGGGCTACGCGGCCGCCGAACGGCATTTCTCGACTGCCCGGCTGAACCCCGAAGTGCTGATGGTCGAGGCTGACAAGGATTTGCGCACCCCGGCGAACATGATCGTGCTGGAACGGGTGGCCAAGGCAGTGTTCCGCACCCCCGGCGTGGCGCAGGTGCAGTCCATCACCCGTCCGCTGGGCACCCCACTGGACCACACCTCGCTCGGATTCGCGATGAGCGCGCAGAGTTCGGCGCAGATCAACAACCTGCCGTTTCAGCAGGCTCGCGCCGCCGACTTGGCCAGGCAGGTCGACGAGATCTCCAACTCCATCGAACTGCTGCGGCAGCAGTACCTGCTGCAACAACAGTCCTCCGCAGCCACCGACGAGCAGGTGGCGGCCTTCCGGGAGACGTCCGAGACGGTCAAGGAACTGCGCGACAAGGTCGCCAATTTCGACGATTTCCTCCGGCCGCTGCGCGCCTACTTCTATTGGGAGCCGCACTGTTTCGACATCCCGCTATGCGCTGCGGTGCGGTCGGTGCTGGACGCCCTGGACGGCGTTGACACGCTGACCGACCAGTTCGGACAGGTCACCGCGAGCCTCGACAAGCTCAACGCTCTCCAGCCGAAACTGCTGGCGCTGATCCCCGAGCAGATCGCCGTTCAGGAGCGCAACAAGGAACTGGCGCAATCGAACTACGCCACCCAGACGGGACTGTTCGCGCAGTCCGAGGAGGCGCTGAAGAACTCCGACGCGATGGGCAAAGCGTTCGACGAGTCCAAGGACGACAGTTCCTTCTACCTGCCGCCCGAAGTGTTCGACAACTCCGAGTTCAAACGCGGGCTGAAGCTGTTCTTGTCCCCGGACGGCAAGGCCGCGCGGATGATCATCACCCACGACGGGGATCCGGCTACTTCCCGAGGGATTTCGCACATCGACCCGATTCGCCAGTCCGCGCAGGAGGCGCTCAAGGGGACGCCGCTGGCCGATTCGAAGATCTACATCGGCGGCACGGCGTCAGCCTTCAAGGACGCACGCGACATGGCGAATTTCGATCTGATGATCGTCGCGGTCTCCGCGATCAGCCTGATCCTGCTCATCATGATGTACATCACCCGCAGCGTGGTGGCCGCAATGGTGATCGTAGGTACGGTCGTGCTGTCGCTGGGCGCTTCGTTCGGGCTCTCGGTGCTCATCTGGCAGCACCTGCTGGGTATTCAGCTGTACTGGATCGTGCTGGCGCTGGCCGTCATCATCCTGTTGGCGGTGGGATCGGATTACAACCTGCTGGTGATATCCCGGTTCAAGGAGGAGATCGGCGCGGGCCTCAACACCGGGCTCATCCGGACGATGGCAGGCACCGGCTCGGTGGTCACCGCCGCGGGTCTGGTGTTCGCACTGACCATGTGCGGCTTCGCCTTCGGGGACCTGATGGTGCTGGCGCAGATCGGCACCACCATCGGCGTCGGTTTGATCTTCGACACCGTGATCGTGCGGTCCTTCATGACGCCGTCGATCGCCGCGCTGCTGGGTCGCTGGTTCTGGTGGCCGCTGAAGGTGCGGCCCCGGCCGGCCAGCGTGATGCTGCGCCCGTACGGCACGAGAAGCAGTACGCGCACGCTGTTGCACGCCGACGAGTAGCTTTGCCGCCCGTGAGTCGACGGCCTGCGACGGCGAGCGTCATGGGGCGGGGTGCTGAATTGGTTGTGCGCCATCGGATTCGCCGTCGCTGCGGTGTTCTGGCTCTACCTGCATCACCGCTCGGGTACAGCCGTCGAGCGATGAAGCACACTCGAGCGGCCGTTCTGGTGATCATGTTCAGTGTGATGCTCTGACGGCCCGTTCTCAGGCGGTGGAGCCATCTGAAGATCGCAGGTGCCCACGTCGACGGCCCCTGTAGTGCTGCGGGCGACTAACCTGAGCGCCATGGCTGTCGTCGTCGTGGGAGCAGGTCTGAGCGGGCTCGCTGCCGCTCGTCATCTCACCCGGCATGGTGTGGAAGTCACGGTGCTCGAAGCCTCAGATGCCGTGGGCGGACGGGTGCGCACCGATCTCGTCGACGGTTACCGGCTCGATCGCGGCTTCCAGCTCTATAACCCGGCGTATCCCGAGGGGGCGCGTGTCCTTGACCATGGGGCCCTCGATCTGAGGCCCTTCATTGCGGGCGCTCGCATCGTGCTAAGTCGGGGTGGGCGCCGCCGGGTGGCGCGGGTCGCCGATCCACGTCGCGAACTTTCGTGGGCCGTCCCATCTCTACTGGCGCGCATCGGCTCACCTGTGTCGCTGGCGCGCTTTGGCGCCTACGCCGTCTCCCGGGCCGTCCGGTCCGTTGAATCGTTGTGCCGCGATCCTGATGTCACCACTGAGGAGGCACTGCGCCGGGCCGGCGTGGACCGCTCTCTGATGGAGCAGGTGCTGCGCCCCTTCCTGTCCGGGGTGTTCCTGGAGTCCGAACTCAGTACGTCGCGGCGCTTCCTTGACGTGGTGCTGAAGTCCTTCATCCACGGCACTCCCGGCGTCCCGGCACTGGGCATGCAGCGTATCCCCGAACAGCTTGCCGCCGGGCTCGATGTGCGCTTTGGCGCTGGGGTCGCATCGGTCTCTGCACGGGCGGTCAACGTCGTCGAAGGTGACGCCCGACCCGCCGAGGCCGTCATCGTCGCGACCGATCCCGCGACCGCCGCCGCCCTCATCGCGGATATCCCTGCAACCCAGGGCCATTCAGTCACAACCTGGTACTACCGGCCCGACTGTGCACCCGAGGACCTCGCCGACGGTCGAGCCGTGCTCATCCTCGACGGCGATCGCCGCGGACCGCTCGTCAACACCGTGGTGCTGACCCATGCCGCACCCGACTACGCACCGGCCGGAAGCGCACTGGTGTCGGCGTCGGCCCTCGGGGTGAGGGAAGCGCCTGCGGACGAGATCGCCGTGCGCGACCACCTCGCCTGGCTATACGGCGTTCCGACCAAAGACTGGGAGCTCATCGCGAGTTACCCGATTCCCTACGCACTACCCGCCATGCCGGTGCCCTTCGCCCTGCAGAGGCCCGTGCGCACGGCGAGCGGTGTCTATGTGGCCGGCGATCACCGCGACACCTCGTCCATTCAGGGCGCGTTGGTCAGCGGCCGCCGGGCTGCTCAAGCACTTCTGAAGGATCTGGGCATCACTGTGGCTGCGGCGCAGATGTAGGAGCCCGGTGCACCGCCTTGTAGGGCGAAAGGGTGATCCGGGGTCCCCATGATTCGGTCGCGGAAGCGGGCGAAGCGTTCGATCTGGGTGACGATGGCTTCGGTGGCGTCCTCGGTGTAGCAGTTGGGTCATGGGCGTAGCTCCAGACCGGATGGACGTTGCCGACGGAGCGTTGACGTTCGGCGAGAACAGGATTCAGCCGTCGGATACTGCTAGTTGCTCGAGGGTGGTGGTGGTTGTGGTTGGAAGGGTTGGTACCACCACCAGTCGGCGCGTTCGCCGGTGGGTCCGGGGTAGGGCGGGACGTCGGGCGGGGGTGTCGTTGGTGGGCGGGCCAGCGATCCCGCGCTCAGTGGTTTCCCGGTTTCGTCGGTCACCACGAGGTGATCGGCGGGTCCGGTGATGGTGATGCCGCCGCGATGGTGCAGTCGGTGATGGTAGGGACACACCAACACCAGGTTGGCCAGGTCAGTGGTGCCGCCGTCTTCCCAGTGCCGGATGTGGTGGGCGTGCAGACCGCGGGTGGCCCCACACCCGGGAACCACGCAGCAGAGGTCGCGGTGCTCGAGTGCACGACGTAGCCGGCGACCGATCTGCCGAGTGGCCCGCCCCGACCCGATGACCTGGCCGTGGCGCTCGAACCAGATCTCGCAGTCGGCCTCACACATCAGGTATCGGCGGTCGCTCTCGGACAGGAACGGACCCAGATGCAGGGCTGCGGTGCGGTGTTCGACGTCCAGGTGCACCACCACGGTGGTGCGCTGCCCGTGCGGTCGTCGGGCCACATCGGTGTCCCAGCCGGCCTCGATCAGGCTCAGGAACCCGTCGACGGTACTGGGCAACGGTGGCGTCTGGTCGGACATGTCGTTGGTGTGGTCGCGTTTCCAGTCGGCGACCAGGGCGTCGGTGTGCGACTGCAGGGCGGCGTCGAAGGTGGCCGCCTCGTCGTGGGGGAGGGTGATCTTCCACGTGGTGGACTCCTCGCCGACGGTCTTGCTGATCGCCCGCGGCGGCTCCGGCCGCGGTCCTGGTTCGCAGTCCGGTTCGGGGCGTGGTTCCAGTTTGATCGCGGTGCGTAGCTGGCTGACCGTGGCGACCGCGGCCAGCTCGGCATAGTGCTCATCGGAGCCGTGGGCCGCCCGCGCGGCGATGACGCCCGACCTGGTCCAGCGACAGCCGGCCTTCTCGCAGCTCTCCGACGCAGAGTGGAAAGGCCTCGCTACGCTGCGCGACGGTGGTGATCGCCTTGGCGTTGGCTGGTGACGAACCGAGCTTCCAGGCCACCAATTCCGCCACCGAGCGGGCGCCGGTGGCGCCGCAGAGCTCGTCGCGATCCAACTCGGCGACGATGTCCACGATGCGCCCGTCGATCGCGTTGCGCTGACCGGCCAACTCCGACAACTCCTCGAACAACACCTCGACACGCACACTCGGTGGCGCCTCAGCGGCCAAAGATGTTGCGGTCGAAGACATGACACCATCATCGCAGAGGGGTCCGACAAGTGCGGGCCGAAGAAATCGCCGACCGTCCAGCCGCGAGCGCACACGGAATAGATCGACAGCTGAAGGTATGTAGGTCGGGAGATGTCGGCCCAACTCGCGAGGAAGCGTAGGGCTTCTTGATGGCAGGTGTCGGGTTGGCGGTGAAGACGCTCAGTCGGAGCCCGGGTTCGCCGGGGATTTCGAAGCTTTGCTAGTGGCGGAGGATGCTTCAGGGGGCCTTGCCGACCCCACCTTCGTTCGTTCTCGCGCGGCGCCGGGCAGTGAGCCGGGCCCGAACCCACGTCAAGGGAACGTCGCGTCCGGTGGCGAGGTACTCCACGGTGGTTGGATAGTGGCAGATTTCACGCATCTGGGATAGGCCGGCCGGCTTACCGAGAAGCAGGACTTGGTCGTCGAGAACGAGTGGGGTGTCCTCGGTACCGATTTCTGCATGACGTCGGCCGAGACTTGACACTTGCCAATCGACGTAACAAATCGGCCCGCCGACGCGAACTTGTTTGCAGCATCATTCCCGAACGAGGAAGGGCGCCGAGTTCAGCCTCTATTGTGAGCTCGTTCCAATACGAGAGAGATGAGTCCCCATGAGCACCCGGCCGAAGTACTACGGTGCATTGGGCGCATTCGCCCTTGCCATTGGAGCCATTCCGCTGATCGCCATCGCATCCCCGGCGGTGAGCCACGCCGAGGATGACTGCGACTTCAACAACTTCCTGAATACGGCGACGAACCAGTGTCAGTTCTGCGACACCGCCGTCATGTACTGGAACTACGACCTGAACCAGTGTTTCCCCATTGATCCCACCCCGTACGTAGATCCCGATTCTCGGACCGGTTGGTCCCGTCGGGGTCGGTGGCGTCGGTCCGGTTGTAGGACCTGTCGGGCCGGTCGGGGTAGGCGGCGTCGGCCCCGTCGTAGGGCCTGTCGGTCCGGTCGGGATCGGCCGGCGGTAGCGACTGCTACAGGTCGGGCAGCCCTGCCTCGATGGCGGCGACCTGGGCCTTGCCGACGGTTTCGACGTAATCCTGCGGAACCGGATTGAGGTCGCCGGGGGCGCTACCGAACACGAGGATCGCCGCCGTCCGGTCCACTGTGAACAGCAGTGCCGCCATCGCCGACTTGCCGTCCGGTGACGTCCCGATGGTGACCGTCGCGTCGGGGGTGACCCCTGGCAGTGGTGCCGGTGTTCCGGTCACCTGCGAGGGAACGCTTTCCGCGGCGCCGGTGAGTGCCGTGGCAGCCTGCGAGGCGTCATCGGTGATGAGGATCGACACGTTGATGGCCTCGGTCCCGGACGAGAAGGTCTGGGTCACGTCCGGTGGCGTGGGTGTCAAGGTGACCTTCGGCTGATCACCCGTCCAGGGTGTCGTTCCGATCTGCGGAATGTCTGCGGCTTTCACCAGCAGTGACGCGTAGTCCGGTGTCGCCGCATCCGATGTCGCTGCGGCGCTGGTGCTTTCCGCTGCCGAGGTGGTCGTCGTCGTCGCATTGCTCGTCGACGATGACGACGGTGAGTCGTCTTTCTTGCCGCAGCCGGCGACGACCAATCCCAGTACGGCGACGGCTGCCGTGATTCGGACGATTGCTCGCGTGCGTGAAGGGTCCATAGTGGGCGCGCTCCTCATCGGCCACACCCCGCTGCATGGCCCCTGTGCAGCCTAAATGAGCAAGACCGTCAGCTCCATAGTCTTCGACAACGATTTTCTGGTGTGGCGTCGCGATCAGTTTTGCTCTCCGGTGGAGTCTGATCTGCATGGGCAAACTCATCTATGGCTTCAACGTGTCTGTGGACGGATACATCGCCGACGCACACGGCAACATCGACTGGAGTGAACCGAGCGAGGAGCTGCACCAGTATTGGAACGACTTCGAGCGGGAGACGGCGCTGTCGTTCTACGGCCGGCGACTCTACGACCTGATGTCCGCGTACTGGCCGACCGCCGACGAGGCCCCGGATGCCACCCCTCTGATCGTCGACTTCGCCCGTATCTGGCGCGACATGCCCAAGGTCGTGTTCTCGCGCACCCTGGAGTCGGTCGACTGGAACTCCCGTCTGGAACGCGGTGACCCGGTCGAGGTGGTGACGAAGCTCAAGGCCGAAACCGACGGCAGGCTGGAGGTGTGCGGCGCGACGCTGGCGGCACCGATCGTGCAGGCCGGACTGGTGGACGAATACCGGATCGTGGTCACGCCCGCCGCCGTGGGCGGCGGCACCCCGTTCTTCCCGACCCTGCCGTCGTGGATTTCGCTGCGACTGATCGAGAACCGCACCTTCCCGGGTGGCACGGTCCTGCTGCGCTACGAGGCGAAGCACGACTGATCGGCTAATCTCGGCGCTTTTGTCGTGGGAGTTGACGCTTCCCGGCAGGCTGGTGCATGTCGTGCTGGTGCCCACCAGCCTGTCCCGAGGAGAAGCCGGATGACCAAGTACGTTTTCGACTTCACCGAGGGTGACAAGGATCAGAAGCAACTGCTGGGTGGCAAGGGCGCGAACCTGGCCGAGATGACCAAGCTGGGGTTGCCGGTGCCGCCGGGCTTCACCATCACCACCGAGGCATGTCGGGAGTACTTGTCGCAGGGCAGCGCGCCCGGCGAACTGCGAGTACAGGTCACCATGGCCCTGCGGCAGTTGGAGGACAACATCGGTCGCCGCCTCGGTGATCGCCACGACCCGCTGCTGGTCAGTGTCCGCTCGGGAGCGGCGTTCTCGATGCCCGGAATGATGGAGACGGTGCTCAACATCGGGCTCAACGACGCCAGCGTGAAGGGCCTCGCCGAGGAGTCCGGGGACGAACGCTTCGCCTGGGACTCCTACCGGCGGCTGTTGCAGATGTTCGGCAAGACCGTCCTGGAAATCCCCGGCGAGGTGTTCTCCGACGAGCTGGACAAGATCAAAGCGACCAAGGGACTGTCCAGCGACGTCGACCTCGACGTCGATGATCTGCAGGCGTTGGTCGCCACATTCAAGGATGTGGTCCGCGTCCACTCCGGACAGGAGTTCCCGCAGCACCCGCGCGAGCAGCTGGACATGGCGATCAACGCCGTCTTCGACTCCTGGAACACCGACCGGGCCCGGTTGTACCGGCGGCGGGAGCGGATTCCGCAGCATCTGGGTACCGCCGTGAATGTCTGCACCATGGTCTTCGGAAACCTGGGCGGGACCAGCGGCACCGGTGTCGCGTTCACCCGCGACCCGGCCTCCGGGCGGGTCGGCGCCTACGGGGACTATCTGTCCAACGCCCAAGGCGAGGACGTCGTCGCCGGAATTCGCAACACCCTGTCGTTGAACGATCTGAAGACCTTGGACCCGGCGTCGCACAAGCAGCTGATGAAGGTGATGCGCCGGCTGGAGACGCACTACCGGGATCTGTGCGATATCGAGTTCACCATTGAGCGCGGCAAGCTGTGGATGCTGCAGACCCGGGTTGGGAAGCGCACCGCCGCAGCGGCGTTCCGGATCGCCGGACAGTTGGTCGACGAGAACCTGATCACGATGGACGAGGCGCTGTCGCGGGTTTCCGGGTCGCAGCTGGCGCTGCTGATGTTCCCCCAGTTCGATCGGTCGGCTACCCGTGAGTTGTTGACGACTGGGATGGCCGCCTCGCCGGGAGCTGCTGTCGGTCGCGCGGTGTTCGACTCCGCCACCGCCGCGGCGTGGGCGGACCGTGGCGAGCAGGTGGTCCTGGTCCGCCGGGAAACCAATCCCGACGACCTCGAGGGCATGATCGCCGCGGACGGGATCCTGACGGCACGCGGTGGGAAGACCTCGCACGCGGCCGTTGTCGCCCGCGGTATGGGCAAAACCTGCGTCTGTGGTGCCGAGGCGCTCGATGTCGACATCGCGACTCGGACCGCGCGGGTCGGCGCGGTGCTCATCGCCGAGGGCGATGAGATCAGCATCGACGGGTCGACCGGCGAGATATTCCTCGGGGCGATGCCGGTCGTGCCGTCCCCGGTGGAGACCTACCTCGAGTCCGGTCTCACCGCAGCCCTGGAAGGTGCCGACGACGAGACCACCGCGCTGGTCAAGGCCGTCGACCGGTTGTTGAGCCACGCCGATGTTCGCCGGCGACTGGCGATCCGCGCCAACGCCGATACCGCCGAGGACGCCGTGCGGGCCAGATCGCTTGGCGCGCAGGGCATCGGCCTGTGTCGCACCGAACACATGTTCCTCGGCGAGCGCCGGGTGCTCATCGAGCGGGTCATCCTGGCCGCCACCACCGAAGAACGCGACGACGCGCTGGCCGCGTTGTTGCCGCTGCAGCGCCAGGACTTCACCGAGCTGCTCGACGCGATGGACGGGCTGCCGGTGACCATCCGGCTGCTGGACCCGCCGCTGCACGAGTTCTTGCCGGATCGCACCGAACTCGCCGTCAAGGTCGCCCTGGCCGAGGCCCGTGGTGAGACCGGTGCAGGAGTGGCTGCCGACCGCAGGTTGCTGGCCGCGGTGGAAAGGCTGCACGAGTCGAACCCGATGCTGGGGCTGCGCGGGGTGCGCCTAGGGCTGCTGACCCCGGGCCTGTTCGCCTTGCAGGTCCGCGCCATCGGCGAGGCGGCCAGCGAGCAGATGGCCGCGGGCAAGGATCCGCGGGTCGAGATCATGGTCCCGCTGGTCGGTTCGGTGATGGAACTGCACCTGGTCCGCGACGAAGCCCAGCAGATTCTCGCCGGCGTCGTCGCCGCGACGGGGGTCACCCTGACCATCCCCATCGGCACCATGATCGAGTTGCCGCGCGCAGCGCTGACCGCGCACCGCATCGCCGACGCCGCCGACTTCTTCTCCTTCGGCACCAACGACCTGACCCAGACGACGTGGGGGTTCTCCCGCGATGATGTCGAGTCCACGGTGTTCGCCGCCTACCTGGAAAAGGGTGTCTTCACCGTCTCCCCGTTCGAGACCATCGACGCCGACGGCGTGGGCCGGCTCGTGCAGATCGCGGCCCAGGAGGGTCGCGCCACCAAGCCCACGCTCAAGCTCGGGGTCTGCGGCGAGCACGGCGGCGACCCCGAATCCATCCACTTCTTCCACAAGATCGGGCTGGACTATGTGTCCTGCTCGCCATTCCGGCTGCCGGTCGCCCGCCTCGAAGCCGGTCGGGCGGCCATCGGCTGACAATCGGCCACTAGCTGCTGTTGGGCTGCGGGCACTTGCCGTCGACGACCACCGGCAGGTTGATCGTCAAGGCCTGCAAGATCCCGCCGGTGTCGTTCGTCCCGCCCGCGATGATGCACTTGCCCTCGACAACGGCGTCGGCGGTGACCTTGTGGCGATCGGCGAACAGGGTGGTGTCGTTGACCTGCACCGTGGTCTTGGTGGCGCTTCCGTCGGTGCCTAGCGTCGTCACGTGGATCGTTGTCGCATCGATGGAGTCGACGGTGCCGCGGAAGCCGCCCAACGGAGTGGCCGGCAGCCCCGCGTTGTCAGCACCGCCGGTCTTCTGGCACTGACCGCCACTCGACGCGCCGACCACCACCGCCTGCGCGGTGACGGTGCCGCCTTCCGCTCCGCTGGCGGGCCGGATGGTCACACACAGCCCGGGGGTGATGTCGGTCGGCTTGGCGGGGGTCAACTCCATGATCTTCGTCGACGGTGTGAACGTCACCGACGCCGATCCCTTCGCCCCGCTCACCTCGATCCGGTTGCCCGACACCGAATCGATCGACCCGCTGACCTCGTCTTCGCCGTTGACCTTCGACGGTGCGGCCGAGGATGCGCTCGGCGAACCGGTGTCGGAGGAACCGCACGCGACGGCCGACAACGCGGTCACCGCGACGACTGCCAGGATCGAGTAACGGGTGATCGACGCGCTTTGCATGGTGGCTCCCGACCAACGGTGGTGCGTCGACACTAAAGGGCGGCTTTCGTCACGGTGATGCCCTCACCTGAATCCCACGTGAACAGGAGATGACTCCTTCACATTCGCGTTTGCGCGTTGTGCTCACAGCACCCACCGGGCACCGTTAGTCTCCGGTCGATGCAGCTGGGAACGGGTTTGATGGCCACACTTCGGCGAGCACCGATCTTTGCGAGCGCCGCTGTGATCGTCGCTCTGGGCACGGCCGGTGCCGCGGTGGCTGAGCCGCCGCCGGCACCCGGTATCGAGGTCGACGACGAGAACGCCTCCTGCACGGCGGGATTCGCGGCCCAAGGCGATGACGGCAGCTACTACCTGTTGACGAGCGGGCACTGCGACGGCGGCGACGGCGCGGAGTGGACCTACGGGAACGACAGTCCACTGGGCCAGATCACCGCCAGCGAGGACGACGGTGACCAGCGGGACGCCGCGATCATCCGCCTCGATCCGGGCACTCCGGCACCGATCGGCGACGTCGGCGGCTATCCGGTCCGCGACGTGCTGAGCGCCGGTCAACTCGCGGAGGGGATGCCGTTCTGCAAGGTCGGGGCGGTCACCGGAGAGACGTGCGGCGTCATCACCGACATCACCGGCGACGTGGTGGAAGCCAGCGTCTTCAGCCTCGAAGGCGACAGTGGCAGCCCCGGTTTCGTCAAGAACCCGGACGGAACCGTGAGCGCCATCGGCATCTTGACGTCCTCACCCGAGGATGACGACTACACCACCTACTTCGTCCTGGTGCACCCGTTGCTGTCGCAGTGGGGTCTGCGGATCCTGCCGTAGCCTGGACGGCTCGTGCTAGTCGGTGAAGTCGATCCGCACCGATACCGGTGTGGTTTCCAGTGCCTGGACGACCTTGGCGCCGAGGCGGCCGAACTTGCGGCCCCGCGCGACGACGTCGTCATCCGGCCGCAACGTCGCGATACCGGTACGCCATTGATTCCCTTGTCGCATACGAATATTCGGGTTGTCGACGATGTTTCGGCCCCAGCCGGAGCGGGTGCCGTGTTGGCTGATCAGCCAGGCCCCGCTGGCGTCGAATTGCACCGAGACCGGAACCCGGCGCACCAGGCCGGTCTTGCGGCCGACGGTCTCCAGTTCGGTCGCCAGTGCAGTTCGGACTCCCAGCCTGCTCAACCCTTTCACCGCCGGGTTGAGCAGGTAATGCCCGATTGCGCGTTCCCGGCGAAACTTCCGCAGCGTCTTGGCATCGTTGGTGTTCGACATGGCCAGCCCTCTCTTGTTATACCGATTGGTCTACCTCCCAGCCCAGGTTAGTAGACCAGTCGGTATACTGCGAGGGGGCGGCCGGATGGCTGCCTGGATCGGGAGGACGAGACGATGACTGCGCGTGAGCGCCTGATCGCCAGCGCCATCGAGTTGGTACGACGCAACGGCGTGGCCGGCACCGGTCTGGCCGAACTACTCGAACACAGCGGCACGGCCCGTCGATCCGTCTACGTCAACTTTCCGGGCGGCAAGTCCGAACTGGTGACCGAGGCGACCCGGGCGGCAGGCCGCGCCATGGACGCGACCCTGCTGGGGGAGTCGCCGGACGGCGATGCCCGCGGATCATTGGCCGCGTTCGTCAACGCGTGGAAGAAGACGCTGCGCTCCAGCGGCTACAACGCCGGATGCCCGGTTGTGGCGGCTGCCCTGGGGCGCAACGAGTCACCGACTGCCGCAGACGCCGCCGGGGCGGTGTTCGCCGGGTGGCAGACCATGATCGCCCGACGGCTACGGCTGGATGGAGCCGACAAGGCCGTGGCGCACGCGCTTGCCACCACCATCGTGGCGGCAGTCGAAGGCGCGGTGATCCTGTGCCTGGCGGCGCAATCGACGAAGCCTCTGGATCAGACGGTGTTGATGCTGGACAAGCTCATCGTCGAGCACACCCACTAACCGGCCGCGCGCACACCGAGATGGACGGTGGCGAACCCGGTGCTCAGCGAGACGTAACGGGCATCGACGAAGCCCGCATCGACCATCATCGTCCGCAGCCCGTCCCGCGAGAGCCAGGTCCGGATCGAATCGGCGGTGTAATGGTGGGCGTCGTGATGCCAGGCCACGGCCCACCCGATCGTCGGCATCAGGCCGAAGTAGAACAGGTCGTGGACGGCTTTCAGCACCCTGGAGGTCGGGGTGCTGAAGTCGAGCACGATCAGCCGGCCGCCTGGGCGCAGGACGCGCCGGAACTCGCGCAGCGCCTGACCGCGGTCGGCGACGTTGCGCAACCCGAAGCCGATCGTCACGACGTCGAACGATCCGTCCGGGAACCTCAGGTCCACGGCGTCGCCCTCCTCGAAGGCGACGGCTGCGTCCTGCCGCCGCCGGGCGACGTCGAGCATCGCGGCGCAGGAGTCGACACCCACGACCTCACCTTCCGGCCCGACCGCCGCCGCTTCGAGGAAGGCCAGATCACCCGTCCCGGTCGCAACGTCGAGGACTCGTTCACCGGGTTCAAGCGCGCACAGCTTCATGGTCTGCCGCTTCCACAGCCGATGCAGCCCCAGCGTCCACACATCGGTCATCACGTCGTAGCGCTTCGCGAGTGCGGAGAACAGCTCCTCGACGTAGCCGCTCTTGGCCGCGTCCGACTCGTTCCATCGTCGTGTGACCATCTCTCGAAACTACCGGCAACGACGCGGTGTCGCCGTCCGCGAACGCGTCACGGCCGGCCAGGTCATCGTTTCGACACCTTTCAGGTCATCTCGATCATGACCTTGCCGCATTCGCGGCTGTCGGCGAGCACCCCGAGCGCACGGTCGATCTCGGCGAGGGGAAAGCGGTCGGTGATCAGACCGGACAGGTCCCGCCGTTGCAGAAGTTCGATGGCATCGTTGAAGCGGGCCGGGTAGTTGATCGACCCGCGGATGACGAGTTCTTTCATGAGCACGTTGAGGAAGTTGACCGGCACCGGGTTGTAGTGCAACGCGACGACGCTGATGTGTGCCCCGGTGCGGGCGCGGTCGATCATGTCGGTGAGAACCTTTGTGGCGCCGGAGGCTTCGATAAAGGCGGTGGTAGCCGGTGCATGGCCGAACATCACCGGCGCGCTGCCATGCAACCGTTCCAGTTCACGCCAGACGCTCTGTTCGGCGGGGTCGATGGTGACCGACGCGCCGAGCGCCTCGGCGAGACCGCGTCGGGTGGCGGAGTAGTCGACGGCGACGATATCGGTCAGTCCACGATCGGCCAGGCTGGCGATCGCGGCCAGGCCGATGGGTCCGCAGCCGAAGACGGCGACCTTGTCATCGTGGCCGACGTCGGCCTGTTCGGCGGCGTGCATGCCCACCGCGACCGGTTCGGCGAGCGCAGCCACGTCGAGTGGCATGTCGTCGGGAATGGGAAACAGTCGTCCGCCCCGGGCCGCCTCGCGCACCAGGACCGCGTCGGCCAATCCTCCTTCCCCCGTTCCGTTTCCGATCCGGCCGATGTCGTCCTCGCCCGGTTGCACGACCACCCGCTGGCCGGGGACGACATCGGTGACCTCCGCGCCGACAGTGCGCACCACGCCGGAGATTTCGTGTCCGAGTGGCATCGGCTCGCCGCCGGGCCCGGCCAGACCACCGAGGCGGATGTAGCTCAGGTCGCTGCCGCAGATGCCGCAGGCGTGGACCGCGACGATGGCGTCCCGGGGTCCGCACGCCGGATACTCGACGGTGTCGAGGTGGACCTGTCCCGGGGCGTGGATGCGGACCTGGGCGATGGTGCTCATTCGTGGTTCCAATCAGATGGCGGCGGAGTTGCCGTAGCGGGCGATGTGCTGCTCGATGCGCTGCGCGGTATGGCGAACCTGCTCCCCGAGGGAGTAGATGGCGGCGCGGTCCAGGGTGGTGAACGCCGCGGCGGTGACCGACATCGACGTCGTGCCGTCGGCGTCGGTGATCGGCGCCGAGACGGTCGCGACGCTGATCGCGGTCGTGCCCCTCAGTTCCGCGGGCAGCACGTCGATGATCGCGAGGTCGGCGAAGGCGCGTGCCAGTTGGGTGGTGATGACATCGATTTCACCGTCGCCGCTGAGTGCCCGTAGTGCGGTGTAGACGCGGACGTACTCGCGTGTCAGGCGTTCGACGACGAAGCCGCGGTGACGGACTTCCTTCAGTACGGCCGTCATTCGCCGCCGAAGGGCGGGGCTGGGCTGGCCGATGGCCTCCAGCCATGCCTTCTGCGACTCGCCGGACGACCATGCGACGTAGTCGCGCCCGAACGGTGCGACCAGGGGGGTGCGCATGCCGGGGCCGATCCGCGGTCCGGTCAGGCACTCACCCGCGGTCTCCGAGATCACCAGGGTTCGGCCCTCCCGGCGGGCGAGGTACACCTGGGTGCCGGTCGCCGCCGCCAGCGCATGGAGGTCGGCACGGTACATCGGCGCGTTCGCCGGTTTGGCCAGGCTCGCGATGGCCGGTCCCCAGGCGTAGCCCGCGGTGGTCGGGTCCCGGGTCACCCAGTCATGGGCGGCCAGTGTCGTCAGGATGGCGTGGCCGGTGGCGCGGCTGATGTCGAGACCGCGGCAGATCTCGGCCAGCGAGAACTGCCGCGCCGGCCGGCTGCCCAGCAGTCCCATGACGGCGACGACCCGCTCGGTGGGCGGGGAGGGCCCTTGACTCGGCGATAGATCCGGGTCTACCTTCGGCGTCATAATGTCGAACGATATGTCGAAAGATCGACACACACAAGACGGGTAGACGACGCCCTATGGGTTCATCGGCCGAGGCCATCGATCTCGACGACCTCACCTCACCACGACTGACCGAACTGCAGCGTCAGATTCTCGATTACACCGAGTCGCGGCCGGTTTCGTTCGACATCGACACCATGCTCGGCGAGGCCGTCGCCCAGGCCGGGGCTGACGACCTCGCGACCGCCGATGGCGTGGCCCAGCGCATCGATGCCCACGTGGCCGCCATCGAGGCCGACACCGGGCTGACCCAGCTGAGCCGAAACACGTTGCGCAGTCGCGTTGTTCGACTCCTGCGCAACCGGCTGTCACTGACCGACCTGCTCAAGAGGTACCCGGAGATCGGATCGATGCCCATCGAGAAGCCGATCATCGTCGTGGGCATGCCCCGCTCGGGAACCACCCACCTGGTGAACCTGATCGCCGCCGATCGTCGCCGACGGGCGCTGCCCTACTGGGAGAGCCAGGAGCCCATCCCGGCCCACGGACAGGGACCCGACATCTTCGGCGTCGACCCCCGCTATACCCGCGCCCGCAATGAACACGACGCGCTGCTGGCCAACGCACCGCTGGTGGCGGCGATGCACGACCAGTTCCCCGAGGCCATCGAGGAGGAGGTCGAACTCCTCGACCTGGACTTCGCGAGCTACACCCTGGAATGGCACGCCCGCGTCCCCGGCTGGCGGGACACCTACCTGGCCCTCGACCAGAGGCAGCACTACGCGTACCTGAAGACCGTCCTGCAGGCGCTGACGTTCCTGCGCGGCCCGCAGACCTGGGTGCTGAAGTCGCCCCAGCACGCCGAGCAGCTCACCGCGCTGACGGCGACCTTCCCGGATGCCACCGTCGCGTTCACCCACCGCGACCCGGTCGCCGTCATCCAGTCGGCGATCACGATGATGGCCTACGCCGACCGCCTGCGCCGGCGGACCATCGACCCCGAATGGCTCGTCACCTACTGGAGCGATCGGGTGCACCGGCTGCTCAGCGCGTGCGTGCGGGACCGTGAACTGGTGCCCGCCGCCCGCAGCGTCGACATCAGCTTCCACCAACTGGGCGGCAACGAGATCGCCGTCCTCTCCTCGCTCTACGAACGCGCCGGCGTCGAGCTGACACCCGGGGTCCGCAAGCGGTTCGAGCAGTATGTCGGCGACAATCCGCGGGGGAAGCACGGCCACATCCGGTACGACCTGCAGCGCCATTTCGGGGTCACCCCGGAGGAGTTGCGGTCTCGGTTCGACTTCTACTTCGACCGCTTCGACGTCCGTCCGGAAGTCAGCAGCCGTCCCGCCAACTGAAGGAGCACGCGATGACGACCAGCTTCGGCGACGCCGCGCCGGTGTACCGCAGCCGCCCCGGCGCCGAGGCGATGCTGCCCGCGACGCCCGATCAGGTCGACGAGATCACCCCGGGTATCTGGTGCTCGCCCGGCCTGTCCAACGTCTACCTGCTGCCGACCCCGCAGGGGCGGGTGATCATCAACGCCGGCATGGGATTCGAGGGTCCGGTTCACCGCGCCAACCTGGACTCCGTGGACAGCTCGCCGGTGCGCTACATCATCCTCACCCAGGGCCACTACGACCACGTCGGCGGTCTGGACAGTGTGCGCGATCCCGAGACCAAGATCGTGGCACAGGCCAACTGGCGGCAGTGGCGGGACGACAATGAGCGGCTGGTGCGTTACCGGGCCGCCCGCAGCGCGTTCGCGTTCTCCGACACCCTGGCCGCCGGCATCGCCAAGATTCAGGAGCGGTTCGGCAAGAAGCTGCCCGGGCAGAGCACTCCGACCGCGGACATCGTCGTCGAGGACACGTTGAGCCTCGAGGTCGGCGGACGAACTCTGGAGTTGATCGCCACGCCCGGCGGCGAGACCACCGACTCGATGGTCGTCTGGCTGCCGGACGACAGGATATGCCTGTGCGGCAACGTATTCGGCGCCCTCTTCGGTCACATGCCGAACCTGGTGACGATGCGCGGGGACCGCTACCGCGATGCGCTCACCGTGATCGACACGATCGAGCGCATCCGCGCGCTCGAGCCTGAAGTCCTTCTCACCGGGCACTTCTCGCCGATCACCGGAGCCGAGCGGATCCAGGCCGAACTCATTCGCCTGCGTGACGCCGTGCAGTACGTGCACGACGCCACCGTCGCAGGCATGAATGCCGGCAAGGACGTCCGGACCCTGATGCGTGAGATCACCCTGCCTGCACGCCTGGAGTTGGGTGAGGGCTACGGCAAGGTCGCCTGGGGAGTCCGGGCGATCTGGGAGAACTACTCGGGCTGGTTCCACCACCGCTCCACCACGGAGCTGTATCCCGTCGACCCGTCCGAGGTCAGTGCCGACGTCGTCGAACTCGCCGGAGCCGACGCGCTCCTCTTCCGGGCGCAGGCCCATCTGGACGCCGGGCGCCCCGTGCAGGCCATCCACCTCGCCGAGACGGTAATCGATACCGACACGGCACACGCGGGCGCCCGCCGGGTTCTCACGGCGGCCCATGAACGACTACTGGCCGATTCCGACAACTTCTGGGAGACCGCGTGGCTGAAGAAGCAGATCGCGAGCTACGCATGAGCGCGCGAGTGACCTTCGATTTCACCGGCACCCGTGCGCTGGTCACCGGTGGCACCAGCGGGATCGGCCATGGCGTCGCCGCACTGCTGCGGGACACCGGCGCCGACGTCACCGTCACCGGCACCCGGGCCGGCGCCGAGGACTACGACACCGACCTCACCGGAATGACCTACGCCCAACTGGTGCTGACCGACCCGGCGTCGGTGGACGCGCTGGCGGGACGCTTCGAGAGCCTCGACGTGCTGGTGAACAACGCCGGCGCGAACTTTCCCGGCGGCCTCGACGAATCCGCGCCTGAGGGGTTCGAGGCCTCGGTGGCACTCAACCTCATCGGACCCTACCGCCTGACCGTCGCCCTGCGTCGCGCGCTGAAGGCCTCGACCGCTCCCGGCGGGGCCGCGGTGGTCAACCTGGCCTCGATGTCGGCGCTGCGGGCGGTCACGATGGTGCCCGGGTACAGCGCGGCCAAGGCTGGAATCATCGCGCTCACACGAACTCTCGCCGTCAAGTGGGCCAAGGACGGGATCCGGGTCAACGCCGTGGCGCCCGGAACCATCGACACCCCGATGACCGCGCCGATGCACGCGGTGCCGACCATCGTCGCCTCCGAGATGGCCCACATTCCGCTCGGTCGGTTCGGGACGGTGGACGAGATCGCCCCCACCATCGCGTTTCTGTGCACCGAACAGAGCGCCTACACCAGCGGAGCCGTGTTCGTGGTCGACGGAGCTTCCGACTGCTTCTAGGCTGCAAGGCATGTCGATAGACGGCGCCGCCGCCGTTCAGTCCGTGGATCCGGCCGCTACTGCGGTGCCAGAAGCTCGCCCATCTTCGGAATCACGGCCTGCAGCGCCTTGAGCGGTCGGATCATGACCTTGACGGACACGATCTTGCCGTCGTCGTTCCACCGGATGATGTCGACGCCCTCGACCGACAGCCCGTCGACGTCAGCGGCGAACTCCAACACCGCCGACTGCGAGTCGAACCACTTGTCGACGTACCGAAAGTTGGCCCCTGCGAACATTCTTTCGGCCGCGCGTAGGTAGGCCGCCGCGGTGGCCCGCCCGCGCTGCGGGGTGAACACCGCGGGGGAGTAGAAGACCGCGTCCTCGGCGAGCAACTCGTCGAGTTCGTCGGTGTGGCCGCTCTCGATGAAGCTCAGCCACCGTTGGATGACCGGAGGTGTCACCGTCGTCTCCTCTCTGCGCATCTGCGCACCGGGCGTCAGCCCGGCATTGACATCCTGCAGGTTACGTTCGGCGGATCGAACAGTGGTGACATACCCTGTTGGTCGCCAGAGCGACCGCGCCGCCGTCGCCGCTCGCAGAGGGAACTTTGATGACTGCCACTTGTTTGACCCGCCGTCCCGTGGTCGTGGGGGGTGCCGCGCTGTTGATTGCCCTGAGCTCGCTCGCCACCGCCTGCGGCAATGGCGGCAACGAGGCTCCGTCCGGCACCACGACACCGACGACCACCACGTCACCATCCCCGTCGCCATCCCCATCCCCCACGCCGTCTCCGACGGAGAAGAGCATCAGTCCCACCGGCGGCAACATGTTCACCCCGACGGTGATGGCACCGCCGCCACCCACGATGGCCCCCGGCAACCACCACCACCGCGGCCTGGGCGGGTACTAGGCCGTCGGTCAGCGGCGGCCGATCTTCTCCCCGACGAGGTCGGTGAGGAATCGGCCCGCCGACACCGGGCGGAAAGCGCGGGCCGCGGCGGTCAGTGCGTCCCGGGATTCGGCGCTCAGGTCGATGTCGGCGGCAGCCACGTTGAACTCGAGCTGCTCGACGCTGGAGGCGCCGGGAATGGCCACCACCCCGGGCAGGCTCGTCAACCACGCCAACGCCACCTGCGCCGGCTTCGCGCCGACCTCGCTCGCCACATCGCGCAGCGTCTGCAGCAGCGGCTCGATCCGACGCAGATTCTCGGTGCCGAACAACGCATTCAGCGCGCGCACACCGCCGGGGCGGTTGTCGACGCCGTACTTGCCGCCGAGCAGTCCCTGGGCAAGCGGGCTGTAGGCGATCACCACACGGTTCTCCCGTTCGGCGAACGGGACCAGATCGTCCAGCGCGCCGGGGTGGGCCAGCGAGAAGTGCACCTGATTGCTGATGACGGGCCGCCCGAGCGCCTCGTCAGCCTTCTGCCACCGCGCCAGCGAGTAGTTCGAGACGCCGGCCGCACCGATGTGACCGTCGTCGAGCAGGCTGCGCATTCCCGGCATGATCACCGAGTCGGGGACAACGGGATTCGGCTGATGCACCTGATACAGCGGAATCCGGTCCAGTTGCAGGCGCTGCGCGCTCGCGCGCTCGCGCTGGCGGATGATCGCCGGGAACGGCGCGACGGGGAAGATCTTGCTCGCGACCGCGACGTTGGCGCGCTCGTCGCCCAGCGCCTCGCCGAGGATGCGCTCGCTCTTGCCGAACCCGTACACCTCGGCGGTGTCGAACAGTGTGACTCCCATGGCCAGGGCCCGTTGCACGATGTCGCGCGCGGCGCCCTCGGCGTACTGGTCTCCATAGCCCCACTCGCGCGAGCCGAACTGCCAGGTGCCCAGGCCGATTCGGCTGACCCGGCCAACTCCTTCGACGTCAAGGTATTTCATGCCACCAACCTACGGGCTGAGGTCGACGCCATGAACCTCACCGTCGGGAAACGCGGCAGGACGGTGCGCCGCCGTGGCACCATCTTGTCGTCAGGCGGTGCGGTGAACGGGAGAAGCCCGATGAGCGACGACTCGACGGTGAGGTGCGCGGCCTGCGTCCGCGACGTCCCCGTCGCAGCGTATTGCGGAAACTGCGGAGCCGACCTCACCGCCGATGACGGCGACGGCCGGGGAAGGCTGCGGATCAGGGAGTACGCCGCCGAACCCCGGGAACACCTGCTGCACTTCTCGCCGGCCAGCACACTGTTCCCGCAGCTGCCGATCCGCTCACGCCGACCGCTGTGGCGCGGTCTGCTGACGCTGGTCGTCGTCCTTGTCGTGTTCGGGGTCGCGGGCTGGCAGGCGCCGCTGATCGCGGCGTGCGTGCTCGGGTTCCCGCTGTTGGTCCTGGTCTATCTGAATCAGGTCGGTGCCCGACAGAATCTGGCCATGCGGTGGCTGCTGGTGGCGGCCGCGGTGGGAATCGTGCTGGGTCTCACCTGGGGGGTGATCGGCGGGAACATCATCGCCGACGGGTCCGACGTCGGGTTGGACACCGGCCTGAGCGTGGGCTCCATCCTGGTGCAGGGGCTGATGGTTCCGGTGGCGGGTGGGCTCCTGATGCTGGTGCCCGCGCTGCTGGTCCGGGCGGGAGGCTCCGGGCCGCGGGAGTCGATGGACGGGTTCACCATCGGGGTGCTGGGCGCCACCTGCTACACCGCGGCGTCGACGCTGGCCCGGTTGGCGCCACAGCTGGCGACCGGCCCGCTGACCGACGGGCAACCGCTCAGCGCGACCCTCGTCGAAGCCGGTATCAGGGGTCTGGCGATGCCGGTGACCGCGGCCGCGGCCGGGGGTTTCGTCGGTATCGCCCTCTGGTTCAGCAGGCGGCCCGACGGCGCGCATGACGATCGGGGGCCGGTGGCCACGGCCGTGGTGCCGGCGGTCCTGCTGGCGTTGCTGCTCTACGCCGGGATGGGGCTGTCGGAGCTGCTTCCGATCCCGGACGACATCCACCTGATCCTGCATCTGCTGACCAGTGCGCTGGCGCTGTTGGCGCTTCGGATCGGGGTGCAGATGGCCCTTTTGCACGAAGGGCACGGCGAGGTGAGGCCGGCCGGACCGGTGCTGTGCGCGAACTGCGACCACATCGTCCCCGACATGCCGTTCTGCCCCAGCTGCGGCGTCGCCACCGCTGCGGCGTCCCGGTCGTCCCGCGCAGCGCGGCGCGCGGCGGTGGTGCCGGCCGGGCAGACCGGCGCGCAGTCCCTACCGCGCCCGGGCTACGCGTTGCCCGCCGGTTCCTACTCGGCGGCACCGGTGCAACGCATCTCATCCTGGCGAGTGGCGGCGATGCTCGGTGTCGTCGTGGGCGTCGCAGCGGCGTCGGCGTTCGCCCTGTCGGTGGTGATCACTCCGAGCGGCACCGTGTACAACTGCCCGCCCGATTGCGGGCGGCCGCCGATGGGAGTGCCGGTGGCGGCCAACCCGCGGTTCTTCGCCAGCAACGGTGAGTTCTCGGTGTCCTACCCGGGGCCGGGCACGTCGTATCGGGCCGACATGGACCCCAACGGGGTGGTGCTCGACTACACCGCGGGAGACAAGGGCACAATGGAGCTCTTCGGCCAGGATGCGATGGGGCGCTCGCCGAAAGAGATCATCGACGAGTTGCTCAAGCGCAGCTACCCCGACGCGGTGATCAAGTACGAAATCCCCAATGCCTCAGTCGGATACCAGCTCGGGTACGGAGTCGCCGCCGACGTCTACCCGCAGGACCCGGACTCAAAGTTCACCCGGTTGCGGGTGATCGTGCTGACCGCGGTCAAGAACGACTATGCGTTGGTCGCCTCCGCCGTCGGCCCGTTTCGCCGGTTCAGCCGCGAGTTCGGCAGCGGGCATCCCTCCGGAGCCAACCTCGAACTCGCCCTGGACATGGGCAAGTACGTCAACAGCTTCATGTGGCGCGGCGATCCGCCGCGGTGAGCGGCGACTAGCCCAGTTCGCGGGCGATCGCAGCGTGATAGCGATCGATGTTGGCGGGGTTGACGATTCGGAAGAAACCGTCGGGCATCGGCGCGTCCTTGGGTGCCTCGATGGTCATGGTCCGGCTGAACAGCGTGACGCCTTCACCCGGCGTGGTGAAGTGGTACTGGACGGTGATCCGGCCGTCCATGCCGCCGGTGCCCTCCCGGGTGTGGCCGAGCCGGCCGACCGAGTTGAACACCCACAGCCGGGGCCGCATCGCGATCGCCAGGTGCCAGGTGAAAACCCGGTCACCGTCCGGGCCGCCCTCCTCCCAGGTGTCGCCGACCTTGAGCGGCAGTTCGGTCAGCTTGCCGATGTAGTTGCTGCCCGGGTAGGTCTTGGTCCAGTTGCTCGGGTCGGTGACGAAGTCGTAGAGCACCTCGGGGGGGTGGCTGAACGCTGTTTCCGAGCTGGTGGTCACGATGCCCAATGGGGTTGCCTCTCTGTGGCCGCGGCGCTGCAGGTCCGGAGATGGAGTTTACACATCACAGTTGATTTGTAACTATTGCGGTCGCCCCGCGGGTAGGGTCCGAGCGTGGCTTCGGTTTCTCGATTCGCCGCGCACGTCGGTCGGGGTGCCCGGCGCGTGCTGCTGGACACGGCGCTGGGCCGACGACGGGACTTCCCGCGCCACGTCGCTGACCTGAGCGCCGCCGCCTTGTCCCGGATCATCGGGCGCCGCGTCGACTCGGTGACCCGCATCGACGAGACCGTCGGCACCTCGAGCCGTGCCCGGCTCGCGTTGACCGGTGCGGACGTGCCCCGGTCGGTCTTCGTGAAGATGTCGGCCGCGTCGGCGGGTATTCGCATGCTCGGTGAGCTGGCCGGCCTCGGCGAAACCGAGGCACGGTTCTACCGAGACCTGGCGCCCGAGCTCAGCACCGGCGTACCCGAGGCGTTCGGATCGGCCTTCGATCCACTGACGGGGCGATACGTGGTCGTACTCGAGGACATGACCACCTCGTCGTGCCGGTTCGCCGACACGCTGCACCCGCTCGACGCCGATCAGATGGCCCGGTTGATGGAGGTGCTCGCGCACCTGCACGCGACGTTCTGGGCGCGACTGCCGGAAAGGCCCGGCGGCTCTGGCGAATTCGGTTGGCTGGTGGCGCCTTCGGCGGATCCGGCCAACCTGCTCACCCCGATGGTGATGCGGATGTCTGCTCGTCGGCTGGCGCGCGCTACGCCGATCCCGGTGCACGCGGGCCAATTCATCTGGGAGAACTTCCCGGCCGTCGTCCGCGCCGTCGACGCCGGGCCGCACACGGTGCTGCACGGCGATGCCCACCCGGGCAACACCTATGTCCGGGACGGGCGAGCGGGCCTGCTGGACTGGCAGGTGGTGCGCCGTGGCCACCCGTCCCGCGACCTCGCCTACGCCATCGTGCTGGGGACCGCGGTCGCCGACCGCCGGGCCGCCGAACGCGATCTGCTCGACACCTACCGGGGCGCGCTGGCATCCCGCGGCGGACCCGAGCTCGATCGCGACGAACTGTGGCTGCGCTACCGGCAAGCCGTTGTGCACCCATACCTTTCGGGGCTGACGACCGCCGGGCTCGGGGGACTGCAGAGCGAGGACATCGCCCTGGAGGGACTGCGCCGCGCGGTGGCCGCCCTGGAGGAGCTCGAGACCGTCGCCGCTCTACGTCAGGTGATGTGAGATCACTTGGGGCAGTTGATCGTCACGTAGGCCGTGGGTTGGCTGCCGACTGCGCCGACGGTGTTGATGTCGGTCACCGTGCACTGCGAGAGCCCGACATTGGGCGCGCCGTTCTCGAACTGCAGGTTGACGTCGTAGCCGGCCGCGTCGAGGTCGCTGATGGTCGCGGCGGCCGACTCCGAGCCGGGCTCAGGGATGTTCGGCGGATCGGCCAGTGCGGGCGCGGCCAGCGCGATCGACGCGGCGGCGGTGACGCCGATCAACGGCACGACGTATCGCGACTCGAGTGACATTTGCGGTCCTCTCCGAACAGCTGGCCCCAGTGGCTGTTTCAAGAATGTCAGCAAAGTCATGGCCATCGTTGCCGGTGCGGCAACGGAACCTGAACACCATCCGAACATCAGGTGGCGTGGATCGGATCGCCCAGATCGCTTATGACGCCTCGTGACCGGCGTTGACGGCCAGCCGATCGGTCGACGGCGAATCCGGGGCCGGCGCGGGCCACGGCGCGGGGACCGGGCGCTGGCGCACATGCTGGGGCCACCAGAACCACTTGCCCATCAGGGCGGCGATGGCCGGCGTCATGAATGAGCGCACCACCAGGGTGTCGAACAGCAAGCCCAGCCCGATCGTCGTGCCCACCTGGCCGGCCACGCGCAGATCGCTGATCACCATCGACCCCATGGTGAAGGCGAACACCAGGCCGGCCGAGGTGACGACGGCGCCGGTGCCGGCCATCGACCGGATGATCCCGGTGTTGATGCCGGCGTGGATCTCCTCCTTGAACCGGGACACCAGCAGCAGGTTGTAGTCCGATCCCACCGCCAGCAGGATGATGACCGACATCGCGAGGACCATCCAGTGCAGCGGCATGCCGAGTATGTGCTGCCAGATGAGCACCGACAGCCCGAACGAGGCGCCCAGTGACAGCGCGACGGTGCCCACGATGACGGCCGAGGCCACCACGCCCCGGGTCAGGATCAGCATGATGATGAAAATCAGGCAGAGCGAGGCGATCCCGGCGATCAGCAGGTCGTAGTTGGCGCCGTGCTGCATGTCCTTGTAGACCGATGCGGTGCCGCCCAGATAGACTTTCGAGCCTTCAAGCGGGCTGCCCTTGATCGCCTCGAATGCGGCGTTCTTGATCTTGTCGATGTGCGCGATGCCCTCGGGGGTGGCGGGATCACCCTCGTGGGAGATGATGAACCGCACCGCATGGCCGTCCGGGGAGACGAACATCTTCAGTCCGCGCTTGAATTCCGGATTGTCGAACACCTCCGGAGGCAGGTAGAACGAGTCGTCGTTCTTCGAGGCGTCGAACGCCTGCCCCATGGCAGTCGCGTTGTCCTGCATGGCCTGCATCTGGTCCTGCAGGCCGCCCATGGAGGACTGCATCGTCAGCATCATCGACTTCATCGAGGTCATGGTGGCGATCATCGGCGGCATCAGCTCGGCCAGCTTGGGCATCAGGGTGTCCAGCCGGTCCATGTCGACGGTCAGTGCCGCGAGATCGTCACTGAGCGCGTCGATTCCGTCCAAGCTGTCGAACGTCGACCGCAACGCCCAACACATCGGGATGTCGAAGCAGTGCGGCTCCCAGTACAGGTAGTTGCGGATCGGGCGGAAGAAGTCCTCGAAATCAGCGATGTGGTTTCGTATTTCGTTGGTATCGGCCACCATCTGTTTGGTCTGCACCACCATGCTGTGGGTAACGGCGACCATCTGCTTGGTCAGCGCATACATGCGGGTCATCGTGTCGATGGTGGTCTGCAGGTCGTCGCCCATCTTGAGCATGTCTTTCATGCGGTCCTGCATGTAGGACATGTTCATCATCTGGGTGGTGCCCTGCATGCTGATGATGAACGGGATCGAGGTGTGCTCGATCGGCGTGCCCAGCGGTCGGGTGATGCTCTGCACGCGTCCGATGCCGGGAATGTGGAAGATGTTCTTGGCGATCCGGTCGATGACCAACATGTCGGCCGGGTTGCGGACATCGTGATCGGTTTCGACAAGCAGCAGTTCGGGATTCATCCGGGCCTGCGGGAAATGCCGGTCCGCTGCCGCATAGCCCTCGTTGGCCGGGATGTCGGGGGGCAGGTAGTTGCGGTCGTTGTAGTTCGTCTTGTACGACGGCAAGGCGAGCAACCCGATCAGCGCCAGCGCCATCGAGACCGCGAGAATCGGTCCGGGCCAGCGCACCACCGCCGTGCCCACCCGGCGCCAGCCGCGCGTCTTCATCTTGCGTTTGGGATCGAACAGGCCGAAGTGGCTAGCCACGGTGAGCAGTGCCGGGGCCATGGTCAGGGCGGCCGCAACGGCGACAAGCATGCCGATCGAGAGGGGCAGGCCCAGCGATTGGAAGTACGGCAGCCGGGTGAAGTGCAGACAGAATGTCGCGCCGGCGATGGTCAGACCCGAGCCCAGGATGACGTGGGCCGTACCGTGATACATCGTGTAGAAGGCGGTTTCGCGATCCTCACCCGCCAGCCTGGCCTCGTGATAGCGCCCGAGAACGAAGATCGCGTAGTCGGTGGCCGCGGCGATGGCCAACGTCGTCAGGAGGTTGACGGCGAACGTCGAGAGCCCGATCACGTCGTGATAGCCCAGGAACGCGATGATCCCGCGCGCGGCCGACAACTCCAGGAACACCATGACCAGAACCAGCAGCACGGTCGTGATCGAGCGGTAGACCAGCAGCAGCATGATGAAGATGACGCCGATGGTCACCGCGGTGATCAGCTTGACGCTCTTGTCGCCGGCGGAGTGCTGGTCGTGGCTGAGCGCCGACGGCCCGGTGACGTAGACCTTGAGCCCGGCCGGGGGCAGGGTCATTGGCCACGATGTCCCGCACGGCCTGCACCGACTCGTTGGCGAGGCTCTCGCCCTGGTTGCCGGCCAGGTAGAGCTGGACGTAGGACGCCTTGCCGTCGGCGCTCTGGGAACCGGCCGCGGTCAGCGGATCGCCCCAGAAGTCCTGGACGTGTTCGATGTGCTTGGGATCGGCCTGCAGCCTCTTGACAAGGCCGTCGTAGTACGCGTGGGCTTCGGCGCCCAGCGGCTGGTCGCCTTCGAGCACGATCATCGCCGAGCTGTTGGAACTGAACTCCTGAAAGTCCTTGCCGACGCGCTTCATCGCCTGGAGCGACGGGGCATCCTCGGGGGCCAGGGACACCGAATGCTCCTGGCCGACCACTTCCAGCTGCGGAACGAGCACGTTGACCGCGATGGTGAGCCCGAACCAGAACAACAGGATCGGGATCGAGAACAGCCGGACGAATCTGCGGGATGGCGGGGTGGGCGCCCACGTGCTGATTGCTCATGCCGACTTAACCAGGCAGAACGTCTGGGCGTTGACGCCCGACGAGGTCTTCTCGTCTTTCAGCACGCCGTCCACGAGGATCCGGCAGCCGATGGTGTCCGTATCGCCCTGGGCCACGATGTTGGCACTGGCCGCCGGTGCCGTCGTGCTCAACGTCAGCGACCACGGCAGGGTGGTGTCGCGGACGATCTGCGGCTGCGCATCGAGATCCAGGTAGTTGATGGTCGCCACGGCGCCGGCGGGACCGAAGATCTCGTAGGTGACCTCTTTGGGATTGAACGGCTTGGTGTCATTGGCCAGGCCGCTGCCCTGGCGGGTGAGTTCGGTCTTGCCGAAGACGCCGTGCAGGCGGTAGACGCCGAAGACGGCGATGACCACCACAAGCAGGATGACCAGTGGCATCCATGCCCGTCGCAGCGCCTTGACCATTACTTTCCCCGTGACCCGTGTCGGCTGAGACGCTACGCCGAAGTGCCGTAGGCCACGGTGAGAACTGCCAGGGTTCCCGTGCCGTTGCCAGTCCGTCTCATCTCAACCCCATCTTCTCGCGGTCACGACAGGTTAGCCGACTTAACTAGAGAGATTAGCTTACTTAAGTGATCGGACGATACCTGTCGGCGCACCGCGCAAGCGATTCCGGTCCGGCAAAGGTGCCCGAGGTCACACCGGCCGGACCGGTCCCGCTGGAGGCCGCTTGATACGGCCGTCGGCGGGCCTTGTCGCGCATCAGTTTTCGGGCCTCTTCGAACCGGTGTGCAGGGTTCGGCTGTCCGCCGGTCGAGTCCGGGCCTACACTCGTTAGCTATGAAGGTTACGAAGCTGGTCATGGTAGCCGCGGCGGCCGTCGCGGCACCGCTCGTTCTGGCCGCGCCCTCGCACGCCGATGTAGACACCGATTTCGCCAATCAGCTGCACACCTTCGGCATCTACGGGCCCCGCGACTACAACGCCTGGCTGGGCAAGATCAGCTGCAAGCGGCTCGCCACCGGGCTGGACGCCGACGCCTACGAGTCGTCCGCGTTCCTCATGAAGAACCTTCCCCGCGGCACCAACCAGGGCCAGACCCTGCAGTTCCTCGGTGCCGCCATCTCCTCGTACTGCCCGGACCAGATCGGCGTGCTGCAGCGAGCCGCGGGGCAGTAGCCCCTGCCGACCTGACGTGGCCGTCCTGACCGCCCGCAGCCACCAGACTCTCGTCGAGGACGTGCCGGCTTCGCCGGACCGAGTGCAGGCCTACTACGTCGACCTGACCAACATCGCCGATGTGCATCCCCTGGTGGTGTCGGTCCGCGCCGTGGCGCGCAGCGAGACACCGGATGGTTACACCCAGACGTGGCGGGTGAAGGACCGCATCCCGTTGGGGCCGTTCACGCTCCCGATCGAGTATTCGGCGTTGTTGCGGGTCCCCGATGACGGTCCGGTGCGGGCGGAGGCCCGCCAGTTCCCGGCGGTGCAGCTGAACTCCGTCGTCTCCTTCGATGCGGTGCCGGTCGGCACCCGGCTGACCGAGCGCATCGAGATCGTCGGTCCCCGGCCCCTGCTGGGAATCACCGTCCGGCAGGCCGTCGCCGCGCACAAGGAGTTGCTGACCGGTATCCGGCGGCACTTCGCCGGCAGTTAGCCCCTC
>CAVWBC010000014.1:0-609678 GCA_963753095.1 uncultured Actinomycetota bacterium
CGACTGCCCACCGAGGTCGAGTGGGAGAAGGCCTGCGCCTGGGATCCGGTCACCGGGACCCGACGGCGCTATCCCTGGGGCGCGCAGGAGCCGACGGCCCTATACGCGAACCTCGGCGGCGAGGCGTTGCGGCCCGCACCGGTCGGCGCCTATCCGGTCGGGGCATCGGCCTATGGCGCGGAGCAGATGCTCGGCGATGTGTGGGAGTGGACCAGCTCGCCGCTGCGGCCGTGGCCGGGGTTCACGCCGATGATCTACCGGCAGTACACCGAGCCGTTCTTCGAGGGCAACGGGGCTGGCGACTACAGGGTGCTGCGCGGTGGGTCATGGGCGGTCGCACCGGACACCCTGCGGCCCAGCTTCCGGAACTGGGACCATCCGATCAGACGGCAGATCTTCGCCGGTGTGCGGCTGGCCTGGGACGCCTGATGTGCCGCCACCTGGGCTGGCTGGGCGAGCCGGTGTCGGTCGCCTCGCTGGTGCTCGACCCACCCTGCGGACTGCGGGTGCAGTCCTACGCGCCGCGCCGCCAGAAGCACGGGCTGCTCAACGCCGACGGTTGGGGTGTCGGCTTTTTCGACCAGCAGGAGATCAGACGCTGGCGCAGCGCGTCCCCGCTGTGGGGTGACGTGTCGTTCGCCTCGGTATCGCCGGCGCTGCGCAGTGGCTGTGTGGTGGCCGCGGTGCGCTCGGCCACGGTCGGGATGCCCCTCGAGAGCAGCGCATCGGCGCCGTTCAGCGACGGCCGCTGGATGCTTTCACACAACGGCGTCGTCGACCGCGCCGTGCTGCCGACCGCCCGCACCGCGGAGTCGACGGTCGACAGCGCGATGCTGGCGGCGCTGATCTTCGACCGCGGTCTGGATGCGCTGGGCGATACCGTCGTCGAGATCGGCAACGCCGATCCCGGCGCGCGGCTGAACATTTTGGCGGCCAATGGATCCCGGCTGCTGGCCACCACATGGGGGGACACCCTGTCGGTGCTGCGCCGAGACGACGGTGTGGTGCTGGCCAGCGAACCCTACGACGACCACCCCGATTGGCGGGACATTCCGGACCGCCACCTGGTGGACGTGATCGACGGCCGCGTCACGCTCACCGCGCTGAAAGGATCGTGATGGGATTCTCGCTGTCGAACTACCTGGCTGCCGACGCCGCCGCCCAGGCGCTGCGCAACGATGTCGGCGACGGATTACGACAGACGCCGAAATCGTTGCCGCCCAAGTGGTTCTACGACTCCGTGGGCAGCGATCTGTTCGATCAGATCACCCGGCTGCCGGAGTACTACCCGACCCGGGCGGAGGCGCAGATCCTGCGAGAGGAGTCGCCGGCCATCGCGGCGGCCAGCGCAGCGGACACGCTCGTCGAACTCGGCAGCGGCACCTCGGAGAAGACCAGGCTGCTGTTGGCCGCCATGCAGGCCACCGGATCGTTGCGGCGGTTCGTCCCGTTCGACGTCGACGCCGGGGTGTTGGAGTCGGCGGGATCAGCGTTGCAGAAGGAGTACCCGACCCTTCAGATCGACGCTGTCTGCGGCGATTTCGAGGAACACCTGGCCAAGATCCCGGCGGGCGGGCGGCGGCTGTTCGTATTCCTCGGTTCGACGATCGGCAACCTCACACCGCAACCGCGCGCCCGGTTCCTGGCCGCACTCGCCGATGTGTTGCAACCCGGCGACAGCCTGCTCTTGGGCACCGATCTGGTCAAGGACCCCGAGCGGCTGGTCCGGGCGTATGACGACAGCGCGGGTGTGACGGCGCGGTTCAACCGCAATGTGCTGGCCGTGGTCAACCGCGAACTGGGCGCCGACTTCGACGTGGAGAGCTTCGTTCACGTCGCCCGATGGAACCCCGAGGACGAGCGCATCGAGATGTGGTTGCGCGCCGCCACCGCGCAGCACGTCGCCGTCGCAGCCCTGGGGCTGGCGGTCGACTTCGCGGCCGGGGAGGAGATGCTTACCGAGGTGTCATGCAAGTTCCGCCCCGAGCACATCACCCGCGAACTGGCGGATGCCGGACTGCGGCGCACGCACTGGTGGACCGATCGGGCGGGCGACTTCGCCCTGTCGCTGGCCGTCAAGTGAGCGAAGCGGACACCCTGGCGCAGGCCTGGCGCGATGCCCGGCTGCCGGTAGCCGGCCTGCACCTCGACAGTGCCGCGTGCTCACGCCAGAGCCTGGCGGCCATCGAGGCGGCCACCCGTCATGCCCGGCACGAATCGGAGGTGGGCGGCTATGTGGCCGCCGAGGCCGCCGGGCCGGTTCTCGACGCTGGTCGCTCCGCGGTCGCGGCATTGACCGGAATGTCGCCTGCCGACGTTGTTTTCACCACCGGGTCGGGCGACGCCCTGGACCTATTGCTCGGGGTATGGCCGATGGCGTCGACGGTGGCGTGCCTGCCCGGCGAGTACGGACCCAACCTGGCGCAGTTCGCCGCGCGAGGTTTCACTCGGTGTGAGCTGCCGGTCGACGGACAGGGTCGCGTGGATCCCGATGCCGCGGCCACCGCACTTCGCGACGATCCGCCGGCCATGGTGCACCTGACCGCCGTCGGCAGCCACCGGGGTGTCGCGCAACCGGTTTCGGCTGTTGCGGCGCTGTGCTGCGACATCGGCGTGCCGTTGGTGGTCGACGCGGCGCAGGCGATGGGCCAGATCGACTGTGTGGTCGACGCCGACGCGATCTACTTCTCGTCGCGAAAGTGGCTGGCCGGCCCGCGCGGTGTCGGGGTGCTGGCCGTCCGCCCGGCACTGGCCGACCTGCTGAAGTCCCCGCCGTGGGCCGGGTCGTTGTCGGCGCTGGCCTGCCTGGAGATCGGTGAGGCGAACATCGCTGCCCGCGTGGGACTTTCGATCGCGCTCGGTGAGCACCTGGCAGCCGGCCCCGGTCTGATTCGGCAACGCCTGGGCAGGCTTGGACGTGCGACCCGGACGGTGCTGAGCGACATTCCGGGCTGGCGGGTCGTCGAACCGCTCGACGAGCCCACGGCCGTCACCACCCTGGTGCCGACCGCCGGGGCGGACCCCGCCCATATTCGAGCCCGGCTGATTGCCGAGCACGCCATCGTCACCACCGCCGCGGGTGTCGAACGCGCCCCGTTGGAGATGCAGGCCCCGGTGCTGCGGGTCTCGCCGCACGTCGACTCCGATACCGAGGACCTCGAAGCGTTCGCGGTGGCCCTGGCTGCGGTGTCCTGAGCGGTCAGCGGAGGAACTCCGCGAGCGCGGCCCGAACCGACCGTGTCCGGGCGTTACTCGCCAACTCGATCAACGCGGCCTCCGCGCACATGGCGACCCACAGGTCCGCACTCTCCAGCGGATGCCGCCGCTGCAGCGCCTGAAAATCCGCGGTGCACGTGCGGGCGAAATCCTCGTTGCGACGGGTGATCTCAGCGGCAACCGCCGGTTCGGCGCGCGCCTCGAGCAGCAGGGCGCGGATACCCCGCTGATGAGCGCAGGCGTCGAGGTACACCCGGGCGCCGGCGAGCAGCCGCTCCCGGCCAGGGGCCAAACCCGCGACCGCGGTGTCGATGTGCTCGGCGATGCGGTCGTGGAACTCGCGGTGCAGTGCGAGCAGATAACTGCTGCGATCGCCGAAATGATGGAAGAAGCTGCCTTTGGAGACCCCCGCCTCCTCGACCAGCAGATTCACGCTCAAGCCTGTCAGCCCGGTTCGCTCGGCCAGACGCAGGCCGGAGTCGAGCAGATTGGCCCGGGTTTCGGCGGCGGCGGCCTTACGCGCGGTCGGCTGTTGCGGCGTCACGGGGTCGACTGTAGCATTTAGGTGACCGACCGGTCGGTCAATAAAAGGAGCCGAACATGCCTGTTGTCGAGACCCGCGTCGGGCCGGTGTCCTACTCCGACGGCGGCGCGGGACCGGTCGTCGTCGCCCTGCACGCGGCCCTCCATGACGGTCGGGACTTCGACCCCGTCGCGGCCGAACTGCGCCGGTACTACCGGGTCATCGCCGTCGACTGGCCCGGGCACGGTGCATCACCTGCGCCCCGCCCGCCGTTCGCCGCGTCCGCGGCGCTGTACGCGGACGTGCTGGAAGACGTCGTCGCGGCACTCGATCTCCCCCCGGCGGTGTTCGTCGGGAACTCGGTGGGCGGGTTCTGTGCGGCGCGCCTGGCGATCACCCAACCGGATCGCGTAGCCGGGCTTGTGCTGGTCGATACTGGCGGCTTCCTGCGAAATCCGGTCACCAATGCCTACTGCCGGCTGCTCGGCATACCTGCGGTACTGCGCCGGGTGTTGCCCCGGTTCGTGCGTAGTTACATGCGGGCCGCCAGTACGGACGATCATATTGTGCTGCAACGAGTCTCCCGCCGGGCAGCTACCGCCGACGGGGTTGCGCTGGCGGCGGCGCTGTGGCGCAGCTTCGCCGACCCGGCGGCGAACCTGTGCTCGCAGGCACATCGGATCAGCGCGCCGGCGTTGATCGTGTGGGGAGCAAAGGACACGGCGATCCCGCTGCGGTTCGGCAAGTCCGCGCACACCGCGATCGCCGGGTCACGCCTGGAGGTGTTGTCGACCGGTCATCTGCCGTTCTCATCGCAACCGGATCGGTTCCTGAGGCTTGTCGAGCCGTTCCTGGCCGAGGCCTTTCAGTCGGCGCCCGCGCGCGCGGACCGGGCGTGCCGGGGGCAGTAACTACCCCGCGTGGTCGGCATCCAGCCATAGTCGACCAGTAGCTCATCGACCGCTTGGACGGTGAACGTCTCGCGCCGGTCACCCACCAGCACGCTGACGTCGATGGTGGCCGTGCAGGACAGGCACACGATATGTCGTTCTCTGAGTCGGTCGGGCACGTGCACCTCGCTGGGTCCGGTAGTCCAAGACTCCAGCGATCCTAGGGTGAGTACGTGCCGGGCGCATCCCGAGCGCTCAGGACTTGTGCGCCCCGATCAGCCGAGCACGTCCCAGGTGTGCACCGGGGAATTGCTGTGCATCAGATCGCAGTAGCGGCGCAGCATCTCGGCCAGTGCCTGCGGCCGGGCCATTCCCTGCTCCTGCAATGCCCGCACGGTGGCCACCTGCCAGGCCGAGCCGTTGCGTCCGGTCTTGGCCCGACCCTCGATGACGCCGAGGTAGCGGTCGCGCACCTCGGCGGCCACCCCCCAGCGCCGCAGCCCCTCGTCGGCCATCGGCAACAGCGTGCGCAGCACCAACTCGTCCGGCGTCACCTCGCCCAGGCCTGGCCAGTACAGGCGGGCGTCCATGCCGTGACGGGCCGCCTCGATGAAATTGTCATGTGCGGCAGTGAAACTCATCTTGGTCCACAGCGGACGGTCCTCCTCGGACAAGGTCCGCAGCAGCCCGTAGTAGAACGCCGAGTTGGCCATCATGTCCACCACGGTCGGGCCGGCCGGCAACACCCGGTTCTCGACGCGCAGGTGCGGGCGGCCGTTCACGACGTCGTAGACCGGCCGGTTCCACCGGTAGACCGTGCCGTTGTGCAGACGAAGTTCGGCCAGATGCGGGGTGCGACCCGCCGACAGCTCGGCGGCCGGGTCCTCCTCGGAGAGCTCCGGCAGCAGGGAGGGGAAGTAGCGGACGTTCTCCTCGAACAAGTCGAAGATCGAGGTGATCCACCGCTCGCCGAACCACACTCGTGGGCGCACCCCCTGCGACTTGAGCTCATCGGGACGGGTGTCGGTGGCCTGTGCGAACAACTCGATGCGGGTCTCGGCCCACAGTTGATGTCCGAAGAAGTACGGCGAGTTCGCACCGAGGGCCAGCTGCGGTCCGGCCAGCACCTGCGCGGCGTTCCAATTGTTGGCGAAGTCGGCGGGCGATACCTGCAGGTGCAACTGCATGCTGGTGCAAGCCGATTCCGGCGCAATCGATTCCGCGTGCATGCTGAGCCGTTCCGGACCGGCGATGTCGATCAGGATGTCCTCGCCGCGTGCGGTGAAGATCGAGTCGTTGAGCGCCTGATACCGCATTGACGGGCTCATCCAGCTTCCGGTCAGGTGCTGCGGCATCAGGGTCGGCAGGATGCCGATCATGACAATATGGGCGCCGTCGGTGTTGGCCTTGGTCTCCGCGGCGTTGAGGCTGGTGCGGACCTCGGCCTCCAGTTCCAGCGCGGTCCGTCCCGGAAGCGGCCGCGGCGGAACGTTGAATTCGATGTTGTAGGAGCCCAATTCGGTCTGATAGGCCGGATCGGCGATCGCCGCGAGCACTTCCTGGTTCGACATCGCGGGCTGGTAGTCGGCGTCGACCAGATTGCACTCGATCTCCATGCCGGTCAGCGGGCGGTCGAAGTCGAAACTCGACTGCGCCAGCATGGTTTCGAACACGTCGAGGCACAGCTGAACTTTGCGCCGGTACTCCTGGCGGTGCACCCGGCTGTAGCTGGCGTGCTTGACCTCGTCGCCCACGAGGTTGATGCAACCGGTTCAGTGACGGCTGCGCAAGCAAACGGGCCAGATCAGCCGGGACGGCGGGCCACCACCACCTGCCGGTCGAACGAGCCGGGACTGATCTCGACGTCGATCGACGGGTCGGCATGTCGGGCCAGGGCTCGCAGGGCCGATGCACTGTAGGACCGCAGGGAGCTGACCAGGCCGTCGTGCGCGAACGGCCACACCAGCGCCAGCGGGGCCATGGTCGCCAGCTTCACGATGTGCAGCAGCGACGGCGGCCGGGGCAGGTCGACGATGACCAGCCTGTCGGCCACCCGGGTGCCTTCGGCGAACACCCGGGCAGCCTGCGCGGGCGGGAGGTGGTGGAACGACAGGGCGAAGACGGCCAGGTCGAAGGAACCATCGGCCGCGTCGATGTCGGTCGCGTCGATCAGTCGCACGGCTGCGCGCGGATCACTGCCCAGATCCGATGCCGCGATGGCGGCCACCGATTCGGGATTGACGTCGGAGATCGTGACGTGCGCGGTGGGGTGCTGCTCGAGAATCCGGCGCGACAGCGCGCCGTGGCCCGCACCGAGTTCCAGAATCTTCGGGTCGGCGATGTCGGCGACCTGGTTCAGCACCAGTTCCGCGTTGCGGGCGTGCTCCCCGAAGAACGAACCCGCCCGGTCGAGGGTCGCCAGGATATCGCGTTTGACCTTGTCGTCGACGTCGTCGCGGTCCAGATACTCGGGCCGATCGGTCTGCAGCAGCCGGTCCAGGCATGAGGCGTCCGGGCCGCCGCGGGGCATCTCGGCGATGTCGCGGATCTGATCTCCCATGTAGGCCATCATGGACGATGCATTGACGCCTCTTCCCAAGGAGCACCGTTGGCCGACTTCGTCGCGTCCGTAGACCAGGGCACCACCAGTACGCGCTGCATGATCTTCGACCACAACGGCGTCGAGGTGGGCCGCCACCAACTCGAGCACGAGCAGATCCTTCCCCGTGCCGGCTGGGTCGAGCACAACCCGGTGGAAATCTGGGAGCGCACCCAGACCGTCGTGCAGTCGGCGCTGAACACGACCGATCTCACGGCCGCGGACCTTGCCGCGCTGGGCATCACCAACCAGCGCGAGACCACGCTGGTGTGGAACCGCAAGACCGGCCGGCCGTACTACAACGCGATCGTCTGGCAGGACACCCGCACCGACCGCATCGCCTCCGCGCTGGACAAGGACGGCCGCGGCGACGTGATCCGGCACAAGGCCGGCCTGCCCCCGGCGACGTACTTCTCCGGCGGCAAGCTGCAGTGGATCCTGGAGAACGTCGACGGGGTTCGCGCCGCCGCCGAACGCGGTGACGCCCTGTTCGGCACGCCCGACACCTGGGTGCTGTGGAACCTCACCGGCGGTGCGCGAGGCGGCGTGCACATCACCGACGTCACCAACGCCAGCCGGACGATGCTGATGAACCTGGAAACCCTGGACTGGGACTCCGAACTGTTGTCCTTCTTCGGGATTCCCCGCGCGATGTTGCCCGAGATCCGGCCGTCGTCCTCACCGGAGCCCTACGGCATGACCCATCCGGACGGGCCCACCAGCGGTCAGGTTCCGGTGACGGCCAGCCTCGGCGATCAGCAGGCCGCGATGGTGGGACAGGTGTGCCTGGCGCCCGGGGAAGCCAAGAACACCTACGGCACAGGCAATTTCCTGCTCCTCAACACCGGCGAGAAGATCGTGCGCAGCAACAACGGGCTTCTGACCACCGTGTGCTATCAGTTCGGGGACGCCAAACCCGTTTACGCCCTGGAGGGTTCGATCGCGGTGACGGGCTCGGCGGTGCAGTGGCTGCGCGATCAGCTCGGCATCATCAGCGGCGCCTCACAGAGCGAGACACTGGCGGCTCAGGTCGAGGACAACGGCGGGGTGTACTTCGTACCGGCGTTCTCCGGACTCTTCGCCCCGTACTGGCGCTCTGATGCGCGCGGTGCGATCGTCGGGCTGTCGCGCTTCAACTCCAACGCGCATGTGGCCCGCGCGACGCTGGAGGCGATCTGCTACCAAAGCCGGGATGTCGTCGATGCGATGGAGGCCGACTCCGGGGTGCACCTGGAGGTGCTGAAGGTCGACGGCGGTGTCACCGCCAACGAACTGTGCATGCAGATCCAGGCCGACGTGCTCGGCGTCGACGTGGTCCGTCCGGTGGTGCCCGAGACGACGGCGCTGGGCGCGGCCTACGCCGCCGGGCTGGCAGTCGGCTTCTGGGCGAATCCCGATGACCTGCGGGCGAATTGGCGGGAGGACCGGCGCTGGACCCCGGCGTGGAGCGAGGAGCAACGCGCTGCCGGTTACGCGGGCTGGCGCAAGGCGGTGCAGCGCACGCTGGACTGGGTCGAGGTGTAGCGATCTCGGCGCGCTGGCGTGCGCTCAGCGCTCGTCAGCGCGCCGAAATCGGCGGCTATTCGGATTCGCCGAGAATCTGGTAGATCTCGCGGCGAGCGTTGTTGACGATGTCGACGATGCGCTGCTGCTGCTCGGGGCTGGCGGTGTGCGCCGACTGCCCGACCGCACCGAAGAGTTGTCCGGCCGCGGCGCGCAGGTTGCGCTGGCCCGGGTCGACTCCCTCGGCGATCTGCTCCCACGGTGGGGTGACGACCTTCTCGGCGGCCGCCCGGCCCTCGTCGGTGAGCTCGAAAAGCTTTTTGCTGCCGTCACTCTCGGTACCGACGATCAGTCCCTCGTCGACGAGCAACTGCAGGGTGGGATAGACGGAGCCGGGGCTGGGCTTCCACATGTCCTGGCTGCGTTCGGCGATCTCCTGGATCATCTCGTAGCCGTGCATCGCCCGCTCGGCGAGCAACACCAGGATGGCGGCACGCACATCGCCGCGGCGGCCGCGTCCGGGTCCGCGGCGGCCGCCACGGGGTCCGCCCGGGCCGAAGCCGAAGCCCGGGCCGAAACCGGGGCCGAAGCCGCGTGGGCCGAAGCCGAACGGGCCTTCACCTCCGCCGGCGTGTTCGCGGAGGTGCTCACGGAAGTGGTCCCGGCCGTGACCCCGTCCATGAGGATGGCCGTGCCGGTGGCCCGGCCCGACGGGTGCGAAGCCGGACTGGCCGAAGGGGGGAAGGCCCACTGCGGGTCCGAAAGGAAAAAGGGGGTTGTTCATCGATGTCTCGTTTCTGGTCGGGAAACGCCGATTGCGCTTCCGATACGTCAACGATATATCGGAAACTATCGTGATGCAACGTTCAGTGCGAGGACCGGCGGTCGATTTCCTTGATCAGCCAGCGCGCCCAATCGGCGTCGAGGGCTTCCCGGCGCAGGCCGTACTCCAGTGCGGCTCGGCTGAAAAAGGTGGCGTCATCCGTTCCCCACGTGATGGAGTCGCGCAACTGCTGATAGCGGGCTAGTTCGGCGTCGGCGTGCTCAGCCACCGCGACCATGTGGGCGCGGGCCTGTTTGGCGGGGATCTCGCCGAGCAGGAACACCCGCAGCAGTAGGGCGTTCCGATAGGGCGGGTCATCGCTGGTGTCGCTCATCCACCGCTGGAGTGCTTCGCGGCCGTGGTCGGTGACGCGGTATTCCTTGCGGCCGCGGGCGCCCACGTCGGTGACTTCGATGAGACCGGCCGCGGCGAGTTTGTTGAGCTCGCCGTAGAGCTGGCTCTGGGTTGCCGGCCACACATTGGCCATCGAGCGCTCGAACCGTTTCAGCAGGTCATACCCGCTGCCGGGTTGTTGGGCCAGCAATCCGAGTGCCGCGTATCGGAGACTCACGCTCTCATCGTAGAGCCCGACATGTCACTAGTGGAACGTCGAGGTCGGCAGGCGCGCCGCGTCGTCACCGCTGGTCGGTGGCCATCGCCGGAAAACGGGTAATCGCAGCCAAACGTGGGACACCTAGGAGCGCGGCCTGATGATGTGGCTGGATCGGTTGCAGCGCCGCAGTAAAGCGGCGGGGTTCGCGGTCGCGGTGGTCTACAAGTACATCGACGACCAGGGTGGCTACCTGGCCGCACTGATCGCCTACTACGCCTTCGTATCGCTGTTTCCTCTGCTGCTGTTGTTCACCACAGTCCTGGGCGTGGTGCTGGTCGGGCACCCGGACGTCCACCAGCAGATCATGCATTCGGCCGTCAGTCAGTTGCCGGTGATCGGCCCGCAACTGGGCCAGCCACACCAACTCGGTGGCGGCCCCATCGCCGTCGTCGTCGGTGTCGCCGGTGCCGTCTACGGCGGCCTCGGGGTGGGCCAGGCCGTCCAGAACGCGCTCGACACGATCTGGGCGGTACCCCGGCACCGGCGGCCCGATCCCATCCGCTCCCGGCTGCGCACCCTGGCACTGCTCGGTGTGCTGGGGACGGCGGTGATCGCCACGACCGTGCTCTCGGCGGCCGGCCACGTCTCCGGCACCTGGGGGCTGTGGGTCAAGACCGGGGTGCTGTTGGTGGCGTTGGCGATCAACGCCGGCGTCGTCACGCTGGTGTTCCGGTTCGGCACGGCGCGGACGCTGACCTTCACCGAGATCGTTCCCGGCGCGGTCACGGCGGCGGTGGTCTGGCAGGCGCTGCAGTGGTTCGGCGCCTCCTATGTCGCGCACGTCGTCGCGTCCAGCAGCGCCACCAACAGCGTCTTCGCTCTGGTGCTGGGGTTGGTGGCGTTCCTGTTCGTCGTGGCGGTGACGTTGGTGTTGTGCGCGGAGATCGACGCGGTGCGGGTCAATCGGCTGTACCCACGGGCTCTGCTGACGCCGTTCACCGACGACGTGCACCTCACGGTCGCCGATCGCAAGACCTACACGGGGCAGGCAAAGGCGCAGCAGGCCAAGGGTTTCGAAGACATCGACGTCAGCTTCCGGCCACCGAAGGGCGCCTAGGCTCCGCGGGAAGCCGCCACCCGCTCGTGGGCGGTGAGCAGAGCGTTGTCGTACACCGAACGATTGGGCAGTCGCTCGCCGTACGGGAGGTCGCGGAACGCGGCGGTGATCTGCTGGGCCAGCGTGCGCAGCTTCGTGTTGGTCGTCCCGGAGCGCCACCGCAGGATCTCGAACGCGCGGTCTGCGTCGATCCGGTAGATCAGCATCAGCATGCCCTTGGCCTGCTCGATCTCGGCGCGGTTGGCGGTGATCTCGGCCAGCGCAGCGGTGATCTGCTCGGTGGAGTGGTCGACCGGGGTCACGTCGACGTAGAAGCCCTCGGTGCCGATGATCTCGCCGTGGTCGTCGCGCAGATGGGACCCGACGACCACGACCTCGCGAACCGCCCCATAGGTGTCGATGATGCGGTGGCGGCTGCTCCAGGGCCGGAGGTCTTTCCGGACCTGGTTCAGTACCTGCTCGACCTGCGGCAGGTCGTCGGGATGCTTGTGCGACATGATCAGTTCGGTGGTCGGAGTGACCGACCCCGGCTCGTAGCCGTGGAGACGGGCCACTTGCGGCGACCACTCCCACGACTGGTCGGCGAAGTACAACCGGGTGTAGCCCACCGTGTCGCCGAACCCGGCGTCGGCCTCGAGATCGGACGCCATGACAGTGAAATTTACCCGCTCGTCATGGTCCGGCAAGCCGGAAAACTCGCAACTTTCATCACGGTTCACTATTGACATGTCATCGTTGGAATGTCAAAGTCGAATCATGACGGACACCACCGCGGACCTCACCAACCTCCCCGCCACCGGTCAGTTCTTCGAGCGCGGCAACTATGCCCCCGTGCCCGATGAGCTCACCGACTACGACCTGCCTGTGGAGGGCGCCATCCCGCCCGAACTCGACGGCTGGTACCTGCGCAACGGCCCGAATCCCCGGCAGAGCTCCGCCCATTGGTTCACCGGCGACGGCATGATCCACGGCGTGCGCGTCGAAGACGGCGCGGCGAAGTGGTACCGCAACCGCTGGGTGCGCACCGACAGCTTCGACGAGCCGTTTCCTATGTACAACGAGGACGGCACCCGAAACCTGCGCGCCGCCGTCGCCAACACCCACGTCGTCAATCACGCCGGCAAGACGCTGGCACTCGTCGAATCCTCGCTGCCCTACGAGGTCACCAACGACCTCGAGACGGTCGGGGCCTACGACTTCGGCGGGAAACTCGTGGACTCGATGACCGCACACCCGAAGATCTGCCCCACCACCGGCGAGTTGCACTTCTTCGGCTACGGCAATCTCTTCGAACCACACGTGACGTATCACCGCGCCGATGCCAGCGGTGAGTTGACGATCAACCGGCCGCTGGACGTCAAGGCGCTGACGATGATGCACGACTTCGCCATGACCGCCGAGCACGTCATCTTCATGGATCTGCCGATCGTGTTCAACATCGACGGCGGCGGCATGCCGTTCCGCTGGGACGACGATTACGGCGCCCGGTTGGGGGTGCTGCGCCGCGACGACCCGTTCGGTGAGGTGCGCTGGTTCGACATCGATCCGTGCTACATCTTCCATGTCGCCAACGCCCATGATAGTGCCGACGGGAAATCCATTGTGCTGCAGGCGGTCCGCTATCCGGAGCTCTGGCGGGACAACGGTGGGTTCGACACCAGCGCCGTACTGTGGAGCTGGACAATCGATCTGCAGAGCGGAACCGTGAGTGAGCGTCAACTCGACGACCGCGCTGTCGAGTTCCCTCGCATCGACGACCGGCTCGCGGGCTTGCCCGCGCGCTACTCGGTCTCGGTGGGTGACGCCAGCCTGATCCGCTACGACCTGCAGACCGGCGACGCCGTCGAGCACACCTTCGGCACCAACGCCTCGCCCGGCGGACCCGGGGAGGCGGTCTTCGTGCCATCGCCGTCCGGACCTGCCGACGAGACCAACGGCTGGTACCTCGGTTACGTCTACGACCCGGACCGCAACGGAAGCGACCTGGTGATCCTGGACGCCTCGGACTTCGCCGCCGATCCGGTGGCCCGGATCCGCCTGCCCCGGCGGGTCCCGTACGGATTCCACGGCAACTGGATCGGCGCCTAGGCCCGGCACGGTGTGGTCCGATGGGACCCGGAGGTGAACGAGGTGTCGACTGCCGGCGAACTCGCCAGTGACTTCAGCGGGCTGCCCGGGACGGCCATTGTCGTCGGTGGCACCGGCGGTATCGGGTCCGAGATCGTCCGCACCCTGGCCGCACGCGGATCCCGGGTGGTGTTCACCTACCTCCGCAACGAGCGCACGGCAGCCGAGCTGGTCCGCGCGGTCGGCTCTGGGAGCGACGTCGCGGCCCGGCGGCTGGACATGAACGACGCCGACGCTGTGCGAGGGGTCGTCTCGTCTCTTGCCGAGCAGGCGGGCACCGTGCACACACTGGTGTACTCCGCCGGTGCGCACGTACCGATGCGCCATCTCAGCACGATCGAACCGGACCGGTTTCGCCACCAGATCGACACCGACGCCGGTCGGATTCTTCAACCTCGCCGTCGCCGCCCTGCCGCACCTGCGCAGTGCGCACGGCAGCATCGTCGCCGTAACAACGGCAGCGACAAGGCGATTCGCCGTACGGGATGGGCTATCGGTCGCCCCGAAGGCTGCCATCGAGGCGCTGATACGTGGGATCGCGGCCGAGGAGGGCAGATTCGGGGTCCGTGCCAACTGCGTGGGACCCGGCATGCTGGTGGACGGCAATGCCGAACGGCTGATCGCCGACGGTGACCTCGACGACCGCGCACTGGAGGCCGCCCGGCGCAACACCCCGCTGGGGCGGTTCGGGTGCGCCACCGATATCGCCGAGGCGGTGTGCTTCCTGGCCTCGCCGAGGGCCGGGTTCATCACCGGCCAGAAGCTCGATGTGGACGGCGGTTACGGTGTCTGAGTCATCTGACCGGCTGGCGGACATCCAGGCGATCCGCGACGTCGTGGCACTGTACTGCCGTGGCGTAGACCGGCTTGATCTCGAGTTGGTGCGACGGTCGTACCACCCCGACGCGATCGACCACCACACCGGTTTCGACGGCATGGTGGACGACTTCCTGCGCTGGCTCGGCAAGAATCTCGAGTACCTCGCCGGATCCATGCACCTGATGGGCAATCATCATGTCGAGTTCATTGATTCCGATCGTGCGATCAGCGAAACATACTGCACCGCAACGCATTGGGGTCAACCCGAGGACCCCGAACGGCTGAACTTCACCAGCGGCGTGCGCTACGTCGACCTCATGGAGCGCCGTGACGGCCGGTGGGCGATCGCGGAGCGCTGGGCGGCGCGGGAATGGACACGGCGTGAGACGTTCATTCCCCCGGAACGGCCGGGTCCGCGCGGCCGACGCGATGGTGAGGACCCGCTCTATGTTCTCAGGAGACGTTACGGTCCGAGTTGACGCCCTGCACCCCCACCTGCGAGTAGCCTCAGCCCACCATGAGCGTCAAATGGGAAGACGAGCCCGAGGACCATGACTATGACGCCGCGGCCGACTATCTGAGCATGCTCGCCGAGGCCGCCACGGTCGATGCGACGGTGGCGGCTCTGCGAACCGCCAAGCCGTTGGAGCGCAAGGCGAAGGACATCCTGCGAGCGGCCCGCCTGAAACTCCTGCCGGTCGACAACCCGCACGTGCGGACCGACTTGGCCAAGATCGGCTCCGGCAAGAGGCTGTCGCCGATCCTGCTGGTTCGCGGCACCCCTGCCGATGCGATGCAGATCGCCGACGGCTATCACCGGGTGTGCGCGAGCTACCTGACCGACGAGAACACGCCGATCCCGTGCCGGCTGGTCTCGTGGGTGGCCAAAGATTGAGCGGTTTCGGCTTCAGCACCCTGGCGGTGGTCACGGTGGTCGGATTGGCCGGGCCGCTGCTGGCATCTATCCCGGGCGCCCGCATTCCGGTGGTCATCGGCGAGCTGGCCGTCGGATTGCTCATCGGCCGAACTGGTTTCGGCATCGTGAACCCGTCCGACCCCACCTTCGCCCTGCTGGCCAACATCGGCTTCGCCTTGGTGATGTTCGTCGTCGGCACGCACGTTCCGATTCGGGACGCCACGCTTCGATCCTCGATTCCCGGCGCCATGGCGCGAGCCGCCCTGGTGGGCGTGGTGGCGACCGGCCTGGCCGTGGGTTTGGCGACGCTCTTTCACACCGGCCACGCCGCCGTTTACGCGGTGCTGATGGCGTCTTCGTCGGCGGCGCTCGCGCTGCCGGTGATCCAGTCACTGGGACTCGGCGGTCAACCGGTGCTCGCCGTCACTGCCCAGATCGCAGTCGCCGATGCGACGTGTGTTGTCCTGCTGCCCTTGGTCATCGACCCGAAGCGTGCCGTCACCGCGTCGATCGGAGCGATGGTTATCACGCTGTGCGCGGTGGCGCTCTTCGTGGTCCTCCGCGCGTTCGATCGGCGCGGGTTGCGCAGGAGGCTGCACCGGTACTCGGAGAAGAATCAGTTCGCGCTGGAACTGCGGATCAGCCTGATCGTGTTGTTCGCGCTGGGCGCGCTGGCCACCGGCACGCACGTCTCGATCATGCTGGCAGGTTTCGCGCTGGGGTTGGTCGTCAAGGCGGCCGGGGAGCCGCGCCGGCTCGCACGTCAGCTGTTCGGGATCACCGAGGGGTTCTTCAGCCCGCTGTTCTTCGTCTGGCTGGGGGCGTCGCTGCAGGTGCGTGAGTTGGGCGAGCGGCCCGCCTACATCCTGCTCGGCATCGGACTCGGGGTGGGTGCGGTGCTTGCCCACTGCGCGGCCCGGCTGATGGGCCAGCCGCTGGGGCTCGCCGCGCTGGCCGCCGCGCAACTCGGTGTGCCGGTGGCGGCCGCGACGCTGGGTACCGAGCAGCACCTGCTCGCACCGGGCGAACCGTCGGCACTGATGCTGGGCGCCCTGCTCACCATCGCGGTCACCTCGGCGGCGGGCGTCGTGGCGGCGCGTCGCCGAGATCATTCGGCGAACCACCAGCCCGGTACGTTGCCGGGCTGACGCCATAGGCCCGCTTGAAGGCGGTGCTGAGCGCGAACGGGGTGCTGTACCCGACCCTGCGGGCCACCGACGCGATGGTGGCCTGAGGCGATTCCAGAAGATCGGCGGCCAGCGCCAGGCGCCAGCTCGTCAGAAACGCGATCGGCGGTTCGCCGACCACCGCGGTGAAGCGGCGCGCGAAAGCCGGCCGCGAACACCCCACTGCAGCAGCCAGATTCGCTACCGTCCATGGGTGTTCCGGATTGGCGTGGATGAGGCGTAACGCCTGGTCGATCGGTGGATCGGTCTGGGCGTTCCACCAGCCGGGCGCCCGGCCGGGCATGGCGAACCAGGTGCGCAGCACGTCGAGCAGGAGCAGGTCCACCAACCGGTCCAGAAACGCTTCCTGCCCGGCGTCCTCGCGAACCGCCTCCATGGCGAGTAAGTCCGGCAGCGGGCTGTCCCAGTCCGCGGCGCGCAGCACGACGATCGGTGGCAGCGCGTCGAGCAGTCGGGCGCTGACTGCGCTGCGGCCTTCGTACGCGCACACCACCGCACGCATCGTCCCGGTGGTGCTGTTGCCCCACGTGCGGACACCCAGCGACATCGCCAACCTGAGTTCCTCCCCGGCCAGCGTCGTGCACCGCTGGCCGGGATCGATGACCACCTGCGGCGGCGTCGACTCCTCGTCGGCCAGCACGTAGCGCTCAGTGCCCCTGGCCAACACGACATCACCCGGGCCGATCGGGATGGGCCCCGATGCGTCCGGGACGAGCATCGCGGAGCCCCGGGATAGGCAGATCAGCGTCAACGGCGCCTCGTCCTGGATGCGCATCGACCATGGCGGTTCCAGCGCCAACCGCAAGACGAAGGCGCCCTGCGCCCGAACCCCGTTGAGCAGACCGACCAGGGCGTCCACGACTCCCAAGCCTAGTGACGCACCGGCGACAGGTGTGCCGGCTGCGCTGCGCGGGTAGCCGATCGACCATGACCGCATCGAGTACCAGCCAGCCGAGCGATACCCATCCCGACCGATCTCGGCGGGCCCGGCTCTGGGGGAACTGGATCCTCGCGTTGTCGACGGTGCTGGGCGCGGCCGCCGCGCAACTGTTCGCGATGGGCGCGGTGATGAGCACCGCCGCGTGCAGCACGCCGGACTGCCCGAAGCCGAGCGGACTCGTCTACACCCTGTTGACGTACGGACCGCCCGTCATCGCCGTGGTGACGATCGTGGTGTCGTTCTTCACCGCGGGGCGTCGCCGCGGATTCGTCGTGCCCCTGGTTGCGTGGCTGTTGATCATCGTCGATGTCGCGCTGCTGGCGGCGACGTTCAGTTAGCTCGGCCGGCCGGCGAGACGCGCGCGTATGCGAGCGCGACGATCAGCGATGGCGGCGCCCGCATCCGGTCCGATTGACTCGGGAGCATGAGTCCTGCCCCAGTCTCCGTGCTCACCGCCCTCACCGGGGCCGCCGCGATCCTCGCCGCGACGGTCGGCGGAGTGTTCTTCGCGTTCTCGACCTTCGTCATGCGCGGGCTCGACCGGACCGGACCGGTGGCGGCGACCACGGCGATGCGTGGCATCAATGCCGAAGCACAGGCCAACGCCGCCTTCCTATTGCTCTTCTTCGGATCGGCGGCACTGGCGCTCGGGGTCGGGGTGGTGGCCGCGGTACAGATGCGTCAGCCGGGCAGCGGCTATCTGCTGGCCGGTGCGGCGCTTTCGCTGCTGGCGGCGGTGGTGACGGTGGTCGCCAATGTCCCGTTGAACGATCAGCTCGAGGTGACGGGGGACTGGCGGCATTACGTCACGGTCTGGACGGCGTGGAATCACGTGCGCACGATCGCCCCGCTGCTGGGCTCGGTGCTCATGCTCGTCGGGCTGAGCCGCCGCTAGCCCGGCGGGGTGAAGCCCTGCTGTTGCGGCGGCGATACCGGACTCGGACCGGTCATCGTCGGCGGCGGGGGGAAGGGTGCCGTCGGCGGTGCGGCCGGCCGCAGCCGGGCCAACTCGCGGCGGTGCCGCTCGGCCAGTACGGCGGCCAGAACGTAGTGCGGTGGCACCCCGGGCGGGGGCGGCGGCGATATTCGCGTCGCCACGTCGGTGGCGATGCGGTAGGCCATCTGATCGCGCACCTGCGGTGTCAGTTGCGGTGCGCGGTGCAGGAACTGGCGGATGAGGTCGGCCTGCTCCGAACCAAGGCCGGAGAGTTCGAGGGAGGACGCCCACCACGCCAGCGCGGGTGGCATCACCGGCGGTGGCGGCAACTTCGGTCCACGCTCGCTGATCACGACGGTACCCGCGAACACGTCGCCGATCCGTTTTCCCTTGGCCGACAACAGACTACAGATCACCGCCGGGCCGCCGAAGAACATCCAGATCTCCACGAAGCCGGACAGCGCCCGAAACAGGGCCTGGCGGAAGCGTTCCGGGCCGCCGTCCTCGGAGACCACCCGAAGCCCCATGGCCATCTTGCCCAGCGACCGGCCCCGGGTGGCGGTCTCGATTGCGATCGGGTAGCCGACTAACACCAGCACCGTGAAGATGATGAGCACGGCGGCGCTGAGCGCGTCGTCGAACTGCGTCACCGTCGCCGCCCACAACATCACTCCGACGATGTAACCGACGATCACGACGCAGATGTCGATCAGGGCGCCGACGGCACGCACCGGAAGCTGAGCGATCTGAACGTCGAGGACCACCGCGTCCCCGGTGACCACCGTCTCGGGCCCCGCAACCATAACGACCCACGCTACCCGCGACGACGCGCCGTAGTTCTTCCTCGTCGCAACTAGGATCGCCTCGTGGATGTCGACGCCTTCGTCTTGGCGCACCGCGACACCTGGAAGCGGCTGGATGAACTGGTCAAGCGCCGCCGCAGGTTGTCCGGTGCCGAGGTCGACGAACTCGTCGAGCTCTATCAGCGGGTGTCCACCCACCTGTCGATGGTGCGGTCGGCGTCGACGGATTCGGTGCTGGTCGGCCGGTTGTCGACGTTGGTGGCGCGGGCGCGGTCCGCGGTCACCGGAGCTCACGCGCCGTTGTGGAGCGAGTTCGCCCGGTTCTGGACGGTGTCGTTCCCGGTCGTGGTCTACCGGGCGTGGCGGTGGTGGCTGGCGACCGCGGTGGCGTTCTTCGCGGTCGTGGTAGTGATCGGGTTCTGGGTGGCGGGCAACCACGAGGTGCAGTCGGCCCTGAGCACCCCGGCCGAGATCGACCAGCTGGTCAACCATGACTTCGCGTCCTACTACAGCGACAATCCCGCCGGTTCGTTCGCGCTGCAGGTCTGGGTCAACAACTCCTGGGTGGCGGCGCAGTGCATCGCGTTCTCGATCCTGCTGGGCATCCCGATCCCGTGGATCTTGTTCCAGAACGCGGCCAATCTCGGTGTCATCGGAGGGTTGATGTTCCAGGCCGGCAAGGCCGACGTCCTGTTCGGCCTGCTGATCCCGCACGGACTGCTGGAATTGTCGGCGGTCTTCCTCGCCGGCGCGGTCGGGATGCGGTTGGGCTGGACGGTGATCGCCCCGGGCGACCGGCCGCGCGGGCAGGTGCTGGCCGAGCAGGGCCGTGCGGTCGTGGCGGTGGCGGTGGGCCTGGTCGCCGTGCTGTTGGTGTCGGGTCTGATCGAGGCACTGGTGACACCCGCGCCGTTGCCGACCTTTGTGCGGATCGGTATCGGGGTGGCGGCCGAGGTCGGCTTTCTTTCCTACATCGTGCATTTCGGCCGCAGGGCGGTCCGGGCTGGTGAGACCGGGGACATCGAGGACGCCCCCGACGTGATCCCCACCGGCTGACGTCTCATCGCGAGCAGACGCAGAATCGCACGTTCGGGGTCGATTCCGTGCGATTCTGCGTCTGCTCGCGGTAGTTCGCGGGCTACTAGAGCCGGCCGGTGGCCTTCATCGACAGATAGCGGTCGGCCAGCGCGGGCGCGAGGTCCTCGGGTCGGGCGTCCACCACCTCGACGCCGCTGTGCCGCAGCCGGGAGGCGATGGCGCGCCGGTCGTTGCGCGCCCGCTCGGCGGCCGCGGCGTCGTACACCTGCGCGGCGTCGGCTCGCCCGGCCGCGAGCTGGTCGACCCGCGGGTCGGTGACCGCGGCGACGATCACCTGGTGTTTGGCCGACAGCTGCGGCAGCACCGGCAGCAGACCCTCGTCGAGTGCCGAGGCGTTCAGGTCGGTCAGCAGCACCACCAGAGCGCGTCGCCGGACCCGGCGCTGCACGGCGGCGACCATGGCGGTGGCGTCGGACTCGATCAGCGCAGGCTCCAACGGGGCCATCGCGTCCACCAGCTGGGCAAGCAGTTCGGTGCGCGACGCCCCGAACACGGCGGTGCGGGTCACCCGATCGTGGGCCAGGAAGTCGACGTGATCGCCGGCGCGGGACGCGAGCGCCGCCAGCAGCAACGCGGCGTCCAGCGACCAGTCCAGCCGCGGCCAGCCGCCCGGATCGCGGGAGGTGGGATCCACCCCGACGCGGCCGGCCGAGGTCCGGCCGGTGTCGAGCACGATGACCACCCGGCGGTCCCGCTCGGGACGCCAGGTTCGCACGACGACGTCTGCTCGCCGCGCGGTGGCCCGCCAGTCGATGGAGCGGACGTCGTCGCCGACGACATACTCACGCAGGGAGTCGAATTCGGTTCCGTGCCCCCTGATCAGCACCGGCAGCAGTCCGTCGATCTCGCGCAGCTTGGCCAGCCGCGACGGAAGGTGCTTGCGCGACAGGAACGGCGGCAGGATGCGGATTCGTCCCGGAACCGCATGCGAACGTTGCCGTCCGGCCAGGCCCAGCGGGCCGATCGAGCGCGCGGTGACCAGCGCCGAATCGCTGGTCGCCGCGACGCAGCTGGGTGCAGTCGGCTGACCACGGTGACCGACTGCCGGGAGCCGAGTTCGACAGCGTGGCTGCGCGGTTCGGCGCAGGCGCTGGGCGGCCAAGCATCGCGCAGCATGCCCCGAAAGCGGCGCGACCCGTCGTTGTGCACCTGCAGCAAGGCTTCGACCGGCTGGCCCAGTCGCGCCGCCGTGTCACCGGAGCGGGTGAAGCGCAGCGCGCGGGGGTTGCCGGCCAGCGCGATATCGGCGACCACAGCGACGGCCAGCAGCAGCAGAGACGCCACGAAAGTGCTTGCCGGCCAGGGCGACACCGCGATCGGCAGCACGCAGATCAGCGCGACCAAACCGGCGCGGCCGGTGAGGACCACTAGCGGGGCACCGGAACCGACGACAGGATGCCGTCGAGCACCCCATCCGGACTGGCTCCTTCGAGCTCGGCCTCGGGGCGAAGGGCAACCCGGTGGCGCAGCGTCGGCCTGGCCATCGCCTTGACGTCATCGGGGGTGACATAGGTGCGGCCCGACAGCCAGGCCCACGACCGTGCCGTACCCAGCAGCGCCGTCGCGCCGCGCGGCGACACGCCGAGTTGCAGCGACGGGGAAACCCTTGTGGCACCGACGATGTCGACGATATAGCCGAGCACCTCGTCAGCGATCAGCACCTGGCGCACACCGTCGCGGGCGGCGGCGAGGTCGGCTGGGCCCGCCACCGGGCGGATCGCGGACAGGTCGCGCGGATCGAAGCCGTGCGCATGCCGGTTCAGGATCGCGATCTCCTGATCCCTCGGCGGCAGCGGCACATTCAGCTTCAGCAGGAAGCGGTCCAACTGCGCTTCGGGCAGCTGGTAGGTGCCCTCGTACTCGATCGGGTTCTGGGTGGCGGCCACGATGAACGGATCCGGCAGCGGCTTGGGCTCGCCGTCGACGCTGACCTGACGCTCTTCCATCGCCTCCAGCAGCGCGGCCTGGGTCTTCGGTGGGGTGCGGTTGATCTCGTCGGCCAGCATCAGGTTGGTGAACACCGGACCCTCGCGGAACACGAACGCCGCGGTGCGCGCGTCGTAGACCAGCGAGCCGGTCACGTCACCGGGCATCAGGTCCGGAGTGAACTGCACGCGCTTGAAGTCCAGCTGCAGCGCGGCCGCCATCGCGCGCACCAACAGCGTCTTCGCCACGCCCGGAACGCCTTCCAGCAGAACATGGCCACGGCACAGCAGGGCGATGACCAGCCCGCTGACGACGGCGTCCTGCCCGACGACGGCCTTGGCGATCTCGGCGCGCAGCGCAAGCAGCGCGTTACGCGCGGCGTCGTGCTGTGCTGTCGGGGATGGTGGCGAAGCGGAGTGAGTCACGATCGCGTGACCTGCCTTTCGATGTCGTCGAGCGCGTGGGCGAGATGTGAGCAGATCATCGTCGGTCTGTGGCGGCGGGCCGAACAGGATGTGCTCAACGGCCTGCTCACCTCCGGTGCAGCGCTGCGGCCACCGCGGCAACCACTGATGCCGGGGCCGCGTTGGGGCCGAGGCCGAGCCGCGGTGAAAGCCGTTGCAGGGTGGCGGTTCGCAGCGCTTCGGCGGCCCGGTCGCGGGCACGTCGGGACCGATAGAGCCGGGCACGGCCCTCGACGGTCTCCGAAGCGCGCACCACGACGGGGAGCTTCTCGGCGACCAGCGGACCTAGCCGGCGACCCTGCCACACGGCCAGCAGCAGCACGACCAGGCACAGTTGCCACGACGATCAGGAATCACCGCGTCGGGGATGAGGTCGGAGATCTCGAGCCCGCCGAGCCCTCGCCCTCCGGCCTTCTGCGGGGCGTACCAGATCGAGCCGTGACCGGCTCCCGGCCAGGTTCATCGCCAGCGCCGCGTTGCCCTGCTTGAGCAGCGAGCCGTTCGTCATGAAGTCGGCGCTGCCGACGACGGTGATGGTCCGCCCATCCCTCTTGATAACGCACCAGCGCGCCGCCGTAGCAGCGGGTCAAGGTCGATCTCGCCGACCGCGTCGTAGGCGTCGCTGGGGCCCAGCTGTACCGCGCCGGCCCGATTCGCTTCGCGCAGATCGCAATCCGGCTCAGGTGAGCAGGGCGCCGCCGTCGCCGATCCGGATTCCCGGCGTCAGGCTCTCGCGCGCCCGCGCGGTCGGCTCCAGCAGCAGCCGGTCGCCGGGCAGCGCGGCCAAGCGCTGCAACAGGTCGTCGCCCGCGGGTGTTGTAAGTCTCGGCGGCCAGCAGCAGAGAGTCGGGACGCGCGGCGCGTTCGGCGTCGGCGACGTTGTCGGCGACCACGACGTCGACACCGTGGTCACGCAGCAGCGTTGACCAGGGCGTGGGCACCGTCGGATGAGGTGGACTCGGGATCCATCCGGCCACCCGGCCGCGGAGCGGTGAGGTAGCGCGCTCACCGCCGCGAGCGCCGCGATCACGATCAGCCCCAAGGCGATCCAGCGTCCGGTACGCCAGCGCTGCAGATGGCCGGCGTCACCGCAACGGGCATCCAGGCGTCTCGGCCAGCTGGGGAGTCGCGCGGTGCCGGCGTCCGGTGGGGAGTGGGTGACGGCAGCCGCTCGTCGAGGTCGGCGACCATGCGGTAGCCGGCTTCTGTGCCGGGTTGCTCGCCATACGTGACGTCGTTGAATACCGTTGCGGCGCGGCGCAGGTCGGCGGCTGAAGCCGGGGAGCAGCTCGCCGGCGTCGTGGGCGAGTTCATTGGCGGTGCGGCCGGGGACGGGGTTGAGCAGTTCCGTTCTCCTCGAGTTGACGCGCCACCGCTCTGAGCCGGTGCCGGATTGCCGCGGCCCAATCGCCCTGAGCGGCATAGCTGTTCGCGGTGGCGCGGTGTTCTGCGGCGCTGAGCTCGTGCGCACCGAACAGCCCCTGTCGCCGCGACCGGCTGGTGCGCATGGTGCCGCCGGGCGATGCGCACCGCCACGATGAACGCCGCCACTACCAGGATGGCCAGCACGGCGATGGTGAACCAGCCGCCGGGCATGGAGGATCCCTTGAGGATCAGCCGGTAAAGGAAGTCGTCGAGCCACTCGCTGAGCCGGTCAAGGAAGCGACGGCTTTCGGGTAGATCGGCTTGGCGAACTCGCGTTGGGCAGCGTCGTGAGCGGCGTCCCGGTCGATGTCGATGGCGGGCAACGTCGTATGACCTCACCGGCGGGTCAGCCAGAGGTTGTCCGTGGATCGGTGGCGGCCGGACCTCCCGCGGCACCGGTTTGCAGGACGAGGTCGAACGCTTCGGCGCGGATCCGGGTGTCGGTGTAGAGCAGCACCACGACACCGGCGGTGAACGGCGCGGTGATGATCTGGCCGACTGCCCGGCCGACGGCGGTGAGGGCCGACGCGAACAGCAGCAGCCCGCGCTGTCTGTGCGCTGAACGAGCAGGACCTGCCCGCCGATGGTGAACGGTACCGATACCGCGCCGGCGACCACCATCGCCGACCACGGAGGCCAGCAGGCGGATGCCAAGAACACGCCAGAAGTGGTTGCGTACCAAGGAGAACGACCGGGAGATGGACGCCATCACCGGTTTGCGTTCGAGCACGATCGCCACCGGGGCGAACGCCAGCGCGGTGAACAGGTAGGCCAGCGCCGCGATCAACCCGAGCACCAGCGGAATCGCGATGATCACCGCGATGAGTTCCGTTGGCGGCGACCGCGATCGCCGACGATGAGCAGGACCACGACCGCCGACCAGCACAACGGCGCGCAACGACTTCCAGCGCCGCTGAGCCCGATCAGGGCCAGCAGCCGGCCGCGGACCTTCTGCCACGCTTCCGCCGATGGTGATCCTGGAGCCGAATACCGCGCGGCCCACGACGACGGTCAGCATGCCGGAAAGCAGGATGGCGGCCAGCGCCGGTGGCCAGCCCGCCGGCGACGGCCGAGATCGACGAACCGATGAGCGCCGCGGTCGATCGCCTCCTCACCGCGCAAGACGCCGATATGTCCGGTGAACGCCAGCGGTCCGGCCTGCATGATGCAGAGCCAGCACCTCGGTGATCACCACGACGACGGTCGTGAACCCCAAGGTCGCCTTCGGGTTGGCGCGGATGTAGCCGACGGCCCCGTTGAAGATGTCGCTCAGCGACAGCGGCCGCAGCGGGATGACGCCCGGCTTGAGCGCCATCGGCATCGGAGTCCGCCGTAACCCGGCGGGGGATAGCCGGGGGCGGGTAACCCGGCGGTGGATAGCCGGGCGGCGGGTAGCCCGGCGGTGGGTAGCCGGGGCCGTAGCCGGGTGGCGGGTAGCCCGGCGGCGGGTAACCGGCGGGTACGTCGGCGGGCCGGAACGGCGGCTGACCAGGCCAGCCCGGTGGTGGTCCGACCGGGCCGGTGGGTGGTCTGATTCACCGGCCGACGCCCCCGACGTCGTCGCTCATCGGACCCATCCTGTCGGTCGCGCCGGGTATTTCTCAACGTGCTGCGATCTTCGGATCGCGTAGCGTTTGCGCCATGGCGGAGCTCAAAGACCGGCTCAGATCGGACCTCACCGAAGCGATGAAGAGCCCAGGACAAACTGCGCACGGCGACGCTGCGCATGCTGCTGGCGGCGATCCAGACCGAGGAGGTCTCCGGCAAGCAGGCGCGCGAGCTCACCGACGATGAGGTGCTCAAGGTGCTGGCCAAGGAGTCGAAGAAGCGCAGCGAGGCGGCCGAGATCTACACCCAGAACGGTCGCGGCGAGCTGGCCGCCGAGGAGCACGCCGAGGCCCGCATCATCGACGAGTACCTGCCGACGCCGCTCACCGAGGCGGAGGTGGCCGACGTGGTCGACACCGCCATGGCCCAGGTGGCCGAGCAGCTCGGCGAACGCCCGTCGGTCAAGCAGATGGGTCTGGTGATGAAGGCGGCCACCGCGATCGCGGCGGGCAAGGCCGACGGCGCGCGGCTGTCGGCGGCCGTCAAAGATCGGCTCTAGCACCGCCCGTTTTCATTTCTGACATGCGGGTATCCGTCGCGCATGACGCGCTTCGGATACACCTTGATGACAGAACAGAGTGGTCCTAAAGACCTTGTGCGCTATGCCGTTTCGGCCGAACATGCGGGCTTCGACTTCGAGGTCTCCAGCGACCACTTCTCCCCGTGGCTGGTTTCGCAGGGCCACGCGCCCAACGCCTGGACGATGCTGGGAGCGGTGGCGCACGCCACCGAACGGGTAGACCTTTACACCTACGTGACCTGCCCGACGATGCGCTACCACCCCGCCGTCGTCGCCCAGCAGGCGGCGACACTGCAGATCCTGGCCGACGGACGCTTCACCCTGGGTCTGGGCAGCGGGGAGAACCTCAACGAGCATGTGGTGGGCAAGGGCTGGCCCACGGTGCAGCGCCGCCACGACATGCTCCGCGAGGCGATCGTGATCATCCGCGAGCTGCTCAGCGGCGAACTCGTCGACCACAAGGGGGAATACTTCGAGGTCGACTCGGCCCGCATCTGGGACGTGCCGGAGGTGCCGGTGAGCATCGGCGTCGCCGTCTCCGGGCAACGCTCACTCGATGCGTTCGCCACGGTCAGCGACCACATGATCGCGGTCGAACCCGACGCGAAACTCGTCGACGGCTGGCACGGGGCTCGTCAGGCGACCGGACTGGCCGGCGGCGGCCGGGTGATCGGGCAGATTCCGGTCTGCTGGGACCCCGACCGGGAGGCGGCCGATCAAGCGCGCGCACGAACAGTTCCGATGGTTCGGCGGCGGCTGGGCGGTCAACGCCGACCTGCCGACCCCGGCCGGATTCGCCGGCGCCGACCCAGTACGTCACGCCCGAGGCGGTGGCCGAGAGCATTCCGTGCGGACCCGATCTGGATGCGATCGTCGAGGCGGTGAGCGCCTACTGGCAAGCCGGCTTCACCGATATCGCTCTGGTGCAGATCGGTGACGACGGCCAGGACGCGTTCCTGCAAGGAAGCCGCCGGGCCATTGCTGGCCAAGATTCGCGATGCGGCGAACTGATAGCGAATCGCGTTGCCCTCGGACGCGGGTTTGCGCGATTGGTGACCCGGGTACCCGGGCCGAATCTCAAATATCCGAAATACACAAGGGGACAACATGTTCATTCACAACAAAGACCTTCAATTCGAGGTGCGGGTCAGCGAGCCCGATCCGCGCTTCGCCGAGCTGCTCCAGGAGCAGTTCGGCGGCGCCAACGGCGAATTGAAGGCCGCCATGCAGTACTTCACCCAGGCGTTCCTGCTCCGGGGCAAGAACCCGAAGATGTACGACCTGTTCATGGACATCGCCACCGAGGAACTCAGCCACCTCGAGATGGTCGGTTCGATGATCACCATGCTGCTCGACGGCCTCAACGACGATCTCAAGCAGGCCAACGAGCGGTGCGACTGGATGCCGGCGGTGGTCAGCGCCGACGGCCGCGACCAGGTCATCCACGCCGTCGCGGTCAACCCGCTGTACTTCGTGCTCACCGGCGGCGGACCCGACGTCAGTAACTCCCGGGCGTGCCGTGGAGCGGGGCGTACGTCAACTCCAACGGTGACCCGTCGGTGGACCTGCGCAGCAATCTGGCCGCCGAGTCGCGCGCCAAGATCGTCTACGAATACCTCAAGCAGTTCACCGACGATCCGGGTGTGCAGGACACCCTGACCTTCCTGATGACGCGGGAAGTCACGCACTACCAACAGTTCACCGCGGCGATCAACGAACTGCCGGTGAATTTCCCGCCCGGCCAGCTCGCCGGCGACGAGCGCTTCCAGAACGTGGCCTTCAACATGTCCAACGGCGACGGTGACGTCCGCGGCCCGTGGAACGAGGGCCAGGGCCCGTGGCCCGAGGGCATGGAATGGCAGTACGTGCCGAACCCGACGGAGCAGTGGCTCGGCACCGACGTCCGGCAGAACCAGGGTGAGCAGCGCAGCCCGGGCGGCACGCCGCACGTCGACAGCGCAGAAGCCGTTCACCCACGAACAGCGCAGTCGCGACAAGCTGATTGACGCGGAACAAGGCCGGCTCCGCATCAGCCGGGGCCGGCTTCTGCTGTGGAGTCAGTGAGTCTGGGGATCCGGCGGGTTGTCGCCGGCCGGCCACTGACGGCGTCGCGGATATGATCGATCACTGCGGCGCCGGTGCCCATCGTCTTCTGCACCAGACGAATTCGGCGGGGTTCCGGGGTGGGGTCGGGTGGGCGCGGCCTTCTTCGCGGTGGCTCGAGCTTCTCGCCAAGGTGGTCGAGCTCGTCGTCCGGCTGACAGCTGCTGCGAAAAGCGGCCACACCCGGTCCTGCTCGAATGCGATGTGCTCACGGCCGGCCTTGATGAACTCGGTCAGCGCCTCGTGGTAGTCGGCCTCGCCGGGGCGGCCGACTTCGAGACGCTGCAGTAGCTTCTTGTCCGTCCTGCTCCTGGCCGACGGCCCGATCGGCCAGCTCGTCGCCGTTGTCCAACGGCCTTACGAACCGCCGGCCAGAACAGCTGCTCCTCGATCGCTTCGTGCTGTGACTCGGCGATCACCAGATTTGTCACCATTGTCGCCAATCCGCTCTCGAGGGCGCCGGTTCCCGCCGGTGCGCCGTCGAGCACCTCGAACATGCCCAGTACGCTTTGATGATCGGCGCGAAGAAAGCTCAATGCGTCCATCTGATCTCCCCTTTCGTTTTGTGAGCAGTCATGCGCTGATACCCGGCGGCGGTGAGGTTGAAACAGTGGCCGCACGGGATATCCCGTCGCCCATGACCGAACGGACTTCAGACGAAGACGACATGGCCGACTACACCGACGACCACCAGGAGAGATCGCAAGGCGGGCGTCCGAACCGGCCGACGGCCAGGGCCGCGACCCGAGAGACTCGCACCCGACGTGGCCGACGCGCCCGACCGGAGCCGCCGGACTGAGACAGCTACTCGGCGTCGCGGCCCTCTCGGCTGCTGCGGTAGGCCAGCGCGCGGAAGCTCGCGCAGCCAGTCCGGCCAGACCTGGACGTCGGGTGCGCTGTGGCGGACCGGATCGAAGGCGACGTCGTGGTGGCGCTCTTCGGCTGCCGGGATCACATCGGTGAAGGTGAGCGGGGCGAGCGGCTCGAATTCGCCGTGCCCCGGGCTTGCTCGATGTCGAATTGGACACCGTCGACGTCCGATCCGTCGCTCATCGTGTCCAGCGACAAGCCGGGCGCGTCCGATCGGCGTCGTACAGCGCGCCCGAACCCACCACAGTTCGTTCGGGTAGCGCAGTGGGACAAGGCCCGAGTACATGGCGCCGCGGACCAGCAGGTGACGGGCCGCAGCAGCACCCGGTTGCCCACCGCAGGACCCGCGTACCGAATCCGGCCGTGACCAGCAGGACGTCCCACGGCGTGGCCGCGAACGGGGCGGGTGGCATCCGCCAGGCCAGCCCGGCCGCGTCGGGCAGGGACGCCTGGGGTGCCGACGGCCTTGGAAACGCGCCCCACGACCGGGCCGGACTCGACCGGAAGCCCCTCGCCGGGTGGGGCCAGCCGCTCGATCGAACCGTAGGCCAGCACGCCGGTCGGGATGGAAGAACCGGCGATGCCGGAGAGCTGCGCCGGCGGGGATGGGCAGTGCTGCGATGTCGGAAGCTTTCATGGTGTTCAGCTTCCCGGTCGCGCGGGGACGGCAAACACTGGTCGGCACGCTGTGAGGTTTAGCAAAGCCCATTTCGGGCATCTATCTCACGCGGCTGCGGATCACAGCGGCGCTGATTTGTCGAAAGGCCAATGTTGACCATCCTCTATTCCGACCTGCAGGCGCCGGTTGTCGCGACGTCCAGGTGTGTATGCCCCGCAGCATGATTCGCTGCTGCTCATCGAAGCGATGCACCAGACCAACGCCGTGGCCGGGCGGCACTGTGCTCGATCTGTGCACCGGAAGTGGCGTCGTGGCGATCGCCGCGGCCCAACAGGGCGCCCGCAGCGTCACCGCCTTCGACATCTGCCCGGACGCCGTGCGGTGCGCCTTGGCGAATGCCGCCGGAGTCGGCGTTGCCCTCGATGCCCGGCTGGGCACGTTGGAACGCCGCGCTGCGCGCCGGGCCCTACGATCTCGTGGTGTCCAATCCGCCTTATGTACCAACGGGTCCCGACGCGCACTCCGAGGAGATTCCTCCCGACGTCGGTCCGGCCTGGGCCTGGAACGCGGGTGCGGACGGCCGACTGGTGCTCGACCCGCTGTGCGACGGCGGCGCCCGAACTGCTCGACGAGCGCGGCACGATGCTGATCGTGCAATCCGAATTCGCCGACGCCGAGCGAATCGGTTCGTCGGCTGCGCCGCGGTGGCCTTCAGTGCCGAAGTCTTTATCTCACAACTCATTCCGTTCGGTCCGGTGCTCCGGGCCCGGGCGCAGCTGGCTGGAGAGCGTCGGCAGGCTGCCCGTCGGCCGGCGAGAGGAGGAGCTCGTCGTGATCCGGGCGCGGAAGCCGTGAGCGCAAATCGGACTCGGACTGTGCGGATCGTTCCGAACGGGCCCGATGATGGTGCGAGGGGCCGGTCCGTATCGAAATGCCGGACGGGGACGTGGTCGAATCCGACCGGTTCATGGTCGCGATCTGTACCTGCCGGCGCAGCAAGAACTATCCGCTGTGCGACACCAGCCACCGCCGCCGCCGCCGCGACAACGGCGCGGACTCAGGCCAGCGACCGGCGTAGCGAGGGCTCGCCGGCCGCTCCAGCACCGCATCAGGTGATCGGCCAGTCGTTCTTCCACGACTTCGTGGGCACGGATTCCGAAAACGACGTCGCGGTCCAGTGCGGGCTCGCGGCTGACCAGATCACCCACCACATCGGTGCGCACCACCTGCTCGTGCACCGCGTCGGCTTCGACGTGTTCGCGGTAGAACCGGACGCAGGTCTCGGGAGCGCCCATCCGCTCCAAGGCGTCGACCAGCCGCCGCGAGCCCGGCGACGAGGTGATCTCGGTGGAGGCGAAGTGGCCGATCGCCGCTCCGCGGTGGGTGCGGTGCAGGCCGAACAGCGACATGAGGTTCACGACGGCCAGCGATTCGGCGGGCACGGCGTCGATGTAACCGAGGTAGGTCGTCGTCGAGACCGGCGGCGGCCATCAGCTCGGCGAACAGCTGCTGATGGACCTGATCGCCGCGGCCCCCGCCGAACTCGTCGAACTCGACGGCGACGAAGGCCGCCTTGGCATGCCCGGTCAGGCGGGGGATCGCCCAGGCATGCGGGTCGCCCTCCTTGAGGTGATACAGCGAGCGGTGCACGAAGTACTCGCGCATCTGCTCCCAGGTGCCCTCGGCGCGCAGGTAAGTACGACGGTCCCGAGCCGTCGACCGGCTCGATCGACAACCGCTCCATCTCGGCGGCGGCGCTGTCTCGCCGGGTCGATCTCGCCGACGTCGCGCCGCACGGCGGTCAGGAACGACTCTTCGAGCTGCGCGCGCAGGTGCAGCAGCCCCGGGTTCCACTCCCAGCCGGCGTCGACGCCGGCGAACCCCCGGTAGTGCAGCTCGTAGCAGACGTACAGCGTGAGCTGCACGTCGATGCCATACGGATCGGAGTCGCGGATCGAGGCCTCGATGCGATTGAGGTGGGTGCGCGGCGCCCGCTCGGTCAGCAGATCCAGCACGGCCATCGACAGCGGCCCCCGAGCGGCGGGAAGAGCGGGCTCGAGGGCGATGGGGGCGAGTGTCACCTATGGCTTCTTCCCGCCCGCGCAAGGAGCTAAACCCCTTGCGTCACATCGGTCCCGGGCGCAGGCGGCGATCAGGGCGTCCGGGTCGGTGACACTGACCCTCAGATTGCGGAGCGTCGTCGGGACCCCGACCGCCCGGGCTTGGACCGGGGGGTCGACCGTCAGCTCGACGATGCCGTGCGACGAGCCATTCACCAACCAGCGGCCCCGCCAGCCGTGCACGCCCCAGCCGAGCACGCGATCATGGCTTGCCGTGGCGGCCTTGATGGAGGCCAGCGGAATGTCCGCGGAGAATCCCCAGCCCATCGCGACGTGCAGAGTGTCGCCGTTGACGGTCACATCGCTGTTGCCGGGCCCCATCCCCAGCGGCACTGATAACGGAAGAAACCACCGTTCGTAGCGTAGTTCGGTCATAGTTCGGACGATAACGCGTCAACCGGGGCCGGGCAAAAGCCGCTACGTTTGTGTGCCGAGGCGTGCGGTCACGCGGCGAGAAGGGACGGTCACCAGATGGATGCAGACGTCGTCGTCGTCGGGGCCGGCCTGGCCGGTCTGGTCGCGACCCACGAACTGACCAGCCGCGGCAAGAAGGTCGTCGTGGTCGACCAGGAGAACGCCGCCAACCTGGGCGGCCAGGCGTTCTGGTCGTTCGGCGGGCTGTTCCTGGTCGACAGCCCCGAGCAGCGCCGAATGGGGGTCAAGGACTCCTTCGAGCTGGCGTGGAACGACTGGCGCGGCAGCGCCGCAGTTCGACCGGCTCGACGACGAGGACGTCTGGGCGGTGAAGTGGGCGCGCGCCTACGTCGAGTTCGCCGCGGGGGAGAAGCGCTCGTGGCTGCTGGGGCACGGCATCTCGTTCCTGCCCACCGTCGGCTGGGCCGAACGCGGTGACCTGCGCGCCGACGGGCACGGCAATTCCGTGCCGCGTTTCCACGTCGCCTGGGGCACCGGCACCGGAGTGGTGGAGCCGTTCGTCAACTCGGCGCTGGCGGCCGCCGACCGGCGGGCTGGTCACGTTCCGTCACCGGCACCGCGTCGACGAACTGGTGATCAGCGACGGCGCGTCACCGGCGTGCGGGGCACCGTCCTGGCGCCCGACGACGCCCCCCGTGGCGCCCCGTCCAACCGGGAAGCCGTCGGAGACTTCGAGATTCGCGCCCAGGCCGTCATCGTCACCACCGGCGGCATCGGCGCGAACCACGACATCGTGCGGCGGTACTGGCCGCAGCGGATGGGCACCGCCGCCGGCGTCGATGATCACCGGGGTGCCCGCCTACGTCGACGGCAGGATGCTCGACATCGCCGCCGGCGCCGGGGTTCGCCTGGTCAACCGGGACCGGATGTGGCACTACACCGAAGGCGTGCAGAACTGGGACCCGATCTGGCCGAAGCACGCCATCCGGATCCTGCCGGGGCCGTCGTCGATGTGGTTCGACGCGCTGGGCCGGCGGCTGCCGCCGCCCTATCTGCCCGGCTACGACACCCTGGGCACCCTGCGCTACCTGCGCACCACCCCGGACATCGCCGGCTACGACCACAGCTGGTTCATCCTCACCCAGAAGATCATCGAGCGAGAGTTCGCCCTGTCGGGCTCCGAGCAGAACCCCGACATCACCAACAAGGACCGCAGGGGCTTCCTCAAGGAGACGGTTGCTGAGCAAGGGCGCGCCGGCACCGGTGGAGGCGTTCAAGCAGCACGGCGCCGACTTCGTGGTCGCCGACAGCCTTGGAGGAACTGGTCGTCGAAGATGAACGCGCTCACCGACGAACCGCTGCTCGACGCCGCCGCCATCCGGGCCCAGATCGAGGCCCGCGATCTGCAGATGGCCAACCCGTACTCCAAAGATGCTCAGGTACAAGGGATTCGGAACTCGCGCCGGTACATCGGGGACCGGATCGGCCGCACGGCCGCACCGCACCGCATTCTGGACCCGTCGGCGGGGCCGCTGATCGGGGTGAAGTTGCACATCCTGACCCGAAAGACCCTGGGCGGCATCCAGACCGATCTGTCGTCGCGGGCGCTGGGCGTCGACGGCGCCCCGATCGACGGGCTGTACGCCGCAGGCGAGGTCGCCGGTTTCGGCGGCGGTGGCGTCCACGGCTACAACGCGCTGGAGGGGACGTTCCTCGGCGGTTGCCTGTTCTCGGGCCGCGCGGCGGGTAGGGCGGCTGCCGCGGCACTGTAGTTTCGGTGGCAATCAACACCGGGAGGCGATATGAGCGCAGCGACGACGCGCGGTCCGATCAAGGCGCTGGTGGTGGTGACCTATCTCGCGATGGTGACGATGAACTTCCTTGCCAACGCGCTACCACTCAACGGTCGAGGCACCGGCGAAGTGTCGGACGCCTACCCGAGCCTGTTCACCCCCGCCGGTCTGACCTTCTCGATCTGGGGAGTCATCTATCTGCTGCTGGGGCTGCACGTGCTCTACCAGCTCGGCCTGTTCCGGGCCGACGAGCAAGACGATGCCCTGCTCAGCCGGGTCGGGCTGCTGTTCTCCATCTCGTCGCTGGCCAACACCGCATGGGTGTTCGCCTGGCACTACGACGTCATCTGGCTGTCGGTCGTCCTCATCGTCACGATCCTGGTGTGCCTGATCCTGATCACCAACATCCTGCGGTCGGCGGATCTGACAATGCGTCAACGGTGGCTGGTGGGGGTGCCGTTCAGCGTGTACTTCGGGTGGACGACGGTGGCGACCGTCGCGAACATCACCGTGCTGCTGGTGAGCCTGAACTGGAACGGCTTCGGTCTGCCGGACTCGACGTGGGCCGCGGTGATTGTCGTCGTCGCGATGCTCATCGGCACGGCCACGATGCTCCGCAACAATGACATCGCCTATGGGCTGGTGCTGATCTGGGCCTACCTCGGCATCCTGCTGCGCCAGACCTCGGCCGACGGTTTCAACGGCCGGTACACGGTCATCATCGCCACCGTCATCGGGTCGCTGGTGGTCTACGTCGTCGCCGAGGTGGTGGTGGTGCGCCGCCGGATGTCGCTGCGGCCGTAGTCGATCACTCGCCAGGCGGTGTCGGGCCAGCCGGGTAGGCGTGCACCAGCGCGGACGACAACTTCGGGACGGCGTGCGTCAAGCTGTGCTCGGCGTCGTGGGCGATGCGGTGCGCGTCGCTGAGGCTGGTGCCGGGATCGATGTCGAGTTCGGCGTCGGCGTGTAAGCGGTGGCCGATCCAGCGCATCTTGACGCTGCGGACTTCCGTGACACCAGGTTCGTCGGCCAGCGCGGCCTCGGCAGCGTCGACCAGGGCAGGATCGACGCCGTCCATGAGCCGGCGGAACACGTCCCGTACGGCGGTGCGCAGCACGGCGAGGATGGCGACGGTGATCAACAAGCCGATGATGGGGTCCGCCAACGGAAAGCCCAGGGCGACACCGCCCGCACCGAAGAGCACGGCCAACGAGGTGAATCCGTCTGTGCGGGCGTGCAACCCATCGGCGACCAAGGCGGCCGAGCCGATGCGCCGACCCACGCGGATGCGGTAGATCGCGACGACTTCGTTGCCGAGGAAGCCCACCAGACCCGCTGCGGCGACCCAGCCGACGTGTTCGATCGCGACCGGGTTGATGAGGCGGCGGATCGACTCGGCGCCGGCGACGACGGCCGAGAAGGTGATCATCGCGATCACGAACAGGCCGGCGATGTCCTCGGCGCGCCCGAACCCGTAGGTGTGGCGGCGGGTGGCGGCCTTGGTGCCGAGTGCGAACGCGATCCACAGCGGTATGGCGGTGAGGGCGTCGGAGAAGTTGTGAATGGTGTCGGCCAGCAGCGCGACCGATCCCGAGATCAGCACGATCGCCAACTGGGCGAGGGCGGTGACGGCGAGTGCGATCAGGCTGATCTTGACCGCTCGGATGCCGGCGGCGCTGGACTCCAGGGCGCCGTCGATGCTGTCGGACGCGTCATGGCTGTGCGGGGCGAACACCTCCCGCAGTGCGGACCCGATTTTGCCACCGTGGTCGTGGTCGTGGTCGTGGTCGTGGTCGTGCTCTGAGTGCGGGCTGTGAGTCATGAGCGGCGTGCTTTCCGTCGGAGCGAATCCGGGCCCGCACCGGCCGTGCCGGTGTGCAGGGTGGCGAGTTCAGCGGCGTCGCGGTGGTGACCGGGAATCCCCGGTCCGGCATGTTCGGCGTTGAACACCGCATCGGTGACCAGCTGCCGGATGTGGTCGTTGTCCAGGCTGTAGAAGATGGTGGTGCCCTCGCGGCGGGTGCGGACCAGACGGGCCATCCGCAGCTTGGCCAGATGCTGGGACACCGATGGGGCGGGCTTTCCGATGTGGGTGGCCAGGTCGTTGACCGACATCTCCTGGTTCACCAGCGCCCACAACACCTGCACGCGGGTGGCATCGGCCAGCATCCGGAAGACTTCAACCACCAGGCCGACCTGGTCGTCGGGCAGCCGCCGAGCACAAGATGCACTATCTGCATTCATACGCAGATAGTACTTCGCTAGGGCAGGGGAGGCCAATGGGCGGGGCTGACTCGGCAATGCCTCCGGCCGGCCCAAGCGGCGGAGGCAAAGCGCATGGTCGTCACCGAGAGGCAACCAATGGTTTGTTCCTGCGCAAACGCCTGCCACGTTCGGGCAAACAGTGAAAAGTCGACGATGTGAATGCGTGGCTGTCTGCTGACCCGCGCCCTGCACATGCTCCCAACACCAAGCACTACGTTCCAAGAGGTACAGAACATGGCTGACAGCAAAAGCCACGTTTCACTCCGATCCACGTGGCAGCTCCCGTGGAGGTAAGTAGCTTGGACGCTGCCGTTGCAGGTGACGGGCTCGAGGTGGTGTTCCAGCCGGTCGTGTCGCTGCCCGAGGAAGCGGTCGTGGGCTTCGAGGCGCTGGCGCGGTGGGACCACCTTGACGATCTGGGCGCCACTTTGGCGGTGCTGGCACGCGCGGCGGCGACCGACCGACAACAGCAACTGGACCGGCTGTTGATCCATACCGCGATCGAGTCTGCGCTGACCGCCGGACTCGCCCCGGACACGATGCTGTTTCTCAACAGTGAAGTCAGCACTCCCCACATCGCCCGGGCAGACGACGAGGTGTTGGCGCGAGGCGCCGAACGCCTGCAGTTGGTCTTCGAAATCACCGAACGCAGCCTGCTCACCGATCCGCCGGCCCTGTTACGCAAGGTCGCGGCCCTGCACGCCGACGGATTCGCCGTCGCCTTCGACGACGTGGGAGCCAACCGGGATTCCCTTGCCCTGCTGGACGTCGTCTGTCCCGACGTCATCAAGCTCGACCTGGCTGTGGTGCAATCACAACCGCGCTACCAGCAGGCCCGGACGTGGGCCGCGGTGTTGGATCATCATGAGCGGGCCGGCGCGACCATACTCGCCGAGGGCATCGAAACCGCCGAACACCTTGACCGCGCTTTGACGTTGGGTGCAACTTTGGGTCAGGGGTTCAGATTCGGGCGCCCCGCCCCACTGATCACCAATCGGCACCGGGCAGGCGCGGCCCCCCGGATCCGTACCCAACAGCCATGGTTGGACACCGGATCTCCATTCGACGCCGTAGCCGGAAGCGTGCCGACCCGCACCGAGCGAAAAGACACGGTGCTGGCCCTGTCGCGTTACCTCGAACAGCAAGCGCTCGAGGCGACGGATCCACCGATGGTGCTCACCGCGCTGCAACGCGCCGAGTTCTTCACCACCGCCACCAGAAACCAATACCAGCGACTCGCCGGCCCATGCCCGTTGGTGGCCGTCTTCGGCCACGGCCTCTCCGCCGACCTCGGATCGGGTGTCCGCGGCTTCAGCTTCGACGTCGAAGACCCACTGAGCAGCGAATGGATCGTCCTCACATTGGGCGCCACCACCGTCGCCGCCGTGATCGCCCGCGAGCACGCCGACAACGCCCGTTACGCCCGGCCGGACGGCGACCGCCTCTTCGAAGTCGCCATCACCAACGACCGCACCCTGGTGACAGGGGTCGCACGCAACCTCCTCAACCGCATGCTCTGAGCGCTCTACCCATCCGGTACCGATCCGGATTCGGTCGGCCAAGTGACCCGATCCGGTCGCAAGTACGAGATTGGTCGTCAACGAGGCGATTCCTTCATCGGCGTCCTGGTCTGGACCCATGTACTGTCCGTGGCAGTCGCTGCCCCAGACCCCGGTAGCTGACGAGGAGGACTCGTGCCACCAACTCATTCGCCGCTGACCGATGAAGAACTGGCGGCCATCTTGTTGCCGTCAATCCGTGGTCGCCGATTTGTCGTGACCTAATCGCAGTCCAGGCGAGGGCTGAGGTCACACGGCAGCGGATTGTCGACGCTTCAATCGACCTGTTCGAAAAGGCCGGCTACGGCGACACCAGGCTGACAGAGATCATCGGCCAGGCTGGGATCACGAAAGGCGCTTTCTACCACCACTTTCCGACCAAGGAGTCCGTAGCTGCCGCGATCATCGAGGAGGCCGACGCCCGAATAGCGCATGCCATTCTCCTGAGCAGCACATCGCGGGCGTTGGAGAACCTCATCTGCGCCACCTTCGTTGCGGCCGACATGATTGCCCATGATCAGCGGGTGCGGGTCGGACACCTTCTCGGGCAGGCGTTGGGCAATGTCAGTGCCGCCGGGCGAGCGACGTATACCCGGCGACTGCCGGTGATCGTCAGCGCCGTCGAGCAGGCCATCGCCGAGGGTGATCTCGTTGACGATCTTGACCCAGACACTGCGGGGCGCAACATCTGGGCCATCGAGCTGGGCAGCCTCCTACTGGCAGACGCGACCGGAGTGAACAACATCATCCAAACCTCCGACGCCTGGTTGTTCATCACGCGTGCACTTGTCCCGACGCGATTAACGCCCTACTTTCAACAATTCGTGACCCGTGTGGCACGGAGGTATCGCGCAGTCAGAGCGAACGCGGGTCAATCTGCCGGGCTGATTACCGTGGCCTCCGCATGTCGGACAGGCTCTGCGGCTACGCACCCGTTCTTTGCGACGGGGAGATTCGTCATGGCCCGCGCTGTTCCCTTGTCTTACTCTTCGACAAGCTCCCCGGCTGGCGCCGGAGGAGCCAAAGGCCGCTGCGCTCGGTCACCATCGAGATGGGCGTCTTTGAAGATTTCGACCCCGGTCAAGAGCTGGAAGCCCTGACATGAAACATGAGACGACTCAAAAGCCGATGTGGCTGCGTGTCGCGCAATTCCCGCCGCTGCGCCTCGCCGCGTTCGGCGCCGTGATGTTCTACATGCTGGGCAACAGCAACAGGTTCATAGGGGAAACGGCGGGCAATCCGCTGCTGCAGATTGCTGTCGTCATCGGCTGGTCGGCGGTGGGCTTTGCCGTCTACATCGGCTTTGTCCGCCTGATCGAGCGCAGGCCGCTCACCGAACTGGCGCTGCCCGGCATGGGCCGAGAGCTCGGCATCGGTGTTCTCGTGGGCGCCGGGCTCTACACCGCCTGCATCCTCATCCTCATCCTCATGGGCATCTACAAGATCGAAGGGCTCAACCCCGTGTCCTACCTGCTGCCCGCGATCGCCGTGCCGGTGAGTTCGGGCATCTTTGAAGAGTTGCTGTTCCGCGGCGTGCTGTTCCGCATCGTCGAGGGGTGGCTGGGCAGCTGGATCTCGCTCGCCGTGTCGTCTCTGGTGTTCGGCCTTGTTCACCTGGTGAACTCGACTGCGACACTGATGGGCGCCATCTTCATCAGCGTCGAAGCCGGTATTCTGCTCGCCGCCGCCTACATGCTGACCCGGCGGCTATGGATGAGCATGGGCTTCCACATCGCTTGGAACTACACCCAGTCGGGCATCTTTTCGGGCATCGTGTCGGGCGGCGATGCCCGCCCTGGCCTCATCAAGCCGGTCATCGAGGGCCCGGCGCTGCTGACCGGCGGCACCTTCGGCGTTGAATCCTCGGTCATCGCCTTCCTGTTATGCACGGCAACGGGTGTCGTCCTGCTGATCATGGCGGTGCGGCGCGGCCATGTCGTGCCGCCGTTCTGGCAGCAAAGGGGCTGAGGCCCCACTGAGATGACAACGCCCCGACCGCATCTCTGCTAGTCAGGGCGTTGCTTTCCCGAGTCGGGGTGGCGGGATTCGAACCCACGACCTCTTCGTCCCGAACGAAGCGCGCTACCAAGCTGCGCCACACCCCGCGTGAAGCCACGACAGCGTATCGCACGCGGCCCGCGCGAGAAGCCAAACGGCTTGCTCGGCGCGCAGTCGTGCAAAGTCGACGCGTCTCGGCGGGATGGATCCGGGATGTCGGTGGTGTTGTGCACACTGACGGCGCGACGAACTACGCCGAGCATGCGAAAGGTGGAGCGGATGATGACCGCTTTGGGGGCCGTCGTGTACGGGGGATTCTTCCTGCTTGCCGCGCTGTGGCTGGTGGTGACCGGCGACTACGACGCCGTCGACGACGCCGATCAGGACCAGGCGCAGGATCGCTCGAACTCGACCAGCGCGCCGGCGTGCTCGCTCGGGTCGAGGTCGTGAGCGCGTAGCCAGTCGTCGTTGTAATAGGTGTCGGCGTAGCGGTCGCCGCTGTCGGCGATCAGCGTGACCACCGAGCCGCCGACCCCTGCGGCCACCATCTCGGCCAGCAGGCCGAACGCGCCCCACACATTGGTTCCCGTCGACGGACCCACCCGCCGTCCCAGCACCCGCGAGACGTGATGGGCCGCCGCCACCGACGCGGCAGTCGGGAACACACATCCATCCGGTCGACGACGCTCGGCAGGAACGACGGCTCCACCCGCGGACGGCCGATGCCCTCGATGCGCGAGGACGCGTCCGGTGACGATGTCGCATCTGCCCTCGGCGTAGGACGGGAAGAACGCCGAGTTCTCCGGGTCGACCACGCACAACTTGGTCTGCGTGGCGCCGATACCGGATGTAGCGACCGATCGTCGCGCTGGTGCCGCCCGTGCCCGGCGCCCACCACGATCCACGACGGGATCGGATGCGGTTCGTCGCGCATCTGCTCGTAGATCGACTCGGCGATGTTGTTGTTGCCCCGCCAGTCGGTCGCACGCTCGGCGTTGGTGAACTGATCCAGGTAATGCCCGCCGGTCTCGTCGGCGATCCGCTGCGCCTCGGCATAGACCTCACCCGAACGTTCGACGAAATGGCAACGGCCGCCCTGGGATTCGATCAGCGCGACCTTCGACGGGCTGGTGGAGGCCGGCATCACCGCGACGAACGGCAGGCCGAGCAGCGCGGCGAAGTACGCCTCCGAGACCGCCGTCGACCCCGACGACGCCTCCACGACGGTGGTGTGCTCGTCGATCCAGCCGTTGCACAGCCCGTAGAGGAACAGCGAACGTGCCAGCCGGTGCTTGAGGCTGCCGGTGATGTGGGTCGACTCGTCCTTGAGATACAGCTGGACGTCGACGCCTTCGCACCACGCCGACGGGAGCGGGTAGCGCAGCAGGTGGGTGTCGGCACTGCGCCGGGCGTCGGCCTCGATCAGCCGGATGGCGTTGTCGACCCAGCCTCGGGGGCGGCTGTGAACCGCGACGCTGCTCTTCACCGGTCGTCAGTGCATCGACGCGGTTGGGCTGGACCGCACCACACTCCGGCTCTCGTCGTGGCCCCCGGTCGGCGCGGCGACCAGCGTCAGCAGGGTGGCCTCGGGTCGGCAGCAGAACCGCAACGGCGCGTACGGCGAGGTGCCGATGCCCGCCGAGACGTGCAGGGCGGTGTCCAGCGCCCCAGCGCGAGGCGCCCTTGGCCCGGGAGCGGTCCAGGTCGCAGTTGGTGACCAGCGCGCCGTAGAACGGCAGGCACAGCTGACCGCCGTGGGTGTGCCCGGCCATCACCAGCTGATAGCCGTCGGCGGCGAAGCGGTCCAGCACCCGGGTGTAGGGCGCGTGGGTGACGCCCGAGGCTCAGGTTGGCGATCGGGCTGGGCCGGCCCGGCGATGGTGTCGTAGCGGTCCCGCTCCAGATGCGGGTCGTCGACGCCGGCGGCGGCGATGGTCAGCCCGGCCACCTCGAACTCGCGGCGGGTGTGGGTCAGGTCCAGCCAGCCGCGCTCGGTGAACGCCGCGCGCAGGTCCTGCCACGGCAGCGGCTTGCCGTGGATCCGGTGGTCCCGGTCGGTCAGGTACTTGGCGGGGTTCTTCAGCTTCGGGGCGAAGTAGTCGTTGCTGCCGAACACGAACACGCCGGGCACCGACAACAGGTCGCCGAGGGCCTGCACCACCGCCGGCACGGCCTTGGGGTGCGACAGGTTGTCGCCGGTGTTGACCACCAGGTCGGGCTCCCAGCGCGCCAGCTCCCGCAGCCAGGCCTGCTTGTGCCGCTGCGCCGGGCGCATGTGGATGTCGCTGAGGTGCAGCACCCGCAGTGGAGTGGAGCCCGGCGTGAGCACCGGCATGGTCACCTCGCGCACGACGAACGCGTTGCGCTCGATCACCGTGGCGTAGCCGACCGCGAGCGCGGCCGAGCCGGCGGCGGCGAGAGCCGAGGTTTTCAAGGCGGAGGACACGGCTGCCATATCGGCAGCGTACTGCCACCCGCCGGAAGCTCAGCCGGGTCGAGCGTCGGTGTCGAAATCGCGTGACACGTCACGGCGGTGGCGGCGGCGGTGGCGGCGCCAGCAGCGGAACGGTGATCGGGTGGCAGTCCGGGGATCTCGACGACCGTCGAGCCAACCGGGAGTGGCGGCCGTCCAGGCCCAGCGGCAGCGGCGGCGGCGCGCCCGGCGGCGGCGGCGGCGGTGCCGGCGGGATGCCGTTGCTGATCTGGATGGTGACGATCGACCCGGGCACGGTCTGCCCGCCGGGCGACGTGCCCACGACGGTGCCGTAGGGGGACGCACTGTTGACCGGGTTGGCCTGGTCGGCGACCTGGAAACCGGCTTCCTTGAGCCGGTCGCGGGCGGAGTCCTGGCTCAGACCGGAGACGCTGGGCACCCTGGAGCCCGGGGCGCCGTCGACGTAGCGCGGATCGGTCGGCGGCATGGTGACGTCGCCGAAGCTCTCGGCGATCGGCTTCATCGCGGTGAACCACGTCTTGGCGGGCTCGTTGCCGCCGTAGAGGTTGCCGTCGCCGCACTGGCGCAGCGGCCAGGAGCACAGGTCCGACGGGTTGGGCGAATCGTCGTAGATGTAGTTGGCCGCCGCGTAGTGGTTGGTGTAGCCCACGAAGCCCGACGACCGGTGCGCCTCGGTGGTGCCGGTCTTGCCCGACATCGGCAGGTTCCAGCCGACCGAACCGGCGGAGTTGGCGGCGGTGCCGCTGGTGTCGTCCTTGCTCAGCGCGTTCGACAGCGTGTTGGCCAGCCCCTCGGGCACCACCTGATCGCAGGTCTCGGTGGTGACCGCCACCTCGTTGCCGTTCCGGTCGTAGAGCTTGTCGACCGGGTTGGGCGGGCACCACACGCCCCCGGCGGCCAGCGTGGCCGCCACGTTGGACAGCTCGAGCGCGTTGACCTCGATCGGGCCCAGGGTGAACGAGCCGAGGTTCTGCCGCTTGATGAAGTCGGCCAGGCTCTCGTTGCTCTCCGGGCTCGTAGGGCCGGGCGGTACCGGGCTCGGCGTAGGACCGCAGGCCGAGCTTGACCGCCATATCGACCGTGCGCTGCACGCCGACCTGCGAGATGAGCTTGGCGAAGGCGGTGTTGGGCGACTGCGCCAGCGCGTCGGTGACGCTCATCGAACCGCGGTAGTTGCCCGCGTTCTGCACACACCAGGTGTCCTTCGGGCAGCCCTTCGCGCCGCCGCTGCCCAGCCCCTTGGCCTCGAAGCGCACCGGGGCGTCGAGGTTGGCGCCGATCCCCAGGCCCATGTCCATCGCCGCGGCGGTGGTGAAGATCTTGAAGATCGACCCGGCGCCGTCGCCGACCAGCGAGAACGGCTGCGGTTGCATGGTCTCCCCGGCCGCGGTGTCCAGCCCGTAGGTCCGGTTGCTCACCATGGCGACCACCGGATGCGCGGTCTTGCCGGGCAGCACGATGCTCATCACGCTGGCGATGCCGTCGATGTCCGGCGGTGCCAGCGAGTCGACGGCCGACTTGGCCGAGTTCTGCACGTCGGGATCCAGGGTGGTCTTGATCAGGTAGCCGCCCCTGGCGATCTGGTCCTTGCTGATGCCTGCCCGGGCCAGGTACTCCTGCACGTAGTCGCAGAAGAAGGCCCGGTCGCCGGCGGCGATACAGCCCCGCGGCAGCTCGTTGGGCTGCGGCAGGATGCCCAGCGGCTGCTGCTTGGCGGCCCGCAACTCATCGGCCTTGTCGGGCAGGTTCTCGATCATGGTGTCGAGCACCAGGTTGCGCCGGGCCAGCGCGCCGTCGGGATTGGTGTAGGGGTTCAGCGTGCTGGTGGACTGCACCAGCCCGGCCAGCAGCGCGGCCTGCTGCCAGTTCAGCTCCGACGCGTCGATCCCGAAGTAGGTCTGCGCGGCGTCCTGGATGCCGAAGGCGCCGTTGCCGAAGGACACCAGGTTGAGGTAGCGGGTGAGGATCTCCGGCTTGGTGAAGGTCTTGTCCAGGGTCAGCGCCATCCGGATCTCGCGCAGCTTGCGCGCCGGCGTGGTCTCCACCGCCGCCCGCTTCTCGGCGTCGGTCTGCGCGATCACCAGCAGCTGGTAGTTCTTGACGTACTGCTGTTCGATGGTCGAGCCGCCGCGGGTGTCGAGGTCGCCGGAGGCGTAGCCGGCCAGGCCCGTCAGCGTGCCTTTCCAGTCGACACCGTTGTGTTCGGCAAACCGCTTGTCCTCGATCGAGACGATCGCCAGCTTCATCGTGTCGGCGATCTTGTCGCTGGGCACTTCGAAGCGGCGCTGCGAGTACAGCCACGCGATGGTATTGCCTTTGGCGTCCACCATGGTGGTCACCGCGGGCACTTGGCCCTCGACCAGCTGGGCCGAACCATTGGCCACGACGTCGGATGCGCGGTTGGAAACCAGCCCCAGACCGCCGACGACGGGGAACAGCAGCGCCGCCATGATGACGCTGGCCAACAGGCAGCACCAGGCCAGCTTGATGAAGGTGGCGCCGGCCGGGGGGCGTTCCGACATGGGTACAGAGTACTGACGCCAATTCTGGCCCGTGCGGAGCTAGCCGACGAACGCCATGATGCGTCCCAAGAATTTTCGGGGGCGTCAGAAAACCGCAGTTCAAGATCGGTCGGCACGGTTGTCCCAAAAAAGCTGTGATTCAACTGTTGCGCAAACGATACCTGACCACCTAACTTAAACACACAGTGCGATTCAGGTAACACTGAAACCCGCAATGTGGCGTAGATCGCAGACACGATCTACACGGGGATGTGCCGCCTGGCAGGCGGCCCGGACGAAGGGGACCGCCGGTGTCAGGTATTCGGCCCGCTGCCCGCAGGACAGCCGCAGTACCGTTGCACGGTTCAATCCAGGGCGCCGAAGGCGAGGCCCGCATCGCGTGGGTGTCGCAGGCGCTGTGCCGCGCGACTGATCCCGACGAGTTGTTCGTCCGCGGTGCTGCCCAGCGCAAGGCCGCGGTGATCTGCCGGCACTGCCCCGTGATCGCCGAATGTGGCGCCGACGCGCTGGACAACCGGGTGGAGTTCGGCGTCTGGGGTGGGATGACCGAACGTCAGCGCCGCGCCCTGCTCAAGCAGCACCCCGAGGTGGTGTCCTGGGCCGAATTCTTCTCCGCCCAGCGCAAGCACCGCAGCGTTAGCTAACTTCGGACGCGCACGTCACTGGTCGCGGCCGGTGACTTCGAGCAAACAATTGTCCGCTGCGCTGCTGACGGCTAGCCGGTCTCGCCGGTGATCTGGTCGGCGATGGCCTGCAGGGCATCGAGGTCGGAAACGTCGAACGGCAGTGACGGCACGCCGACCACCGGCACATGCGGATTGGCGCCGGTGAACCGTCGACAGCAGCCGGACTTCCCGCTTGGCGGTCTGCGCCCGGTCGGCGTGGATGCGCAGCACCCCGGCGGCCAGTTGGCCGTCATCGTCGCCGGGTCGCGCTCCAGCTCCTCGGCGCCGTCGATCGCGCGCTCCACGGTCAGCGAGCACAGCGTCGGATGGGTCCGGTTGAGGATCAGCCCCGCCAGCGGCATGCCTTCCTCGCGAGAGCCGGTCGACGAAGAACGACGCCTCCCGCAGCGCGTCCGGTTCGGCCGCCGACACCACCACGAACTGGGTGCCGCGCCGCTTGAGCAACTCGTAGGTGCGGTCGGCCTTCTCCCGGAAGCCGCCGAACGTCGAGTCCAGCGACTGGACGAACGCCGAGGCGTCCGAGAGCATCTGCGAACCCAGGATCGTCGACATCGCCTTCATCGCCAGGCCCACCGCACCGGTGACGATGCGGCCGATGCCGCGGCCGGGCGCCAGCAGCAGCCGCCACAGCCGGCCGTCCATGAAACTGCCCAGCCGTTTGGGCGCATCCAGGAAGTCCAGGGCGTTGCGCGACGGCGGGGTGTCGACCACCACCAGGTCCCAGCGGTCCTGACCCAGCAGCTGGCCCAGCTTCTCCATGGCCATGTACTCCTGCGTGCCGGCCAGCGAGGTGGCGACGGTCTGATAGAACTGGTTGTCCAGAATCGCTTGTGCGCGTTCGGCTCCCGAGTACTCGATGACCATCTCGTCGAACGTCCGACGCATGTCGAGCATCATCGCGTGGAGCTGTCCCGGACGACCTCGGGTGCCAACGGCACCCGCTGCGGGCTCGTTGCCGAGCTCCTTGATGCCGAGCGCCTGCGCGAGCCGCTTGGCCGGGTCGATGGTCAGCACCACTACGGTGCGGCCGTATTCGGCCGCGCGCAAAGCCATCGCCGCGGCGGTGGTGGTCTTGCCGACCCCGCCGGCGCCGCAGCACACCACCACCCGGTTGGACTTGTCGGCCAGGATCGACTTCATGTCCAGCGCCGGCGGTGTACGGTACTCATCTACCGGACTCCTTGCTGCGCAAGCGTTTCCGCCAGTTCGTACAGACTGCCAGATCGACGCCGTCGGCGATCGTCGGCAACTCCAGCCGGGGCACGTGCATCTGGTCGAGTTGCTCGGCGCTCTCGGCGCGGGCCCGGATCCGGGTGGCGTGCTCGATGGTCTCGGTCAGCAGGCCGGCGAAATCGCTGTCGTCCAGCGTGATACCCGACTTCGGCAAGTCCGGCCCGCACCGCGTCGGCGTCGATGTCGCCCTCGGCCGCCTTGGCCAGGTCGTCGGGCGGCAGGAACGGCGGGATGTTGCGGTTGACGATGACGCTGCCGATCGGCAGGCCGAGCGTCTCGAGCTCCTCGATGGCCTCGATGGTCTCCTGGATCGGCAGCGCCTCCAGCAGCGTCACCAGATGGATCGCGGTCTGCTCGGAGTGCAGCAGCTTGACCACGCCCTCGGCCTGCGAGTGCACCGGGCCGCCCTTGGCCAGGTCGGAGACGGCCTTGGTGACGTCGAGGAAGCGGGCGATCCGCCCGGTCGGGGGCGAGTCGACGACGATGGCGTCGTAGGCCGGCCTCTTGTTGCGGTCGAGCCGGACCACCGACTCCTTGATCTTGCCGGTGAGCAGCACGTCGCGCAGGCCCGGCGCGATCGTCGTGGCGAATTCGATGGCCCCGATCCGGCGCATGGCCCGCCCGGCGATGCCGAGGTTGTAGAACATGTCGAGGTATTCCAGGAACGCGGCCTCGATGTCGATCGCCAGCGCGTTGACCTGCCCGCCGCCGTCGGCGGTGGCGATCTTGAGCTCCTCGTAGGGCAGCGGCGGCACGTCGAAGAGCTGCGCAATGCCTTGGCGCCCTTCGACTTCCACGAGCAGAACTCGCCGCCCGCCGGCCGCCAGCGTCAGCGCGAGCGCCGCCGCGACGGTCGTCTTCCCGGTGCCGCCCTTGCCGGTCACGAAATGCAGGCGGGCCTTGGTCAGGCGGGAGGGCCAGCCGACGGGGCTGCCGTCGCTCGGTGTGGTCGCCATCAGTGCATGCTAGCCAAGCCGGGTGACGACGACCCTGGGACGATTGGCGCTTCAGCGATAGGCTTAGCGCATGAGCGAACTGACCACATGGGAGTACGCCACGGTGCCGCTGCTGACCCATGCGACCAAGCAGATCCTCGACCAGTGGGGTGCCGACGGCTGGGAACTGGTCGCCGTGCTGCAGGGCCCGACCGGTGAGCAGCACGTCGCCTATCTGAAGCGGCCGAAGTGAGCGGCATCCGCGGCGGCTCGCCGAGCTGGGCATCGACCTTGCCGGCGGTCGCCAAGCCGCTGGCCGCCTACGTTCCGGCGGTGCGCACCGGCAACCTGGTCTACACCGCCGGCCAGCTGCCGCTGGTGGACGGCGAGCTGACCCAGACCGGCAAGGTCGGCGCCGAGGTCAGCCCCGAGGACGCCAAGGCCGCCGCCCGGACGTGCGCGCTCAACGCGCTGGCCGCCATCGACGCGCTGGTCGGCATCGACGCCGTCGCCCGGGTGGTCAAGGTGGTCGGCTTCGTCGCCTCGGCCCCGGGTTTCAGCGGTCAGCCCGGCGTCATCAACGGCGCGTCGGAGCTTCCTCGGCGAGGTGTTCGGCGACGCCGGCGCCCATGCCCGCTCGGCGGTCGGGGTCTCCGAGCTGCCGCTCGACGCGCCGGTGGAGGTCGAGCTCATCGTCGAGGTCGCGTGAGCGAGCATCCCGCCTACGGGTGCTGCGGCCGGTCACTGCGACCGCGTCGGTGCTTGCTGTGCAACAACCCGGGCATCATGACGCTCGACGGCACCAACACCTGGGTGCTGCGCGGGCCGGGCAGCGACGAGATGGTCATCGTCGACCCCGGCCCCGACGACGACGAGCACATCGCGCGGCTCGCCGAGCTCGGCCCGATCGCGCTGGTGCTGATCAGCCACAAGCACGGCGACCACACCGACGGCATCGACAAGATCGTCGACGCGCACCGGGGCCACGGTGCGCGCGGTCGGCAGCGGCTTCCTGCGCGGGCTCGGCGGACCGCTGACCGACGGTGAGGTCATCGACGCCGCCGGGCTGCGCATCACGGTGCATGGCCACCCCCGGGCACACCGCCGACTCGCTGTCGTTCCTCGTCGACGACGCGGTGCTGACCGCCGACACCGTGCTGGGCCGCGGCACCACCGTGATCGACGACGAAGACGGCAGCCTCGCCGACTATCTGGAGTCGCTGCGCCGGCTGCAGGGTCTCGGGCATCGCACGGTGCTGCCCGGGCACGGACCCGATCTCGACGATCTGCAGGCCGTCAGCGCGATGTACCTGGCCCACCGCGAGGAGCGGCTGGACCAGGTCCGGCGAGGCGCTGCGGGTGCTCGGCGAGGACGCCACCGCACGCCAGGTCGTCGAGCACGTCTACACCGACGTCGACGAGAAGCTGTGGGACGCGGCCGAGAAGTCGGTGCAGGCCCAGCTGGACTACCTGCGCGAGTACTCCAGGGCCCGGCGCGGCTAGCGCGCTCGGCGGGCCAGCCGCTCGGAGTCGCTGATCAGCACGCTCTTGCCCTCCAGGCGAATCCAGCCGCGGTGGGCGAAGTCGGCCAGCGCCTTGTTCACCGTCTCCCGCGAGGCGCCGACCAGCTGGGCGATCTCCTCCTGGGTCAGGTCGTGGGTGACCCGCAGGGCGCCGCCCTCCTGGGTGCCGAAGCGCTGCGCCAGCTGCAGCAGCTGCTTGGCGACCCGGCCGGGCACGTCGGTGAAGATCAGATCGGCGAGGTTGTTGTTGGTGCGGCGCAGCCGGCGGGCCAGCACCCGCAGCAGCTGCTCGGCGATCTCGGGGCGGTCGGCGATCCACGCCCGCAGCGCGTCGCGGTCCATCGACACCGCGCGCACCTCGGTGATGGTGGTGGCGCTGGACGTCCGCGGGCCCGGGTCGAAGATCGACAGCTCGCCGAACATGTCCGACGGACCCATGATCGTCAGCAGGTTCTCCCGACCGTCCGGTGAGCGGCGGCCGATCTTCACCTTGCCGGAAATGATGATGTACAGCCGGTCACCGGGCTCGCCCTCGGCGAACACGGTGTGCCCCCGCGGAAAGTCCACCGGCTGCAGTTGCTTGGTCAGCGCGGAGACAGCGCTGGGTTCGACCCCCTGGAAGATTCCGGCCCTGGCCAGGATCTCGTCCACGTTGCCCCTCTTTAGCTCATCGGTGATGTGAAACGCGCAGGCCAGCCTCTACTTGCATCGCGAGATCAGTCTAGAGGTAGCCCGTTCTGCAACGAGCCAACGCTACACACGATTGGCGTATGCGAGTCCGGTGAAACTGCGGATTCGGGCGTCGGCGTGGGCAGTACGACCGGGTCGGCAAACCGGGTTCGTCGGTGGGCAGCCCGAAGTGGGTGTCGACCGGTCGCCGGGATGCTCGGACGGCCGGCGCGCGGCTGGCGCTTGTTCCGCGGGCGGCCCGGACGGCCTGCTCCAGGAACTGTGGTGACGTCGTCGTCGGCCGCCGTGCGCTCAGCGTGCAAGCCGCTCTCGAGGCGCTCCAACCCGAAGGTCGACAGCATCAGCAACCCGGGGATGCACGCTGCGAGCAACCAGGACACACGGGGAAGTAAACACGGCGCAAGGTCTCAGCGGGATCACGAATTGTCACCGGTCTGTCCGCGGTCGATGTCGGTACCCTGACAGGGTGACAGCCGGCTGCTCGTCGGTCCGCGGTCAGACGCTGGCAACGGCAGCGGCCGCGAAGCGAACCGGACCCCAAATGGGACACCGAGACCCATCTCGGTCTGGTGCGCCGGGCCCGGCGGATGAATCGGACACTGGCCAAGGCCTTCCCGCACGTCTACTGCGAACTCGACTTCACCAATCCGCTGGAGCTGACGGTCGCCACCATCCTGTCGGCGCAGAGCACCGACAAGCGGGTCAACCTGACCACCCCGGCGCTGTTCGAGAAGTACCGCACCGCGCTGGACTACGCCCAGGCCGATCGCACCGAACTCGAGGAACTGATCCGCCCCACCGGCTTCTACCGCAACAAGGCCAATTCGCTGATCCGGCTGGGTCAGGAACTCGTCGAGCGGTTCGACGGCGAAGTGCCCGCGCACCATGGCCGAATTGGTGACGCTGCCCGGGGTCGGGCGCAAGACCGCCAACGTCATCCTCGGGAACGCCTTCGACATCCCCGGCATCACCGTCGACACCCACTTCGGCCGGCTGGTGCGGCGCTGGCGCTGGACCGCCGAGGAGGATCCGGTCAAGGTCGAGCATGCCGTCGGTGAGCTGATCGAGCGCAGCGAGTGGACGCTGCTGAGCCATCGGGTGATCTTTCACGGCCGGCGGGTCTGCCATGCCCGCAAGCCGGCCTGCGGGGTGTGCGTGCTGGCCAAGGACTGCCCGTCGTTCGGACTGGGTCCCACCGACCCGCTGGTCGCCGCGGCGCTGGTGAAGGGTCCCGAGACCGAGCACCTGCTCGCGCCTGGCCGGGCTGTGACGAGCCGGGCGCGCTCCGCCGATGACGCAGATCGACCCGCTGGACGCTGGTGGTGCTCGCCGTGGTCGCCGTGCTGATCGCGGCGCTGGTCGTCGAACTCGGCGACGATCCGCCCGGACGCGCCGGCGGTCCGGCGGCCCAGGCGCGCGCGCGCACCGCGACGCCGACACCCCGGAGGCGCTGGCGGGCCCGCGGCAGCGGGCCGATCTGCCGCCGTGCCCGGCCGGCGCGGACAACCCCGGGCCGGGCAGTTGCGCGGCATCATCGTCGAATGCGCGGCCGACGGCTCGACGGTCGACGTGGCGCGCGCACTGGCCGGCCGGCCGGTGGTGCTGAACCTGTGGGCGTACTGGTGCGGGCCGTGCGCCGAGGAGCTGCCCGCGATGGCCGAATATCAGCGCCGGACGGGCGACGACGTCGACGGTGGTGACCGTGCACCAGGACGAGAACGAGACCGCCGGCACTGCTGCGGCTGGCCGAACTCGGCGTGCGCCTGCCGACCTTGCAGGACGGTCAGCGCCGCATCGCCGCCGCCCTGGGCGTGCCCAACGTCATGCCCGCGACGGTGGTGCTGCGCGCGGACGGTAGCGTTGCCAAGATCCTGCCGCAGGCGTTCACCAGCGCCGACGAGATCGCCGCCGCGGTGGAGAGTGCACTTCATGACGCGAACGATGGGGGGTGACGCCGGTGAGCCGCTGGCGGTTCGGCTCACTCCGGAGATCCGGCCGCCGTGGCTGGCACCGCTGGTGGAGAACGTCGACCGGGTGCCGCACGCCTACCGCGCGCAGGTGCCCCCGGAACTGCTGGCCGCTGTCACCGGCGCCGGGACACCGCGACCCGCGCCGGGACGCGACGCCGCGGTGCTGGTGCTGTTCTCCGGACCGCATCCGTGACCAGCCGTCCGGGCACGGTTCCCGACGACGCCGACCTGCTGCTGACCGTGCGGGCCGGCACGCTGCGCCATCACGCCGGCCAGGCCGCCTTCCCCGGTGGGGCGGCCGACCCGGATGACGCCGGCCCGGTGGCCACCGCCCTGCGGGAGGCGCGCGAGGAGACCGGCATCGACCCGCACCGGCTGCATCCGCTGGCGACCCTGGAGCGAATGTTCATCCCGCCCTCGGGCTTTCACGTCGTCCCGGTGCTGGCCTACTCGCCCGACCCGGGGCCGGTCGCCGTGGTCGACGCGGCCGAGACCGCCGTCGTCGCGCGGGTTCCGTTGCGCGCTTTCATCAATCCGGAGAATCGGCTGATGGTGTACCGCACCGGTGCCGGGACGCGGTACGCCGGCCCGGCGTTTCTGCTCAACGAGATGCTGGTGTGGGGATTCACCGGTCACGTAATCTCGGCGATGCTCGATGTGGCCGGCTGGGCGCAGACCGTGGGACACCGAGGACGTCCGGGAGTTGGACGAGGCGATGGCGCTCGTCGGCGACGACAGTGAGGAGCCGCTGTGACGAGTTCGCAATGGCTGGACATCGCCGTGCTGGTGCGTGGCCTTCGTCGCGGCGATCTCGGGCTGGCGGTCCGGTGCGCTGGGCTCGCTGATGTCGTTCGTCGGGGTGGTGCTCGGGGCCATCGCCGGGCGTGATGCTGGCCCCGCACATCGTCAGCCACGTCCACTCGCCGCGGGCGAAGCTGTTCGCCGCGCTGTTCCTGATCCTGGCCCTGGTGGTCATCGGCGAGGTCGCCGGCGTGGTGCTCGGCCGGGCCGTGCGCGGTGCGATCCGCAACCGTGCGGTGCGCACCGTCGACTCGATCATCGGTGTGGCGCTGCAACTGGTGGTGGTGCTGGTCGCGGCCTGGCTGCTGGCCACCCCGCTGACGTCGTCGGACCAGCCGAACCTGGCCGCCGCGGTGCGCGGTTCGAAGGTGCTCGCCGAAGTCGACAAGTACGCCCCCGAATGGCTGCAAGACGGTGCCCAAGCGGATGTCGACGCTGTTGAGCACCTCCGGCCTGCCCGAGGTCCTGCAGCCGTTCGGCCGCACGCCGATCCAGGCGGTCGACGCACCGGACGCCTCCCTGGCCGACGGTGCTCGTCGTGGCCAACGCCCGGACCAGCGTGGTGAAGATCCGCGGTGTCGCCCCGGGCTGCCAGAAGGTGTTGGAGGGAACCGGTTTCGTCATCGCCCCGAACCGGGTGATGTCCAACGCGCATGTGGTGGCCGGCTCTGACAGCGTCACCGTGCGAGGCCGACGGCCAGACCTACGACGCCACCGTCGTCTCCTACGACCCCAACGCCGACATCTCGATCCTCGATGTGCCGAATCTGCCGGCACGCGTCCGCTGGTGTTCGCCGAGCAGCCGGCCAAGAGCGGCACCGACGCGGTGGTGCTCGGCTATCCCGGCGGCGGTGAGTTCGCCGCCACTCCGGCGCGGATCCGCGAGATCATCGAGCTCAACGGTCCCGACATCTACCGCACCACCACGGTCAACCGCGAGGTCTACACGATCAGAGGGACTGTGCGTCAAGGCAATTCGGGTGGGCCGATGATCAACCGGGCGGGGCAGGTCCTCGGCGTGGTGTTCGGGGCCGCCGTCGACGACAACGACACCGGATTCGTGCTCACCGCCAACGAGGTGTCCCGCCAGCTGGCCAAGATCGGCAACACCGAGAAGGTGCCGACCGGGGCCTGCGTCACCTAAGCGGGCCGTACACCTGGGCCAGGAATCGGCGCAGGTGCTCGTTGACCTCGTCGGGGGCTTCCTCGTGCGCGAAGTGCCCGACGCCGGCCAGTGCGACGTAACCGGCCGCGCGGTGCGTAGCGCTGGGTGCGGTCCACCGGCGTCGGCCAGCACGTACGGGTCGGCATCGCCGCGCAGGTGCAGCACCGGAACGTCGAGTTGGCGGTTCATCGACTTCATGAACCGCCAGCCCTCGCTGCGTAGTTGGCTGCGCACCGCCCAGCGCTGATACTCCAGCGCGCAGTGCGCCGCCGACGGGATCTGGATGGCCCGGCGCATATGCGAGATGGTCTCGGAAAAGTCCTCGGAGGCAAGCCATTTGCCGGAGGCGCGGCTGCGGACCAGGTCCTCGAGCTGATCGGCGTTGTGCGCGGGTCAGCGCGTGCTCGGGCCACATCGGCAGCTGATAGCGCAGCATCGTCGGCAGCAGCGCGCGGCCCTGGTCGCGGCGGGTCAGTGCGGAGGCGCGCAGCGCCGCCGGGTGCGGTGAGCTGACCAGTGCGATGGCGCGCACCATCCGCGGGTGCAGCACCGAGGTGGCCCAGCACACCAGCCCGCCGTCGGCATGGCCGACCAGGGTGGCCGAACTGTGCCCGAGCGCGCGCACCAGTCCGGCGGTGTCGCCGGCCAGTGTCCAGCCGTCGTAACCGCGGGGCGGCTTGTCGCTGCCGCCGTAACCGCGCAGATCGACCGCGACGACCCGGGCGCCGGACAGGCCGCGCAGCTGATGGCGCCACGACCACCAGAACGAGCCGAAACCGTGCAGCAGGATGACCAGCGGCCGCGCCGTCGCCGGCGTCGGGTCGCCGGCGCTCGGGCAGGCCTCGACGCAGTGGAACCGGATGCCGTTGGCGTGGACGTCGAGGTGACGCCACGGCCCGGCGATGCGGGTGACCGACGGATCCGGTTGGGCCATCACCAGCCGGACGGGTCGGCGGGTGCCGCTGCAGGCGCTGCCGTTGGTCTGCGCGACCGCCTTGGCGGGCGCCCTGTCATGGCCGGGAGTCAGCGCCTCCCGGGTCTCCTTGACCGACTCGATGGTCTGCTGCGGGCCGCGGATGCGGCGCACCTTCAGATAGCCGAGCAGCGCGAATACCGCGGTGGTGAGCACCATCAGCGCGAACACGATCAGGAACGCCACCCACCGCCACAGCCAGGTGTCGAGCAGTTCGGCGAGGAAGAAGAAGAAGAAGAACGTCGAATAGAACAGCACCACCAGCGCCAGGATGAAGAACACGCTGCCGGTCAGGCCCTTCTTGACGTCCCGGGTGATCTCGGCCTTGGCCAGCTCGACTTCGGCGCGGACCAGCGTCGACACCTGAGCGGTGGCGTCCTTGACGAGGTCGCCGATGGAGGGGTTGGCCGGTATCGCGTTCGGGTCCACCAGCGGAATCGAGGTCACGGTGGTGGGCACCCCGTTCTTGCGATCGCCATTGCTCACGGCTGTCCTCCCAGTGTCGCTGTGCGTCGCGGTTCATGTTGCCATGCCCGACTCGCAGGCGGGGTACCCACTGAGCTGTTACGCAAGTTACTGGTGTGATCAGGCTAGACTGCGCAGTCGGATGGGGTGCAGATGGAGGTGTCCAGTGACGACCGCGCAACGCGTGCGGCTGACGGTGGTGGCCGCGGTATTGGCCTTCGCCGCGCTGCTGCCTACCCCTGCACCCAGCGCCGGTGCGGACGACAAGGTGCCGACTGGGCGGCGGTGCGGGCATCGTCGTCAACGGCGACACCTACTGCACGCTGACCACCATCGGCACCGACAACACCGGTGCGCTCATCGGCTTCACCTCCGCGCATTGCGGCGGCCCCGGCGCCCAGGTCGCGTCCGAGTCCGCCCCCGACAGTGGGGTGGTCGGCACGATGGTCGCCGGCAACGACGGTCTGGACTATGCGGTGATCCGGTTCGATCCGGCCAAGGTGCAGCCGGTGTCGAACTGGAAGGGCTTCGTCATCGACGGGATCGGTCCCGACCCGACGTTCGGCGAGGTCGCCTGCAAGCTCGGCCGCACCACCGGCTACTCGTGCGGCGTCACGTGGGGTCCCGGGCAGGACCCGGGCACCATCGTCAACCAGGTGTGCGGGCAGCCCGGGGACTCCGGCGCGCCGGTGACCGTCAACAACAAGCTCGTCGGCATGATCCACGGCGCGTTCAGCGACGATCTGCCGACGTGCGTCATCAAGTTCATCCCGCTGCACACCCCGGCGGTCACGATGTCGATCAACTCGATCCTCGCCGACCTGGTCGCCAGAGACCGGCCCGGCGCGGGGTTCGTCCCGACGTCGGACCCGGGTCCAGGCCCGGCGTAATCGTCCGCGAGTTCGGCGCAAGGGGCCTAGGTCTTGCTGGCCCGGATCGCCTCGAACACCGTCGGATCGAGCAGCGTCGAGGTGTCGCCGAGTTCGCGGCCCTCGGCCACGTCGCGCAGCAGCCGGCGCATGATCTTGCCGCTTCGGGTCTTCGGCAGCTCGGGGACCACGTGGATCTCGCGGGGCTTGGCGATCGGGTGAGATCTCCCGCGCCACCTCGGCGCGAAGCTCGTCGACCATCGTGTCGCGCGGCATCTCGGCGTGATGGGCCTTGAGGATGACGAACGCGCAGATGGCCTGCCCGGTGTGGTCGTCGGTGGCGCCGACGACGGCGGCCTCGGCCACCCCGGAGTGCCCGACGAGTGCCGACTCGACCTCGGCGGTGGAGATGCGGTGCCCGGAAATGTTCATGACGTCGTCGATGCGGCCCAGCACCCACACCTCGCCGTCGCTGCCGTAGCGGGCGCCGTCGCCGGCGAAGTACCAGCCCTGCTCGGCGAACCGCGACCAGTAGGTCTCCGTGAACCGCTCCGGGTCTCCCCAGATTCCGCGCAGCATCCCCGGCCACGGCTTGTCGAGGACCAGGTAGCCGGTGACGTGCTCGCCATGGTCGGCGCTGGGCTCGAGCTCGTTGCCGTCGTCGTCGACGATCTTGGCCGAGATGCCCGGCAGCGGCCGCATCGCCGAACCCGGCTTGCAGTTCGTCACGCCCGGCAGCGGTGAGATCATCGCCGCGCCGGTCTCGGTCTGCCACCAGGTGTCGACGATCGGCGTGCTGTCGCCGCCGAACACCAGCCGGTACCACCGCCACGCCTCCGGGTTGATCGGCTCACCGACCGAGCCGAGCAGCCGCAGGCTGGACAGATCGTGGGCGAAGGCGAGCTCGCGACCCCACTTCATGAACGTGCGGATCAGCGTTGGAGCGGTGTAATAGATTGTCACACCGTACTTTTCGATCACCTGGAAGTGTCGGTGCTCGTCCGGCGAGGCGGGGGTTCCCTCGTAGACGACCTGGGTGGCGCCGTTCGACAGCGGCCCGTACACGATGTAGGTGTGCCCGGTGACCCAGCCGATATCGGCCGTGCACCAGTACACGTCGGTCTCCGGCTTGATGTCGAACACGTTGAAGTGGGTGTAGGACGCCTGGGTGAGGTAGCCGCCCGAGGTGTGCATGATGCCCTTGGGCTTGCCCGTGGTGCCGGAGGTGTAGAGCAGGAACAGCGGATGCTCGGAGTCGAACGCCTCGGGGGTGTGTCGGGGGACGCGGTCGTCGACGGTCTCGTCCCACCACAGGTCGCGCCCTCGGTCCAGGTGACGTCGATACCGGTGCGGCGCACCACCAGAACGTGCTTCACCGACGGTTGCCCGGCCACCGCCTCGTCGACGGCGTCCTTGAGTGACACCGCGCTGCCGCGCCGGTACTGGCCGTCGGTGGTGATCACCATCTTCGCCTCGGCGTCCTCGATGCGGGCCCGCAGCGCCGACGCGGAGAACCCGGCGAACACCACCGAGTGCATGACGCCGAGTCGGGCGCAGGCCAGCATCGCCACGATCGCCTCGGGCACCATCGGCATGTAGATGGCGACCCGGTCGCCGGCCACCAGGCCGAGCTCGGTCAGCGTGTTGGCCGCCCGGCACACCTCGTCTTTGAGTTCGGCGTAGGTGATGTCGCGGGCGTCGCCGAGGGGCTCGCCCTCCCAGTGGATGGCGACCCGATCCCCGTTGCCCGCCTCGACGTGGCGGTCGACGCAGTTGTAGGCGACATTGAGCTTGCCGCCGACGAACCACTTGGCGAACGGGCGCCTCCGACCAGTCGAGCACCTCGGTGAAGGGGGTGTCCCAGGACAGCCGGTTGGCCTGCTCGGCCCAGAACGCCAGCCGGTCGGCCTCGGCCCGGTCATAGAGATCGGCTGTCGCATTGGCCTTCTCGGCGAAGTCTGCCGACGGCGGATACGACTGACGGAACTTGGCTGTGCGTCTCGGTCATAGATGTGAGCGTAGTCACTGGCGGTGGTGCGGGCGTTGGCACGTCACATGATCTGCGGCCGCTGATTGTCGCCGCGGCCGCCGGCTTGCCGACCCACCGCGAGCCCGGCTTGGTGCCGCCGATAGCGTGACCGCCGTGACCACCGGAGCGCCGCAGCAGGGCGGAGGACGTGATCTGTTGGCGCCGCTTCTGGATCTGCCCGGGGTGGCCGACGCTGCCGAGGCCGCCCGCGAGGCCCTGGCCCGCGCGCATCGCCATCGCACCAATCTGCGCAACTGGCCGGTGACCGCAGCCGAGTCGGCCGTCCGCGGCGCCAGGTCGCTCCTCGGCACTCGACGGTGGCGCCGTCCAGCTCGATGCCGCCGGTGCCGAGCCGAACGATCCCGGTGCTCGCCGGCGCGCTGCGTGTCGGTCAGGCACTGGAGGGTGGCACCACTCGCTCTGGTCGGGGTGTGGCAGCGCGCGCCCTTGCAGGCGCTGGCGCGGCTGCACGCGCTGGCGGCCGCCGACCTGGTCGACGGCGAGAGCCTGGGCCGGCCGCGGCAGGACCCCGAAGTCGCGGCCCGGCTCGATCTGGTCACCCGGCTGGTCACCGGGGCGAGTCGCGCGCCGGCGCCGGTGCTGGCGGCGGTCGTGCACGGCGAGTTGTTGACCCTGGCGCCGTTCGGCAGCGGCGACGGAATCGTCGCGCGCGCCGTGTCGCGGCTGGTGACCATCGCCACCGGTCTGGACCCGCACGGTCTCGGTGTGCCGGAGGTGTACTGGTTGCGTCGCGCCGACGAGTACCGGGCCGCCGCGGCGGCTTCGCATCGGGCACGCCGCGAGGGATTGGCGGCGTGGCTGCTGATGTGCTGCCGCGCTCTGGAAGACGGTGCGCGAGAGGCGGTTTCGATCGCCGAGGCCGCCGCGAAGTAGCGCCCGCCATGGTCCGCACATGAAGCGGGCGACGATCCGAGATGATTCGGCTCGCCGCCCGCTAGCACGGTTACCCGGTTACCAATGCGTGCAACGTGGGCTGCGTGGGTTGGCCTCGGCGGTCTTGCGCTGCGCCACGGATGCAGCTCCACCCAAGGGGCCACGAGTCCGTCCGCTTTTCGCAATCACGCAGGCCCGCAACACTTATGCCATATCGCGGCGTGCTCCGCGTGGGTGCCGGGAACCGTGCTGGGCCGCTCTGGTCGGGAGATAGTGCCTTCTCTTCCGGCACTACCTTGGCCTCACCGGGCGTCCGTGACTTCCTTTGTACTCCGTGACCGCCGTCACATCAAGGGTTTGGCTGGCAACGGTATGGACGCGTTTGGATACTCAATCGGACAAGCGCCGTAACAGCGAGTGAGTCAGCGAATAGGTCAGCGCGCCGGCGGCCAGGGCGCTCAGATCCCACCGCAGCCGTGGTGGCCACCGCGGCGCTCGACGGCGCCGGAATGCGGTCGCGCAGCGGCACCGGCCGGGAGAAGGTCTGCACGGGCCATCCGCGGGCGGCGGCCTCCTTGCGCAGGGTCCGGTCGGGGTTGACGACGGTGGGATGGCCGACGGCTTCCAGCATCGGCAGATCGGTGATGCGAGTCGGAGTAGGCGTAGCAGTGCTCGAGCGCGTAGCCCTCGTGCGCGGCCAGTTCGCGGATCGCTGCGGCCTTGCCTTCGCCGTAGCAGTAGAACGCGACTTCGCCGGTGTACTTGCCGTCCTCGACGACCATCCGGGTTGCCATCGCGTGGGTCGCACCCAATGCGCGTGCGATCGGAGCGACGATCTCTTCGCCTGACGCCGACACGACCACGACGTCGCGTCCGCACAGCTTGTGATCGGCGATCAGCTCGGCGGCTTCGGCGAAGACCAGGGGGTCGACGATGTCGTGCAGGGTTTCGTTGACGATCGACTTGACCTGCTCGACGTCCCAGCCGGCGCACATGCTCGTCACGTACGAGCGCATCCGGTCCATCTGGTCGTGGTCGGCGCCGGACATCAGGAAAAGGAACTGGGCGTAGCTGGACTTGAGCACGGCCCGCCGGTTGAGCAGACCCTGATTGAAGAATGGTTTGCTGAAAGCCAACGTGCTGGACTTGGCGATCACGGTCTTGTCGAGGTCGAAGAACGCGGCGGTCCGGGCCGGTGCCGCCGACGGGGAATTGGTTTGCGCGGCAGTTTGCTGATCGGCGGCCGAATTGGGGGCGGGCACGACCCCAGGATAGGTGTGGCTTCCCGGCCGGCGGTGACCGAAGTCAAAATGGCAGTTCACGACACCTGTCAGGCGCTGCAAATTCACAGCTAAATCATGGGTTTTAAGTGCCGTAAACACTTGCGCGACTGCAGCATCGTCGTGTGTATAGTGAGCATCACTCGGCTTATGCCGGGTGTGCATCAGCCCGACCCCCCGGGGCTGATACACGACGACCCTCGCCTCCTCCCCCCTGGCGGGGGTCGTCCCTTTTGTGGGGACGAATCCTTCGGCCGCTTCGATCGGCTAACGCACAAGACGTTGCCAAAATCGTACGCAGCGTGTGAATTTCCGCTGTCGGGGCCTCGGCCGACTTCATCCCCAGATCGGCCTTCATCCACAGGCCCGGCCGACTGGCACTGGTGTGATCGGTCGGCTGCTTGCACCGTTCGAGTGATGGCTCCCAGTGCAGGCGTGGTGCTGACTCTGCTCGGCGGCGACCGAATTGTGCGATAACGCCGACCGGGTTGCGGCAGCGGTGGGCGTCCGGAGCGTATCGCGGCTCCCGCACTGCTCACCAGGAAGGCCTGGCAGTCCGCTGCGGCGGTGGTGCTCGATGAGGACGCGGCCCGCAGGTGCCGGGCAGAGGGAATGCCGCGCCGCGACGGGGTCATTCTGCTGGCCGTCGGCGAACCCGCGGTCCTCGACCTGGGAGGCGGCGATAGCCGTTGGCGCGCAACATATTTGCGCTCTGCCGCGCCAGGAGGCCGAGCTCGTCCGCCACCTCTCCGAATGCCGAGAGCGCCCGGGGCGGAGATCGCCGGGCTGGGTGATCGCCGTGACGTCGGCGCGCGGCGGAGCCGGGGCTTCGGTCTTCGCGGCGGCGTTGGCTCACACTGCGTCGAGGCGCTACTGGTCGACCTCGATCCCTGGGGCGGGGGAATCGACCTGCTGCTGGGCGGTGAGTCCGCGCCGGGACTGCGCTGGCCTGACCTCAGCCTGCAGGGCGGCCGGCTGACCTGGAGTGCCGTGCGTGACGCGCTGCCGCATGCACCGCGGCGTGAGCGTGCTGTCGGGTACGCGGCGCAGCTCACGAGATTGACGCCGGCCCGGTTGAGGCCGATCCTCGAAGCGGGCCGGCGCGGCGGCGCGACGGTGATCTGCGATGTGCCCCGGCGAATGAGCCGAGATCGAGATCGTTGCGCTGGACTGCGCCGACTTGGTGCATGGCAATCACGACCTGCGATGTGCGCGGCGTTGCCGCCGCAACGGCACTGGCCCCCGTGCTGCGCGCCGTCAATCCCAATGTCGGTCTGGTGGTGCGTGGGCCGTCGCCGGGCGGGTTGCGTGCCACCGAGGTTGCCGAAGTCGCGGAGCTGCCACTGCTGGCGGCGATGCGCCCGAGCCGATGCTGGCCGAGCGACTGGAGCATGGCGGTTTGCGGCTGCGCCGGCGCTCTCCGCTCGCTGCGGCTGCCCGCCAGGTGCTTGGAGTTCTGCCGATCAGAGCGGGGTCGTGGCGGCATGAGCTCCTCGCTGATCGACCGGGTTCGGGAACGGCTGGCGGCCGAGTCGGTGTCCGCTGCGGCCCGACGGTGGTGGCCGCGGCCATCCGCGCCGAGTCCGGGCGGTGTGCTCGGCGATACCGAGGTGCTGGACAACCTGCGGGTCCTGGAGACCGAGCTGACCGGTGCCGGCATTCTCGAGCCGCTGTTGCGCGCCGAGGGCACCACCGATGTTCTGGTCACCGCGCCCGACGCGGTGTGGGTCGACGACGGCGGCGGACTGCGGCGCAGCACCGCCTGAGGTTCGCTGACGAGGCGGCAGTGCGCCGACTGGCTCAGCGGCTGGCGGTTGCCGCCGGGCGACGGCTCGACGAGGCTCAGCCCTGGGTGGACGGTCAGCTGAGCGGCTGGGCGCCGGCGAGTTCACCGTTCGCCTGCACGCGGTGTTGCCGCCAGTCGCCGTCGCCGGCACGTGCCTGTCGCTGCGGGTGCTGCGGCCCGCCACGCAGGATCTTGCGGCGCTCTGGCCGGGGCCGGTGCGATCGAGCCGGCGGCCGCTGAGCTGCTGGCCGACGATCATCGAGGCTCGGCTGGCGTTTCTGGTCTCGGGCGGAACCGGAGCCGGCAAGACTACGTTGCTGGCCGCGGCGTTGGGCGCCGTCACGTCCCACGAGCGCATCGTCTGTGTCGAGGATGCCCCCGAGCTGGCGCCCCGCCACCCGCACCTCGTCCGGTTGGTGGCCCGGACCGCCAACGTCGAAGGAGTCGGCGAGATCACACTGCGCCAGCTGGTGCGCCAGGCGCTGCGCATGCGCCCCGACCGGATCGTCGTCGGTGAGGTCCGGGGCGCCGAAGTCGTCGATCTGCTGGCCGCGCTCAACACCGGTCACGACGGCGGCGCCGGCACCGTGCATGCGAACAGCCCGGCCGAGGTTCCGGCCCGGCTGGAGGCACTTGCCGCGCTCGGCGGCCTGGACCGCGCCGCACTGCACAGCCAGCTGGCGGCCGCAGTGCAGGTGCTGCTGCACGTCAGCCGCGGCGGCGACGGGCGGCGCCGGCTCAGCGAGATCGCGTTGCTGCGGCGCGATGAGGCGGGCCGGGTTCCGTGCGTGACGGCCTGGCATGTCGATCGCGGGCGCGGAGTGCGGACAGGACAATTGACGCAGTTGATCCGCGATCGGCGGCGCGGTGAGCGGCCGCTGATCGCGTCCGGTGCTGCTGGCGGTCGCACTGTTGACATGCCGCCGCCACCATGCGCCGCCTCGGGCCCGTCGTTGCCCGCCGCCGCGTGCGCCGGGGGCGGTGGCGATGATCGGGGCGGTGTCGTGGCCGCCGTACTGCTTCCGCCGCCCGCTGCTTGCCGCGGCAGTACTGGTCGCCAGCTCGCGGTCCGCCACCGCCGTCGGACGTCGTGAGCAACCAGCGCAACGAGATCGAGGGCCAGGCGTTGGCGGCGGCCCTGGAGATCCTGGTCGGTGAACTGCGGGTCGGTGCGCATCCGGTGCGAGCGTTCGGCATCGCCGCGGCCGAGACCGACGGCGCCGGTAGGAGCCTCGATGCGCGGCCGTGGCGGCCCGGGCCATGCTCGGCGCGGACGTCGCCGGTGGCTGCGCACGGTGGCCGAGGTATCTGCGGTGCCCGCGCACTGGGAGCGGCTTGCGGTGTGCTGGCAGCTGGCCGCGGAACACGGGCTGGCGATATCGACTCTGATGCGTGCGGCCCAACGCGACATCGTCGAGCGGCAGCGGTTCACCGCCCGGGTCGAGGCCGGCTTGGCGGGTGCTCGCGCCACCGCTGCCATCCTGGCCGGGCTGCCGATGCTCGGCGTTCTGCTCGGTCAGCTGATCGGTGCCCGGCCGCGTTGCCTTCCTGCTCGGCGGGGGGGTCGGCGGCTGGCTGTTGGTGATCGGAGTGGTGTTGATCTGCCTTGGCCTGGCGTGGGCGGACCGGATCACCGGGGCGGATGCCCGCGTGAGCACAGCGGCGGTGTTGTTGGCGGCTGCGCTGCTGCTCGGCGCCGGACCGAGCGCCGTCGCGCGGCGGGCCGGGCTCGGCGCCACGCCGGACGTCCGATGCGACCGACGCAGCGTGACAGTGACCCGCTGGCCGCGGCGTCGGCCCTCGACGTTCTGGCGGTGTGCCTCGCGGCCGGGATGGCGGTGCCTGCCGCGGCGGGCGCGACCGCACTCTCTGCGCCGCCGCGGCTTGGCCCGTTCTGCGCCGGGCCGCCGATCTACTGGCCCTCGGCGCCGGACCCGGACACCGCATGGTCTGCGGCCGATGGTCGGGGTGACGCCGGGTGCGAGGCGCTCACCCGACTGGCTCGGCGATCGGCGGCATCGGGCACCGCGCTGGCCCAAGGGGTCGCGGAGCTGGCCGAGCAGTCACGCCAGGACGCCACCCACGCCGCGGCCGCCGCGGCCGAGCGGGCGTCGGTGCTCATCGCCGGTCCGCTGGGCCTGTGCTTCCTGCCCGCGTTCGTCTGCCTGGGCATCGTTCCGGTGGTGGCCGGACTGGCCGGCGACGTCTTCGGAGCGGGCCTGTTGTGATCGTCGATCCCTGCAGTGCAACCGAACGGAAGGAAGACAACCAATGCTCCACAGGGTCCGGGAACTGAAAGCGCGGCTGACGGTGCTGGCGGTCGACGAGGCCGGGATGTCGACCGTCGAGTACGCCATCGGCACCATCGCCGCCGCGGCGTTCGGCGCGATCCTCTACAGCGTCGTGACGGGCGACTCGATCGTCGGTGCGCTGACCAACATCATCAACCGCGCGCTGAACACCAGCGTCTAGACCGGTGATGGCGGCTTCAGCACGGTCGAAGCCGCGCTGGCCATCGCCGCACTGGTGGCCGTGCTCGTGCTCTGCCTCGCCGGAGTCACCGCCGTGTCGATGCAGGTGCGATGTATCGACGCCGCGCGCGAGGCCGCGCGACTGGCGGCGCGGGGAGACGCCGGCTCGGCGGAGCGCGCTGCCCGGGGAGTGGCGCCGCCGGACGCGACGGTGGCGCTGCATCGCGATGGCGGCTTCGTGGTCGCCAGGGTCAGCGGCCGGTCGCCGCTGCTGCCCGGGGTGCTCATCGCCGCCGAAGCCGTCGCCGCGGTCGAACCCGGCGCGTGACGACTCCGGTGCCGCGACGGTGCTGGGCGCCCTGCTGATCGCCGCAGTGGTGGCGGTCGCAGTGGGCGGCGTCCACGTCGGTGCCGCGGTCGTGGCCCGCCACCGGGCGCAGGCCGCCGCCGATCTGGCTGCGCTGGCCGCGGCCGTCCCGACTGCCTGCCGGTGGCGCGGCGGCGTGCAGCGAGGCGGCTGCCGTCGGCCGCGCGATGGGCGCATCGCTGCGCGACTGCGACATCGATCGACTCGACGTCGTGGTGACCGTCGCCGTCGGCACCGGAAACTGGCTCCACACCGACGCGTACGCGTCGGCGCGCGCCGGACCGCTCGGGCTAGGCCGAGCCGCTCGTACGTGTCGACCGGCTCGGCGTCGGCCAATTCACCGTCGGTCGGCAGCCGCAAGCGTGATCAGGCCGGCGTAGATGCCCGCTGTCGAGTTCGACGCGGTTGACGGTGACATGCATCGGGACCCAGCCGCCGTCGTTGCCGGGCAGCCGCAGCACCTGCGTGGTCGCGCCGCTCTCGAACTCCTCGGTCATCGCGGCGAGCTTGGGCTGGTCGTCGGGATGGAACTGGCGTGCCGCCCGCCAGTCGTAATACGGACACGGCTCGTCGAGCCACTTCAGCAGATTCCAGTTCTTGAGATCGACCAGCGCCCGGTGAACCCCGGGCTGCGACAGGCCGTTGAGGATGCGCTGAGCCAGGTGGTCCGGCGGCACTGCGGACTCGTCGAGATCGCCCGCCAGATTCATCGCCCGGCCGATGAGGTGCTCGGTGCCGTCTTCGACGGCCTCCATCGCAGTGCGTGCGACGAAGCCCACCCGCCGGAAGTTGCCCTGCTTGTCGGTGTAGTCCCAGGTGGTGCAGTAGGTGCGGTCCGGGCGCTGCGTCGATGGCCAGCGCCAGCACCTTGGCCTCGTCGCGGTTGAGATCGCGGCTGGGCAGGTCCTCGGCGAACGCCCGCCCATGGGTCGCCTCCACGGCGGGATCCATCCCGGAGTTGAGCAGCGACTCGGGGGTGTCGGTGGCGACGCCGGTCGTCAGGTCCCACTTGAGCGGGCCCGGGATCGGCCGTTCGGGCGGCTCGGCGTCGACGGGCCCACTCCACACCTGAACGCCATGAACTCGGCCGTCGGACATGATGACCGGCTCGGTGCGGATCACGCGGTTGGTCCGCGGGGTGATGCTGGCGAGGCTGTTGCCGTTCGGCACGGTTTCGGCGATGGCGGTCTGGATGGCGGCCAGGTTGCGGATTGCGTCGCAGGAACGTGCCGATCGGCACCAGGTTCTTCATCTGACGCCCCTGTGCGACGACGACGGGCTCGGTGCCCAGCGTCTCCACCAGCAGCCAGTCGTGGTTCATGCGTCGGAGTTTAACGGCGGCGCCTGGAGCCCGGGTGCCCGGCGGTGCGACGGAATCCGCAGGTGGAAGGCGCAAAGCGGCAGCGCCGACGGTCGGCGACCGGCTGAATGCCTTGCGCGGCTGCAGGTGGTGCGGGTATTTTTCCGCCTACGTCCGACTCGTCGGACTTGCCAACGGATCGCGTTGTCCGACCGTTGTCGCGCGCAGTCCGGTACTGCTGTTTCTTTGCCTCCAAAAAGGCAGGGGCGCGTACAGCACAGGGGCGGGGTGATTCCGCTGGGGCTGTCGACCGTTCGAGGGGTCGGTCGGCGGCCGCGAATCACCGGTGTTCCGCGGCGAGCTCGGCGAGGACGAGGTTGAGCACGCGGATCGCCCCGGCCTTGTCCAGTGGGTCGTTCCCGTTGCCGCATTTGGGCGACTGCACGCACGACGGGCAGCCCTGCGGGCACTCGCACGCTTCGATCGCCGCCGCAGTCGCGCCCAGCCAGGTGCTCGCCAGCCGGTAGCCGCGCTCGGCGAATCCCGCACCGCCGGGATGTCCGTCGTAGACGAAGACCGACGGCAGTCCGTCCTCGCCGATCGCGGTGGACAGACCGCCGATGTCGCCGCGGTCGCAACTGGCCACCAGCGGCAGCAGGCCGATCGCGGCATGTTCGGCGGCATGCAGCGAGCCGGGTATCGCGGGGAGCATCGATCCCGTTGTCCTGCAACGCTTCCGGGTGATGGTGTACATGGCCGCCATGGTGGGCAGGCTGTGCTCGGGCATGTCGAGCTCGACGAAGTCGATCACCTCGCCGGACAGCCGGCGCCGCAGATAGCCGATCACCTGGTGGGTCACCGACACCGGCACCAGGCCCAGAGTCACCGCGTCGTAGCGCATGCGCTCCCCGGCGCCGGTGACCGTGATGTCGGTGATCTCCCGGGCGAACGTGGTGTAGCCGGGATCCTCGGCATGCACGAACGCCACGCCGTCTTCGAGGTTCAGCGAGTCGACCACGTAGGTCTCGCCCTGATGCAGGTAGACCGCGCCGGGGTGAACGGTGGCCGGCGCCTGGCCGGCCCCGGCGCTGCCCAGCAGCCGGCCGGTGCCCATCCTCCAGGATCGCGACTGGCCGCCCGCCGACCCGCGGATGTCCACGGCGGCGTGCGGGTTCAGACCCGCGGCCGGGAAGTACCGCCCACCACGGCGGCGCAGCAGCCCGTCGTCGACCAGCGCGCTCGCCACCGGCTCGGCCTCCCACCGCCGCACCTCGGCCTCTTCGAGCGGCAATCTCCGTTGCCGCGCAGAGCAATTGCGGGCCCAGCACATAGGGGTTGGCGGGGTCGATGACGACCCGTTCGACCGGCTTGTCCAGCAGGGCCTCCGGATGGTGGACCAGGTAGGTGTCCAGCGGGTCGTCGCGGGCGATCAGCACGACCAGCGCGCCCTGGCCGCGTCGGCCGGACCGGCCGGCCTGCTGCCAGAACGACGCCACCGTGCCGGGGAAGCCGGCCAGCAGCACGGCGTCCAGACCCGGCGATGTCGATGCCGAGTTCCAGCGCGTTGGTCGTCGCCAGTCCGCGCAACTCGCCGTCGGCCAGCGCCCGTTCCAATGCGCGGCGGTCCTCGGCGAGATACCCGGCCCGGTAGGAGGCCACCGTCTCGCTGCAGCTGCGGGGCGATGTCGTCGAGCCGGGCGCGCGCACCCAGCGCCGTCAGCTCCGCGCCACGCCGCGACCGCACGAACGTCAGCGTGCGCGCCCCCTCCGCCACCAGGTCGGCCATCATCCGCGCCGCCTCCGCCCCCGCGGATCGGCGCACCGGCGCGCCGTTCTCGCCGACCAGGTCGGTGCGCAGCTCCGGTTCCCACAGCGCCACCGTGCGCGCGCCCTGCGGCGAGCCGTCCTCGGTGACTTCGGCGACGCGTCTGGCCGATCAGCTCGGCCGCGGTCTCGCCGGGCGCCGCGGTGGTGGCGCTGGCGAAGATCACCGTCGGCCGCGACGGCTCCCCGGGCCGGTCCGCCGCGTAGCGGTCGCACAGCCGGAGCAGGCGGCGCAGCACCATCGCCACGTTGGAGCCGAAAATGCCGCGGTAGTAATGGCATTCGTCGACGACGATGTAGCGCAGCCCGCGTAGGAACACCGCCCACCGGGCGTGGTTGCGCAGCAGCGACAGGTGAATCATGTCGGGGTTGGAGAACAGCCACCGCGAGCGTTCCCGCGCGAATCTGCGCACCTCGTCGGGAGTGTCGCCGTCGTAGGAAGCGGGCGCCGACGTCGGACAGGGCCGGCTACCGCGGAGGTCAGCGAGTGGGCCGTGCGCAGCTGGTCGTGGCCGAGCGCCTTGGTCGGCGACAGGTAGAGGGCCCTGGCGCGCGGATCGCGCGCCAGCGCGTCCATGATCGGCAGTTGGAACGCCAGCGATTTGCCCGACGCGGTGCCGGTGCTGATCACCACGTGCCGTCCCGCGCGGGCCAGTTCGGCGGCCTCGACCTGATGCGACCACGGGCTGGTGATGCCGTGATCGGCGAACGCGCGGAGCACATCTGGACTCGACCCAGTCGGGCCAGCTCGCCGGCTGTGCCCGTCGCGCCGGCAACTCGGCGACGTGGCGCAGCGCAGCCGGGGACGACCCGGCCCCCGCGACGGCCGCGGCCAGCAGCTCGCCGCCGAAACTCGCCATCAACGACGTCCCTTCCGAGCCTCGGTGACAGTGTTGTATCGAATTGTTCACCAGTTGGTGAGCATCGAGACTGTCGCAAGTGCTCTGAACATGATTGGATATGGGCGGTCGCAGCTTCTGTGTTCGTGTCTCAACACTCGCAGGATCGACGTTGCGATCGCGGTTCCTGCGAGGGTCTGTAGGTCGGGTGAGTTCCGACGACTCCACGAAGGATGGCGGTCGGAACGGGCCCGGTTTGCCGAAAACTCGGTCGGGCCGCACCCGGTTGCAAGAGAAGGAAAGTACGAAAGATGCCACAGGGAACTGTGAAGTGGTTCAACGCGGAAAAGGGCTTCGGATTCATCGCTCCCGAGGACGGCTCCGCCGACGTGTTCGTCCACTACACGGAAATCCAGGGGTCGGGCTTCCGCACCCTTGAGGAGAACCAGAAGGTCGAGTTCGAGGTCGGTCAGAGCCCCAAGGGCCCGCAGGCCACCGGCGTGCGCGCCGTCTGATCTATCGGCGACTGAGGAAACACCCCCGAGCGTCCCGATACCGGGCAGCACCGGGGGTGCTTTCATATCGGGTCGGCACGAGGCGATCGCCACCCCGGCCGGACCCGGTTCGGCTCGGCGTCGTGTCGCCCGACGCCAACTGCCTTACTGTCGAATCGTGAGCCAGCTGTCGTTCTTCTCGGCCGAGTCGGTGCCGCCTGCGGTTTCCGACCTGACCGGGATGCTCGCCGCGGCCGGCCAGGTGGTGATCGTCGGCGGCGGTGCCCGGCTGTCCGTGGTGGTCGAGGACGCTCTGGCGGGCCCGGGCGCTGGCCGAGATGATCAGCGAGGCCGGACTCCAGCCGGAGATCACCCGCACCGAGGAGGACAGTCCGCTGGTGCGCACGGACGTCGACGTCCGGCTGGTGAACATCGCCACGGATTGGACGCGCGGCGCGGTGAAGACGGTGCCCCCGCAGTGGCTGCCCGGCCCGCGCGAGCTGCGGGCCTGGACACTGGCGGCCGGCGTCCCGGAAGTCGACCGCTACCTGCTGGGCCTCGACCCACACGCCCCCGACACCCATTCCCCGCTTGCTTCGGCGTTGATGCGGGTGGGCATCGCACCGACCCTGATCGGCACCCGGGGCAACCGGCCGGCGCTGCGAATCAGCGGCCGCAGGCGGCTATCGCGCCTGGTAGAGAACGTGGGGGAACCTCCGGACGATGTAGAGGCGTTGTCAGCATGGCCCCGAATCTGACACATTCCGTGTGGGGGGTCGGTTTGCGTCTGCTCGCCAGGGGTGCGAAATTGTCAGTTGCCCGCAAGGCCAGAGGTCACGGCGGGCAAGACAGAAGTGGAGCGTAAGCGCAGTTGGCTGACGAGGACCGCGGGAGCGGAGACCGCCGTAATGGCGACCGAAACGGCAGCATCCGGCGGCTAGTCATCGTCGAGTCGCCTACCAAGGCGCGCAAAATCGCCGGCTACCTGGGCTCCAACTACGTCGTCGAATCCTCCCGTGGGCACATCCGGGACCTGCCGCGCAACGCCGCCGACGTGCCGGCCAAGTACAAATCCGAGCCGTGGGCGCGGCTCGGGGTCAACGTCGAGCACAACTTCGAGCCCCTCTACATCGTCAGCCCGGACAAGAAGAGCACGGTCACCGAGCTGAAAGGCCTCCTCAAGGACGTCGACGAGCTCTACCTGGCGACGGACGGTGACCGTGAGGGCGAGGCCATCGCCTGGCATCTGCTGGAGACGCTGAAGCCGCGCATCCCGGTCAAGCGGATGGTCTTCCACGAGATCACCGAGTCCGGCGATCCGCGCCGCCGCCGAGAGTCCCCGCGACCTGGACAACGATCTGGTCGACGCGCAGGAGACCCGCCGCATCCTGGACCGGCTGTACGGCTACGAGGTCAGCCCGGTGCTGTGGAAGAAAGTCGCCCCGAAGCTGTCGGCGGGGCGGGTGCAGTCGGTGGCGACACGCATCATCGTGCAGCGCGAACGCGACCGGATGGCGTTCCGCAGTGCTTCGTACTGGGACATCATCGCCGAGCTCGACGCCAGCCTGTCCGACCCGAACGCCCAGCCGCCGCGCTTCACCGCCCGGCTGGTGACCGTCGACGGCAAGCGGGTTGCCGCGGGCCGCGATTTCGACTCGCTGGGCGTGCTCCGCAAGCCCGACGAGGTGCTGGTGCTCGACGAGGCTTCGGCGGGCACGCTGGCGACCGGCCTGCGCGGCGCCGAACTGACCGTGGCCTCGGTGGAGGAGAAGCCCTATACCCGGCGCCCGTATCCGCCGTTCATGACCTCGACGTCTGCAGCAGGAGGCGGGCCGCAAGCTGCGGTTCACCTCGGAGCGGACGATGAGCGTCGCTCAGCGGCTGTACGAGAACGGCCACATCACCTATATGCGTACCGACTCGACGACGCTGTCGCAGTCGGCCATCGACGCCGCGCGCAGCCAGGCGGCGCCAGCTCTACGGCGAGGAGTACGTCCACCCGACCCCGCGCCAGTACACCCGCAAGGTGAAGAACGCGCAGGAAGCGCACGAGGCGATCCGGCCGGCCGGCGACACCTTCGCCACCCCCGGCGCACTGCACGCGGAGCTCGACGGCGACGAGTTCCGGCTCTACGAGCTGATCTGGCAGCGCACCGTGGCCTCGCAGATGGCCGACGCGCGCGGCACCACGCTGAGCCTGCGGATCTCCGGGACGGCCGCCGACGGCCGCGACGCCACGTTCACCGCCAGCGGTCGCACCCTCACCTTCCCCGGGTTCCTCAAGGCCTACGTGGAGACGGTCGACGAACTCGCCGGCGGCGAGGCCGACGACGCCGAGAGCCGTCTGCCGCAGCTGCGGCAGGGCCAGCGGGTGGCCGCCAACCGGTTGACCGCCGACGGGCACAACACGAATCCGCCCGCCCGCTACACCGAGGCGTCGCTGATCAAGGCGCTCGAAGAGCTCGGCATCGGCCGCCCGTCGACGTACTCCTCGATCATCAAGACGATCCAGGACCGCGGCTACGTCCACAAGAAGGGCAGTGCGCTGGTGCCGTCCTGGGTGGCGTTCGCGGTCACCGGGCTGCTCGAGCAGCATTTCGGCCGGCTGGTGGACTACGACTTCACCGCCGCAATGGAGGACGAGCTCGACGAGATCGCCTCCGGTCACGAGCGGCGCACCAACTGGCTGTCCAATTTCTACTTCGGTGGCGAGCACGGCGTGGCCGACTCGATCGCGCGCGCCGGCGGGCTCAAGAAGCTGGTCGGGGTGAATCTCGAGGGCATCGACGCCCGGGAAGTCAACTCCATCAAGCTCTTCGACGACGAACACGGCCGCCCGATCGTGGTGCGCGTCGGCAAGAACGGTCCGTATCTGGAACGGATGATCACCGGCGACGACGGTGAGCCGACACCGCAGCGAGCCAACCTCAGCGACGAGATCACTCCCGACGAGTTGACCCTCGAGCTGGCCGAAACCTTGTTCAGCACACCGCAAGAGGGCCGCGTGCTCGGTGTCGATCCGGCCACCGGGCACGAGATCGTCGCCAAGGACGGTCGGTACGGCCCGTACGTCACGGAACTGCTGCCCCCGCCGCCGGATCCAGGGGGCGGGAGCGAAGCGACTGGGGGGAAGAACCCGGACGATGGTGGCGTGACGGCCAAGAAGGGCAAGAAGCCGACCGGCCCGAAGCCGCGGACCGGATCGCTGTTCCGGTCGATGGACCTGCAGACGGTGACGCTGGAGGATGCGCTCAGGCTGCTGTCGCTGCCCCGGGTCGTCGGCGTGGACCCCGCCAATGGTGAGGAGATCACCGCGCAGAACGGTCGCTACGGGCCATACCTCAAGCGCGGCACCGACTCTCGCTCGCTGGCCACCGAGGACCAGCTGTTCGACATCACCCTCGACGAGGCGCTGAAGATCTATGCGGAGCCCAAACGCCGTGGCCGCCAGGGCGCTGCCACGCCGCCGCTGCGCGAGCTCGGGGTCGATCAGGCATCCGGTAAGCCGATGGTGATCAAGGACGGCCGATTCGGTCCGTACGTCACCGACGGAGAGACCAACGCGAGCCTGCGTAAGGGTGACGACGTGCTGAGCATCACCGACGAGCGGGCCTCCGAGCTGTTGGCCGAGCGCCGCGCCCGCGGACCTGTCGTCAAGCGCACCACGAAGAAGGCGGTGCGCAAGAAGGCGCCGGCCAAGAAGGCCGCCAAGCGCAGCTAGTCGTGTGCCCGCCGGCACAGTGTTCAGCCGGAGACGTCGCTGGTGATCTGTCGCGGCGTGCTGGTCACCGCCAGGTTCGACGGCCGCGCCAACTGAGTGGGCGCCGCGCGGCCCCGAAGCTCCACGATCTCGCCGACGTCCCAGCACAGCGCCTCGGCGTCCAGGGCTCCGCTGACCGCGATGGCCGAGGCCAGCACGTGCCCGCCTTCGAGCTTGGCGAGCTCGGTCAGCCGGGCGGCTTCGTTCACCGGGTCCCCGATGACGGTGTACTCGAAGCGGGCCTGGGCGCCGATGTGACCGGCGATCGCGCGCCCGGCCGAGACCCCGATCCCGAAGTCGGTGGCGCCGAGCACGCCCAACAGCTCGTCGTGAAGCTCCCTGGAGGCGGCCAGCGCCGCACCGGAGGCGTCCGGGTGCTCGATCGGCGCCCCGAAGATGCACAACGCGGCGTCACCCTGGAACTTGTTGACGAAACCGCCGTGCTTCTTGACGGTGTCGACCACGACCCGGAAGAACTCGTTGAGCAGGTTCACCACCTCGCTGGGTGCCTGGGTGGCCGCCAGCTGCGTCGAGCCGACGAGGTCGACGAACAGCACCGCCACGTCGCGTTCCTGGCCGCCGAGCTCGGTGCCGCGTTCCAGTGCCCGCCGGGCGACGTCCTCACCGACGTAGCGGCCAAACAGGTCACGCAGCCGCTGCCGCTCGCTGAGGTCGCGCACCATGTCGTTGAAGCCGGCCTGCAGCAGGCCCAGCTCGCTGGCGTCGTAGATCTGCATGTGCGCGTTGTAGTTGCCGCGCTGCACCTCACCGAGCGCCCAACGCAGCTGGCGCAGCGGGTCGGCGATCGACATCGCGGAGAGCACATTGCCGGCCAGTCCGATCAGCAGCGCGGCGACGGCCATCAGCAGGATCGGGGTGAAGTAACTGTCGGCCGAGGCCCGCAGCAGGGAGAACTTGCTGGCGACGATCGACAGCACGATGGCCAGCAGCGGCACCCCGGTGGACAGCAGCCAGGTGAGCACCAGGCGCTGCACCACGCCGGGCCGGTGGAACTTCTCGGGCACGCCGCCGCGCAGCGCGGCCACGGCCACCGGCCGCAGCACCCGCTCGGACTGCAGGTAGCCGATGATCGACGTCGCGGTTGCACCGAGCAGCGTGGCGACGCCCAGCACCGGTGCCGCGTGGCTGGCGACCGGCCAGCTGGCGGCGATGAAGACGATGGCGCCCAGCACCCAGTTGGTCATGCTGATCAGCGAGCGGTAGGTGGGCATCCGCAGCGCCCGCAGCCGCGCCTGTTCGGTGGCGGCGGGGTCGTCGTCGGACAGCAAGGCGTCGCGCCGCTGCCATCGGAATACCGGCACCAGCAGTTTGAGGCTGACGAACGCGCCGATCCCGAACGAGACGAACAGATACGTCAGGAAGATGGTCAGGTTGAGCTTCGGTAGGTCCTGCAGCTGTATCCGGTCTGCGGGCGGCAACCCGAACCGCAGGAAGCCCAGCACCAGCAGGGCGCCGATGATGTCGGCCTGCAGCATGCCCAGCGAGAACACCGGCCACGGCGTGCGAGCGACCCAGCGGACGAATCCGCTGACTCGCCCGGGTGTGGTGGAGGCGGTGCTCACCAGCCCACCGTATCGGTCCAGAGCGCCGGATTTGAACCTTGACGAGGCGCTGTGGATCAGCGGTGTCGTCGCCGCGCATTAGGGTTGCCGGTGATGTCCGGGGTTTTCACGCGGCTGGTCGGCCAAAGCGCGGTAGAAGCGGAGCTGGTTGGCGCCGCCCGGGCCGCGCGGGGTGATTCCGCTCACGATGGGGCCGCGGTCGGGACCATGACACATGCCTGGCTCATCACCGGCCCGCCGGGATCGGGCCGGTCGATCGCCGCGTTGTGCTTCGCCGCCGCCCTGCAGTGCACCTCGGACGGCACACCGGGCTGCGGGCAGTGCCGGGCCTGCACCACGACGATGGCGGGCACCCACGCCGATGTGCGGCGCATCGTTCCCGAAGGACTGTCGATCGGGGTCGGCGAGATGCGCGCCATCGTCCAGATCGCGTCGCGGCGGCCCAGCACCGGTCACTGGCAGGTGGTGGTCGTCGAGGATGCCGACCGGCTCACCGAGGGTGCCGCCAACGCGCTGCTGAAGGTGGTCGAGGAGCCGCCCCCGTCGACGGTGTTCCTGCTGTGCGCCCCCTCGGTGGATCCGGAGGACATCGCGATCACCCTGCGGTCGCGCTGCCGGCATGTGGCGTTGGTGACGCCGTCGACGCCCGCCATCGCCCAGGTGCTCATCGACCGGGACGGCCTCGGCGAGGAACAGGCGCGCTGGGCCGCCTCGGTCAGCGGTGGCCATGTCGGCCGGGCTCGTCGGCTGGCGACCGACCCGGACGCCCGCGAGCGCCGGGCCAGGGCACTGGGGCTGGCCCGGGACGCCGCGACCCCGTCGCGGGCCTACGCGGCGGCCGAGGAACTGGTGGCCACCGCCGAGGCCGAGGCCCGGGCGCTCAACGTCGGCCGGGACGAGGCCGAGGCCGACGAGCTGCGCACCGCGCTCGGCGCGGGCGGAACCGGTAAGGGCACCGCCGGCACGATGCGCGGCGCCACCGGCGCCATCAAGGATCTCGAGAAGCGGCAGAAATCGCGCCAGACCAGGGCGTCGCGCGATGCGCTGGACCGGGCGCTGATCGACCTGGCGACGTACTTCCGGGACGCGCTGCTGGTGGCGGACGGTGCGGGCGCGGTGACCGCCAACCATCCCGACATGGCTGAGCAGGTGGCGGCGATGGCCGCACATGCTTCCCCGGAGCGGCTGCTGCGTTGTATCGAGGCCGTGCTGGAATGCCGCGAGGCCCTGGCGACCAACGTCAAACCCAAGTTCGCCGTCGATGCGATGGTGGCCACCGTGGGCCAGGCGCTGCGTTCGGACCTGTAAACTCGTGCCTCGGTCGGCGTATGCGGGCCACGGCCGCCTTAGCTCAGTCGGTAGAGCGATTCACTCGTAATGAATAGGTCAGGGGTTCGACTCCCCTAGGCGGCTCCACTTTCTCACTCTCCCAACGCTTCGACGGCGATGTTCCTGGCGGTCGCCGCGGCGGGGAAGCCGGCATAGCCGCTCGCGTGGTAGATCACCTCCGCCAGTTCCGCGTCGGACAGCCCGTTCTGCCGGGCGATGCGGAAGTGGGCCTTCAACTCCTCGGTGGCACGCAGGGCGATGAGGATGCCGAGTGTCACCAGGCTGCGGTCCCGGCGGCTGAGCCCGTCGCGGGTCCACAGCCGGCCGAAGACGTTCTCCACACCGATCTCCATCAGCTCGTCGGCGAACGAGCCGTCGCGGAAGTCGATGTCGCCGTCGGGCAACACCCCCGGCAGCATCTCCCGAAAGACCTCTAGACCCTCGTCACGCAAGTTAGACATGCAAACTACTTTGGCACACCGGGGTGCTCCGGTGGCGACCGTCCTCACCGGCGCGGCGCGAGGTACCCGACCGGCCCGGACGCCAGGCACACCGCCAGGGCGGCAGTCGTCGCCCGCGCGGTGATCGCATCTCCTGCCCCGGAGAGCCGGACGAACACCCGATTGAGTCCGGGGTGCACGCTCACCTTGGTCGCCGGCCCTTCCGACAGTGACAGCAGGATCGAGCCCTCACTGTTGGCCAGGTAGTTGATTTCGGCGGTCCACTCGGCCGGCAACAGCGGCCCGTCCAGTGGCATCCGCACCGCGCTGTCCGGGCGAGAGTCGGACTGGACGAAGTACCCGCACCGCGGCATCGGACCGGGCACGATGGTGCGAATCCAGGTCACGTTGGCGTCGACCAGCCTTCCACTGGGGTCCAGCATGCGCAATTGCGTTGTGTAGCCGGCGAACTCGGGACGGTCGCGAATCAGTGCGAACATGTGGCTCGCCAGGTTCTCCGGCCCGGCCACGCGTTGCAGCACCAGGGGGTCGACTTCCTGGTCGAGCAGTGGCGCACCCGAGGAGGCGCGGGCCTCGGCCAGGCCGCGGACGGCGTTCTGCAGGTAGGGCTTCGCCGGATTGTCCTGCCAGCTGGTCAGGAATGTCGCGGTGGAGTACAGGCTGCTGGCGGTGAACGCCGCGGCAAGGCCCAGCACACCGACCGTGCGCGCGCGGGAGGCGTCCAGCCACCGCGATCCCGGCCGGTTCGGTGCGCACAACCCCACCGCCGCAAGCAGTGCCAGCACGACCACCAGGTCGGGGAGGTAGCGCAGGGTCTGCGCCAGTTCCAGCGCGGTGAACTTCGAGGACCGCATCAGATAGATCGGGATCTGGCAGGCGATGGCGTACCCGGCGGCGGCCAGCCACACCGGCCCGATGCGCTTCTTGCGCAACAACGACACCCCCACCGCGCCGGCCAGTGCCGCCCAGCCGAGCACCCTCACCGAGACCGGAGGCACCCCCCACGGCGATGCCGGGGCCCAGCGCTGCCACTCCCACGGGCCGCCGGCCAGTCCGGGCACGATCCCGTGGGTTACCGAGCGGCGCAACAGATCCCACGTCATCGAAAGATCCCAGCTCCACCGCTGCTGATCGACCACGACCACATACACGACCACCCAGGCGGCGGTGATCATCAGGGCGGCCACCCACAACCGCGCACCACGGCGCCACACCGTCCGCATCGCGGCGGAGTCGCCCTGCACGTAAGACAGCAGCGCCGCCACGGTGAACGCCACGAACGGGATCACGGCGGCCTTCTCGAAGAACAGCAGTCCACCCAGATACGCCAGCCCGGCGGTGACCGCGTACCGCTGGTTGCCGGTGCGGATCAACAGGATCGCGTCGGCACACGCCCAGGCCATCGCGGCCAGCATCGGCAGGGAGTTCAGTGCCGCCGCCCACCATGCGAATCCCGGCACCCCCAGCGGAGTGAACAGCGCGAAGCACAGCGGTATCAACAGCACCGGTCGCCAGCCCAGGATCACGTGTAGCGCCCGCAGCAGCGACAGCGACGCCAGCAGCTGCAGCACCACCAGGCTGACCGCCGGCCACGTCCAGACCAGGGGTGCCAGCCGGGTGATCACCCCGGCCAGCAGGAAGGCACCCGGCATGACATGGCCGTCGTGGTCGTCGAACAGATACGCCGGCGAGAGAAGTCCCTGGGTGCCCGCCCGTCCGACCAGGATCAGGTCGTCCCAGTAGAAGTAGCCGCCGAACGCCAGCACCGCGCGAACCAGCAACTGCAGTGCGATCAGGACAAGGGCTGCGACCGCGACGGGTGGCACGCGCGCCACCCGGGTCGTCGGAGCCATCGCCTCGACTGTACGGGTCATGGGTATCGTGACCCGAATGCAGGCTCTGGTCACCGGCGCGGCCGGATTCATCGGATCAGCCCTGGTCGACCGCCTGCTGGCCGACGGGAACACGGTGGTCGGCATCGACAACCTCAGTACCGGGCGGGCCGCCAACCTCGACGATGCCCGCCGCCACGATGGGTTCGAGTTCGTCGAGGCCGACATCGTCAGCAGCGACCTGGTCGCGGTCCTGGCCGAGCACAAGCCGGAAGTGGTCTACCACCTGGCCGCCCAGATCGACGTGCGGCGCTCGGTGGAGGACCCGCAGTTCGATGCGGAAGTCAACGTCCTCGGCACGGTGCGGTTGGCGGAGGCGGCGCGTCTGGCCGGCGTGCGGAAGGTGGTGCACACGTCCTCGGGCGGCTCGATCTACGGCGTGCCGAAGAACTACCCCACCAACGAGACCGCCACCCCGGACCCGGCGTCACCGTATGCCGCGGGCAAGCTCACCGGTGAGATCTACCTCAACACCTTCCGCCACCTCTACGGCATGGATTGCGCGCACATCGCGCCCGCCAACGTCTACGGCCCGCGGCAGGATCCGCACGGCGAGGCCGGCGTGGTGGCCATCTTCGCCAAGGCGCTCTTGGCGGGCTCGCCCACCAAAGTATTCGGCGACGGGTCCAACACCCGCGACTACGTCTACGTCGACGACGTCGTCGACGCCTTCGTCCGCGCCTCCGGCAAGACCGGCGGCGGCCAGCGTTTCAACATCGGCACCGGGCTGGAGACCAGCGACCGGGCGCTGCACACCGCAGTCGCGAAAGCGGTTGGCGCCCCCGATGATCCGCAGTTCGCCCCGCCGCGGCTCGGGGACCTCACCAGGTCCTGCCTCGATGTCCGCAAAGCGGAGATGGTGTTGGGCTGGCATCCCCGCGTCAACCTCGAGGAGGGGGTGCGGCGAACCGTGGACTATTTCCGGGAGACCACGGACTAGTTCTCGGGTGTCCGCGCGCCTTCCAGGGCGACCGCGCGCGCGAGCCGGACGTATTTGAGTTCCAGTTCCTTGAATCTCAGATAGGTGCTCAACGTGGTGAACACGAACGCGATGATCAGGGCGTAGAACAACAGGTCGGTGCCGCGCGCGACGCCCAGCCAGTTGGCCAGCACGGTGGTGTCGTCGGGGCGGATGATGGCGTAGATCGCGGCGATCACGAACACCACGTAGCCGACCTTGACCCACGCCTTGGCCTTGGCATTGGTCCGCGACCGCAACAGGTACACCAGCAGCGCGACGACCGCCGCGATCAGCAGAACCTGGATCCAGTTCATCGGCGCATCCTTCCGCGCAGGAACCCGTCGAAGACGATGTTCACCCCGTTGAGCAGCGGCTGGCCCTTGGACATCGAGTACTCGGTATAGAGGATCTCGACGGGTTCCTCGGCCACTCGCCAGTGGTTCTCGTCGATGAGCTTGATGAACTCGCTGGCGTGACTCATCCCGCTCATCGTGAGTTCGAGGCTGTCGGCGACGGTCTTGTCGAACACCCGCAACCCGTTGTGGGCGTCGGTGAGATGCAAGCGGCGACTGCTGGGGCTCAGCCACGCGGCGGCGCGCAGGATCAGCCGCTTCAGCGGCGGTGTGTGGCTGACCGTCGCCCCGGCGAACCGGGTGCCGATGACGATGTCGACGTCGCCCTTGGACAGCCGGTCGATCATGGTGACGACATCCTTGACCCGGTGCTGGCCGTCGGCGTCGAACGTGACGAACACCGCTGCGCCCGGGCGGCTGCGGGCGTATTCGACGCCGGTCTGGATGGCCGCGCCCTGGCCCAGGTTCACCGGGTGACGCACCACTGCGGCGCCGGCGTGCAGCGCGATGTCCGCGGTGTCGTCGCGGCTGCCGTCGTCGACGCACACCACGTGCTCGAAAACTGCGCGAAGGTCCACGATCACGTCACCGATGACCTGCGCTTCGTTGAACGCCGGAACGATGATCCAGACGTCGCGATAAGGCGTGTCGATGACCACAAGTTACACGTTGGGCCGGTGCGGCTCAGCGCGCGGCGCGTCCCAGAGCGGCCAGATGTACGACGATCCCCACCAGCGGCCCGCACAACAGCGCCACCACGGTCCGGGTCGCCAGGTCCAGTGGCAGGGTCAGCAGCAGCGCCGAGGCGACGGTGGCCCCCACCCACCCCAGCGAGTAGGCGCGGTGCAGCGCCGCGGCGACCGTCGCCGCACCGGTGATCGTCAACAGCGCGATCGACACCGCGCCCGCGGTCAACCAGGCCAGCAGCGCACCGCCGGGCTGGTAGGCGGCGCCGAACGCCACCCGGATCAGCCACGGACCGAGCAGCCCGCCGGCCGCCACCCCGACGGTGCCGACCACGGCGACCACCGCGGCGGGGGCCAGCAGTGCGCGCAACCGGTTGCCTCGGTGATCGACGAAGTACGCGATCAGGTTGCCCTGCATCGCCGTCAGCGGAACCAGCAGCGGCGCCCGGGTCAACGTCACCGCCAGGATCACCACACCACCGGCGGCACCGAGCTCACCCGAGGTGGCCTTCAGCAGAACCGGAAAGCCCATCACCAGGATCGCGCTGGCCCCCGCGGCGGCGATCGAATGCGAGGCGCCGCGGAGAAAGGTGCGGGTGCTGCCCGGGGTGCGCAGCACGGCGGCTGCCCGGGCGGCGGGGGAGCAGATCAGCATCAGCAGCCAGGCCACCGCGCCACCGACGGTCGCCCACAGAAACCCGGCCAGGCCCCAGCCCAGAACGAAGGTCGCGGTGGCGATCACCACCCGGATGACGGCGTCGGTGACGATCAGTGAGCCGTAGAGCGTCCACCGTCCGACGCCGGCCAGCATCCCCAACAGCGTGGCGTGCAGACAGAATCCGGCCAGACTGATCGACAACAGCCCTACCGAGAGCCCCGTTGCCTCGACGAACACGTGCGACGCCCACAGCGGCGCGGTGCCCACGGCGATCAGGGCCGTGGCTATCCCGACGCCGGCGGCGACCCGCATCGGACGGGTGCGCGGCCCCTCGATCAGCTCGGCTTCGCCCCCGGCACGCACCTCCCGGGTGGCTTCCTGCAACAGCCCGGACGCCGCCCCGCCGACCAAACCGACTGCGCCCCAGAACACCGCGAACACCGAGTAGCCGGCCGGGTCCAGCGCACGTGCCGCGAGGTAGAGCACCGCGTAACCGCAGATCGCGGTGATCACGGTGGCCGCGCCGACCCGCGCGACGCTGCCCCGCGCGACCGGGCCTGCCGGCACGCCTGCGTCGGTCACAGGGGGGGAACTCGAGGCGAATACAGCCAGGCATCCCAGATGGGACGCAGCGACACCTCGGCGTACTTGGCGGCCAGGCCGGTGAAATCGTCGGTCACCGCGGTGCCGTGCCGGTAGCGGGTCGTCCAGTCCCGCAACAGTTCGAAGAACTTGTCGTCGCCGAGGGTGCCGCGCAGCACATGCAGCGTGATCGCGCCGCGCTTGTAGACCCGGTCGTCGAACATGTCGCGTGGTCCCGGATCGGCCAGCAGCAGGTTCTGCGGCGATGTCACCAGCTTCTGGTGGTAGTGGCGTGCCCAGTCGTCGGCCGACCGGCCGCCGGAGTTCTCCGACCACAACCATTCTGCGTAGCAGGCGAATCCCTCGTGCAGCCAGATGTCGCGCCAGCGCCGCGCGGTGACGCTGTTGCCGAACCACTGGTGCGCCAACTCATGGGCGATCAGCCGTTCGGAACCGCGGCTGCCGTCGCAGTGATTGGCGCCGAAGATCGAAATCCCCTGCGCTTCAAGCGGAATCTCCAAATCATCGTCGGTGACGACGACGGTGTATCCGTTGGCCAGGGGATACGGGCCGAACAGCTTGACGAACAGCTTCATCATCTGCGGCTGCCGGGCGAAGCTCTGGTCGAAGTTGGCGCGCAACCGATCCGGCAGCACCGCCTGCATGGGCACGGGCGTCTTGGGCAGGGTGTGGCTGGTGTACTGACCGATCTGCAGGGTGGCGAGATACGTCGACGTCGGCTCGGGCTGCTCGTAGGTCCACACCGTGTGCCCGGCGCGGACCCGCTTGGACACCAGCTCGCCGTTGGCCACCGCGCGGTAGGGACTGTCGGTGCTGATCTGGAAGCGGTAACTTGCCTTTGCGCTGGGGTGGTCGTCACAGGGAAACCACGACGCCGCGCCGTTGGGCTGCCCGGCGACCAGCACACCGTTGGACAGCTCCTCGAAACCCACTTCGCCCCAGACGGTTCGGACGGGCCGGGGTGAGCCGCCGTAACGCACCGCGATCGACAGCGCCGCCCCGGCGGGCAGCGGCGCACCCAGGGTGATGTGCAGCTTGCCCCCCGAGCCGCGGAAGTGGGTGGGCCGGCGGCCGTTCACCGACACCTTGTTCACCGCGAGCGCGTCGGACAGGTCGAGGGTGAACGTCTGCAGCGAGGCCAGCGTCACCGCGGTGATCGTCGCCAAGCCGGCCAGCCGGTTGATCGCGACCTTGTACTCCAGGTCGAGTTCATAGCGTGAGACCCGGTACCCGAAGTTGCCGTTGCGGGGCAGGTACGGGTCGATCACCGGAGCGGCGGCGCCTTTCTTGGCGGCCTTCTTGATGGGCCGTTTCACGCGGCGGTTTCCCCCGGTTCCGGCTCGGGGGATTCGGCCCGGGACTTCTTGCGCGATGTGAACCAGGGCGAAATGGGATTGCCCTGCCACCGCGTTGACGGGGGCACCTCGTCGCCGCGCATCACCAGCGACGCCGGGCCCACGGTGGCGCTCGCGCCGATCCGCGCCGCCGGCAGTGCGACGCAGTGCGGCCCCAGGGTTGCGCCGTCCTCGACCACCACGGTGTCCATCCGCATGATGCGATCGTGGAACAGGTGGGTCTGCACCACGCATCCGCGGTTCACCGTGCTGCCGCGCTCCAGCGTCACCAGATCCGCCTCGGGCAGCCAGTACGTCTCGCACCACACCCCGCGGCCGATCTTCGCGCCCAGCGCCCGCAGCCACAGGTTCATCACCGGTGTGCCACTGGCGGCGCGGGCGAACCATGGGGCGGCCACCGTTTCGACGAACGTGTCCGACACCTCGTTGCGCCAGACGAACGACGACCACAGCGGATGCTCGCTGACCCGGATCCGGCCCACCACAAGCCATTTGGCGGCCACCGCGGCGCCACCGGCGACCGCACCCGCCACCAGCAGCAGCACGCCACACAGCAGGGCGGCCCAGCCGTAACCGAGGCGGATCACCAATGCCTGCAGGCTCACCAGCACCGCGACCCCGATCGCGAACGTCACCATCACCGGGATCAGCCGGCAGGTCTCGACGGCGGCGCGCATCACCTTCAGCCGCATCGGTGGGCTGTAGGTCAGCGCGGCATCGGCCTGATCGGCGCGGCGGCGCAACCGGATCGGCGGGCTACCCAGCCACGACGAGCCGGGCTTGGACTTGTACGGGGCGGCCGAGAGCACTGCCACCAGGCCGTCGTCGGGCACCCGCCGGCCCGGCTGGGTGATCCCGGAATTACCCAGGAACGCCCGCTTGCCGATGGTGGCCTTCGCCACGTGGATCCACCCGCCGCCGAGTTCGTAGGACGCGACCATGGTGTCGTCGGCCAGGAATGCGCCGTCCTCCACGACGGTGAACTTCGGCGTCAGCAGCGCCGTGGAGATCTCGGTGTTGCGCCCGATCTTGGCGCCCAGCAGGCGAAGCCACCACGGCGTCAGCAGGCTCGCGTAGATCGGGAACAGGTAGTTGCGCGCGGCGTCCATCAGCCGCTCGGTGGCCCACAGTTGCCATCCGATGCGGCTTCGCACCGGGTGGTAACCCTCGCGCAGGCCGAGTGAAAGCAGTCGCACCCCGACGACGGTGAACACGGTGTAGACGGCCAGCGCGGCGAGGGTGGCCACCGGAATCCAGGGCGCGGCGGCGGCGACCGCGGCGCCAAGTGTGGTGGTGTGCCGGGCCACCCAGACCAACACGGCCAGGCCCGCGGCCAATGCCGCCAGCGGCAGCGCGCCGAGCAGCACGGAGGTCACCCCGTAGACGGTCACCCATTGGGCGGCCCGCGGCGGCCGGTGCTCGGGCCAGGGATGCCGGGCCTTACCGGATTTCACCGCCGGTGAGCCCTTCCAGTACTGCCCGTTCTTGACCTTTCCGACGACGCCGGAGCCGGGTGCGACGTCGGCGTTCTTGCCCACCACCGAGCCGGGGAACAGGGTGGTGCGCGCGCCGACCGTCGAGTCGTTGCCCACGGTGACCGGGCCGACGTGGAACTCGTCGCCGTCGATCCAGTGCCCGGTCAGGTCCACCTCCGGCTCGATGGAACTCCGATGGCCCAACTGCAGCATCCCGGTCACCGGCGGCGCCGAGTGCAGATCCACGCCCTTGCCGACCTTGTTACCCAGCGCCCGGGCGTAGTACACCAGCCACGGCGCCCCGGCCAGGTTCTCCGCGCCGCTGGCATCGGCCAGCCGTTCGGCCAGCCACACTCGCAGATGCTCCGGTCCGCCGCGGCGATAGGTGCCCGGCTGCAGACCCGACAACAGCATCCGGGCGCCCAGCACCGCGATGCCCATCCGCCCGATCGGCGTGATGAACACCACGAACGCCACCGCCACCAGCCACCAGTTCAGCGGTGCCAGCCACGGCAGCGGGTGAACCCGGGCGGCCACGCTGTTGATCAGTGCCAGCCAGGTCAGCCACTGCAGACCGGTGAGGGTGGCCAGCGGAACCGACAGCAGCACCTGGACGATCCCGGTCGCGGCGGGGGTCGGGGTGACGGCGCGCGGCGCGACGGCCAGCGGCGGGTCCATCTCGTCGAGGAACCCGGCGAGCGAGCCCAGCCGGGGATGGTCGTAGAGCTGGGCGACGGTCAGCTGCGGATAGCGGTTGCGCAGCACGGCCACCAGCTGGGCCGCCGACAGGGAGCCGCCGCCGAGTGCGAAGAAGTCGGCCTCCGGTCCGTCGACCACCGCGCCGAGGACGTCGCGCCACAGCCCCGCCAGCCAACCCATGGTGCCACCGAGGTCGGGGGCGTCGTCCTCGGCGGCGCCGGGCGGCGGCCAGGGCAGCGCGTCGCGGTCCACCTTCCCCGAGGTGCGGGTGGGCAGTTCGTCGACCAGCACCAGGCGCGGCACCAGCGCGGCGGGCAGGCTCTGCGCCAGCTGTGTGCGCGCTTCGGCCAGGTCGAAGTTCGGGTTGGCGCTGGCGATGTACCCGACCAGCAGCGGGGTGCCGCTGGCGGTGCGCCGGACCGCGGCCGCGCCGCCGCTGACCCCGGGCAGGTGCACCAGCGCCGAGTCCACCTCGCCGAGCTCGATGCGCCGGCCGCCCACCTTCACCTGATCGTCGGCGCGGCCCTGGAAGTACAGTCCGTCGGCCTCGAGTCGCACCAGGTCGCCGCTGCGGTAGGCGCGATCCCACCCCAGCGTCGGCAGCGGGGCGTACTTCTCGGCGTCCTTCTCCGGGTCCAGGTAGCGGGCCAGGCCGACGCCGCCGATCACCAGCTCGCCGACCTCGCCCAACCCGACGGGGGTACCGGTCTTGTCGACGACGGCCAGGTCCCAGCCCGGCAGCGGCAGGCCGATGCTCACCGGCGAGCGGCCGTCGAGCTTCGCCGCGCAGGCGACGACGGTGGCCTCGGTGGGGCCGTAGGTGTTCCACACCTCGCGGCCGTCCACCGCCAGGCGTTCCCCGAGTTCGGGTGGGCAGGCCTCGCCGCCGAAGATCAGCAGCCGCACCGCCTCGAGCGCCTCGGCCGGCCACAGCGACGCCAGGGTGGGCACCGTCGAGACGATCGTCACATCGCGGGAGACCAGCCACGGCCCCAGGTCCATGCCGCTGCGCACCAGCGCCCGCGGGGCCGGCACCAGGCACGCCCCGTGCCGCCAGGCCAGCCACATCTCCTCACATGAGGCGTCGAAGGCCACCGACAGCCCCGCCAGCACCCGGTCGCCGGGCCCGATCGGGTTGTCCTGCAGGAACATCTGGGCCTCGGCGTCGACGAACGCCGCCGCGTTTCGGTGCGTCACCGCGACACCCTTGGGGGTGCCGGTGGAGCCGGAGGTGAAGATGATCCACGCGTCGTCGCGGCCCAACGGCGCGGCGGCCCGCCATCCGCGCGACGAACCGGGACCGCGCAGCAGACCGTGTTCGGTGATGACGGCCACCACGTCGGCTTCGGTGAACACCATCTCCGCGCGCTCGTCGGGGTCGTCGGCGTCGACGGGCACGTAGGCGGCACCGGCGCTGAGGGCGGACAGGATCGCCACGTACAGCGCATAGCTGCCCGAGGGCATCCGGATCCCGATGCGATCGCCGCGGCCGATGCCCCGCGCGGCCAGCCATGCCACGCTGTCCTCGATGTCGGCGATCATCTCGGCGTAGGTGAGCTGGACCTCGCCGTCGTCGATGGCCGCGGCCTCGGGGTAGCGGGCAGCGGTGTCGTAGAGGATGTCGACCAGCGTGCGCGGGGCCGGAGCGTCCTCGGAGAGCAGGTACTGAGCGGGAACTTCCGGCATCGCCACGGTGTGGATACTAGGCGGCTGTTTCGGCGTGGCGCCGCCGGACGCGGCGAGTCACGACAATCCCGGCGAGCACGGCCAGTGCTGCGATCGCCAACCACTTGTAGCGGTCGAACGCACCGTAGATCGTCTCGATGTGATCGCCGGCGAAATAGCCGACCGCCGACCAGGTGCCGACCCACAGCACGGCGCCAAGGGTGTTGAAGGCCAGGAACTTCGCCCAGTGCATACCGACCATCCCGGCCAGGAACCCGTTGATCTGGCGCAGCCCCTCGACGAAGCGGGCGATGGTGACGAGCTTGCCGCCGCGGGAGTTGAAGTACGCCTCGGCGCGGTCGAGTCGCTGTGGGGTGAGGAAAACATATCGTCCGAACCGCTCGACCAGGGGGCGCCCGCCGAAGTGCCCCAGCGCGAAACCGATGTTGTCGCCGATGACGGCGCCCAGCACCGCCACCACGACTACCGCCGCGATGTTCAGGTGTCCGGTACCGGCCAGCACCGACGCCGCGATCAGGATCGCCTCGCCGGGCACGGGCACACCGAAGTCCTCCAGCAGCACGAAGCCGCCGACGGCCAGGTAGCCGTAGTGCTCGAGCAGCGGTTGCACGTCGCCGAAGACGCCGGGCAGTGCGGTGGTGCTCACGGGCCAATACTGCCGCCCCAGGTTGGCGCGCGCCGCCCCGGCCTGAAAGACTCGACGGCAAGAGGGGAGTATTCCTTCGCTGCGGTGTCGTCACCACGTTGGCCGTCTATCGGCCGACCGGTGCCGCGGGCCTCGCTCGGCGGGGCGGAAGAGACCTCGGGCGTTTTGTGACGGCCGGAGGTCTCTGTTGTGAACGTGTCCCAGCTCGAGTGGATCATCACTCTCGGAGTGACGCTCGCCGTCCTGGTGTTCGACATCGTGTTCATCGCGCGCCGACCGCACGAACCCACCATGCGGGAATGCGCCATCGCGCTGTCCTTCTACGTCGGGCTGGCCATCGCGTTCGGCATCTGGGTGTGGAACTTCCACGGCGGCCAGTTCGGGCTGGAGTTCTTCGCGGGCTGGCTCACCGAATACAGCCTGTCGGTGGACAACCTGTTCCTCTTCATCATCATCATGGCCAGCTTCAACGTGCCCAAGGTCTACCAACAACAGGCACTGCTCGTCGGCATCGTGCTCGCGCTGATATTCCGCGGCATCTTCATCGCGCTGGGAGCCGTTGCCATCGAACGGTTTTCGTGGATGTTCTACCTCTTCGGGGCGTTCCTGGTCTACACCGCGATCCGGCTGGCCCGCGACACCGAGCACGACGATGACGCAGACAACTTCGTCGTCCGGTTCGCCAAGACCCACCTGAACACCACCGACACGTGGGACGGACTCAAGCTCTACGTCAAGGAGGGCTCCAAGCGGCTGATGACGCCGATGTTCCTGGTGATCGTCGCGCTCGGCACCACCGACCTGCTCTTCGCGCTGGATTCCATCCCGGCCATCTACGGGCTGACGCGCGAGCCCTACATCGTGTTCACCGCGAACCTGTTCGCGCTGATGGGCCTGCGGCAGTTGTACTTCCTGCTGGGCGATCTGCTGAACCGGCTGGTGTACCTCTCGCAGGGGTTGGCGTTCATCCTGCTGTTCATCGGCGTGAAATTGATCCTGCACGCGCTGCACGAGAACGAGCTGCCGTTCATCAACGGCGGTGAGGGTCTGACCGTGCCGGAGATCCCGACGCTGCTGAGCCTCGCGGTGATCATCCTGACCTTGTTCCTCACGATGGTGGCCAGCCTCATGAAGACGCGTTCGCTCGACAAGGGCTGAGCGGCAGCTGTTCGCGTCGTCCTGAGCGCAACCGTTGGCGAGCCGCGGTCGGCTGCCTAGCGTGGCCTCATGCCGGAGAAGCGGATGCGCGGTCGGGACTGCCCGCGGGTGTTCGTCACCGACCCGACGGGCACCTGGAGCGAGCTCACCGCGGGAGGGCGCCCCGTGGTCTGGTTGAGCGCACAGGATCTGCAGGAGGCCCAGCGCCGCCGGCGCCGGCTGCCGCCGATGTACCCGTGATTCTCGACGTCGCCGTGTCGGTGGCCGATGACTGGCGTATCGCGCTGGCCGCGATCTCGGCGCAGGACGGACCACCGACCGTGCAGTACGTCGGCACCGTGGACGGGCTGGCTGGGCTGGTGGCCGATCTCTACGTCGCCGGGGTCGCCGACGGCGTGACCCTGATCGCGGCAACCCCCGACGGCGATGTGCGGCCGCACGCCCACGGTGTCCATCGGCGCCTGCGTATCCCCGCCGCGTGAGAGTCAGGCCTCGATCGTCATCCTCGCCCGCGCAGCATCCCGTTGACGACGGCGTGCAATGCGCGGCGGACCTCGGCACGCGACGCATCGGGGTCGGGCGCGTTGGCGATGGTCATGGCGGCGGCATCCATGGCGCCGATCAGGATGTGCGCCAGCGGGCGCACCGGCTGATCTTCGAGCTCGCCGGCGTCGATCGCGGCTTGTAGCAGCTGCTCCGTCATCCCCAGGCTGTATCGCTCGGCGATATCGCGAAAACCGTTCCAGCCCAGCACATTAGGAGCGTCCACGAGTATCAGCTGACGGATTTCCCGTTCGGCGGAGATATCCAGCCAGGCATCGACCGCGGCGTGCAGCGCGGCCGCGGGGCTCTCCGGCGCCTCGGCCACCACGGCGGCGCCGAGGCGCGCCATCACGTCGGCTTCGACCGTCTCGACGACATCGAGGAACAAGGCGGCCTTGTCGGCGTACTGGTGATACATCGCCCCGCGGGTGACACCGGCCCGCGCGGCGATCTCCGGCGTCCCCACGTCGGCGTAGCCGCGCTCACCCCACAGTGCGCGCGCCGCGGCGCGCAGCGCGTCCTGGGTGGCGGCGGAACGTTGCGCCTGGGTACGCCTGATCGTCATAGGGTCTTGCATTTCCAATCAGTCTGTCGGTATCTTACGTACATTCTGTCTGTATGTAACCCACCCGGAGGTTGATTATGCACACCGTAGAGCTCAGCGGCGGAACCATCCATTACGACGTGGCGGGCCCGTCCAGTGGCCGCCCGGTCGTCTTCGTCCACGGCTACGCGATGGGCGGATCGCTGTGGCGACCGCTCTCCGAGCGACTGGCCCAGCACGGCCTGCGCTGCATCGCCCCCACTTGGCCGCTGGGCGGCCACACCGAAGCCATGCGGCCGACGGCGACGCTGACGATGCGCGGGGTCGCCGCCATGGTCGGCGAGTTCCTCACCGCGCTCGAGCTCGACGACGTCGTCCTGGTCGGCAACGACACCGGCGGCGCGATCACCCAGATCGTCGCGGGAGAGTTCGGTGACCGGGTCGGCGCGCTGGTCCTGACCAGTTGCGATGCGTTCGAGCACTTCCCCCCGCCGATCCTGACTCCGCTGATCGCGGCGGCCAAGGTGGCGCCGCTGTTCCGCGCCGGCCTCAAGACCATGCGTACCAAGATCGGCCGCCGCCGCGCCTACGGCGCGCTGTCGCACGGCGACCTGGATCACCTGACCTCGGAGTGGACCCGGAACGTGGTGCGCGACAACGGCATCGCCGAGGACCTGCGCCGTTTCACCGGGTCGCTGCAACGGCAGGACACCCTCGACGCCGCAGCCCGTCTGCCGCAGTTCACCAAGCCCGCGCTGATCGCCTGGTCCGCCGACGACCTGTTCTTTCCGCTCGACGACGGCCGCCGGCTCGCGCACGTGTTGCCCAACGCCCGGTTTGAGGTCATCGAGAACGCGCGAACGTTCTCGATGATCGACCAGCCGGATGTGCTGGCCGGTTTGATCGCCGAGTTCGCAACGGGCACAGGGCCGGTCGCGCGCAGGCGAGCCGCCAGGGCCGACCGGTGCTAGGGCCGATCAGAGCCCGAGTTCGGTCAGCCCCGGATGGTCCGCGGGCCGCGCACCCGGGGCGGTCCAGTGAAACAGGCGGGCGGACTGCTCGATCGGAACGTCGTTGATGCTGGCGTGCCGCCACCGCATCAGCCCGTCGTCGTCGAACTGCCAGTTCTCGTTGCCGTAGGCGCGGAACCATCGCCCGTCCGGATCGTGATACTCGTAGCAGAAGCGGACGGCGATGCGATGACCGGACTGCGCCCACAGTTCCTTGATGAGCCGATAGTCGAGTTCGCGTTGCCATTTGGCGGTGAGGAACTCGATGATCTCGGCGCGCCCCTGTAGGAACACCGACCTGTTGCGCCACCAACTGTCCTCGGTATAGGCCTGTGCCACCCGCGCGGGGTCGCGGCTGTTCCAGCCGTCCTCGGCGAGGCGCACCTTCTGGACGGCGGTCTCGTCGGTGAAGGGTGGCAGGGGTGGTCTGTCGGTCATGTTCGTCGCCTCGCCTAGAGCGCGCGCAGTCGGCGCACCCGGTCGGCGATCACCCGTTTCGAGACGCCGGCGTCGGGCGCCAGCCCCTCGAACGCGTGCGGGCAGCCCGGATGCAGATGAAGTTCGGTGGCCACTCCGGCCGCGGAAAGCCTTCGGACGTAGTCGATGTCCTCGTCACGGAAGATGTCGAGATCGCCGACGTCGAGATACGTCGGCGGCAGACCGGAGAGGTCCTCGGCGCGAGCCGGTGCCGCGTAGGCCGGCACGTCGTGGCCGCCCGCCGACTGCCCGAGCAGCGCGTCCCAGCCGGTGACATTGTCGGCGTAGGTCCAAGTCAGAAGATCCGCGGGCAGCTCCGGGTCGGGGGTGCGGGTGCGGTCGTCGAGCATCGGATAGATCAGCAGCTGAAGGGCCAGGGCCGGGCCGCCGCGGTCGCGGGAGAGCAGCGCCACCCCGGTCGCCAGCCCGCCGCCGGCGCTGTCACCGGCCACCGCCAGCCGGGCCGGATCCACCCCGAACTCGGCTGCGTGTTCGGCGAGCCAGCACAGCGCGGCGTAGCAGTCCTCGACCGGGATCGGATGCGAATGTTCAGGCGCCACGCGGTAATCCACCGTCAACATCGGCACCCCGGACGCCGCGACGTAGCTCCGCACCGCGGCGTCGTAGAGCGCAGCGGTTTCGGCCAGGCTGTAGATCATTCCGCCGCCGTGCAGGTAGAGCACCGCGCTGCCGGGTGGCTCCGATCCGGACGGCACGTACCATCGCAGCGCCAACTCGGCGCCGTCGGCCGTGGTGAGGCTGTACGGCGTGACATCGACACCGCCGACCGGTGCCCGGACGCCGGCGAGCATCGCGAAGAACGGAACGGCCCGTTCGCGCCGAGTGGCGATGTCACCGACCGCCGGCGGCGGCAACTCGGCGGCGGCAGCCATCAGCGGTTGCAGGAAAGATAGGAGTTCAGGATCAATCGGCAGGGCCACGCCTGCCAACTGTAGGGGCGCCGACGGCGCGAACGCGGAATACCGCCACGCTTTTCGCATCGACGCGTGGGGGTAATCCACGTTCGGCCCGAGGACGAGAGGGGTCAGCCCCAGTTGTCGTAGCCGCCCTCGGGGCCGAGCATCCGCTCCAGCCGGCTGCGGTTGATCTTGGCGAGCTCGTTGCGAACGACCTTGCGCTCGGTCTCCAGGTCGTGATGCATCCGGTCGTCGATCGCCGCGATGACGGATTCGACCCGGCAGTCGGGGGCCAGGGCGCCGACGTGCATGACGAAGTCGAAGCCGAACTCTGCCGAATAGTCTCGGGCGGCGCGGTTCAGGTTCGCCATCACGTCGTCGCGCTCGTCCCACACCGAGCACTGTTCGGCCTTGGACTTGGTGCTCCGCGGCCGGCTGCCGACGTAGGGGTAGGCCTGCAGGATGTCGTCGATCGATTGCTCGGACAGCGAGAACAGCAGCGCGTCGGCCTTGCGGAACAGGGCGTTGTGGTCGGCGTACGGCCGGCCTCGGGCCAGGTCGCGGGCCAGCACCACGCTGTTGCAGCACTCATACAACGCGTGCACGGCCTTCTTGGTCGGCAGCTCGTTGAAGGCATCGAGTCCGATGCCCTGATGCATCAACACATCGCAATAGTCGGCCGTGGAAAGCACAACGGCGTTACTGAATGTTACGGCCACGCAAACTCTCGGGCGGGCGTGTGCCACCCGTCACAGACGGGTTTAGTGCCCGCCGGCCGTGAAGCGCTCGCGGGACCGCTCCACCTCGGCCTCGGCCTCGGCGCGGCCCACCCAGTCGGCGGCCTTGACGAACTTGCCCGGCTCGAGGTCCTTGTAGTGCATGAAGAAGTGCTTGATGCCCTCCAGTTCGAGGTCGGGCACGTCGTGCAGGTCGACGATGTGGTCCCAGCGCGGGTCACCGGCCGGCACGCAGAGCACCTTGTCGTCGCCGCCGGCCTCGTCGACCATCTGGAACATCGCCACCGGCCGGGCCTCGATGACCACGCCGGGGAACACCGGCTTGGGCAGCAGCACCATCGCGTCGAGCGGGTCGCCGTCGTTGCCCAGGGTGTTCTCGATGAAGCCGTAGTCGGCCGGGTAGGCCATCGGGGTGTAGAGGTAGCGGTCCAGCCGCACCCGCCCGGTTTCGTGGTCGATCTCGTACTTGTTGCGCTGGCCGCGCGGGATCTCGATGGTGACGTCGAACTGCACCGTACGGCTCCTTCTGACTGTCCGGGTCGCCCGGTGGCGACGCGGCCTAACCCTAATAGAGCGATACCCTGCGCTACAGGGTGGTTGGGCACAATAGGGACCAACCACCCGAGCCAGTCAGGAGAGTGATGAGTCCCCTTCGGTGGCGTCGCTCCACGCATGTGGTGCTCGCCGTGGCGGTGATCGCGCTGGTCGCGGTCGTCGTGGCGGTGGCCGCCGTGATGACCTCGGGGGGTAACACCAGCAGCGCGCAGGGCCCCGCCGCGCGGCCGCCCGCCAGCGCCAGCCCCGCCGTCGTGCCGGTGTCCGATTCGGCCGGGATCCCGACCGCCGCCGGGATGACGGCGGCGCTGGCCGCACCGGTCGCCGATCCGAACCTGGGCAACGTCACCGGCCGCATCACCGACGCCAAGACGGGCGCCCAGATCTGGGAGCAGCGCTCGGGGCTGCCGATGCAGCCGGCGTCGACGAACAAGGTGCTCACCGCCGGGGCCGCGTTGCTCACCCTGGACCGCGACGAACGCGTCACCACCACCGTCGTGGCCGCCGACCAGACCCGTCAGCCGGGTGTGGTGGTGCTCGTCGGCGGTGGCGACCCGGTGCTGTCGGCCGCGCCGCCGGGCCAGGACTCCTGGTATCGCGGGGCGGCCCGGATCAGCGACCTGGCCGACCAGGTGCGCCGCAGCGGAATCACCCCGACCGCCGTGCAGGTGGACATGTCGCTGTTCTCCGGACCCGACTTCGCGCCCGGGTGGGACCCCGCCGACATCGACGGCGGCGACATCGCCCCGATCCAGGCGGTGATGGTCGACGCCGGCCGCACCCAGCCGACCACCGACGAGTCGCGGCGCTCCACCACACCGGCGTTGGACGCGGGTCGGGCACTGGCGACGGCGTTGCGGGTGGACCCGGCCACCGTCACCTTCGCCCCGGGCCCACCCGGCGGCCGGCAACTGGCCGCCGTGCAGTCCGCGCCGCTGATGGAACGGCTCCGCCAGATGATGAACGCCTCCGACAACGTGATGGCCGAGACCATCGCCCGGGAGGTGGCGAAGGCCACCGGCCGGCCGCTGAGCTTCGCCGGCGCCGTCGACGCGGTGACCAGCAAGCTGGCCTCGGCCGGCGTCGACGTCACCGGTGCCACGCTGGTGGACTCCAGCGGCCTGTCGGTCATCGACCGGTTGACGGCCAAGACCCTGGACGAGGTCGTCAACGCGGCCGCGGGCCCCGACCAGCCCGCGCTTCGTCCGCTGGTGGACCTGTTGCCGATCGCCGGCGGCAGCGGCACCCTGTCGGACCGCTTCCTCGCCGGCGACGCCGAGGACATCGCCCGCCGGCTGGCTGCGGGCCAAGACCGGATCGCTGACCGGAACCAACTCCCTGGCCGGCATCGTCACCGACGCCGGCGGCCGGGTGCTGACCTTCGCCTTCATCTCCAACGACGCCGGCCCGACGGGCCGCACCGCCATCGATGCGCTGGCCGGCGCGCTGCGCACCTGCGGCTGCGGCGCATGAGCGAGCAGCTGACCGTCGGGCGCGCCGTCGACTGGGGGTTCGCGGGCACCGTCGGCGCGTGGCTGGCCCGGCCCGGGCCGCCGTCGACCGACTACACCCGCCGCCAGACCATCGAGGAACTGTCCGCCGCCGCCCGCGCCGCCGAGAGCCCGGTGCGTGACGTCACCCGGCTGGGCAGCGACGCCCCGGTGCCCGAGGCCCGCATCGTCGACCGCGGGGAGTGGATCCGGGCTGCCTCCGACTCGATGCGGGTGATGACCGGCGGCACCGACAAGCCGAGCAACATCGTCACCGGCCGGGTGACCGGCGCCCAGACCGGCGCGGTGCTGGCGTTCATCTCCTCGGGCATCCTCGGCCAGTACGACCCGTTCGCCGGTGCGGCCGGGGAGCCCGGCGTGCTGCTGCTGGTCTATCCGAACGTCATCGCCGTCGAGCGTCAGCTGCGGGTGAGTCCGCGCGACTTCCGGCTCTGGGTGTGCCTGCACGAGGTCACCCACCGGGTGCAGTTCAGCGCCAATCCCTGGCTGGCACACCACATGTCGGATGCGCTCGCGGTGCTGACCTCCGAGGGCGGCGACGATGTCGGTCAGGTGATCGGCCGGCTGGCCGAGTTCGTCAGGGACGGCGCAACGGCCGGGGACGCCGCCCGGCCCCGAACAACGCGGGCATCCTCGGCTTCATGCGGGCGGTGCAGTCCGAGCCGCAACGCGCAGGCGCTGGACCGGTTGCTGGTGCTGGGCACCCTGCTCGAAGGCCACGCCGATCACGTGATGGACGCGGTCGGGCCCGGCGGTCGTGCCGTCGGTGGAGAGCATCCGGCACCGGTTCGACCAACGGCGCAGCCGCAAGCAGCCGCCGCTGCAGCGTCTGCTGCGCGCGCTGCTCGGCGTGGACGCCAAGCTCAGCCAGTACACCCGCGGCAAGGCGTTCGTCGACGCCGTGGTGGGCCGGGTCGGGATGGACCGGTTCAACGCGGTGTGGTCGGGCCCCGACACGCTGCCGCTGCCCGACGAGATCGAAGACCCGCAGCGGTGGATCGACCGGGTGCTCTAGCCGAGCTGCGCGGCGCCGTGGCCGGCTTCGCGACCAGCTCGGCTCGCCGACTCGCCGTCCTGGTGTGTGGCGCTGTCCGGCGGCCCGGACTCGCTGGCCCTGGCTGCCGCGGCGGCGCCCGCTGCTGCCGACCACCGCGCTGGTCGTCGACCACGGCCTGCAGCCAGGCTCGGACGCGGTCGCCGAGACGGCCCGCCAGCAGGCCCTCGAACTGGGCTGCGTCGGCGGCCCAGGTGCTGCGGGTGCAGGTCGGCACCGACGGCGGCCCGGAGGCCGCCGCCCGCACGGCCCGCTACGCCGCGCTGGACAGCGGCCCGGGCCGGGGCGCCGGTGCTGCTCGCCCACACCCTCGACGACCAGGCCGAGACGGTGCTGCTGGGCCTGGGCCGCGGATCGGGTGCGCGCTCGATCGCCGGCATGCGGGCCGCCGACCCGCCGTGGTACCGACCGCTACTGGGGGTGCGGCGCACCCTCACCCACGCCGTGTGCGCCGAACTCGGCACTCACCGCCTGGGCGACCCGCACAACAGCGACCGCCGCTTCACCCGGGTCCGGCTGCGCAGCGAGGTGCTGCCGCTGCTCGAGGACGTCCTCGGCGGTGGGGTGGCCGAAGCGCTGGCCCGCACCGCCGCCGCCCTGCGCGAGGACACCGACGCCCTCGACGCGCTCGCGGAGCACGCGCTCGCCGCTGCCCGCTCGGACGGAGACGCTTTGGCGGTCGCGGCGCTGGAGCCGCTGCCCGCCGCGGTGCGCCGCCGGGTGATCCGGGCCTGGCTGCTCGCCGGCGGCGCGAGCGGGCTGAGCGACAAGCAGATCCGTGCGGTCGACGCGCTGGTGACCGCCTGGCGCGGGCAGGGCGGCGTGGCCGTCGGCTCGGATCTGCGGCACCGCAGGCTGTTCGCCGGCGCGGCGCGACGGCGCGCTGGTGCTGTACTCCGAAGCCGTGTGATTGGTCGTTGAGGCTCGCGCATGGCACGCTGTGGTCGTGTCGGAGCACGACCTGTATCCCGGGGACATCAAGTCGGTTTTGCTGTCCGAAGACGCAGATTCAGGCCCGCACCGCCGAACTGGCCGCGCTGCGTCGGCCGCGACTACGGCGACGGCAAGCTGGCCGGGCAGGACCTGCTGCTGGTCACCGTCCTCAAGGGTGCGGTGATGTTCGTCACCGACCTGGCCCGGGCGATACCGGTGCCGACCCAGCTGGAGTTCATGGCGGTCAGCTCCTACGGCTCGTCCACCTCGTCGTCGGGCGTGGTGCGCATCCTCAAGGATCTCGACCGCGACATCCACGACCGCGACGTGCTCATCGTCGAGGACATCGTCGACTCCGGGCTGACCCTGTCGTGGCTGCTGCGCAATCTGGCCACCCGCCATCCGCGGTCGCTGCAGGTGTGCACGCTGCTGCGCAAACCCGACGCCGTGCGCTCCACCGTCGACATCGCCTACGTCGGGTTCGACATCCCCAACGAGTTCGTCGTCGGGTACGGCCTGGACTACGCCGAGCGCTACCGCGACCTGCCTACATCGGCACGCTGGACCCGAAGGTCTACCAGCACTAGCGCACGCGCGCGGCTACGTCAGTTCCCAGACCCCGTCACCGCGAAGCTGACCGTCTGCTCGCCCGGCTGCAACGGCACCTCGCATGGCCATCGCGCCGCGCGGCATCGGCATCGGCGGCGGCGGCGGTGCCGAACCGCCCGGGACCTCCGACACCGAGATCACCTTGCCCAGCGACAGCCCGGACAGCTCGGCGTACTGCTGGGCGCGGTCCTTGGCGTCGTTGAACGCCCGCGCCCGGGCGTCGCGCACCAGCTTCGAGTCGTCCTCGATCGAGTAGCTCACCGAGTTGATCCGGGTGGCGTCGCCGCCGGCGCCGACGATCGCCGCCAGTGCCTGTGAGGCCTTGTCCAGCTTGCGGATCTTGACCTGGATCGAGTTGCTCGCCCGGTATCCGGTGATCACCGAGTTGTCGCCGTACTGCGGCTGCAGGCTCACCTGCGTGGTGCTGATGTCCTTGCGTCGATACCGCCGCCGCTGAGGGCGTTGATGACGGCCTGCTGGCGGTCGTTGGTCTGGTTCATCGCCGCGGTGACGTCGGGCGCGAGGAACTCGATGCCGACGTCGACGGTCAGGGTGTCCGGGCACGCCCTGGACCTCGCCGGAGCCGACGACGGTGACCTGGCGCGGGTTCTGACCGACCGGGCCTGCGGTGGAGTCACACCCGGCCAGCCGCCGCGACGGCTCACCCCGCACTGGCTGGCCGAACGCGACAATTCGAGACGACGACGTCGCGGCAGCGAGCATGCTGCCACGTAGCGCGGCATCGGCAGCTTCCTAGGCACGGCTTTCCGGCCGCTTCGGCGGTGTGCTCGCCGATGGCCTTGGCCATCGCCTCGCCGGCGCGGCCCGAGCAGGTCGCCGCGCATGTCCTTGGCCCACTCGTGGGAGGCCTCGGCGGCCCGCAGCTGACCCTTGAAGTGCGGCATGCACCTTTCGGGCGAACAGTTCATAGGAGTGCTAGGTCGCCTGCGGGTCGGCCCAGTCGTGGCCGAGCATCAGGAAGGTGCCGAACCCGCCGGAGCGGTCCAGCAGATCGGTGATGTAGGCGATGGCGTCGTCGGGCGTGCCGATACAGCAGCTGCCCTGCGCCGCATAGTCGGCGACGAACTCGCCGCGGGGACCGGGCGCCTCCTCGACCGTGTTGGACAGCGGGACGAACCCCGCCGCGCCGAAGTAGTCGGCGAAGTCCTGCAGCCCGTAGGTGCAGTCGTCGATGGCCTGCTCGCGGGTGTCGGCCAGGTGCACGATGCCCAGCACCCGCCAGTTGGTCCGGTCCGGCTCCGGGCCGGCCAGCCTTGGCGGCCTGTTCGACGACGATCTGCCAGGCGGTCTCCACCGCGGCGTACCCGCCGGGCACCGACATCGACAGCGACAGCAGCGAGGTGCCCAACGTCCCGGCCAGCCGTGGTCCGGACGGGGAAACCATTGCCGCGGTGGATATTTCGGGATAGGGCCAGGTGTAGGGCCGGATGTGCAGTGCGGCGTCGCGCAGGGTGAACCAGTCGCGAGTGGCGGTCGATGCGCTCGTCGGGGCCGGCGCGGAACAGCGCCAGGATGGCCTCGAGCGACTCCTGCATCATCCGCCGCTGTTCGACCGGGTCGATGCCCATCATGTAGGCGTCCGACGGCAGCGCGCCGGGGCCGGTCCCGAACATCACCCGGCCCGCGGGTGAGGTGGTCCAGCAGCACCCAGCGGTCGGCCAGCATCAGCGGGTGGTGGTAGGGCAGGGAGACCACCCCGGTGCCCAGCCGGATGTGTTTGGTGCGCTCGGCGGCGGTGGCGATGAACACCTCCGGGCAGGCGATCAGCTCGTAGCCGCCGGAATGGTGTTCGCCGAACCAGACCTCGTCGAACCCGAGCCGGTCCAGGGCGACCGTGCGGTCCAGGTCGTATTCCAGTGCGACCGTGGGGGATTGGCCGACGGGGTGGAACGGCGTCAGGAAGACGCCGAAGTTCAGGGGTCGTCGCGAGGTCATGTCCACTCCAATCCGGATAGGAAGGTCAACAGTTCGGAATTGATCGCGTCGGGACGTTCCTGCTGAATCCAGTGCCCGGCACCGTCGAGCATCACCTGGTGGTACGGGCCGGTGGCGACCTCTCTGGCCCGGTCCACCCGGGTGAAGCCGAGCACCGGGTCGGCGGTGCCGCCGACGAACAACGCCGGGACGCTGATCGTCGCGGCCGGCGGGTGGGCCATGGTGTGCCAGTTGCGGTCGAAGTTGCGGTACCAGTTCAGCGGCCCGGTGAAGCCGGTGCGGCCGAACTCCTCGACGTAGTGGTCGAATTCGGCCGGGGAGAGCCAGTCCGGCAGCCGCTCGGGTTCGGGCAGCCGGTCGACGAACCCCTCCGGTCCCGGCGCCAGCATCCGCAGCGCCGCGGTCTCGTCGGCGGGCGCGCGCATGCCGGCCAGACATCCGGCGCATCGTGCGGCCGGGGATCCTTGGCCAGCTCGGCGTCGGCCACGCCGGGCTCCTGGAAGTAGAGGATGTAGAAGAAGTTCTCGCCGAAGATGCCCCGGAAGGCCTCGGTGGGCGGCGTCAGCGGCCGCGGTATCGGCGGCACGCTCAGCCCGGCCACCGCCGCCACCCGGTCGGGGTGCAGCAGCGGCATATTCCAGGCCACCACGGCGCCCCAGGTCGTGCCCGATCACCGCGGCGCGCTCGGCGCCCACGTCGTCGAGCAGGCCCACCACGTCTGCGGTGAGTGCGGTGATGTCGTAGGCCTCGACGGCGTCGGGACGCGACGAGCCGCCGTAGCCGCGCTGGTCGGGGGCAAGAACGTGGTAACCGGCCTCGGCCAGCGACCGGGATCTGGTGCCGCCAGGAGTACGCCAGTTCGGGGAAGCCGTGGGCCAGCATCACCACCGGCGCGCCCGGCTCACCGGCCTCGGTGACCCGCAACCGTGACGCCGTTGACGTCAACTAACCGTTGGGTTGAGGCTGACCACGGGCCTCAGCCAAGCACAGCTCCCCAGCCGCCGGAAGGCCCCGAAGACTCCCGAAGGCCACAGTTCTCCCGGGCTGAACACGAACCAAACCCTGACGGAAACCATCAGGGCAACTGCCGACGTTGGTCTAGCGGTAGCCTGAACTATCCCAGCTGCGCATATCGGAAGGACCTGGCCGTGGCCGGCCGCTAAGACGAAGCCGAGGACGTCGATATTCAATGAACCGGAAAAACGTGATCCGCACACTCACGGTGATCGCCGTCGTGCTGCTGCTCGGCTGGTCGTTCTTCTACTTCAGTGACGACACCCGCGGGTTCAAGCCCGTCGACACCTCGGTGGCGATGGCCCAGATCAACTCCGACAACGTCAAGAGCGCCCAGATCGACGACCGCGAACAGCAGTTGCGTCTGGAGCTGAAGAACGGCAACGGCGACACCGACGACTCCAACAAGGTCATCACCAAGTACCCGACCGGGTACGCGGTGAACCTGTTCGACGCGCTGAGCGGCAAGAACGTCAAGACCAACACCGTGGTCAACCAGGGCAGCGTGCTGGGCTCGCTGCTGGTCTACCTGTTGCCGCTGCTGCTGCTGGTCGGCTTGTTCGTGGTGTTCTCCCGCATGCAGACCGGCGGCCGGATGGGCTTCGGCTTCGGCAAGTCCAGGGCCAAGCAGCTGGGCAAGGACATGCCCAAGACCACGTTCGCCGACGTCGCCGGCGTCGACGAGGCGGTCGAAGAGCTCTACGAGATCAAGGACTTCCTGCAGAACCCGTCGCGGTACCAGGCGCTCGGCGCCAAGATCCCCAAGGGCGTGCTGCTCTACGGCCCGCCCGGCACCGGCAAGACCCTGCTGGCCCGCGCGGTCGCCGGCGAGGCCGGGGTGCCGTTCTTCACGATCTCCGGCTCGGACTTCGTCGAGATGTTCGTCGGCGTCGGCGCCTCCCGGGTGCGCGACCTGTTCGAGCAGGCCAAGCAGAACGCCCCTGCATCATCTTCGTCGACGAGATCGACGCCGTCGGCCGCCAGCGCGGCGCCGGCCTGGGCGGCGGTCACGACGAGCGCGAGCAGACCCTCAACCAGCTGCTCGTCGAGATGGACGGCTTCGGCGACCGCACCGGCGTCATCCTGATCGCGGCCACCAACCGGCCCGACATCCTCGACCCCGCCCTGCTGCGGCCGGGCCGATTCGACCGGCAGATCCCGGTGTCCAACCCCGACCTGGCCGGCCGCAAGGCGGTGCTGCGGGTGCACTCGGAGGGCAAGCCGATGGCCCCCGACGCCGACCTCGACGGGCTGGCCAAGCGCACCGTCGGCATGTCCGGCGCCGATCTGGCCAACGTCATCAACGAGGCCGCACTGCTGACCGCCCGGGAGAACGGCACCGTCATCACCGGCGCCGCGCTGGAGGAGGCCGTCGACCGGGTGATCGGCGGACCCGCGCCGCAAGGGCCGCGTGATCAGCGAGCTGGAGAAGAAGATCACCGCCTACCACGAGGGCGGCCACACCCTGGCGGCGTGGGCGATGCCCGACATCGAGCCGATCTACAAGGTGACGATCCTGGCCCGCGGCCGCACCGGCGGCCACGCCGTGTCGGTGCCCGAGGACGACAAGGGCCTGATGACCCGCTCGGAGATGATCGCCCGGCTGGTGTTCGCGATGGGTGGCCGCGCGGCCGAGGAACTGGTGTTCCGCGAGCCGACCACCGGCGCGGTGTCCGATATCGACCAGGCCACCAAGATCGCCCGCGCGATGGTCACCGAATACGGCATGAGCGCCAAGCTCGGCGCGGTCAAGTACGGCACCGAGCACGGCGACCCGTTCCTGGGCCGCACGATGGGCACCCAGTCGGACTACAGCCACGAGGTCGCCCGCGACATCGACGACGAGGTGCGCAAGCTGATCGAGGCCGCGCACACCGAGGCGTGGGCGATCCTCACCGAGTACCGCGACGTGCTCGACGTGCTGGCCGGTGAGCTGCTGGAGAAGGAGACCCTGCACCGCGCCGAGTTGCAGGCGATCTTCGCCGACGTCAAGAAGCGGCCGCGCTTGACGGTGTTCGACGACTTCGGCGGCCGCATCCCGTCCGACAAGCCGCCGATCAAGACGCCGGGCGAGCTGGCCATCGAGCGCGGCGAGCCGTGGCCCAAGCCGATGCCGGAGCCCGCGTTCAAGAAGGCGATCGCTCAGGCCAGCGCCGCGGCCCAGGCCCAGCAGGCCAACGGCGCCAACGGCACGCAACGGAACCAACGGCATCGACCGGCCGGCACGCTGCACCGCCGCAGCCCGGGCCCGGTCAACCCGACTACGGCGCGCCCGCCGGCTGGCACGCCCCCGGCTGGCCGCCGCCGGCCAACCAGCAGGGCTACTGGTATCCGCCGCCCCCGGGCTGGGGGCCGCCCCAGCACCAGCCGGGTCAGCAGCCGTATCCGCCGTATCAGCCGTACCCGCACCCCGACTCACCACGCCGGCCCTGCGCCACAGGACGAGTCGGGCGAGGACGGCAACCGGTCCGACCCACCGGCCAATGGTTGATCTGACGAACGGAGCTCCGATGGCGCAGCCCACATCGATCACGCTCGAGACGCCGGTGTTCGACCAGGCCCGCGCCGAGGCCGCGGTCCGGGAGCTGCTGCTGGCGGTCGGGGAGGATCCCGACCGGCACGGCCTGCTGGACACCCCGGCGCGGGTCGCCCGCGCGTTCCGGGAGATGTTCGCCGGGCTGTACACCGACCCGGATGCGGTGCTGGACACCACCTTCGACGAGCAGCACGACGAATTGGTCCTGGTCAAGGAGATCCCGATGTACTCGACCTGCGAGCACCACCTGGTGTCGTTCCACGGGGTGGCGCACGTCGGCTACATCCCCGGCGACGACGGCCGGGTCACCGGCCTGTCGAAGCTGGCCCGGGTGGTCGATCTGTACGCCAAGCGCCCGCAGGTCCAGGAGCGGCTCACCGCGCAGATCGCCGACGCGATGATGCGCAAGCTGAATCCGCGCGGCGTCATCGTGGTCATCGAGGCCGAGCACCTGTGCATGGCGATGCGCGGCGTCCGCAAGCCCGGCGCGACCACCACGACGTCGGCGGTGCGCGGACAGTTCAAGACCGACAAGGCATCCCGAGCCGAGGCGCTGGACCTGATCCTGCGCAAATGACGCCCAGGGAACGGACCGGCGTCGTGCAGGTGATGGGCGTCGTCAACGTCACCGACGACTCCTTCTCCGACGGCGGCCGCTATCTGGACCCGGACCGCGCCGTCGAGCACGGCGTCGGCTCTGGTCGCCGACGGCGCCGCCATCATCGACGTCGGCGGCGAGTCGACCCGGCCCGGTGCGGTCCGGCGTCGACCCCGCGGTCGAGACGGCCCGGGTCGTTCCGGTCGTCAAAGAGCTTGCGGCACAAGGAATCACCGTCAGCATCGACACCATGCACGCGGCGGTTGCCCGCGCGGCGCTGGAGAACGGGGCCAGCATCGTCAACGACGTCTCCGGTGGGCGCGCCGACGCCGGCGATGGCGCCGTTGGTCGCCGACGCCGGGGTGCCGTGGGTGCTGATGCATTGGCGCTCGGTCGGCGCCGATCGAACCCCATCAGGTGCCGGCCTACGTGACGTGGTGGCCGAGGTGCGGGACGAACTGCTGGCCGGAGTGGATGCCGCGGTGGCGGCCGGCGTGGACCAGAAGAATCTGATCATCGACCCGGGACTGGGTTTCGCCAAGACCGCCGAACACAACTGGGCGCTGTTGCGCGCGCTGCCCGAGCTCGTCGCCACGGGCTCCCGGTGCTCGTCGGCGCGTCCCGCAAGCGGTTCCTCGGCGCCCTGCTCGCCGACGAGACGGGCGCCGTCCGCCCGCCGGACGGCCGCGAGACCGCGACCGCGGTCATCTCCGCGCTGTCCGGGCTGCACGGCGCCTGGGGGGTGCGGGTGCACGATGTGCGGCCAGCGTCGACGCGCTCAAGGTCGTGCGGCGCATGGGGCGACGGCGGTGACCGCGATGGCTGACCGAATCGAACTGCGCGGCCTGAAGGTCCGCGGCAACCACGGCGTCTTCGACCACGAACGCCGCGACGGGCAGGACTTCGTCGTCGACATCACGGTCTGGATCGACTTGGCCGGCGCCGCCGCCAGCGACGACCTCGTCGACACCTTCGACTACGGCGTGCTGGCCCAGCGCGCGGCCGCCATCGTCGGCGGCCCGGCGCGCAATCTGATCGAGACGGTGGCCGCCGAGATCGCCGAGGACGTCATGACCGACCAGCGGGTGCACGCCGTCGAGGTGGTCGTGCACAAGCCGCAGGCGCCGATTCCGCTGACGTTCGCCGACGTCGCCGTGGTGGCGCGCCGCTCGCGCCGCGGTGGCCGTGGCGGGCGCGGCGGATCGTGCCGGCCGGGGGTGCGGTATGACGCGGGTGGTGCTGTCCATCGGGTCCAACCTCGGCGACCGGATGGCGCGGCTGCAGTCTGTGGTCGACGGGCTCGGCGACTCGGTACGGGCGCTGTCGCCGGTCTACGAGACCGACGCGTGGGGTGGCGTCGAGCAGGGCCCGTTCCTCAACGCCGTCGTCGTCGCCGAGGATCCCGCACTCGACGGCCACGGCTGGCTGCGGCTGCGCGCAGGCGCTCGAGCAGGACAACGAGCGGGTCCGCGAGATCAGATGGGGGCCGCGCACCCTCGACGTCGACCTGGTCTGCTGCTTCGAGCGTCCGAGGCCGGCGAGCGCGAGATTCTCTGCCGCGACCAGGACCTCACGCTGCCGCATCCGCTGGCGCACCTGCGGGCGTTCGTCCTGGTCCCGTGGCTGGCGGTCGACCCCGACGCCGAACTGACCGTGGCCGAGGGGCGCTGCCCGGTGCAGCGACTGCTGGCCGAACTCGATCCCGCCGACCGCGACGGGGTGCGGCTGACCGATCTGGTGCTGGCCCTGAACTGCGACGAGGCGCCCGAGGCCTGATGGGACCGACCCGTAAACGTGACCTGACGGCCGCGGTGGTCGCCGTCGCCGTGCTGGCCTACCTGCTGGTGCATGTGCTGTACCGGTACTTCCCGCCGATCACGCTGTGGACCGGGCTGTCGCTGCTGGCGGTCGCCGCCGCGCGAGGCGGCCTGGGGAGTGTCGGTGCGGGCGCGGATCCGCGACGGCGAGATCGGCGTCGGCGGCGGCCGGCTGCACCCGCTGGCGGTGGCGCGCAGCGTGGTGATCGCCAAGGCGTCGGCGTGGGTGGGCGCGCTGGTGCTGGGCTGGTGGATCGGCGTGCTGGTGTATCTGCTGCCGCGCCGGTCCGAACTGCGGGTGGCCGGCGCGGACACCCCCGGCGCGGTGGTCGCCGCGGTCAGCGCGCTGGCGCTGGTGGTCGCCGGCGCTGTGGCTGCAGCATTGCTGCAAGTCACCCGGTGAGCCGACGGAGAACGGCGACGCCGCGCCGGAGTAGAGCTTCGCGGCGAATCGCCGCAGGTCGACACCGCGCGCAGCGACATCGCGCAGGTACAGTCAGCCCCATGACCGTTCTGTCCCGCGGCGCCCGCAACCGGCGCGGCGGCCGCAGGCCGGGTTGGCTGCTGTTGACGCTGTTGCTGGTCCTGGCCATCGTCGCCAGTTCTGCGCTGGTCTTCACCAATCGCGTCGAGTTGCTCAAGCTCGCGGTCATCCTCGCGTTGTGGGCGGCCGTCGTCGCGGCGTTCGTATCGGTGATCTACCGCCGGCAGAGCGACGTCGACCAGGCCCGGGCGCGTGACCTGAAACTGGTCTACGACCTGCAGCTGGACCGCGAGATCTCCGCACGCCGCGAGTACGAGCTGTCCGTGGAGTCTCATCTGCGCCGCGAGCTGGCCTCCGAGTTGCGGGCGCAGGCCGCCGACGAGGTGGCGGCGCTGCGGGCCGAGTTGGCGGCGCTGCGCGCCAACCTGGAGATCCTGTTCGACGCCGACCTCGGTGACCGGCCCGCGCTCGAGGGCGACCGGGTCGCCGCCGGCGCCTACGGCGACTGGACCCGCGACACCACCGACGATGCCGCCCGACCCCGGGCCGGGTGGAGAGCAGCCGGATCACGCCGGTCAGCTCCGAGGACGCACGCCGAGCCGCACCGCGGAGAACCCGATCATCGACGTCCCGGAGGAACCGCTGGCCCCGCCGCCACCGACGTGCGTACGCCGGCCGCCGCCACGCCGGCGTGCCGAGCCGCACGAGCCGTACTCGGCCGACTGCCTACCGCGGTTCGCACCGGCGCGCCCACGAGGACAGCGCGCGGCCGCCGCGCCGCCGAGCGGCCGTTCGCACCACCGCCGCCACGTCCGCAGCCCGAGCCGTCGCCGCGTCGCGCCCGAACCGCCGCCGCCCGACCCCAGCCCGAGCCGGTGGCCGCCAGCGACCCGAACCGGCGCCGAGTCGCCCGAGTGGCAGCCGGTCGAGGCTCCGGGGCAGTGGCTGCCGCCGGGCGCCCCGGGCAGCAACTGGGTGCCGCCGCCACCGGAGAGCAACGGCGCCGCCGCGCCGCGCACCGCCGGACCAGCCCGGCGAGGCAGGCACTGGACAGCCGATGACAGCCGCGGCCGGCCCAGCAGCGGCCCGAGCCGGTCATGCAGCCCCCGCCCGAGCCGGCGCCCAACGTCCCGCCACTCCGTCCGAGGCACCGCGCCGACGGCCCGGCCGCGCCGGCCATGTCGACCGCACCGCCGCCGCCGCCCGCCGCCCGGCACCGCGGCGCGAGGAGGCCGACCCCGAGCCCGAGAGCCCGGGGGTCAGCACACCGGCGGCCAGTCGGTCGCCGACCTGCTCGCCCGCCTGCAGGCCAACGGGTCGACCGGCGGCGGCCGTCGCCGTCGCCGCGAAGACTGAGGTCCCGACGCATCCGGCCGTCGCAGGCGGCCGGGTAAAGTTGTCACGACCGTCCGGTACCCGCAGAGCAGGACCGGAACGAAACACTCATTGACGTCAGCGAGGTCGTCGACGTGGGGACCCCCAACGGCTTGCGCCCGGCCCGGCTCAAGGTCGGCATCATCTCGGCCGGCCGGGTCGGGCACCGCCCTGGGCGTGGCGCTGGAGCGCGCCGAGCACGTGGTCGTCGGCCTGCAGCGCGATCTCCGGCACCTCGCGGCGGCTGCGCAGCGCCGGCTGCCCGACACCCCGGTGCTGCCGGTGCCCGACGTCGCCGACAGCGCCGAACTGCTGCTGCTGGCGGTGCCCGACTCCGAACTGCCCGGCTGTCAACGGTCTGGCCGCGACCGGCGCGGTGCGTCCCGGCACGATCGTGGTGCACACCTCCGGGGCCAACGGGGGTCGGCGTGCTGGCGCCGCTGACCGAGCAGGGCTGCGTCCCGCTGGCCATCCACCCGGCGATGACGTTCACCGGCTCCGACGAGGACATCGTCCGGTTGCGCGAGACCTGTTTCGGGATCACCGCCGCCGACGAGATCGGCTACGCCATCGCCCAGGCGCTGGTCCTGGAGATCGGCGGCGAGCCGTTCCGGGTCCGCGAAGACGCCCGCACGCTCTATCACGCCGCGCTGGCCCACGCCAGCAACCACGTCGTCACCGTCGTCGCCGACGCGCTCGACGCGCTGCGCGCGGCGCTGTCCGGCCAGGAGCTGCTCGGCCAGGAACTCGTCGGCGACGCACCCGGCGGGCTGGCCGAACGGATCGTCGGCCCGCTGGCCCGCGCCGCGCTGGAGAACACCCTGCAGCGCGGTCAGGCGGCCCTGACCGGCCCGGTGGCCCGCGGCGACGCCGCCGCCGTCGCACGGCCACCTCGCACGCACTCGACGAGGTCGATCCCCAACTGGCGCAGGCGTATCGCGCCAACTCGCTGCGCACCGCCCAGCGTGCGCACGCTCCCGAGGAGGTCTTTGACGTGTTGACCGAATGGTCCCGCCAGGCAGGGCCGCACCGGTGAGCACCAAGGCGCCGCAGTTCGGCGGCCGGGCAACTCAACGTCTATCCGACGCCCAAGGCGGTGTCCGAGGTGACCCGGGCGCTGCGGCACACCGGCCGGCGGGTGATGCTGGTGCCGACGATGGGCGCGCTGCACGAGGGCCACCTCGCGCTGGTGCGGGCCGCCAAGCGGGTGCCGGGCGCGGTGGTCGTGGTGTCGATCTTCGTCAATCCGCTGCAGTTCGGCGTCGGACGAGGATCTCGACGCCTACCCGCGCACCCTGGACGCCGACCTCGAACTGCTGCGCGGCGAGGGCGTCGAGGTGGTGTTCACGCCGACCGCGGCCGCGATGTACCCGGACGGCCCGCGCACCACCGTGCACCCCGGTCCGCTGGCGCTCCGAGCTCGAAGGTGCCTCCCGCCCAACGCATTTCGCCGGAATGCTGACGGTCGTACTCAAGCTGCTGCAGATCGTCCGCCCCGACCGGGCGTTCTTCGGCGAGAAGGACTACCAGCAGCTGGTGCTCATCCGGCAGATGGTCGCCGACCTCAACATCGACGTGCGGATCGTCGGGGTGCCGACAGTGCGCGAGGCCGACGGCCTGGCGATGTCGTCGCGCAACCGCTACCTGAACGCCGAGCAGCGCGAGCAGGCCGGTGCGCTGTCCTCGGCGCTGCTGGCCGGCATGATATGCCGCATCCGGCGGGGCCGGACCGGCTCTCGACGCCGCGCGCGCGGTCCTCGACGAGGTGCCCGCCATCGACGTCGACTATCTCGAGGTGCGCGGTCCGGAGCTGGAGCCGGCTCCGCCGTACGGCCCGGCGCGACTGCTGGTCGCGGCGCGGCTGGGCACCACCCGACTGTTGGACAACATCGCGATCGACCTGTCGGGCAGCGCCGCCCCATCGGGGGCCGACAACCCCGACCATCACGAAATCAACTGGAGAAACTGATGTTGCGGACGATGCTCAAGTCCAAGATCCACCGGGCCACGGTGACGCAGGCGGACCTGCACTACGTGGGGTCGGTCACCATCGACGCCGAGCTGATGGACGCCGCCGACCTGCTCGAGGGTGAGCAGGTGACGATCGTCGACATCGACAACGGGGCCCGGCTGGTCACCTATGCCATCACCGGCGAACGGGGCAGCGGAGTGATCGGAATCAACGGTGCCGCAGCGCATCTGGTGCATCCGGGCGACCTGGTCATCCTGATCGCCTACGCCATGATGGACGACGCGCAGGCGCGGGAGTACCGTCCGCGGGTGGTGTTCGTCGACGCTGGCAACCGTCAGGTCGAGGTCGGGCACGACCCCGCGCACGTCCCCGACGACGCGGCCGAGTTGCTCTCGGCGCGGACTGCGCGGTAGCCGTGCTTCTCGCCATCGACGTCCGCAACACCCATACCGTCGTCGGCCTGATCGCCGGTTCGGGCGAGCACGCCAAGGTGGCCCAGAACTGGCGTATCCGCACCGAATCAGAGGTCACCGCCGATGAACTCGCGCTCACCATCGAGGGTCTGATCGGCGACGACTCCGAGCGCCTCACCGGTGCCACCGGGCTGTCGACGGTGCCCTCGGTGCTGCACGAGGTGCGCGTCATGCTGGAGCAGTACTGGCCGGCCGTCCCGCACGTACTGATCGAACCCGGCGTCCGCACCGGTATCCCGCTTCTCGTCGACAACCCCAAGGAGGTCGGGGCCGACCGGATCGTGAACTGCCTGGCGGCGTTCGCGAAATTCAAGACGGCGGCCATCGTCGTCGACTTCGGCTCCTCGATCTGTGTCGACGTGGTGTCGGCGAAAGGCGAATTCCTCGGCGGGGCAATCGCTCCCGGTGTGCAGGTGTCCTCCGATGCCGCGGCGGCCCGCTCGGCGGCGCTGCGTCGGGTCGAGCTGATCCGGCCACGGTCGGTGGTCGGGAAGAACACCGTCGAGTGCATGCAATCGGGCGCAGTGTTCGGGTTCGCCGGTCTGGTCGACGGCCTGGTGTCCCGCATCCGCGAGGACGTCGACGGGTTCGACGGCAGTGACGTCGCCGTGGTGGCCACCGGCCACACCGCCCCCCTGATGTTGCCGGACCTGCACACCGTGCAGCACTACGACAGGCACCTCACCCTGGACGGCCTGCGGATGGTCTACGAGCGCAACCAGGAGAACCAGCGCGGCCGGCTGAAGTCGGCCCGTTAGAACGACGTTAAGCTGGCACGTCGTGAGCTCTGCTGATGTTCCGGAACCCGACGGGGGAACCGACGTTCCCGAACAGTTCCGGATCCGTCAAGGCAAGCGCGAGCGGCTGCTGGCCGAGGGCCACGAGCCCTACCCGGTATCGGTGCCGCGCACCCACTCGCTCGCCGAGATCCGGGCCGCCTACCCCGACCTGCCCGCCGACGCCGCCACCGGCGACGCCGTGGGTGTCACGGGGCGGGTGGTGTTCGCCCGCAATTCCGGCAAGTTGTGCTTTGCGACGCTGCAGGAGGGCGACGGGACGCAGCTGCAGGTGATGATCAGCCTCGCCGGTGTCGGCGACGAGTCGCTGGACGCCTGGAAGTCCGAGGTGGACCTCGGCGACATCGTGTTCGTTCACGGCGAGGTGATCAGCTCCCGCCGCGGTGAGCTGTCGGTGCTCGCCGACTCCTGGCAGATGGCCGCCAAGGCGCTGCGCCCGCTTCCCGTCGCGCACAAGGAGATGAGCGAGGAGTCGCGGGTGCGCCAGCGCTACGTCGACCTGATCGTGCGCCCGCAGGCGCGTGAGGTCGCGCGTCGGCGCATCGCGGTCGTGCGGGCGGTGCGCAACGGACTGGAACGCCGGGGATTCCTGGAAGTGGAGACCCCGATGCTGCAGACGCTGGCAGGAGGGGCCGCGGCGCGGCCGTTCGTCACCCACTCCAACGCTCTCGACAGTGACCTCTATCTCAGAATTGCGCCGGAGCTGTTCCTCAAGCGCTGCGTTGTGGGCGGATTGGAACGAGTTTTCGAACTCAATCGAGTGTTCCGCAACGAGGGCGCGGATTCCACGCATTCACCGGAATTTGCGATGCTCGAGACCTACCAGGCGTGGGGTACGTATGACGATTCGGCCCTCACCACCCGCGAGCTAATTCAGGAGGTTGCCGACGAGGCTATCGGGACCCGCCAAGTGCCATTGCCCGATGGCACAATCTACGATCTCGACGGGGAATGGCCCGCCATCCAAATGTATCCGTCTCTGTCCGAAGCGCTCGGCGAAGAGATCACCCCCGAAACCGGCTTGGAATACCTACTCGGTATTGCCGCCCGGCTCGGCGTCGAGATCCCGCCCGATCGCGGCTATGGGCACGGCAAGCTCGTCGAAGAACTGTGGGAACACACTGTGGGCAACGCATTGTGGTCCCCGACATTCGTCAAGGATTTCCCGGTCGAGACCACACCGTTGACCCGCCAGCATCGCAGCATCCCGGGGGTCACCGAGAAATGGGACCTGTACGTGCGTGGAATCGAACTGGCGACCGGATATTCCGAGCTCGTGGACCCCGTTATCCAGCGCGAACGATTCGCGGCACAGGCCCGTGCGGCGGCCGCCGGCGATGACGAGGCGATGGCCCTGGACGAGGATTTCCTGGCCGCCATGGAGTATGCGATGCCGCCCACAACGGGAACGGGAATGGGTATCGATCGCTTGTTGATGGTTCTCACCGGTTTGTCAATTCGGGAGACAGTTTTGTTCCCGATTGTTCGTCGGCACGGCAACTGAACGGCAGCCGACGGAATAACTTGTTGAATCCGGTGCCGAGCTATGGCACATTAGTGGTAGAACTTTCAAACACCGGGGTAGGCATATGCAGAAGGAACAAGTGAGCCTGTGGCAAAAAAAGTGACCGTCACCCTCGTCGACGATTTCGACGGTGAGGGCCCCGCAGATGAGACGGTCGAATTTTCCATCGACGGCGTCGCCTATGAGATAGATCTTTCGGCCAAGAATGCACAGAAACTGCGCAATGACCTCAAGCAGTGGGTCGACGCCGGCCGTCGCGTCGGCGGTCGTCGGCGCGGCCGAAACGGCGCACCCGGTCGAGGACGGGCATCCATTGACCGCGAGCAGAGCGCCGCGATTCGGGAATGGGCCCGTCGAAATGGGCACAAAGTGTCGACCCGGGGACGAATTCCGGCCGATATCATCGACGCTTTCCACGCCGCGACGTAACGCCGCGGGCGCATCGCCGCCGCCCGGTCACCGGGCCGTCAGAAACGTTCGCTTTTGGCGTACCGATAGCCGGTGATTACCGGAAACGAATCGCTGCTCGGCCGCGTTGGTCTGCTATGTCCACCGATCCAGATCGGGTATGGGTAGCGAGGACGGCAACTCCTCGCACCGCCCACTACAGTGGACCTCAGGTCCGCGGTGACTACTGCGGTACCTAATCGTGATGGAGAGCAGGTAGCAGGCGATGTTCGAAAGATTTACCGACCGTGCCCGCAGGGTTGTCGTCCTGGCGCAAGAAGAAGCGCGGATGCTCAACCACAACTACATCGGCACCGAGCACATCCTGTTGGGACTCATTCACGAGGGTGAAGGCGTAGCCGCCAAGTCACTGGAGTCATTGGGCATCTCCCTCGAGGGTGTCCGTTCCCAGGTCGAGGAGATCATCGGCCAGGGCCAGCAGGCGCCGTCCGGACACATCCCGTTCACCCCTCGTGCCAAGAAGGTGCTGGAGCTCAGCCTGCGTGAGGCGTTGCAGCTCGGCCACAACTACATCGGCACCGAGCACATCCTGCTCGGCCTGATCCGCGAGGGTGAGGGCGTCGCAGCCCAGGTCCTGGTGAAGCTCGGGGCCGAACTCACCCGTGTTCGTCAGCAGGTCATCCAGCTGCTCTCGGGCTACCAGGGCAAGGAGACCGCGGAGGCCGGCACCGGCGGCCGTGGCGGCGAGTCGGGCAACCCGTCCACCTCGCTGGTGCTCGACCAGTTCGGCCGCAACCTCACCGCTGCGGCGATGGAGGGCAAGCTGGACCCGGTCATCGGCCGGGAGAAGGAAATCGAGCGGGTCATGCAGGTGCTGTCCCGCCGCACCAAGAACAACCCGGTGCTGATCGGTGAGCCCGGCGTGGGCAAGACCGCCGTCGTGGAGGGCCTGGCTCAGGCCATCGTGCACGGCGAGGTCCCCGAGACGCTCAAGGACAAGCAGCTCTACACCCTCGACCTCGGGTCGCTGGTGGCCGGCAGCCGGTACCGCGGTGACTTCGAGGAACGCCTGAAGAAGGTCCTCAAGGAGATCAACACCCGCGGCGACATCATCCTGTTCATCGATGAGCTGCACACGCTCGTCGGTGCGGGCGCGGCCGAGGGCGCGATCGACGCCGCGTCGATCCTGAAGCCGAAGCTCGCTCGTGGTGAGCTTCAGACGATCGGCGCCACCACGCTCGACGAGTACCGCAAGTACATCGAGAAGGACGCCGCCCTCGAGCGCCGGTTCCAACCGGTCCAGGTCGGTGAGCCGACGGTGGCGCACACCATCGAGATCCTCAAGGGCCTGCGCGACCGGTACGAGGCCCACCACCGGGTGTCGATCACCGACGCCGCGGTGGTGGCGGCGGCCACGCTGGCCGATCGCTACATCAACGACCGGTTCCTGCCGGACAAGGCGATCGACCTGATCGACGAGGCCGGTGCCCGGATGCGGATCCGCCGGATGACCGCTCCGCCGGATCTGCGCGAGTTCGACGAGAAGATCGCCGATGCGCGCCGCGAGAAGGAGTCCGCGATCGATGCGCAGGACTTCGAGAAGGCGGCATCACTGCGCGATCGCGAGAAGCAGCTGGTCGCCCAGCGTGCCGAGCGTGAGAAGCAATGGCGCTCAGGTGATTTGGATGTGGTCGCCGAAGTCGACGACGAGCAGATCGCCGAGGTGCTGGGCAACTGGACCGGCATCCCGGTGTTCAAGCTGACCGAGGAGGAGACCACTCGGCTGCTGCGCATGGAGGACGAGCTGCACAAGCGGATCATCGGGCAAGAGGATGCGGTCAAGGCTGTCTCCAAGGCGATCCGCCGCACCCGCGCGGGGCTGAAGGATCCCAAGCGCCCGTCCGGCTCGTTCATCTTCGCCGGCCCGTCCGGTGTCGGTAAGACCGAGCTGTCCAAGGCGCTGGCGGAGTTCCTCTTCGGCGACGACGACGCGCTCATCCAGATCGACATGGGCGAGTTCCACGACCGCTTCACCGCCTCCCGGCTGTTCGGCGCACCTCCCGGGTACGTCGGCTACGAGGAGGGCGGTCAGCTCACCGAGAAGGTGCGGCGCAAGCCGTTCTCGGTGGTGCTGTTCGACGAGATCGAGAAGGCGCACCAGGAGATCTACAACACCCTGTTGCAGGTACTCGAGGACGGCCGTCTCACCGACGGCCAGGGCCGCACGGTCGACTTCAAGAACACCGTGCTGATCTTCACCTCGAACCTGGGCACCTCCGACATCTCCAAGGCGGTCGGCCTGGGCTTCACCCAGGGTGGCGGTGACAACAACTACGAGCGGATGAAGCAGAAGGTCAACGACGAGCTGAAGAAGCACTTCCGCCCCGAGTTCCTCAACCGCATCGACGACATCATCGTCTTCCACCAGTTGACTCGCGACGAGATCATCACGATGGTCGACCTGATGGTGAACCGGGTCGGCAAGCAGCTCAAGACCAAGGACATGACGATGGAGCTGACCGACAAGGCCAAGGCACTGCTGGCCAAGCGCGGCTTCGACCCGGTCCTGGGTGCACGCCCGCTGCGCCGGACCATTCAGCGCGAGATCGAGGACGCGCTCTCGGAGAAGATCCTCTTCGACGAGGTGCGGCCCGGCCAGCTCGTGACGGTCGATGTCGACAACTGGGACGGCGAAGGCGCCGGCGAGGACGCGGTGTTCACCTTCGTCGGTGGGCCCAAGCGTCCCGAGCCGGCCGAGCCGGACCTGGCCAGCGCAGGCACGGCCAGCGAGTAAACAGCCGACACAACGGAATCGGGCGGTTACCTTGAGCGGGTAACCGCCCGTTTTCGCGTGAGAGGAAGGCTTGCCGTGCTGGTTGTGACCACGAATGACATTCCCGGCTGGGAGATCCAGCGGGTCTGCGGTGAGGTGTTCGGGCTGACCGTCCGATCGCGGAATGCGTTCGCCCAGATGGGCGCAGGCTTCAAGAGCATGTTCGGCGGGGAGCTGCAGGGCATGACCAAGAACCTGGCCGAGAGCCGCAACGAGGCCATGAACCGGCTCATGAGCGAGGCCGCCACCAAGGGCGGCAACGCCATCATCGGGATGCGTTTCGACACCACCGAACTCGGCGATGTGTGGACGGAGATCTGTGCGTACGGGACCGCCGTGCAGGCGGTCCCCACCACCGAGGCCGCCAAGTACACCGCACAGCAGTTGGGTTACGGAGCCGGCTGAGGCGGGCAGGGTTTACGATCCTTCTGTACTGACGACGAGTCGAGGAATCTGGTGAGAGTCCAGAACGGTCGCGCCACTGTGAAAAGTCAGACCCGACGCTCGTCACCGGCTTCGATCTCCGGACGCGACACTCCGGGAAAGGACACGCCATGACATCTCTCGAGGCCCGCAAGGGCGTCCGTCCCGTCGACCTCTCCGCCGCCAGGGCGGTGGTATGGCTGACCGCCACCGCATTCGTCGCGCTGCTGGCGCTGTACTTCGTGGGGCTGGACCAGGGCGCGACGTCGGTGTTCGGCGACGACATGCACGTGCATGAGTTCCTGCACGACGCGCGCCACCTACTCGGCTTCCCCTGCCACTGACCCGCGGCGTGGAATCGCGGATCATCGCGCGCGGCCTGCTGGCCGGCGCGCTGGGCGGCATTGCCGCATTCCTGTTCGCCCGGATCTTCCTCGAGCCGGTCATCGCCCGGGCCGTCGACTTCGAGGGCTCGGCCATGCACGAGCACGGCGGCCACGAGCACGGCGTCGAGCTCTTCTCCCGTGGTGTCCAGGCCAACATCGGCATGGGATTCGGCGTGCTCGTCTTCGGGGTGGCGATGGGTGCGCTGCTGGCGGTGGTGTTCGCCGTCGCCTACGGGCGAGTCGGTGAACTCGCTGCCCGGCCGCTCGCGGCGCTGCTGGCCGGGGCGATGCTGCTGTGTGTCTTCGTCGTGCCGGCCCTGAAGTACCCGCCGAATCCGCCTGCGTCGAGCCTGGAGGAGACCATCCGCCAGCGGACCCTGCTCTATCTGCTGCTGGTCGTCGCATCGGTGGTGCTGCTGGTCGTGGCGGTGCTCGTGGGCCGACGGCTGACGGCACGCCTCGGGATGTGGAACGCGACCCTGGCCGCGGCCGCGGGCTACCTGGTGGCGATCGCCGCGGTGATGGCCACCATGCCGACGATCGACGAGGCTCCGGACGGGTTCCCGGCCGACGTGCTCTACGACTTCCGGCTGTATTCGCTCGGCACCCAGGTCGTCATGTGGGTGACCATCGGCCTGGTGTTCGCCGAATCGATGCGACGACTCCTCGGCACACCCACGCGGTCCAGTATCTCGGCGTGAGCCATGTCGTCCGGCTGACCCTGGTCTCCCATGCCATGACCGACGCCATGGCAGCCGGACGGTTTCCCGTCGACGAATCGCTGAATGCGTTGGGGCAGCGCCAGGTCGATGCCACGGTCGATCTCGGCGCGGCTGATGCCGCGCTGTGTGCCCCGGAGAAGCGGACCCGCCAGACCGCCGAACTGCTGGGTCTGCGGGCCGAGGTCGATCAGCGGCTGGCCGACCTGGACTGCGGTCGCTGGCGGGGCGAGGTGCTCGGCGGTGTGCAACCGGCCGAACTCGCGACCTGGCTGACCGAGCCCGGCCGGGCACCGCACGGTGGTGAGTCCGTCGTCGAACTGATCGAGCGGGTACGCGGATGGCTGGCCGCGATGAGCCAGCAGCCACGCCGGCTGGTGGCCGTGACTCATCCCGCGGTGATCCGCGCAGCGATGCTGGTGGTCCTCGATGCGCCACCGAAGTCGTTCTGGCGCATCGACATCGGGCCGGCCAGCCGGACTGTGCTGCACTTCCGTGGCCAGGTCTGGACGTTGCGAGCGGGTCTGGATCAGCGGTAGCGGGGCAACATCGCGAAGACCTGCTTGATGATGGTCATCACCCAGCCGCCGGCGTTCGGGCTGTGGTAGCGGGGCCAGTTGAGCTGGAAGCTCACCACCCAGGCCTGGCCAGTGCGGTCCTCGGCGTACCAGCTGAAAGTCAGGTCACCGGGTAGGTTTCCGGCTTTGGCGCCGATGTAGGGCCACTCGGCGCGGTCGAGATCGATGCCCGGTATCTCGGACATGATGTCGCGGACCGGAGCTGCGGGGCCTACGGCGTTGTGCTGAAGCCCCGCATGCACCCGGCAGATGTCCTCAGCCGTGGCATACCATTCGGCGCCGTATGCCGATCCCGGCGCATGGGTGCGCTGCGGATCCGGTTCGTAGGGGCGGGAATTCGCCTCCTCGAGCAGTGCGGCGCGGCGCTGCGCAGAGCCTGCGGTCTTCCACTGTTCGCGCACATCGGGGTTACCCCAACCGATCCCGAAGATCTCGCGCATGGTGGGGAACGGCGTCATACTCGCCGGGTCATGATGGCCGGCATTGACCAGCGCCTGTTCGATGGCGTGGGTGCCGACGCGCCCGATGAGCATGTCGGTGGCCATGTTGTCGCTGGTGGCGATCATCTTCCCGGCTGCCTGCCGGACGGTGATCTGAGATCCGGGCGGCAGCTTGTCGAAGCCTGACGAGCCGAGCTTCTTGCCCTCGGTGGTGATGGTGAGCTTGTCGTCCCAACTCACCGTCCCGGCCCGCACGGCGTCCTCCACCGCGTAGAGCACGTAGGTCTTGAAAATCGAAGCCAGCGGCAGGGATTCGGAGGTGTTGGTGCCGGCCACCTTCACGCAGTTGCCGTCGTCGACCTTCGACACCTGGTAGGAGTAGCGAGCCCCGGAGCGGCTCAACGCGGCGTCGACGTCACCCCAGGTGTTGATCACCGGCTTCTCGGTGGTCACCACGAAGCGGCTGACCATCCACTGGTCGTCGACCCGCAACTCGATGTCCTGGCGGGCCCCGTAGGAGGTCAGCAGATGCAGGGTGGCCACGCCGGCGCCGATGTCCACCCCGGCAAGCGTGTAGGGCCGGTCCCACCACAGCGAGTCCATCGTGGTGACGACGGAGTCCACCAGGTCCGGGGCGGCCAGGGTCTTGACGCTGACCGGCCCGATGGGCCAGTCCGAGTTCAGCATGTCCATGACCTGCTTGGCCCGCACCCCCTGCGGGGTGTTGGTGTCTATCCGCACCCCCGCACCGGCGTTGGCCGGTGGTGCGGGTGCCGGCGCGCAGCTGGTCGCGAGGGCGGCGACAGTGGCGAGCGCGGTGGCAAGCCTGATTGCGCTGGCCACCGCGCTCCGGCGCACCCGGTGTGCGCTACGCCTTGCTGCCGGTCCCCGCAACGTCCAACACAACCTCGAACTCGAGCAGGTGGGCACCGGTGGCGACGGGGTTCGCGCGCTCGCCGGCGTGTGCGTGCACGGCCGGGCCGGTCGCCCAGGCCTGGAACGCCTCCTCGGTCTCCCACTGGGTCACCACGAAGTAGCGGTCGTCACCCTTGACCGGCCGCAGCAACTGGAATCCGAGGAACCCCGGCTGGTTGTCCACAGCATGGGCGCGGTTGGCGAACCGCTTCTCCAACTCGGGGCCGGCATCGGGGGGTACCTCGATAGCGTTGATCTTCACCACGGTCATGGCGCAAGGCTACCGCGCCCGCAGATGGCGGCGGCGGGCAGCGCAAGATGAATCGGTGGCCACCGAACTGCTCACACACCGTGGTGGTAGCGGCCGTCCGCTGGTCTTGGTGCACGGACTGATGGGCCGCGGCAGCACCTGGCCGAGACAGTTGTCGTGGCTGACTCGGCTGGGCTCGGTGCACACCTATGACGCGCCGTGGCACCGCGGTTACGACGTCGATGACCCCGCGCCGATCAGCACCGAGCGGTTCGTCGCCGACCTCGCCGAAGCGGTGGCCGTGCTGGCGGAGCCGGCGGTTCTGGTCGGCCACTCGATGGGCGGCTTGCACTCGTGGTGCCTGGCCGCCGGGCGCCCGGAGTTGGTGCGAGCTCTGGTGGTCGAAGACATGGCGCCGGATTTCGTCGGCAGGACCACCGGCCCGTGGGAGCCGTGGTTGCACGCACTGCCGGTTGAATTCGGTTCTGCAGAAGATGTTTTCGCTGAATTCGGCCCGGTCGCGGGGCAGTACTTCCTGGAGGCGTTCGACCGGACCGGCACCGGCTGGCGGCTGCACGGCCGGCCCGCGAGGTGGATCGAGATCGCCGCTGAGTGGGGCACCCGGGACTACTGGTCGCAGTGGCGGGCGGTGCGGGTGCCGACGCTGCTCATCGAGGCCGGCGACACGGTGACCCCGCCCGGACAGATGCGCCGGATGCAGCAGGTGGCCGAGGACCGGACGAGTTACGTGCACGTGCCCGGTGCCGGTCATCTGGTGCACGACGACGCACCCGAGAGCTACCGGGAGGCCGTCGAGTCGTTTCTAGCGGCGCTCCCCGAGAGCCCCTGAGGACGGCCACACCGGGTGCTTCTCGAAACGGGTACGGATGGCGTCGCACTCGTGGTCGACCCGACGGGCGTCGGCGTCGTGGTCGTCGTCGTAGAGGCGGCCGACCATCGGCGCCCAGGGCCTGAACTGCCCCACGTTCAGACGCAGTGTTCCGTCGCGGTAGGACGCCGTCGCGATCGCGGCGATCACGCCGAACGGGGCCAGCAGCAGAACGATCAACAGCAGGAAGGTGATCAAAGCGGTCATGGCAGTAATCCTTCGACAAACAAGATCCAGCCACTAGTGGCAGCACTGACCGCATGCGCTAAAATACTGCCATGGCTCTCGAGAGTGTGTCCGTGCTCGTGCTGGACAAGCTCGCGGTGTTCGAGTTCGGGGTCATCTGCGAGGTGTTCGGCATCGACCGGTCGGGCGACGGGGTGCCGAATTTCGATTTCAAGGTCTGCGGTCCGCAGCCGGGCCGGCCGGTCAGCACCAGCGTCGGGGCCCAACTCATCCCCGACCACGGGCTCGACGACCTGCTCGGGGCCGACCTCGTGGCGGTGCCCGCGATCTCCGGCCCGGCCGATGAGTATCTGCCCGAGGCGCTGGACGCACTGCGCCGCGCCGCAGCATCGGGATCGACCATCTTGACCGTCTGTTCGGGGGCGTTCGTCGCCGGCGCCGCCGGACTACTCGACGGTCGCCGGTGCACCACGCACTGGATGCACGCCGACGAGCTCGCCCGGTTGTATCCGAGTGCGATCGTGGATCGCAACGTCCTGTTCGTCGACGACGGCGACCTGATCACCAGTGCGGGCACCGCTGCCGGCATCGACGCCTGCCTGCACCTGGTGCGTCGCGAGCTGGGCAGCGCGGTGACCAACATCATCGCCCGGCGCATGGTGGTCCCGCCGCAGCGCGACGGCGGCCAGCGACAGTACATCGAGCAACCCATCCCGGCTCGATGTTCGGAAGGGTTTGCGCCGCAACTGGATTGGATTATCGCTAATCTCGACAAACCGCACACCGTCGCCCGACTGGCGAACCGGGCGAACATGTCGGCCCGGACGTTCGCGCGCCGGTTCGTCGAGGAGACCGGCACCACGCCGATGCAGTGGGTCACCGACCAGCGCGTGCTGTACTCGCGGCGGATGCTGGAGGAGACCGATCTCGACGTCGACCGCGTCGCCGAGCGGGCCGGGTTCGGGAATGCGACTCTGCTGCGGCACCACTTCCGCCGGATGGTCGGGGTGACCCCGTCGGACTACCGCCGCCGGTTCGCTCGGTCGGAGACCGCGGAATCCGCCTGACGTTCGTCGCCTTCGGGTCAGTCTGCTCGGCTCCTCCTCGGGCCCTGGGGGCCCGCATCGTCGCCTTCGGGTCAGTCTGCTCGGCTCCTCCTCGGGCCCTGGGGGCCCGCATCGTCGCCTTCGCCTGCCAGCGCGAAGCGGCCGTCGGCGGTCTGCTCAACCAAACCGTCCACCAGCAGCGAGTCCAGTGCGCGGTCGCGCTGTGCGGCGTCGGTCAACCAGACGACGTCGAGTTGCGCCCGGTCGACCGGGTTCGAACTCGCCCGCAGCACATCGAGCAGCCTCCCGCGCACCTGCCGGTCGGTACCCGCATAGCGCTGCGCCGGCCGTGCGGCCGTGGTCGCCGGCGGATACCCGGCGGCCCGCCACGCGCAGACACTCAGCGGGCAGATCCCGCACTTCGGCGCACGTGCGGTGCACACCGTCGCGCCCAGCTCCATCAAAGCGGCGGAGAACACCGGGGCGGTGTCGTCGTCGGGCAGCAGCGCGACCACGTCGGCGTGATCCCGGACCGCCGAAGCGCTGCCCGCGTCGGCCTGCCCGTGCACCGCACGAGCCACCACCCGTCGCACGTTGGTGTCCACCACCGGCACCGGCTTGCGGTAGGCGAAGCAGGCCACCGCGCGCGCCGTGTAGGTGCCGACGCCGGGCAGGGTCAGCAGGGTGTCCACGTCGTCGGGCACCACGTCGGCGTGCGCGGTGGCGATCACCGTCGCGCACTCGTGCAGGCGCTTTGCCCGCCGGGGGTAGCCGAGCTTGCCCCAGGCGCGCAGCACGTCGGCCGCGCTCGCGGCCGCGGTCGACGACGGGGTGGGCCAGCGGGCCACCCAGTCAAGCCAGATCGGCGCCACCCGGGCGACCGGCGTCTGCTGAAGCATGAACTCGCTGACCATGATCTGCCATGCGGTCACGCCGGGCGCACGCCACGGCAGGTCTCGTCGGGCGTGGCCCCACCACTGCACCAATTCGTCGGCTTGGATGGTCATTGCGTGCGGCTCCGGCGGGCAGTGCAGAATGAGGGACATGCCGAATACCAGCCCCGCGACAGCTTGGAAGGCACTCAAGGAGGGTAACGACCGCTTCGTTGCGGGTAAGCCAGAGCACCCCAGCCAGAGCATCGAGCATCGAGCCAGCATCGCCGGCGAGCAGAGCCCGACGGCCGTGGTGTTCGGATGTGCCGACAGCCGGGTGGCCGCGGAAATCATCTTCGATCAGGGCCTCGGGGACATGTTCGTGGTCCGTACCGCCGGCCATGTCATCGACTCCGCGGTGCTGGGATCCATCGAGTACGCGGTCGTGGTGCTGAACGTGCCGTTGATCGCGGTGCTCGGTCACGACAGCTGCGGGGCGGTGAAAGCCACCATCTCCGCACTTGATGACGGCCAGGTGCCCAGCGGGTTCGTCCGCGACGTCGTCGAGCGGGTGACACCCTCGATCCTGCTGGGTCGCCGGGACGGGCTGACCCGGGTCGACGAGTTCGAGGCGCGCCACGTCACCGAGACCGCCGCCCAGCTCATGGCCCGTTCCTCGGCGATCTCCGACCGTGTCAAAGCCGGCGACCTGGCCATCGTCGGCCTCACGTATCACCTCGCCGACGGCCAGGTGGCGCTGCGTAAACACATCGGCGACATCGGCGAATAGTTCACCCCGAGCTGGTTAACAAGGCGACACGCCGAGCCAGGTCGGACATCTGGCGGTGACCTGCCCTTACCGTGAGAACGTGCTGGATCTGGAACCGCATGGCCCGCTGCCCTCGCAAATCTATTGGCGACGCCGTGGATTGGCGCTGGGCATCGCCGTGCTGGTCATCGCCATCATCGCCGGTATCGCGTATGCCCTGTTCAGCGGCTCGGACTCGAAGAGCACCGTGAAGAACGACGCTGCGCAGAGCCAGGTTCAGCAGCCGGAGAACAAGACGCCGATGGTGGCCCCGCCGCCCGCGGCGTCGGCTGCCCCGGCGCCGACTCCCACGCCGACCGAAGCGGTCATGCCGCCGCCGGTCCTCAAAGAGGGTGACGACTGCCCCGACTCCAGCCTGGCGGTCAAGGGCATCACCAACGAGCCGCAGTACGTCATCGGTGACCAGCCGAAGTTCACCATGGTCGTCACCAACATCGGCCTGGTCGCCTGCAAGCGCGACGTCGGTGCGGCGGTCCTCGCTGCCTACGTGTACACGCTGGACAACAAGCGGCTGTGGTCCAACCTTGACTGCGCTCCGTCCAACGAAACCCTGGTCAAGACCTTCAATCCCGGCGAGCAGGTGACCACCGAGGTCACCTGGACCGGCATGGGTTCCGCGCCGCAGTGCCCGCTGCCCCGGCAGCCGATCGGCGCCGGCACATACAACCTGATGGTCCAGTTGGGCAACCTGCGGTCGGCGACGGTGCCGTTCACCCTCGCCGACGCGCCACCCCCGGCGCCGGCTGATCAGGCGCCGGCACCAGCTCCCGGCGGCTGAGACCGGCCGCTAAACCAGCCGATCGGCGATCGTCGACTCGGCCAGCTGCGAGAGACCCTCGCGGACGTGCCGCGCCCACATAGCGCCGATGCCCTCGACCGACTGCAGATCCATCGCGCTGGCCGCCAGCAGCCCCTGCAGTGAGCCGAACCGTCGGACCAGCAGGTCGACGTGGGCGAACTGCAGCCGCGGGATGTCGGCCATCGCCCGGTACCCGCGGGCGCTGAGCGCCGAGTCCTGGGCCTCCGCGGTCGAGGGATAGCCGAACACCCGTGACAGCGCGGTGAAGTCCAGCAGCTCGTTGTCGGACAGCCCGTCGAGCGCGGCCAGCGTCGAGGCCACCTGCGCTTTGGACGGCGGCTCCGGGTTGGCGTGATAGTCGCGCACGATCAGCTCGCGGGCGGTGTCGTTGCCGCCCAGCAACTCCTCGAGTTGCAGCCGCAGTTGGCGGCCGTCGGTGCCGAGTTCGACTGCGTCGGCGTCGATCTCGAGGCCGATCCTGCGCACCATCTCGAGGCGCTGCACGACGGTCATGACGTCGCGCAGGGTCACGAAGTCCTCGATCTCGGCCGTGGACAGCTGTCGGGACACCTCGTCGAGGCGAGCCTTGTAGCGTTCCAGCGTCGCGATCGCCTGGTTGGCCCGCGACAGGATCGTGGCCGAGTCGGCGACGACGTGACGTTCACCGGCGACGTAGACGGTAACGATGTTCATCGAATGGCTGACCGAGATCACCGGATAGCCGGTCTGGATGGCCGCCCGTTCGGCGGAGCGGTGCCGGGTGCCGGACTCGTCGGTGGGGATGGTCGGATCGGGCACCAGCTGGACGTTGGCCCGCACGATGTGGTTGCCGTCGCTGGACAGCACCACCGCGCCGTCCATCTTCGACAGCTCACGCAGCCGGGTCGGGGCGAAGCGGACGTCCAGGGAGAAGCCACCGTCGCAGATCGTCTCGACCCGTTCGTCGTAGCCGAGCACGATGAGCGCGCCGGTGCGGCCGCGCAGGATGCGTTCCAGCCCGTCCCGCAGTGCCGTGCCCGGTGCCAGCCGCCCGATGGTCTCGCGCAGCGTCGCGGTCGTCGCCGGTGCCGAGCCGTTCGACCGGCCTACATTGCTCACAGCTGTCCATTGTCCATCGTGTCGGGTCCGGTGTCTGTCCCGTACCGCCGATTCGGTCCCGCGCGTTTGCTGAACGGTGAGCGCGCGATCGACAGCATCGAGCGCAGCGCGTCACCGATGGTGGGCGATTCGACGGCGACCAGCCCGCTCGGCACCGCTCCGCAACCCGACGGGACCAGCGCGGTGGTGAAGCCGAGTCGTGCCGCTTCGGCCAGCCGCCGGTCCATTCCGGTGACGCGACGCAGGTCACCGGCCAGGCCGACCTCGCCGATGACCACCATCGTGGCGGGCAGGGGCTGATCCGCGGCCGCCGACGCGATCGCCATCGCGACCGCCAGATCCGACGACGGGTCGGTCAGCCGCATACCGCCGACGGTGGACAGGTAGATGTCCAGTGCGCTCACCTTGAGGCCGGCCCGCTTCTCGAGCACGGCGGTGATCATCGCCATGCGGGCGTGATCGACCCCGCTGACCGCACGACGCGCCGAGGCCGGGTTGGTCGGCACGGCAAGAAGCGCCTGGATCTCTCCGATCAACGGCCGCTTCCCGTCCAGGCTCACCGTCACCGCCGTGCCGGACACCGGTTCCGGGCGCTGGTCGAGAAACAGCCCGGACGGGTCGGCCACACATTCGATCCCGTTGTCGTGCAACAGAAAACAGCCCACCTCGTCGGCGGCGCCGAACCGGTTCTTGATTCCGCGCACCATCCGCAGCGCGGAGTTGCGGTCGCCCTCGAAGTGCAGCACCACGTCGACCAGATGTTCCAGCGAACGCGGGCCGGCGATGGCGCCGTCCTTGGTGACGTGTCCGACGAGGACCATCGCCACGCCGGTCGACTTCGCGGCCGCGGTCAGTGCCGTGGTCACCGCACGCACCTGGGTCACCCCGCCGACCACGCCGTCGGTGTCGCCGGCGGTCATGGTCTGCACCGAGTCGACGATCACCAGGCTGGGCTGCACGGCGTCCATGTGGCCCAGGATGGTGTGTACGTCGGATTCCGCGGTCAGGAACACCTCGTCATTGGTGCACTCGGTCCGCTCGGCGCGCATGCGGATCTGCCCGGCCGACTCCTCGCCCGAGACGTACAGCGCCCGGCGTCCCGCCTGTGCCCACCGGTTGGCCACCTCGAGCAGCAGTGTCGACTTGCCGACCCCCGGATCACCGGCCAGCAGGGTGACCGAGCCGGGTACCACGCCGCCGCCGAGCACCCGATCGAGTTCGGTTACGCCGGTGGGGAAGTGGCGCGTGCGGTCGGGGTCGATGGAACTGATCGGGACGGCCGGGGAGGTCGGGACGACCGAGCGATGCGGCGAGCTGCCCACCGCGGTCAGCGCGGCCACCTCGTCGACGGTTCCCCAGGTGCCGCACTCCGGGCAGCGACCCACCCACTTGGCGCTGATGTGGCGGCATTCCGAACAGCGGTACTGCGAACGCGCTTTGGCCACGCCGTGAGGTTATCGGGTGTGGACGACAGAACCGCGGATTAGTGCTCGACCCGCACAACGAGGGGTTCGAGAAGCCGAGAGAGGCGCTCGTGGTCGCCTTCCGGGGAGGCCGCGGAATCACTCAACGCCGTCCCGGTTACGAGGGAGTGCAGGTCCTCGAGGCTGCCGATCAGGGTGGCGTCGGCAGGGTAGGGCGGTGTCCCGTCCCGCAGCACAGTGGGCTGGTGGTCTGCGACGCGGAGCCAGAAGCGTTCGTCGCCGATCTGGAAGGCGTAGGTGCCCGCGGGCGGGGGTATGTCGGCGCGGTCCAGGGCAGCCTGCATGTTCATTGCCAACCACGCGGCCCGGCTCTGGTCGTCGGGCTGATACAGGTCGGGTAGCTGCAGCCCCCAGAGCATCAGTTCGCCGAGTGCGTGTGCGAGTGATTCGCCGCGCGCGGTGAGGTGATAGCCGGTGCTGCCGGCGGCCCGCTCCGAGCGGGCGATGACGTCAGCGGCCTCCAGGCGCTTGAGGCGGGCCGCCAGCATCGTGGTGCCGATCCCGCTGAGGCTGTCACCGAGCTCGCCGAAGCGTTTGGGTCCGCGCGCCAGCTCCCGGACGATCAGTACCGTCCAGCGCTCGCCGATCAGGTCCATCGCGCGGGCCAGGCTGCAGTTCTGCCCATAGCTGCGCGGTGCGGTCATGGCAGTCGATCGTGCAGACCCGCGGTGGCCCTGTCCAGCTTGTGGCTCGATCTGATTCACTTTGTGATCATATATCAATCACTACTTGAAAACAAAGTAACCGCGTGTACTGTTCAGACCATCACTCGACCCACCACCTCTTGGGAGTACTCCGATGACCAGACAACCGCTCACCCTCGTGACCGCCGCGGCCGGCAAGACCGGCCGACAAACCGTCCTTTCGCTACTGGATCGAGGACTGCCGGTGCGCGCGATGGTCCGCCGTGACGATGCCCGCGCCGCCAACTTGCGCGGCCTCGGCGCCGAGGTCGTGATCGGCAATCTCAACGACGTCACCGACGTGCGCCGCGCCCTGCACGGAGTGCAGCGGGCGTACTGGGTGGCGCCGATGGTGCCCTCTGCGCTCGAGTCCGCCATGATGTTCGCGACCGCGGCCGAGGATGAGCGTCTCGAAGTGGTGGTGTCGATGAGCCAGTGGCTCGCCGACCCCGGCCACCCCTCGATCCATACCCGGACCGAGTGGCTGTCCGATCGGGTGTTCTCGTGGATGCCCTCCGTCGCGTCGATCACGGTCAACCCCGGGTTCTTCGCCGAGAACTACCTCTACACCTTGGACGCGGTCGCACAGTTTGGTGTGCTGACGGCGCCCTACGGCGATGGGCGCAATGCCCCACCGTCCAACGAGGACATCGCTGCGGTCGCCGCGGCGTTGCTGGTGGACCCGGGCCCACATCTGGGCCGCAGCTATCGGCCGACCGGACCGGCTCTGGTCAGCACCGGTGACTTCGCCGAGATCCTCAGCCGAGTACTGGGACGCACCATCCGCTATGTCGACGTGCCCTATGCGATCATGGCCAAGGCCGCCCGCGTGGCTGGTTTCAATGACTACTCGATCATCCAATTGGGTTGGTATGCCGAGGAACTCAAACGTGGAACCTTCGCTGTCGGTGCCCCCACCGACGCGGTCGAGAAGCTCACGGGCCGGGCGCCCGAGGACATGGAGACCGTCGCCCGCCGCTACCTCGCCGCCACGCCGGGCACCACGCGCGGACCGTCGGGCATGGCCCGCGCCATGAGCGTGCTGGCCAGGACGATGCTCACACCCGCGCCCAGCCGGAAGCGTTATCTGGGGGACTGTCAGGAAGGCATCGAGATCGGCTCCCTTGCGGCCGATTCCGATCGCTGGCACGCGGCGCATGATCCCGAACGGTCTTCGGCCCTGGACACGGCCCCGGTCGCTCCGATCGTGGAACTGGTCCGATGACCGTGATCAGTTCGAGCGACGGCGTCATAGCTCAATACGGCGGCGGCGGAACGCGCACTCGCATCGAGACCGCGCTGCGTGCGGCAGGTAAGGACTTCGACAACCTGCGTCCGGCTGACTTCGCCGCGTTCGAGGACTTCCACTCCCTGGGTCGGGTCGGGACCATCAGCCTGCTGCAGGCCGCCAGGGTAAGCGCCACCGATCGGGTGCTCGACGCGGGCAGCGGCATCGGCGGTACCGCACGCCTTCTGGCGAGCGAGTATGGCTGCCACGTCACCGCGGTCGACCTGACACCCGACTACTGCGCCACCGCTCGCTGGCTCAACGAGTTGGTCGGGCTCGGCAACAGTATCGACGTCGTGGAAGGGGATATCACCGCACTGCCCATGCCCGACGCGGGCTTCGATCTGATCGTGACTCAGCACGTCCAGATGAACATCCCCGACAAGGCGGCGCTCTATCGCGAGGCCCGTCGGCTGCTACACCCCGGCGGGCGCCTGGCGCTGTGGGACGTCACCGCCGGACCTCATCAGCCGATCCGCTTCCCGGTTCCGTGGGCCGACACCCCCGATCGAAGTCACCTGATCACCCCCGACCAACTCGCGACCGCTCTACATGACGCGGGGTTCGCCGTCGAGGCGTTCACCGATCTCACCGAATTCGCCGTGAGTGCAATGACTCCCGTGTTCGAGGCGCCGCCCGAGCCGCTCGGTCTGCAGTTGCTGGTCCCCGACATCACCACGAAGGGCAAGTCGATCCTCGCCAACGCCCGGGAAGACCGGCTCCGCCTCATCCAAGCGGTCGCAGTCGCACATTGACGTGAAAGCGGAACTGACCGCGCAGCGCGCGGCGACGGGGCTGCGGTGCGGGCCTATTCGTGCGGCGCGGGTGCCGCGTCCTGCCGGGGTGCCGCGCCGGCTGAGATCGGCACTGCGACCTTCGCCTGACCGGCCTTCTCGAAGTCGAAGGTGAAGTTGTAGGTCAGGCCATTGGTGATCGGCTGACTCAGCGTCACGTCGGCCTTCGTCGGCGCGGTGCTGCCCAGCGGGGTGACCTCGGCCTGGCCGTCGGCCGAGCCGACGATCAGCGAGCTGTTGGCCGGGATGGCGGTGTCGCCGGTCAGGCTCACCGAGCCCACGTCCGAGCTGATGCCCACCAGCTTGTCGTTGGTGTCCGGGCTGGTATTGACCGCCACGAAGATGAGCTCCACGCTGCGCCCGGGCTGCAGGTAGTCGCTGGTCTGCACCGCTTGGATGTGCACGTTGCGCAGCGCGATGTTCTTGACCGTGGCGGTCGAGCCGTTGACGGCCGACTCCTGATCCGCGGTCTGGGAGAGCTGGCCGGAGCTGCAGCCGGTGAGGATGAGCGCGCTGGCGGCGAGGGCCGCGGACGCGGCGAAGAGGCGGTTCGTAGGGCGGTTCACAGCAGCCTCCTGCATGGCCGGCGCGGTCGGCACGATGGCGGCCCCCGCGGTACGACTATGCAGAGTAGTAGGTCGGGTGCTCCGGCGGTAGCTGAGGGTGGTGGCGACCTCAGGAACGGCAGCTCACGGCGTTGCTGGAAGTGCCCTGCGCAACGGGTCGCGTGCACGAAAACTACCCCCTGTCAACCCCCACTCTTCACTTGCGGTGCCCCTGACCTGCACCGTTGTTCCACACGCTGTCGGCTCCCGTGCTAACATCTAGGAGTGAAAGGGGCTCGAAACTGATGATTTTCAAGGTCGGAGACACCGTTGTCTATCCACACCACGGTGCTGCATTGATCGAAGCGATCGAAACCCGGACCATCAAGGGCGAACCGAGAGAATATCTCGTCTTGAAGGTGGCTCAGGGAGACCTGACCGTTCGAGTTCCAGCAGACAATGCCGAGTACGTCGGCGTCCGTGATGTGGTCGGTCAGGAAGGCCTGGACAAGGTCTTCCAGGTGTTGCGCGCGCCGCACACCGAAGAGCCGACCAACTGGTCGCGCCGCTACAAGGCCAACCTCGAGAAGCTGGCCTCCGGCGACGTGAACAAGGTTGCCGAGGTCGTTCGCGATCTGTGGCGCCGCGATCAGGAGCGCGGGCTGTCGGCCGGCGAGAAGCGGATGCTGGCCAAGGCCCGGCAGATCCTCGTCGGCGAGCTGGCTCTCGCCGAGAACACTGACGACGCCAAGGCCGAGATCATTCTCGACGAGGTTCTGGCCGCCGCGTCCTGACTCCCTGAGGGCGAGCCGGTGTCGGACACGGTCGCGGTCGTCACAGCGGCCGGCTCGGGTGAGCGGCTGGGCGCCGGGATTCCTAAGGCGTTCGTCGAACTCGGTGGTTGCACCATGCTGGAACGCGCCGTCGACGGTGTGCTGGCATCCGGGGTGGTCGACCGGGTGGTCGTCGCCGCGCCGGCCGACCTGGTCGACGAGGCCAAGCTGCTGCTGGGCGATCGGGCCACCGTCGTGTCCGGCGGTGCCGAGCGGCCGGAGACGGTACGCCGCGCACTGGCGGCAGTCGGTGCTCCCGAATTCGTCCTGGTGCATGACGCCGCGCGCCCGTTGACTCCGGTCGACCAGTTCCAGCGGGTGGTCGCCGCCCTGCGTGAAGGTCTGCGGGCCGTCATACCGGTGCTGCTCGTGGTCGACACGATCAAGGCCGTCGACGCCAACGGCGTGGTGCTGGGCACTCCGGAGCGTTCGGGGTTGCGCGCCGTACAGACGCCGCAGGGCTTCGAGACGGCCCTCCTGCGACGGGCCTACGAGCGGTCGCCGGGGTTCGCCGTGACCGACGACGCGTCCCTGGTCGAGCACCTCGGGACGCCGGTGCACACGGTGGCCGGTGACACCCTCGCATTCAAGATCACAACGCCGTTGGACCTTGCGCTCGCGCGAGCGGTGCTGACCTCATGACCATGCCGCTGCCCCGTGTCGGGCTCGGTACCGACGTCCATCCCATCGAGGCCGGCCGGCCGTGCTGGCTGCTCGCTCTGCGGTTCGAGGACGCCGACGGCTGCTCCGGTCACTCCGACGGGGACGTCGCCGTGCACGCGCTGTGCGACGCGCTGCTGTCCGCGGCCGGGCTCGGCGACCTCGGTTCGGTCTTCGGTGTCGACCAGCCGCAGTGGCGCGGCGTCACCGGCGCCCAGATGCTGACGCACGTTCGCGGGCTGCTCGCCGATGCCGGCTTCACGGTGGGCAACGCCGTCGTCCAGGTGATCGCCAACCGACCCAAGGTGGGACCGCGGCGTGCGGAGGCCCAGCGGATACTCGGTGAGTTGCTGGGGGCGCCGGTATCGGTGTCGGCCACCACCACCGACGGTCTGGGTCTTACAGGCCGCGGTGAGGGAATGGCAGCCGTCGCGACGGCCCTGCTGTTCGCCGGTTCGGTGCCGGTGGGGGAATAACGTCGAATAGGCCGGTAAGCTGGCGCGTCGTGACCGATACCGGAGCCGGCTTGCGACTCCACGACACCTATACCGGTGTCGTGCGCGAGTTCGTGCCGCTGCGTCCGGGTCATGCCTCGATCTACCTCTGCGGCGCCACCGTTCAGGGGCTGCCGCACATCGGCCATGTCCGCAGCGGGGTGGCGTTCGACGTCCTGCGGCGCTGGCTGATGGCCAAGGGCTACGACGTCGCGTTCATCCGCAATGTCACCGACATCGACGACAAGATCCTCATCAAGGCCGCCGACGCGGGCCGGCCGTGGTGGGAGTGGGCGGCCACCCACGAGCGCGCGTTCGCCGCCGCCTACGACGCGCTCGGCGTTCTGCCGCCGTCCGCCGAACCCCGCGCCACCGGGCACATCACCCAGATAGTCGAGCTGATCCAGCGGCTCATCGACACCGGCCACGCCTACCCGGGTGCCGGCGACGTCTACTTCAACGTGCTGACCTTCGCCGACTACGGCAAGCTCTCCGGTCACCGCATCGACGACGTGCACCAGGGCGAAGGCGTCGGCACCGGCAAGCGCGACCAGCGTGACTTCACCCTGTGGAAGGGCGCCAAGCCGGGCGAGCCGTCGTGGCCGACGCCATGGGGTCGCGGCCGGCCGGGCTGGCACTCCGAATGCGTGGCCATGGCTCACGAGTATCTCGGTCCTGAGTTCGACATCCATTGCGGCGGAATGGATTTGGTCTTCCCGCACCACGAGAACGAGATCGCCCAGGCCCGTGCGGCGGGTGACGGCTTCGCCCGGTTCTGGCTGCACAACGGCTGGGTCACCATGGGCGGGGAGAAGATGAGCAAGTCATTGGGCAACGTTCTCGCCATACCCGCTGTACTGCAACGGGTTCGGCCCGCGGAGCTGCGCTACTACCTGGGCAGCGCGCACTACCGGTCGATGCTGGAGTTCTCCGAGGCCGCACTGCAGGACGCCGTCAAGGCCTACACCGGTATCGAAGAGTTTCTGCACCGCGTGCGGACTCGCGTCGGCGCGGTCGTGCCGAGCACCTGGACCGAGAAGTTCGCCGCCGCGCTTGACGACGACCTGGCGGTGCCCGCGGCACTGGCCGAGGTGCATGCCGCGCGCGCCGACGGCAATCGTGCGCTGGAGGCCGGTGACCACGAGACCGCACTGGCCAAGGCCGGCCAGATCCGGGCGATGACAGCAATTCTCGGCTGCGACCCGCTCGACGAGCGGTGGAAGAGCCGCGACGAGACCTCGGCGGCGCTGGGTGCCGTCGACGTCCTGGTGCGCGCCGAACTGCAACGCCGCGACGACGCCCGCCAGCACCGCGACTGGGCCGAGGCCGACAACATTCGCGATCGCCTCAAGGAGGCCGGCATCGAGGTCACCGACACCGCCGACGGTCCCCAGTGGGCCCTGCTCGACGGGGATACCAAGTAATGGCGGGCAACTCGCGGCGCAAGGGTGCGATCCGCAAGGCCGGCACCAAGAAGGGGCCGACCGTCGGTTCCGGCGGTGTGCGCAGGCGTGGCCTGGAAGGCCGCGGCGCTACCCCGCCGGCGCACATGCGGCCGGGTCACCCGGCTGCCAGGCGGGCAGCCAAGCCGGTCCGCAAGCCGGCGAAGCCCACCGACGAGACCGAGATGGTGCTCGGCCGCAACCCGGTGCTGGAATGCCTGCGTGCCGATGCCCCCGCCACCGCGCTGTACGTGGCCCTCGGTGCCGAGGCCGACGAGCGGATGACGGAGTCGGTGACGCTGGCCGCCGACCGCGGCATCCCGATTCTCGAGGTGCCGCGCACCGACCTGGACAGGATGAGCTCGAACGGCCTGCACCAGGGCATCGCCCTGCAGGTGCCGCCCTACGCCTACGCCCACCCGGACGACCTGCTGGCGGCCGCCACCAGTGACTACCAACCCGCCCTGCTGGTGGCACTGGACAACATCTCCGACCCGCGCAACCTCGGGGCGATCGTGCGCTCGGTGGCCGCGTTCGCCGGTCACGGTGTGCTGATCCCGCAGCGGCGTTCGGCGTCGGTGACGGCCGTCGCCTGGCGCACCAGCGCCGGTGCGGCCGCGCGGGTGCCGATCGCACGCGCCACCAACCTCACCCGCACCCTCAAGGAGTGGGCTGCTGCGGGTGTGCAGGTGATCGGCCTCGATGCCGACGGGGACACGACCGTCGACGAACTCGACGCGTCCGGCCCGCTGGTGCTCGTCGTCGGCTCCGAAGGCAAGGGACTGTCGCGTCTGGTGCGGCAGAACTGCGACACCGTGGTGTCCATCCCGATGGCCGGGCCGACGGAGTCACTGAACGCCTCGGTGGCTGCGGGCGTGGTGCTGGCCGAGATCGCCCGTCAACGCCGGCGCTAGACACCGATCAGGCGCACCCCGGCCCACAGCGCCACCACCGCCGCCAGCAGGCACACCGGCACTGTCAGCAGGCCGAGCCAGGTGAACTCCCGCACGCTGGTCGGCTCGCCCTGCTGATGTAAAACCCGCCGCCACAACAGATTCGCGAGCGATCCCACGTAGGTGAGGTTGGGCCCGACGTTCACCCCGATCAGCACCGCCAGCACAGCCGCCGGGCCGCCGGCGACCAGCGGCAGCAGCACCAGCACCGCGGGCAGGTTGTTGACGACGTTCGACAGCAGCGCGGCCAGCACCGCGATACCGAGCAGCGCCGCCAGCCCGGTGCCCGAGGGCAGCAGTTGCCGGGCGGCGGTGTCCAGACCGTTGACCATCACGGCCTTGACGACCACGCCCAGCGCCAGCACGAACACGGCGAACGGCAGGTTCAGCGAGCGCACCACTCCGCCGATCGAACTGCGGCGCTGGGCCAGCGACCGCACGCCCAGCACCACCGCACCCGCCAGCGCCGCCCATGCCGGTGACAGCCCGGCGAACGACGTCACCACGAACCCGGCCAACGTCAGCGCCAGCACCACGAGGACGAACACCGGAACCTCCACCGGCTGCGGCGGCGCCGCCGACTGTCCGTCGGACAGATCGCGGCGGAACACCAGCCGGAACACCGCGTACTCGACGGCCACCGCGGCCAGCCACGGCAGCGCCATCAGCGCGCTGAACCGGGTGAACGACAGCCCGGCCGCGGCGAAGGCAAGCAGGTTGGTCAGGTTGGAGACCGGCAGCAGCAGCGACGCGGAGTTCGACAGGTGTGCGGTGGCATACAGGTGCGGCCGCGCCGGCACCCGCAGCGTGCGCACGGTGGCCAGCACCACCGGAGTCAGCAGCACCACCGTGGCATCCAGACTCAGGATCGCCGTGGTCGCCGCCGCGATGACGAACACCTGGCCCAAAAGCCGGCGGGGCCGGCCGGCACTGGTTCGGGCCATCCAGTTCCCGGCGGCGTCGAACAACCCCTCGTCGTCGCACAGGCTCGCGAGCACCAGGATCGCGGCGAGAAACGCGACGACCGGCAGCAGTCGCGCGATCTCGGCCCAAGCGTCGGGTAGCGACACCGCGCCCGTCGCCACCACCAGCGCTGCCGCGGGCACTGCCACCGCCGCTTCCGACCAGCCCGCCGGGCGTGCGATGGCGGAGATCAGGACGATCGCCAGCAGCACGGCCGACGTGATCAGCGCTGCGGTCACGACGGCGTCAGATCCAGGGGTCGGCGCGCTGCCACAGTGTCGGCAGATGCAGTGCGACACCGTCCCGCTCGGCCAGCCGGGACAGAATCCGCAGAGAGAGGTCGAGGTCGTCACCGGCGTAGGGCAGGGCCCGCACCGGCTCGGTGAGCGGGCGGAAGAAGTCATCCCAGTGGATCAGCACGACCCGACGTGCGCCGACCAGGCGCACTGTCTGCTCCCAGTACTGCTCGATGTAGTCCTGCGGCTGCACCCCGAGCTGACCGATACCGAGGTAGGCCACGTCGGCCCGCCGGCCGGCGAGTGCAGCCGGCACGAATCCGGCGCTGCCCTGGATCAACAGGCGGCGATCACTGGGCACGTGGTGAATCAGCGTCGACCACGCCTCGCCGCACCGGTATGCAGAGGCCTTGACCGGCGGCACCACGGGTTCGGTGATCACGCCGGGAAAGCGGTCCGGCGGGCAGTGGTGCGATTCGATCAGCGTCACACCGAACGGCCCGAGGGTCAGCTCCTCGCCGGGGCTGGCGACGACGATCCGGTGCTCCGGAAGTCCTTGTCCACGAGCCACATTGGCCGCCGATTCACCGCCGACGACACGGGCGTCGGTGCGCAGTGCGACGACGGCCGAGTCCATCACGTGGTCGAAGTGGGTGTGCACCGGCAGCACCGCGGCCAACCGGTTGACCTTGGCACGGTTCAGGGCGTAGTCGATCCGTGACGCCGAGGGCGTCAGCCGCCGAAGCCCGACGTCGAGCAGGTTGGGCCGGGAGAAGAAGCCGTCGGTCATCACCGCGGAGGTGCCATCGTCGATCAGTAGCGTCGACACTCCCAGCCAGGTGACCGACAGGTCGGCGTCCGGCTCGGCCTCGAGAGTGTCGAAATACCTTTGGTAGGAGGCGATGTCGGGGCGGCCGTATCGCAGCCGCATCAGACGAACGCCGTCAGTTCGACGCCCTCGGCCCGTAGCCGCTCCCGCACCGCCGTCGCGATCTGCACCGCACCCGGTGAATCACCGTGTACGCACACCGATTCCACCACCACGTCGATCGTCGAGCCATCCATCGTCGTCACTCGGCCGGTGTTGACCATCGCCGACACCCGCTCCGCGATCTGTGCCGGGTCGTGCAGCACCGCGCCCTCCTCGCGCCGGGGCACCAGCTGCCCGTCGGGCCGGTAGGCGCGGTCGGCGAAGGCCTCGGCGACGGTCTGCAGACCCACCCGCCGGGCTTCCTCGAAGAACACCGATCCGGCCAGTCCGAGCACCAGCAGGTTCGGGTCGGCGGCGTGCGCGGCCTCCGCGACGGCGCGGGCCTGCTCGCGGTGCGTCACGATCGTGTTATACAGCGCCCCATGGGGTTTGACGTATCCGACGGTGGTCCCGGCGGCGCGCGCCAGTGCCTGCAGGGCACCGATCTGGTAGATGACGTCGGCGGTGAGTTCCGCGGGTGCGACGTCGATGAAGCGGCGGCCGAACCCGGCCAGGTCGAAATAGCCGACCTGGGCACCGATGCGCACCCCGCGCTGTGCCGCCGCCCGGCAGGTGCCCGCCAGCCCGACCGGGTTGCCGGCATGGAAGCCGCAGGCGAGGTTGGCGCTGGTGACGATGTCGAGCATGGCGTCGTCGTCGCCGAGCTTCCACACTCCGAAACCCTCGCCCAGGTCTGCGTTCAGATCGACGGTGGCCACCACATCAGCCTAGGCGGTGGCGGGGTCGTGGTGGCGTCGTCCGATCAGCCAGCACGCGAGGTAGATGACGAACGAGATGGTCGTCACGAACACCGACACCGGCACCCCGGGCGCCAGCGACAACACGATGCCCGCCACCGCCGAGACTTCGGCGAAGAGCACCGACGCGGCCAGTACGGCGACCGGCGAACTGAAGACCCGGGCCGCGGCCGCAGCCGGGGTGATGAGCAGCGACATCACCAGCAGTGCGCCGACGATCTGCACGCCCTGCGCGGCGACCACGCCCACCAGCGCGGCGAACACGATTCCCAGCGCTCGCACCGGGACCCCGCGTGCCGCAGCGACTTCCGGATCGGCGGTGGCGAACAGCAGCGGTCGGTAGCTCACCGCCAGGACCGCCACCACCAGCACAGTCACCACCACCAGCAAGGTCAGCCCGGAGTACCCGACACCGACGATCTGCCCGGTCAGCAGCGCGAAGCTGGTGCCGGTGCGCCCGGGGTAGAGGTGGATGAACAGCACCGCCAAGCCCAGTCCGAACGCCAGCACCACTCCGATGGCCGAGTCCCGCTCCCGGGCGCGCTGGCCGAGGATGCCGAACAGGATGGCGGCCAGGCCGCAGCCGACGAGCGCACCGATTCCCACGTTGAAGCCGGCCAGCAGCGCGAACGAGGCGCCGGTCAGGGACAGCTCGCTGGAGCCGTGCACCGCGAACGACATCTGCCGCATGACGATGAAGGGTCCGATCAGTCCGGCCACCAGTGCCAGCAGGGCAGCGGCCAGCAGTGCCTGCTGGACGAAGTCACGGCTGAGCAGGTCCGCGGTGACGTGGAAGGACAGCAGGTTGTCCAGCAGGCTGCTCAGCTTGTCACTCATGGGTGTGCCCACGGGTGTGCCCGGAGTGGTCGAGGTGTTCGCCGACCACGACGTACCGGTTGCCGACCTGCACCACCTGGATGTCGGCCTGGTAGAGCTCCGAGAGCGTCGCCGAGGTCATCACCTCGGCGACGGTGCCGACCCGGAACCGGCCGTCGACCAGGTACAGCACCCGGTCGACGTAGGGCAGCACCGGGTTCACCTCGTGGGTCACGAACAGCACCGCGGTCCCGGAACTGCGGCGTTCGTTGATGAGCGCCGCGACCAGCCGGGCGTTGGCCGGATCGAGGTTGAGCAGCGGCTCGTCGCACAGCAGCAGTACCGGGTCGCTGGCCAGCGCCTGCGCGATGCGCACCCGCTGCAGTTCGCCGCCGGACATCACCCCGACCCCGACCCGCGCCAGCTTCTCCGCGCGCACCTGGGCCAGGGCGCGGTCGACGGCGTCGCGGCGGCGGGTGCGGTCGGCTTTGCGCAACGGCGTCAGACCCCAGCGGTGCCCGTCGACGCCCAACCGCACCAGGTCCTGTCCGCGCAGGCTCAGCCCGCGGTCCACGGCCCGATGCTGCGGCACGTATCCGATCCGGTCACTGCCCGCCTCGACCGGGCGTCCGTCGATCAGCGCGGTGCCCGCGCTGAGCGGCAGTTGGCCCAACAGCACCTTGAGCAGTGAGGTCTTGCCGGTGCCGTTCGGCCCGAGGATCGCGATGAATTCGCCCGCCGAGACCGTCAGGTCCAGGTGGTCCCACAGCACGCGGTCGCCGAAGGCCAGCCGGGCTCCGGCCAGTGCGACGACTTCGGCGGTCACAAGCAGCGATTATCGGTTCTGCTGCAGCGCGGCGGCCAGTCGGTCGGCGGTGTCGCGCTGCCAGGTGAGGTAATCGGTGCCAGCGGGCAGGGTCTCGGAGACGCCCACGATCGGGACGCCGGCGCTCTGCGCGGCGGCCTGCACCTGCTTGGTCACCGCGGTCACCGTCTGTTCGTTGAACACGACGGCGGCGACCTGGCGGTTCGTGATCAGGTCGAGCATTGCCGCGACGTCCACTGGCGCCGGGTCGGTGTCCTGCTCGACGGAGGCGGCGAATCCCGGCGGGGTCTTGTCGGTGAGCCCGGCCGCGACCAGCAGGTAATGCGCGACCGGTTCGGTGGCGACCACCGCCGCGCCCGGGTGGGTGGTGCGGATGGCCCGCTCGATCTGCTGGACGGCATCGGCGCCGCGGTTGAAGTTCTGCGCCTTCGCCCGGTATTCGGTCGCGTGATCGGCGTCGACGGCCGCCAGTCGGTCGGCGACCTTCGTCGCGACGGCCTTGGCGGTGTCGAGGTCGTAGAAGACGTGCTCGTTGGCGGGCTGAGGCTGACCGGGTTCGCCGGCGCTGTGCAGGGAGTAGGCGTCCACGGAGGCCACGCCGGGATGGCCAGCCAGGACGTCGTCCACCCAGTGGTCGTAGCCGCCGCCGTTGTAGACCACGAGCGAGGCGTCGGTGATGGCGGCCGCGTCGGCGGGGCTGGCCTCGAAGGAGTGCGGATCAGCCGAGGCGCTGTCGATGATCGACGTCACCGTGGCATGGTCGCCGGCGACGGCCTGCACGACGCTGCCCCACACGTCGGTGGAGGCGACGACGGTCGGCAAACCGGTCTTGGCGCCGCCGTCGGCCTTGTCGGCGCCGCCGCACGCGCTCAGGCCTGCGGTCACCACCAGCGCCGCAACACCGATGGCCGCCCGGACCGCTCTGCTACGCACGAATTCTCCTTCCGCCCCGCCCAGCCAAACACTAATGGAAATCGTTTCCATTAGACTCTAGTCCCATGATGCCCGGGTGATGCAAGCCGATGCGCTAGCGTCACAGAACATGTCCAGGAGTTCCGCGCCGCGGCGCCGGGCGACTCTGGCCTCGTTGGCCGCCGAACTCAAGGTCTCGCGCACGACGATCTCCAATGCCTACAACCGTCCGGATCAGCTGTCGGCCGATCTGCGTGAGCGGGTGCTGGCCGCCGCCAAGCAGTTGGGTTACCCCGGTCCGGATCCGGTCGCGCGGTCGCTGCGGACTCGTAGAGCCGGAGCGGTCGGGCTGGTCATCACCGAACCGCTGACGTACGCGTTCAGCGACCCGGCCGCGCTGAATTTCGTTGCCGGATTGGCGGAGTCGTGCGAGGAGTTCGGTCAGGGCCTGTTGTTGGTGGCCTGCGGGCCCGAACGCAGTGTGGCCGACGGCACCAACGCGGTGTTGTCCGCCGGCGTCGACGGGTTCGTCGTCTACGCAGCGGCCGATGACGACCCGTACCTGCAGTCCGCCCTGCAGCGCCACGTTCCGGTCGTGGTGATCGACCAGCCCAAGAACGTCCCCGATGCCTCGCGGGTCGGCATCGACGACCGGCTCGCGATGCGCGGGCTGGCCGACTACGTCATCGGTCTGGGTCACCACGAGATCGCTCTGCTGACGATGCGGCTCGGCACGGAGCGCCGGGTCGGTGATCAGACGGCCGGTGTCGTGACTCCGGATCGCCTGCACCAGTCGCATTTTCACGTGCAATCCGAACGGATCGCCGGGGTGCGCGATGCGATGGCGGGCGCCGGGCTGGACCCTGAAACGCTGACCGTCGTCGAGAGCTACGAGCATCTGCCCGCCTCCGGCGGGGCGGCGGCCGAGCTGGCGCTGCACACCAATCCGCGCATCACCGCGCTGATGTGCACCGCCGATGTGCTGGCGCTATCGGCGATGGATTACCTACGCGCCCACGGCATCTACGTTCCGGGCCAGATGACGGTGACGGGGTTCGACGGCATCCCCGAGGCGTTGAGCCGGGGTCTGACGACGGTGTCGCAGCCCAGCCTGGAGAAGGGCAAGCGGGCCGGCCGGCTGCTGCACCATCCGCCCCGCGACGGGCTGCCGGTGATCGACGTCCTCGACACCGAACTCGTCCGCGGCCGTACCGCGGGTCCGCCCGCCTAGGTGCTCAGCCAGCTGCTGCGGGCGTCGTGCAGGAATCGCAGGGCGGTCGCCACGTCGTCGGGTTCCTCGACGCGGTATCCGGCCCGGGTGTCACCGTCGCCGACCTTCACGCCGACATCACTGGCGGCCAGTCGGGCGAAGGCCTTCTCGTCGGTGACGTCGTCGCCGAAGAACACCGTGGCGGTCGACTCGCCCTGCTGGCGCAGCAGGTTCAGGGCCTGGCCCTTGTCGGTGTCGATGACCGCGAATTCGCGCACCGCCTTGCCTTCGGTGATGTGCACGTCCCAGTCGCGGACCGCGGACAGTGCGGCATCGAGCGCCTCTTGAGCGTGCTCGGGGGCGGTGTTGCGAACGTGGAAGGCCACGCTGACCGGCTTGATCTCGACGCTCGCGCCCGGGTACTGCGCGGCGATCGCGGCCATGGTCTGTTCGATGTCGGTCAGCAGCGACTTCGCGGACTCGTCGATGGCGTCGAGGAAATCGGCGTTGAACTCCGATCCGTGGCTGCCCACCAGATGGACGTCGGCGGGTGCGCCGGACAACTCGCCGAGGTCTTTGAGCGCACGCCCGGAGATCAGCGCCGCGGTGGTTGCCGGCAATGCTGCCAGCGCACCGAGGGCTTCGGCCGCCGCGGGAATCGGGCGGGCGTCGGCCGGATTGGCGACGATCGGCGCGATGGTGCCGTCGAAGTCCGAGGCCACCAGCAGCCGCTCGACGCGGGCGATATCGGCGAGCGCGCGTTGCAGGTCCTCGGGCAGCTCGCGGGAGTCGTTCACTCCTAGGAGCCTAGGACGTCCCGTCGTCGCCGATCAGCAACCGCACCGCGAGGTCGAGCCGCTTGCTGACGTCGGTGGCCGATGCCCGCCGGGTCAGCCAGGCCAGAAGGTTCGACAGCCACACGTCGGAGATGACCCGCGCGATGTGGTACTGGTCCTCGGTGGGCTCGCCGTCGCTCATCGCGCGGGCGAACATGCTGTCGATGATCTTCTCGACGTGATCGACCTCACCCGCGGCTGAGGCGTCGGCGAACACGTAGGCCCGGGTCATGGCCTCGGTCAGCAGTGGATTGCGCTGCATCGCACGGTTGAGCTTGCCGACCATGAAATTGAGGCGCTGGTAGGGCGAACCACCGGCGACCGTCGAGCGGTCCGTCTTGGCGTCGATGCGCTCGAACTCGCGCCCCAGTGCGGAGACCAGCAGATGCACCTTCGACGGGAAGTAGCGGTACAGCGTGCCGACGGCGACGTCGGCACGATCGGCCACCGCACGCATCTGAACTGCCTCATAGCCGCCCTTGGAGGCGATCGCCATGGTGGCGTCGAGGATGCGCTTGCGGCGTTCCCGCTGTGCTTCGGAGCCCAGCTCGGATTCGGCCAGAACTGACACCGGCATCACTTCGCGCGGCTGCGAACCGGATCCACCGGCCGATGACTTCTGCGCTGGCGATGACATTGGGTGGTCAGCTCCTTCCGTGCGTGATGGTGGGGAAAACGATACGCATGACTACAGTTCATGGCGCACCTCCCCAGCCCGTGAGACACCCGCGTGTCCTGCTGCGATGGCGTTCGACTTGACGGTCGATCGCTGGCACTATTAGAACACGTTCTAGTGGGCCGAGTGCCCTTCTCTGTGAGAAACCTAGGAGCCGACGGTGTCTGCGACCATCACCGACGAACAGTTAGCCGCCCGCGAGCTCGTCCGCAGCTGGGCGGCCGGCTCCGGCGCGTCCGCCGCAGTTCGGGACGGCGAGAGCGGTCAGAGGCAGTCCTGGCGTGCGGTCTACCGCGGCCTGGCCGACCTCGGGCTGTTCGGGGTTGCCATCGCCGAGGAAGCGGGCGGGGCCGGCGGTTCGGTGCTGGACCTGTGCGCGATGGTCGAGGAGGCGGCGCGGGCGCTGGTTCCCGGCCCGGTGGCGACCACCGCTCTTGCCACGCTTGTGGTGACCGACCCGGCTGTGCTGGAGGCGCTGGCCGCCGGCCGGAGCGCGGGTGCGGCGCTCAACGCCGACCTGCATGAGGACTCCGGCCGGATTTCGGGCACGGCCGAGTGTGTGCTCGGAGCCGACGCCGACGGCTGGCTGCTACTGCCGGTCGGCGAGCACGTCGTACTGGTCGACGCCTCGTCGGCGGGTGTGACGGTCGAGTCCCTGGAGGCGACCGACTTCTCCCGGCCACTGGCCCGGGTGACGTTCGATTCCGTTCCGGCCGCGACGCTTTCGGTGACGCGGCGACGCTTCGACGATCTCGCCGCCACGGTGCTGGCCGCCGAGGCCGCTGGGGTGGCCCGCTGGACGCTGGACACCGCCACCGAATACGCGAAGGTGCGCGAGCAGTTCGGCAAGCCGATCGGCAGCTTCCAGGCGATCAAGCACATGTGCGCCGAGATGCTGTTGCGTTCCCAGCAGGCGGCCACGGCAGCGGCCGACGCCGCGGTCGCCGCCTTTGGTGACGACGACGACCAACTCTCCATCGCCGCGGCGATCGCCGCCGCCATCGGCATCGAAGCAGCCAAGGCCAACGCCAAGGACTGCATCCAGGTGCTCGGCGGAATCGGCATCACCTGGGAGCACGACGCGCACCTGTACCTGCGCCGGGCCTACGGAATCGGGCAGTTCCTCGGCGGCCGGCCCCGGTGGCTGCGTCGGGTGGCCGCGCTGACGCTGCAGGGCCTGCGCCGTGAACTGCACATCGAACTCGACTCGGTGGCGCACCTGCAGCCGGAGATCGCCGCCGCCGTGGCCGACGTCGCCGGGCTTCCCGCCGAGAAGCGGCAGGCCGCTCTCGCCGACACCGGGTTGCTGGCGCCGCACTGGCCGAAGCCCTACGGCCGCGAGGCTTCCCCGGCTGAGCAGCTGCTGATCGACCAGGAGATGGCCGCAGCGGGTGTCAGCCGGCCCGACCTGGTGATCGGCTGGTGGGCGATCCCCACCATCCTCGAGGGCGCAACCCCTGAGCAGATCGATCGCTTCGTGCCCGCCACGCTGCGCGGCGAGCTGACCTGGTGCCAGTTGTTCAGCGAGCCGGGCGCGGGTTCGGACCTGGCATCGCTGCGCACCAAAGCCGTTCGCGCCGAAGGCGGTTGGAAGCTCACCGGCCAGAAGGTGTGGACCTCGGCGGCGCATAAGGCGCACTGGGGAGTGTGCCTGGCCCGCACCGATCCCGATGCGCCGAAACACAAGGGCATCACCTACTTCCTGGTCGACATGCGTTCGCCCGGCATCGTGATCCGGCCGCTTCGCGAGATCACCGGCGACGAGCTGTTCAACGAGGTGTTCTTCGACGAGGTCTTCGTCCCCGACGAGATGGTCGTCGGCACGGTCAACGACGGCTGGCGCCTGGCCCGCACCACACTGGCCAACGAGCGGGTCGCGATGGCGCAGGGCACCGCCCTGGGCAATCCGATGGAGGAGATGTTGCGCACGGTGGCGCGACACGAGGCCGACGCGGCGTTGCAGGACCGGCTCGGCGAGCTGATCCTGTCGGCTCATGTGGGCGCCCTGCTCGACCAGCGCATCGCGCAGTTGGCCGTCGGTGGTCAGGACACCAGTGCGGAAGCCAGTGCCCGCAAGCTGATCGGGGTGCGGCACCGGCAGTCGCTCGCGGAGTTCCGGATGGATCTCGCCGAGTCCGCCGGCGCCGTCGTCGACACCTCGGTGCACGACTTCCTCAACACCCGCTGCCTGACGATCGCGGGGGGCACCGAGCAGATCCTGCTGACGATGGCCGGTGAGCGGCTGCTCGGTCTGCCGCGCTGATCTTCATCCCGGCGAGCAGTCGCACAATCGCACGAATCCTGCTCCGGGAGTGCGATTCTGCGTCTGCTCGCGCCTCTAGTCGGCCCTACTCGTCGTAGGTGACTTCCACCGAATCCGAGAGCGGCCGGGCCTGACAGGCCAGGATCAGTCCGTCGGCGAGGTCGTCGGGCTCGAGGACGTCGTTGACGTCCATCTCGACCTCACCGCTGCGCTTGACCACCGCGCAGGCGCCGCAATGACCCTCGCGGCAGGAGAACGGCGCCTCCAGGCCCTTGTCGAGTAGTACGTCGAGCAGCTTGGCGTTGCGCGGCCACGACAGGGTGTGGGTCTGCCCGTCGAGTTCGACGACCGCGGTGGCCGGCGGCTCATGGCCGTCGTCGGTGACGGTGATCGCCGCGAACGGATCGGTCTCGAGCGAGCGGAACACCTCGATGTGGACCTGCTTGGCGGGGACCTGCAACGCATCCAAGGCGTCCTCGGCCGCCTGCATGAATGGGCCCGGGCCGCAGATGAAGGCCTGCCGGTCGGTGTAGGGCGCCATCAGCTGCGCCAGCGCGGGGCTGGTCGGCAGGCCCTGGACTGACTCCAGCCAGTGCACCACGGTGAGCCGGTCCGGGTACTTGGCGGCCAGTTCGCGCAGCGCGGTGCCGAAGATCACCGAGTTCTCGTCGCGATTGGCGTAGAGCAGCGTCACCCGCCCGCTGCCCTGCGACAGCGCGGACTTGCAGATCGCCAGCATCGGGGTGATTCCGCTGCCCGCGGCGATCAGCAGGAAGTCGTCGTCGAGGGTCTTGGGCACGAACGTGCCGGACGGGGCGAGCACGTGTAGGCGCATGCCCTTGTGGGCGTGGTCGCACAGCCAGTTCGAGGCGTAGCCGTCGGCGGTGCGTTTGACCGTGACGGTCAATGCGTCGTCGGTGAACGGCGAACTGCACAGCGAGTAGCAGCGGGCCACTGACCCGGTGCGGTCACTGGGGATGCGCAACGTCAGGAACTGGCCCGGGGCGTAGCGGAGCCGCTCGGCGGGGATGTCGGCCCCCGCCGGCACGGCGAACACCAGCGATCGCGCATCGTCGGTCTCGGTGACCACGTCGGCCACCTCGAGTTCCAGTACGTGGCTGCCCAGCGGCTCCTCCGGCGGGGTCTGCGTCACGGCTCGCGCCCTTCCTCCCAGTAACTAGAACAGGTTACAGAAACGGTGATACATATCGCTACCAGCCGCAGTACCGCGCTGCTCGACACAAATCGTAACGTGTTCTAGTCTTGCTGCAGTAACGCATACTCTGGGAGGCATGCAGTGACGTCCATTCAACAGCGTGACGTGCAGGCGGTTCTCGCCGGCATCGATGATCTGCTGCCCCGTCTGCGCGACCGGGCTCAGGAGACCGAGGACCTTCGGCGGATTCCTGACGCCACCATCGCCGAACTCGACGAGGTGGGATTCTTCAAGCTGTTGCAGCCCGAGCAGTGGGGCGGTCTGCAGTGCGATCCGGTTCTGTTCTACGAGGCCGTGCGCCGACTGGCCACCGCCTGCGGGTCGACGGGCTGGGTGTCGGCCATCCTGGGCGTGCACAACTGGCACCTGGCGCAGTTCGACCAGCAGGCCCAGGACGACGTCTGGAGTGACGATCCGACCGTCCGGATCTCGTCGTCCTACGCCCCGATGGGCGCCGGTGTCGTCACCGACGGCGGGTATCTGGTCAACGGAGCCTGGCACTGGTCGTCGGGCTGTGACCACGCCACGTGGACCTTCGTCGGCGGGCCGGTGATCAAGGACGGCAGGCCGGTGGACTTCGGCAGCTTCCTGATGCCGATCAGCGACTACCAGATCGAGGACGACTGGCATGTGGTCGGCCTGAAGGGCACCGGCAGCAACACCCTCGTGGTCCGGGATGCCTTCGTGCCCCGGCACCGCTTCCTGTCCTACGGTGCGATGAACGACCACACCGCCGGCGGGTTGACGACCAACACCGCCCCGGTATACCGGATGCCTTGGGGCACCATGCATCCCACGACCATCTCGACGCCGATCGTCGGAATGGCGTATGGCGCGTATGCCGCTCACGTCGAGCACCAGGGCAAGCGGGTGCGTAAGGCCTACGCCGGCGAGAAGGGCAAGGACGATCCGTTCGCCAAGGTCCGCATCGCCGAGGCGGCCAGCGATATCGACGCCGCCTGGCGGCAGCTTTCCGGCAACCTCGCCGAGGAGTACGCGGTGATCCGAGACGGCAACGAGGTCCCGATGGAACTGCGGGCCCGGGCCCGCCGCGACCAGGTGCGCGCCACCGGGCGCGCCATCGCCTCCATCGACCGCCTTTTCGAGAGTGCCGGCGCCACCGCGCTCAACAGTGATCAGCCTCTACAGCGGTTCTGGCGTGATGCCCACGCCGGGCGGGTGCACGCGGCCAACGACGCCGAACGCGCCTACGTCATGTTCGGCAACCAGGAGTTCGGGCTGCCGCTCGGCGACACGATGGTCTGACCGGCCCGGCGACGATGACATCCTTCATCCGTGAAGCGGAGTCCCAGCGGGATCTGACGTTCGAGTCCACCTCGCGCTACGCGCAGGTTCGTGACGAGATGCGCCTTCACTATCACGAGGCCGGCGTCGGAAACTCCGAGACCATCGTGCTGCTGCACGGCGGCGGCCCCGGCGCGTCGAGCTGGTCGAACTTCGGCCGCAACATCGGCGTGCTGGCCCGGCACTTCCGGGTGCTGGCCGTTGATCAGCCCGGCTACGGGCACTCCGACAAGCACACCGAGCACGAGCAGTACAACCGTTACAGCGCAACGGCTCTGCTGAACCTGTTCGACCACCTCGGGATCGAGCGGGCTGCGCTGGTGGGCAACTCACTCGGCGGCGGCACTGCCGTGCGCTTCGCGTTGGACAACCCGAAGCGCGCCGGGCGGCTGGTGCTGATGGGCCCGGGCGGGCTGAGCGTCAACCTGTTCGCGCCCGACCCCACCGAGGGGGTCAAGCTGCTGGGCCGGTTCACCGCCGAGCCGACTCGCGAGAGCCTCGAGAAGTTCCTGCGAATCATGGTCTACGACCAGAAGCTGATCACCCCCGAACTCGTCGACGAGCGCTTCGCGATCGCCAGCACACCGGAGTCGCTGGCCGCCACCCGGGCGATGGGAAAGTCGTTCGCGGGCCCCGACTTCGAACTCGGCATGATGTGGCGCGAGGTGTACAAGCTGCGTCAGCCGGTGCTGCTCATCTGGGGGCGCGAAGACCGGGTCAATCCGCTCGATGGCGCACTGGTGGCGCTCAAGCAGATTCCGCGTGTACAGCTGCACGTTTTCGGGCAATGTGGACATTGGGCTCAGTTGGAGAAGTTCGACGAGTTCAACAAGCTCACCATCGACTTCCTCGGAGGCTAAGTCATGAGCATCAGGTCACTGGGTTACCTGCGATTCGAGTCGACCGACGTCGCCGCGTGGCGGGAGTACGGCCTCAAGGTGCTCGGCATGGTCGAGGGCACCGGTTCCGTCGACGGTGCGCTGTATCTGCGCATGGACGACTTTCCGGCGCGGCTGGTGATCGTGCCCGGCGACCACGACCGGCTCGCGGAGGCCGGCTGGGAATGTGCGAACGCCGCTGAGCTGCAAGACGTCCGGAACAGGTTGGACGTCGAGGGGGTGCCGTACAAGGAGGCCACCCAGGCCGAGCTGACCGATCGCCGGGTCGACGAGATGATCCGGTTCTCCGATCCCTCCGGCAACTGCCTGGAGGTGTTCCACGGCGCCGCGCTGGAGCACCGCAGGGTGGTCAGCCCCTACGGCCACAAGTTCGTCACCGGTGAGCAGGGACTGGGCCACGTGGTGCTGACCTGCCGTGACGACGCCGAGGCGCTGCACTTCTACCGCGACGTCCTCGGGTTCAAACTGCGTGATTCCATGCGGATGCCACCGCAGTTGGTGGGCCGGCCGGCCGACGGTGCGCCGGCGTGGCTGCGGTTCTTCGGCTGCAACCCCCGCCACCACAGCCTGGCCTTCCTGCCGCTGCCGACTCCCAGCGGCGTCGTGCACCTAATGGTCGAGGTCGAGGGCAGCGACGACGTCGGCCTGTGCCTGGACCGCGCGCTGCGCCGAAAGGTGCCGATGTCGGCGACGCTGGGCCGGCACGTCAACGACAAGATGCTGTCGTTCTACATGAAGACACCGGGCGGCTTCGACGTCGAGTTCGGTTGCGAGGGGCTGGAAGTCGACGACGACGCCAGTTGGGTCGCGCGGGAGAGCACTGCGGTGAGCTTGTGGGGGCACGACTTCTCGGTCGGCTCGTACGCGGATTAGCGCTGACATGACGGGCGAGCCCCTCGACCCGCGCACGTTCCGCCATGTGCTCGGACAGTTCTGTACCGGTATCACCATCATCACGACCATGCACGACGACGAGCCCATCGGTTTCGCCTGCCAGTCGTTCGCCGCGCTGTCGCTCGAGCCTCCGCTGGTGTTGTTCTGCCCCACCAAGTTGTCGCGGTCGTGGCAGGCGATCGAGGCCAGCGGCAAGTTCTGCGCCAACGTGCTCACCGAGAAGCAGCGCGAGATCTGCGCCAGGTTCGGGTCGCGGGAGCCGGACAAGTTCGCCGGGGTCGACTGGCACCCGTCCAAGCTGGGCTCGCCGGTGTTGGACAACTCGCTGGCGCACATCGACTGCACCGTGCACGCGGTGCACGACGGCGGCGATCACTTCGTGGTGTTCGGCTATGTGCAGTCGCTCTCGGAGGTGCCGAAGGTCAAACCGCGGCCGCTGCTGTTCTACCGCGGCGAGTACACCGGCATCGAGCCGGACAAGAACACACCGGCCCAGTGGCGCGACGATCTCGAGGCATTCCTCACCGCCACGACCGACGACACCTGGCTCTAGGCTTTCCCGCGAGCAGACGCGGAATCGCACGAATCAGGCTGTCGGCGTGCGATTCTGCGTCTGCTCGCCGATGAAGTCGACGATCGCGGCCGCCACCTCGTGGTGCACCGAATCGTTGAGGATGTCGTGGCGGGCGCCGTCATACTCCCGGCACTGCAGGGCGTCGATCTGCTCGGCGTAGGCCCGCACGGCTCCGACATCGGCGATCGGGTCGTCCTCGCCGTGCACCGCGAGTGTCGGCACGGTCAGCTTCGGCAGCTCGGCGCCGAAGCAGTCCCAGGCCCGGTCGAGCTCGCGAGTCAACTGTGCGGTGTCGGCGTCGACGAACGCCAGCGGGTCGTTCTCCAGTGAATCGAGGTAGAACGGGTCGCCGGACAACCAGGCCGGGTCGAGCTCGAGTGACGCGTTCGTAGTGAGCAACGCGGCGACCGGAACCAGTGGGGCCCCGGAGATCACCCCGGCACGGTAGCGCTGCGGCTGCTCGAGCAGGCGGAACAATGTGACGATCGACCCGAATGAATGTCCCTGCGCCACAAGGGGAATGCCAGGGTACTGGGTCTCGGCCAACTCGGTGAGGCTCTCGGCTAGCGCCGAGCTCTGCTCGATCGACCCGAAATCGCCACGCTCTCCGGGCGACAGCCCGTGGCCGATCTGGTCGACCGCCCACAGGTCGATGCCGGCGGCGTTGAGCGCGAACCCGTACCGGTGATAGAGCCCGGTGTGCTCGCCGAAGCCGTGCAGGAAGATCACCGCGGCGCGCGGGTCGTCCGTCGCCCAGTGCCGGAAGTAGGCGCGGCCCTGGTCATGGTCGAGGAAAGGCATGCCATGACTGCATCAGGTCGGCCGTGCCGTGCGCAAGGGTTTCCGATCAGTCGAGGTCGCGTAATCCGATCAACCCCAGCACCACGAACGTCGCGGCGCCCGCGGCGGCGGTGACCAACGTGGCTTTCGGCGCACCCGCCCGGACCGCGATCAGCGACGACACGATGTCGGCGCTGTCGCAGATCACCCCGGCTTGCAGCACCGCCTTGCGCACGACGGGATCGGGATGATGGACCGCGGCGCCGAGAACGAAGTCGCGGATTCCGAACAGCCGCCCGACCAGGCCGCTGCTGGCGTCCGGACCGGTGCGGCCGAGACCGAAGACCCGCCAGGCGGCGGCGGGGCTGACCCACGATATTCCGCCGGCGAACATTCGGACCACGGACATCACCGCCGTGGCGGGGTGTTTCTGCTTCTGCGTGCTGCTCGTCGATGTGCTGACCATCGCCATCACCCTCTCGTTTGTAGTGACCACTACAAACATAAACGTAGCAACCACTACAATCAAGAGCCGATGGGGCACAAGTACTCGCGTGACGAGATTCTCGACGGGGCAATGCAGACGGCGCTCGCCGAGGGGCTCAGCCATATGACGTTCGGGCGCCTGGCCCGTCGGCTCGGCGTCAGCGACCGGGTGATCGTCTACTACTTCCCGTCCAAGACCGAGTTGATCGTGGCGATCCTGACCGACCTCGCCGTTCAGCTCCAAGGCGTGCTGGCCGATGCGTTCACCGAGCCGGCGGCGAGTCATCGCGAACTGGTCCGGGCGGCATGGCCGGTGCTGGCCACCGAGGAGGTCGATCCGATCTTCGGTCTGTACTTCGAGGCCATCGGACAGGCCACTGCGGGCGTTGAGCCGTTCGCCGGACTTGCGGGCCAGCTCATCGAGGACTGGATCAGCTGGCTGACCGACTTCTTCACCGGAGATCCGGAGTTCTGCCGCGCCGAGGCGACCGCAACCCTGGCCGTGCTGGACGGTCTGCTGCTGATGCGCCAGCTCGCCGGCGGCGCGGCCGCTGATCGGGCGGCGACCCAACTCGGCCTGCGCTGAGATCGGTATTGTGTGACCGCCGTCGCGATCGGGAACAGCTGATATGTAGCCCCGGTTTGTCAATAGGCAGGTGAAAGCCGCCCCGGTTGTGGTGCCGGGGCGGCTTTCGTTTGATCGGTCTCAGTCCGGTCGTGGCGGTCGTTGGTCAACGACGGTGGTGTCAGACTGATATACGCGGGTTGGGTACCGCAAGACGATGGTTCGGCGCGAACGGTGGCTGCTTTCTAGAGACGGGCGTCACGCGGATATTCGGTGAATATCGTTGTTGCTCATAGCTGTAACGCAGGTCCAGTTCGCCTACCTCGCCGTCACCGGGCTGGTTCCGATCAAGTCAACTGCGGCGCACTCAGGTCAATGTGGCCAACGACCAGCACCAGCCAGACAACTCGCGAGCGATCGCGACGTTGGCCACCACGTGAGGTTTCTTGCGCTCGTTGAACCGGCACCACTGCTGGTGCAGTCGACGGTTGCCGGCATGGCCGCGGGCCTTGAGTGCGGGATCGACCTTGGCCCATCGGGCCCGCATCGTCGGCCCGGGATTGCGGTAAGCCGCGCGGTGGTGCCAGGCCGATTCGATCAGCAGCCTTCGCACGTGAGCATTGCCGGCCTTGGTGATCGAGCCCTGCACCCGCGAGGACCCCGAGGAATACTCGGTGGGTACCAGACCGACGTAGGCGCCGATTGAGGCACCGGTGAACCGGGTCCAGTCGCCGATCTCCACGCTCAGCGCCAGTCCGGTCAGCGCCGAGACACCACGCAGACACCCGAGCCGGTCGACGATGTCGGCCCACCGCGGTGAGGCCGCGACTTCGACGATCTGCTCATCGAGGCGATCGCGAGCCGCAGTCGCACACAGCACCGCGTCGAAGTGGTGATCGAACGCCGCGGCGGTGTGTGCGTCGTCAAAGCGCTGGCGGCGCAGCCAGGTCTCATGCACGCCATTCCAGGCCTGCCCACCCGAATACACCCGGCCTTGGCGCAGCAGCAGTTTGGACAAGCGGTGACGTACCCGCATCAGATCGGCGCGGGCGTCTTCGCGGGCACGGACCAAATCCCGGGTTGCTTCGACTTCCCGCTCGGGCACGACTACGGCGGTGATTTCGCCCAAGCGGAGCAGCCGGGTCAGATGCGCCGCGTCCCGGGCATCGGTCTTGACCCGATCCCCAGCCGGGCGGATCAACTTCGACGGCGCAGCCACCGTGCAGTCGATCTGCGCATCGGCCAACGCCCGTGCCAATCCGAACCCTGTCGGCCCGGCCTCGTAAGCCACCCGTACCGGCCCGCGCAGCTGGCGCAACCAGCCCACGACCTCGCCGTGGTCAGGGCACAATCGCGCCCGCTCGACCCGACCCGTCTCCTCATCGACGGCATGCGCGACCACCGAAAGCGCATGCACATCCAAACCGACACTCGTACCGTTGAAACTCACCGGAGGCCTCCTGTCTGCAACTGTGGCTCTACCGGAGCGAGTGTTCACCCGCCACCGGCAACCCACGTCCGATTGCAGCCCGAGGCCTTCGGCCTCGAGTCAGCCCCCATACCGTCTAGTGCCATGGAGGACAAATGAGCGTCACCAATGTCGCGACCGGTCTCCGCCGGGTGGTCGTCGCGTCGATGGCCGGCACCGTCGTGGAATGGTACGAGTTCTTCCTGTACGGCACCGCCGCCACCCTGGTGTTCAACAAGGTGTTCTTCGCAAAGGGCACAAGCGATCTCGATGCGATCCTGGCCGCGTTCGTGACCTACGCGGTCGGATTCGCGGCTCGTCCAATCGGCGGCGTCGTATTCGGGCACTTCGGTGACAAGTACGGGCGCAAGAAGCTGCTGCAGTTCTCGATCATTCTGGTCGGCGTCGCCACATTCCTGATGGGCTGTCTGCCGACCTTCGGCCAGATCGGCTACTGGGCACCGGCGCTACTGGTCGTGCTGCGGTTCATCCAGGGCTTCGCGGTCGGTGGCGAATGGGGCGGCGCCGTGCTGCTGGTGGCCGAGCACAGCCCGAATCGCAGCCGCGGGTTCTGGGCCAGCTGGCCGCAAGCCGGCGTGCCGGTCGGGCAACATGCTCGCCACCGTCGTCCTGCTGACGCTCACCGCGACATTGAGCGAGGCGTCGTTCCTGTCGTGGGGATGGCGGATCGCATTCTGGCTGTCGGCGGTGGTGGTGCTCGTCGGCTACTACATCCGCACCAAGGTCACCGACGCGCCGATCTTCGTGGAAGCCCAGCAGGAGGCCGAGCAGTATCAAGGCCGCTAGCTATGGCGTCGTCGAGGTGCTGAAGCGTTATCCGCGTGGCGTTTTCACCGCGATGGGGCTGCGGGTCGCGGAGAACATCATGTACTACCTGGTGGTGACGTTCTCGATCACCTATCTGAAGGTTCAGGTGCACGCCGACACCAGCGACATCCTGTGGTGGCTGCTGGTCGCACACGCGGTGCACTTCATCGTGATCCCGCAGTTCGGCAGGCTGGCGGACCGATACGGCCGGCGACCGGTCTATCTGGTGGGCGCGATCGGCGCGGGCGCATGGGGCTTCTTCGCGTTTCCGATGATGAACAGCGGGCACTATCTGCTCATCATGGGCGCGATCATCATCGGCTTGGTGATCCACGCGCTCATGTACGCTCCGCAGCCCGCGATCATGGCCGAGATGTTCCCGACCCGGATGCGCTATTCCGGTGTGTCGCTGGGCTATCAGGTCACCGCCATCTTCGCCGGGTCGCTGGCGCCCATCGTCGCCGTGAAACTTCTCGAGATCTACGACTCGGCGGTTCCGATCGCCGTGTACCTGGCGGGTGCGGCGGTCATCACCCTCGTCGCCCTGGCCTTCGCCCGGGAGACCAAGGGATTGGACCTGGCCGATGTGGACCGGGCGGACGTCGAGCGGTTGGAGAGCGCAGGTTCGGCGCAGGCGGTCCGCTGAGCCTCAGCGCGCGAGCCAGGGGCCGAGTCGGTGCAGCGCCTGCTCGATGTCGGCGGTGGGTCCGGCGAACGACAGCCGGACATGAACGAGCCGCCCTGCACGGTGTCGAAATCCACCCCCGGCGCGATCGCCAGACCCGTTTCGGCCAAAAGCTTTTGGCAGAAAGCCAGCGAGTCAGAGGTGAAGTCCGCGACGTCGGCATAGACGTAGAACGCGCCGTCGGGCGGCGCGAAGCGGGTGATGCCGACCTGGCGCAGACCGCTCAGCAGGGTCTCCCGGTTCAGGGCGTAGTGGTGCAGGTGAGTCTCCGCCTCGGCGATCGCTGCCGGAGTGAACGCCGCCACCGCGGCATACTGCGGCAGCGCCGGAGGGCAGATGGTGAAGTTACCGGTCAGGCGGTCCACCGCGCGGCGGAGTTCGGCGGGCACCAGCAGCCATCCGAGTCGCCAGCCGGTCATCGCGAAGTACTTGGAGAAGCTGTTGGTCACCACGGCGTTGCGCGACGTCTGCCACGCGCACGACGTCTCCGGCGCACCCGGATAGACCAGACCGTGGTACACCTCGTCGCTGATCAGCCGCACCCCTTCGGCGTCGCACCACGACGCGATCGCGGCCAGTTCGGCCGCCGGGAGAACCGTGCCGGTGGGGTTGGCGGGGCTGGCCACGATGACACCCTGCACCGGCCTGTCGAGCTCGGCCAGCATCTGCGGCGTCGGCTGGAATCGGGTCTCAGGCCCGCAGGCGATCTCGACCACTTCGCAACCCAGAGCGGACAACATGTTGCGGTAACACGGATAGCCGGGACTGGCGATGGCCACCCGGTCGCCGACGTCGAAACACGCCAGGCACGTCAGGAGGAACCCACCCGACGAGCCGGTGGTGAGCACCACGTCGTCGGCGGTGACATCGAGGCCGTAGCGCTCGGCATACGAGTCGGCGATCGCGCCACGCAGCTCCGGGATGCCGAGGGGCACGGTATAGCCGAGCCGGTCGCCCTGCAGGGCCGCGGCGGCGGCGGCGAGCACCGGTGCCGGGGCGCCGACGCTGGGCTGACCGGCCGACAGGTTGACCAGGTCGCCGTGGGTGCGCTGGCGCTCGGCGGCGGCGACCCACACGTCCATCACATGGAACGGTGGGATACCGGCCCGTTGTGCAACGCGATTGCTCACCGGAACCAGGCTAGAACACCTCGGATTCGAGTCTGCGCAGTACGTCCCGTGGCGGGCCCAGCAGTTGTGCGCTGCTGTGGGCGCGCTTGAAGTACAGCTGGATGTCGTGCTCCCAGGTGATAGCGATGCCGCCGTGAATCTGGACGGCTTCGCCGGCCACCGTGGAGAACGCCTCGGTGGCGGCCAGGCGGGCCAGCGCGGCCGACGCCGGAGTGGGTTGAGCGATCGCGTCGCCGACGACCGCGCGGGCCGACTGCACCGCGACATACAGGTCGGCCATCCGATGCTTGAGGGCCTGGAAGCTGCCGATCGGCCGGCCGAACTGCACCCGCTCCTTGCTGTAGGCGACGGTGAGGTCCAGACACCGTGCGGCGGCGCCGATCTGCTCGGCGGCCAGAAGAATGGCGGCCGTGTCGGCAATCCCGGGGTCGGCGCCGATCACCGAGGTTCCGCCCGCAGTGACACGTGCCAGCCGGCGAGTCGGGTCCAGTGTGTCCACCGCTTCCGCGCTGACATCACTCCAGCGGACCAGCCGGGCGTCGTCGACCGCCACCACCACATCGGCGATGTCGCCGTTGATCACGTAGTCGCGGTCGAACACCACCGCGCCGATGGCGGCCCCGGCGGCCAGCTGTTCCAGCGTCTCGGCATCGGGTTCGTCGGCAGCCAGCAGCGCCAGCTCGGCCAGTGTCGTGCCGAGCAGCGGTGTGGGCACCAGACCGCGGCCCAGCTCCTCGAGAACCACAGCGGCATCGGCCAGTTCACCGCCGGCACCGCCCAGCTCCTCCGGCACCACCAGGGCGGCGACGCCGACCTGCTCGCACAGCAGGGTCCAGAGCGACTCGTCGTAGCCACGCGGGGACTCCATCGCCGCGCGTACCGCGGCGGGGGAGGCGTGCTTGTCCACCAGGGCCGCGACGGTCTCCCGCAGCATGTCCCGTTCTTCGTTCACGCTCATGCGAGTGCCTCCAGAACGCGGCGGCGATGGCTGGGTGGGTCGCCCCATGCCGACCAGAGCGCCTGTACCCGCAGCAGCCACAACGACAGGTCGTGTTCGGCCGTGAAGCCGATGGCGCCGTGGGTTTGCAGCGAGGCGCGCGCGGCCAGCAGTGCGGCGTCCGATGCGGCCGCTTTGGCGGCGCTGACGTCACGCGCGGTGTCGGGGGAGTCGTCGGCCAGCGACAGCGCCGCGCCGTAGACCAGCGGCTGCGCCATCTCCAGCGCGATGTGGACGTCGGCCAGCTTGTGCTTGATGGCCTGATAGCTGCCGATGATCCGGCCGAACTGGCTGCGCTGCTTGGCGTATGCCACCGACATGTCGAGCATGGCCTGGCCGGCGCCGATCAGCTGGGCGGCGGTGGCCAGGGCACCGAACTCGTAGGCCCGGGCGAGGTCGGCGCTGTGCGCGTCGCCGGTCGCATGGGTGTCGAACAGCTTTCGGCTCGGGTCGACGGACTCGTGCTCGTCGGCGGCGGCCGCGTCGCTGACCTGACCGTCGCGGGCCAGGAGCACCAGTCCGGCGAAGTGGGCGTCGACGGCGCGCGGCACGGCGGGCGGGAGCGCGACGGTCGCGACGAGTTCACCGGTGGCCAGTGCAGCGCAGCGGTCGGCCCCTTCTTGATGGCCAGCGAGCAGAAGCGGTGCCACGGCGATCGATTCGGCGACCGGGCCCGGGACACACCAGCGGCCGAGGCGTTCCAGCGCGACCACCAGGTCGACCGGGTGGGCGTCGATACCGTCGAACTTCTCGGGCACGGCCAGCGCGGTGACGCCGAGATCGGCCAGCCGGGCCCACACCTTGCGACCCGGCGCGGTGTCACCCTGACCCCACGCCCGGACGGTACCGGGCAGGTCTGCGGTGCTCAGCGCCGCGTCGATGCTCGCGGCGAAGTCGCGCTGCTGGTCGTCGAGTGCGAATTTCATGTGGCCTTCACCCCGGCGCTCTCTCTGGGCAGCCCGAGGAGCCGCTCGGCGACGATGTTGCGCTGAATCTCGTTGGTACCGGCGTAGATCGGGCCGCCGAGCGCGAAAAGCAACCCGTCGGTCCAGGAGTCGGCGAGCTCTCCGTCGGCGCCGCGCAACTCCAGAGCCGTCTGGTGGATGGCCACGTCGAGCTCTGACCAGAAGACCTTGGTCACCGACGACTCGGCCCCCAGTTCACCGCCTTCGGCCAGCCGGCTCACCGTCCCGAAGGTATGCAGCCGGTAGGCCTGGGCCTTGATCCAGGCGTCGGCCACCCGGTCGGCGAAACCTGGATCGGACTGCGTCTGTCGCCATGCGGCCACCAGTCGCTCGGCCGGGGCGAGGAACCTGGCGGGACTGCGCAGCGACATCCCGCGCTCGTTGCTCGACGTGCTCATCGCCGCGCGCCACCCGTCGTGGACGGCGCCGACCACGTCGCCGTCGGGCACGAAGACGTTGTCCAGGAAGATCTCTCCGAAGCCGGTGTCGCCGCCGAGTTGCGCGATCGGGCGCACGGTGACGCCCTCGGCCTTGAGGTCGAAGAGCAGATAGGTCAGCCCGCGGTGCCGTTCGGCACTGGGGTCGGACCGGAACAATCCGAATGCGCGGTCCCCGAAGGGCGCTCGCGAGCTCCAGATCTTCTGGCCGTTGAGCAGCCAGCCGCCGTCGGTCTGGGTTGCGGTGGACCGAAGGGAGGCCAGGTCGCTGCCGGATTCCGGTTCCGACCAGGCCTGCGCCCAGATCTCTTCGCCGCTGGCCATTTTGGGCAGAATCCGGTCGAGTTGCTCCTCGGTGCCGTGCGTGAACAGCGTCGGCGCCAGCATCGAGGTGCCGTTGGCGCTGGCCCGTCCGGGCGCGCCGGCGCGGAAGTACTCCTCCTCGAACACCACCCACTGCAGCAGGCTGGCGTCCCGGCCGCCGTAGCGCTGCGGCCAGGTGATCACCGACAAGCCGGCGTCGAACAACACGCGGTCCCACTGGCGGTGTTGCTCGAACCCGTCGGCGGTGTCGTAGGACTTCGTCGGGAACTTCGACGCGTTGTCGGCCAGGAACCCGCGCACCTCGTCCCGGAACGCGCCGGTGGCCTCGTCATAGGTCAGATCCATCAAACCATCTCCCGCAGTGTGGGTTTGACTACTTTGCCGCCCGGGTTGCGCGGCAGTACCGGAAGGAAGGCCACCGAGCGCGGTGCCTTGAAGTTGGCCAGGTGCGCACGGGTGTAGTCGATCACCGACGCCTCGTCCAGATCGGCGTCGGGGCGACACACGATGAAGGCCTTGCCCACTTCGCCGAGTCGTTCGTCGGGCACGCCGATCACCGCGACGTCCGCGACGCCCTCGAGGCGCGCCAGCACCTGCTCGATCTCGGCGGGGTAGACGTTGAACCCACCGCAGATGTACATGTCCTTGAGCCTGTCGGTGATACGCAGGTTGCCGGCGGCGTCGACGGTGCCGACATCGCCGGTGTGCAGCCAGCCGTCGGCGTCAATGGTCTCCGCGGTGGCCTGCGGGTCGTCGACGTAGCCCAGCATGACGTTGGGCCCGCGCAGCAGCACCTCGCCCGCGCCTGTCTCGTCCGGAGATTCGATGCGCAGTTCGAAGTCGGCGATCGGGCGCCCGCAGGTGGTCGCCACCGTGACGGCGTCGTCGTCGGCGCGGCACATGGTTCCGAATCCGGAGGCCTCGGTAAGCCCGTAGGCGGTGAGCACGATGTCGATGTCGAGTTCGCTCTGCATTCGCTCGATCAGGACGACGGGCACGATGGCCGCCCCGGTGACGGCGAATCGCAGTGAACTCAGGTCGAACGCGCCGCGAGCCGGGTGGTCGAGCAGTGTCTGGTAGATCGTGGGGGGTCCCGGCAGCACGGTGATGCGCCGCTCCTGCACGATTCGCATGGCCTGTTCGGGGTCGAACGTCAACTGCGGGATGAGCGTGGCTCCGGTCTGTAGGCAGGCCAGGATGCCGGCCTTGTAGCCGAAGTTGTGGAAGAACGGGTTGATGCACAGATAGCGGTCGGCACTGGTGATCTCGCCGCAGGCAGCCCAGGCCGCGGGGGCGGACAGCGACTGGCGGTGGGCGCAGAGCACGCCTTTGCTACGCCCGGTGGTGCCCGAGGTGAACAGGATGTCGGAGACGTCGTCGGGGCGCACGGCCGCGGCGCGCGCGTCGACCTCCGACATCGGCGCCTGCGGTCCCGCCAGGAACTCGTCCCAGGTGCCGTCGTCGGCATCCAGCGGAACCCGGACGACGTGTTCGAGTGCCGGCAGCGCGGCCCGATCGAGGTCGGCCACCCGGTCATTGCCGAGGAAGCGGCCCATGGCGATGAGCAGCGGCGCATGTGTCCGGGCCAGGATGTCACCGGCTTCGGCCGCGGTGTAGCGGGTGTTGAGCGGCACCATCACCGCGCCCGCGTAGTGGACAGCCAGGCAGGCGACCACCCAGTGCCAGGTGTTCGGCGACCAGATCGCGACCCGGTCGCGGGGCGCGATGCCGCGACCGATCATGGCGGCGGCGGTCCGGCGCACCTCATCCCGCAGTTCGGCGAACGTGAAGCTGCGGTCATCGGTGATGAGGGCATCGTTATCGGGCAGCTCACGAGCCATCTGGTCCAGCACGGACGGTGTCGTCCTCGGCTGGCTGGCCATCGGGGGCTCCTCTGGTTCGACTGCCCGCGCCCTCTTCGCGCAGCACCGCGGGCGAGCATCATCGGCGGGCTAACAAAGCAAGTGCTTGGTAGGTTAGCCTACAAGAGTGATAACGGTCGAGGAGTTCCGGGCCGAGGTCAGGGACTGGCTGGCCGAGAACCTGGTCGGTGAGTACGCCTGCCTCAAGGGTCTCGGCGGTCCCGGTCGCGAACACGAAGCGTTCGAAGAGCGCCGGGAGTGGAACCGCCTCCTGGCCGCTGCCGGACTGACATGTCTGGGCTGGCCGGTCGAACACGGTGGCCGGGGCTTGTCGGTGGCACACCGGGTGGCCTTCTACGAGGAGTACGCGAAAGCCGACGCTCCCGACAAGGTCAACCACCTGGGCGAGGAACTGGTCGGTCCGACACTGATCGCGTACGGCACGGCCGAACAGCAGAAGCGGTTCTTGCCGAGAATCCTCGACGTCACCGAGCTGTGGTGCCAGGGCTACTCCGAGCCGGGTGCGGGCAGCGATCTGGCCAACGTCTCGACCACCGCCGTCCTCGACGGTGGCCACTGGGTCGTCAACGGCCAGAAGGTCTGGACCTCGTTGGCGCACTGGGCGCAGTGGATCTTCGTGGTGGCCCGCAGCGAGAAGGGTTCCAAGCGGCACGCGGGGCTGTCGTACCTGCTGGTGCCACTGGATCAGCCGGGCGTGGAGATCCGGCCGATCATTCAGCTGACGGGTGACTCGGAGTTCAACGAGGTGTTCTTCACCGACGCCCGCGCCGATGCCGACCTGGTTGTCGGCGAACCGGGCGACGGCTGGCGCGTCGCGATGGCGACGCTGACGTTCGAGCGCGGGGTCTCCACGCTGGGCCAGCAGATCCGTTACGCCCGTGAGCTTTCCGGTGTCGTCGAGCTGGCCAAGCACACCGGCGCCATCGACGATCCGCTGATCCGGGAACGGCTCACCCGAGCCTGGGCGGGTTTGCAGACCATGCGGTCCTATGCGCTGGCGACCATGGACGTCGAGGAAGGCGGTCAGGCCGCCGGAAAAGACTGCGTATCGAAGTTGTTGTGGGCCAACTGGCATCGGGATCTCGGTGAGCTCGCCATGGAGATCAAGGGCAAGGACGGCCTGCTGGCCCCCGGCAAGGAGTTCGACGAATGGCAGCGGCTGTTCCTCTTCTCCCGGGCTGACACGATCTACGGCGGCTCCAACGAGATCCAGCGCAACATCATCGCCGAGCGGGTGCTCGGCCTACCCCGGGAGGCGAAGGGCTAGTGGTATCACTGGCGGATGTTCCGCAGGAAGTTGCCGGCCACGGTCTTCTGACCGGCAAGGTCGTCGTCGTGACGGCGGCCGCCGGCACCGGCATCGGTTCGGCGACGGCCCGGCGGGCACTTGCCGAGGGCGCCGACGTCATGATCTCCGACCACCACGAGCGCCGTCTCGGCGAAACCCGGGCCCAGTTGGCCGAACTCGGACTGGGTCGCGTCGAGAGCGTCGTCTGCGATGTCACCTCCACCGCTCAGGTGGATGCCCTGATCGCCTCGACGACCGCGCGTTTCGGCCGGCTCGACGTGTTGGTCAACAATGCCGGCCTGGGTGGCGAAACCCCCCTCGTCGACATGACCGACGAGGAGTGGGACCGCGTCGTGAACGTCACGCTCACCTCGGTGATGCGTTCCACCCGGGCGGCGCTGCGGTACTTCCGCGAGGCCGGCCACGGCGGGGTCATCGTCAACAACGCCAGCGTGTTGGGCTGGCGAGCACAGCATTCGCAGTCCCATTACGCTGCGGCCAAGGCCGGTGTGATGGCGCTGACCCGGTGCAGCGCAATCGAAGCCGTCGAGTACGGGGTGCGCATCAACGCAGTCTCGCCGAGCATCGCCCGGCACAAGTTCCTCGAGAAGGTCAGCTCGACCGAACTGCTCGACCGGCTGTCCGAGGGCGAGGCCTTCGGCCGAGCCGCCGAGCCGTGGGAGATAGCGGCCACGATCGCGTTCCTGGCCAGCGACTACTCCAGTTACCTGACCGGCGAAGTGATCTCGGTGTCGAGCCAGCACCCATGACGGAACAGCCGATCAGTCGTCGCGACGAGCTCCTCGATCTCGCCGCGACCATGTTCGCCGAGCGCGGCCTTCGTGCCACCACCGTGCGCGACATCGCCGACTCCGCGGGCATCCTGTCCGGCAGCCTCTACCACCACTTCAAGAGCAAGGAGCAGATGGTCGAGGAGGTCCTGCGGGACTTTTTGGACTGGCTGTTCGGCCGCTACCGGGAGATCGTCGAGACCGAGCCGAATCCGCTCGAGCGGCTCAAGGGCCTGTTCATGACCTCGTTCGAAGCGATCGAGCACCGGCACGCGCAGGTGGTCATCTACCAGGACGAGGCCAAGCGGCTGTCGTCGCTGCCGCAGTTCGACTTCGTCGACATCCGCAACAAAGAGCAGCGCACGATGTGGCTCGATCTGCTCAACGAAGGCATCGAGCAGGGCTGTTTCCGCCCCGACATCGATGTCGACGTCGTCTACCGCTTCATCCGCGACACCACCTGGGTGTCCGTACGTTGGTACCAACCGGGCGGACCGTTGACCGCCGAAGAGGTTGGGCGGCAATACCTATCCATCGTCCTCGGCGGAATATCCGCGCACAACAACTCATAAGGAGATCGATCATGGCTGTGACCTCTCAGGCCTACGTCATCGAGGCCGTACGGACGGCCGTCGGCAAGCGCAACGGGTCGCTGGCCGCGGTCCACCCCATCGACCTGGGCGTGGCCGCCTTCCGCGGCCTGTTCGACCGCGTCGACGTCGATCCCGGCGCCGTCGAAGACGTCGTCGTCGGCTGCCTGGACGCGATCGGCCCGCAGGCGGGCAACATCGGGCGCAACACCTGGCTGGCCGCCGGTTATCCCGAGGAGGTGCCCGGCTGCACCGTCGACCGGCAGTGCGGATCGAGCCAGCAGGCGATTTCCTTTGGCGCGCAGGCCATCATGGCCGGCACCGCGGACTTCATCCTGGCGGGCGGAATGCAGAACATGAGCCGCATCCCGATCTCCTCGGCGATGACCGTCGCCGAGCAGTTCGGGTTCACCTCGCCGACCAACGAGTCGGAGAACTGGCTGCACCGGTACGGCGACCAGGAGATCTCCCAGTTCCGCGGTGCGGAGATGATCGCCGAGAAGTGGAACATCTCCCGCGAGGAGATGGAGGAGTTCGCCCTCGGCAGCCACGAGAAGGCGTTCGCGGCGATCCGCGCCGGCCACTTCGAGAACGAGATCGTCCCGGTCGGCGACTTCCGCACCGACGAGGGTCCGCGCGAGACAAGCCTGGAGAAGATGGCCGGGCTCAAGCCGTTACGCGAGGGTGGCAGGCTGACCGCGGCGATGGCCAGCCAGATCTCCGACGGCGCCAGCGCGGTACTGCTGGCCTCCGAGCAGGCGGTCAAGGACCACAATCTGACGCCGCGTGCGCGCATTCATCACATCAGCGCGCGCGGTGCCGATCCGGTGTTCATGCTCACCGGCCCGATTCCGGCGACCCGCTATGCGTTGGACAAGGCCGGCCTGACGATCGACGACATCGACGTCGTCGAGATCAACGAGGCGTTCGCGCCGGTGGTGTTGGCCTGGCTCAAGGAGACCAAGGCCGACCCGGAGATGGTCAACCCCAACGGCGGGGCGATCGCGCTTGGCCATCCGCTCGGTGCCACCGGTGCGAAGTTGTTCACCACCATGCTCAACGAGCTCGAGCGCACCGGCGGCCGCTACGGTCTGCAGACGATGTGTGAGGGCGGTGGCACCGCCAACGTCACCATCATCGAACGGCTCTAACGGCTTTCGCCGCGCCGACTGTGCGGTTGCATCCGCGACGCGCCGCCGCAGGCGGATGAGATCGCACAGTCGTCAGTGGTCATGGATGACGACGCCGCGGATATTGCGTCCCGCGAGCATGTCGTCGTAGGCCTCGTTGATCTCGCCGAGTTTGTACTCGTGGGTGACGGTCTCGTCGAGCAGCAGCTTGCCTTCGCGGTAGAGGCTCAGGAGACGCGGAATGTCGGCACGCGGGTTGGCCTCGCCGTAGAGGCTGCCCAGCAGGCGCTTCTGGAACAGCGTGAACATCGCCATGGGCAGGGTCGGCGTCATGTCGCTCATCGACGCGAGCGCGGTCAACACCACCGCGCCGCCCTTGCGGACCATGGTGAGCGCGTCGTTGATCATCGGCCCCTCGACGACCCCGACGGTCAGCAATGCCGAGTCGGCCATCACCCCGCGGGTCAGCTCGGCCACCAACTCCGTCGCCTCCGGCCACGAGGTGGCGAAGTGGGTGGCGCCGAACTGAAAGACCTTGTCGCGCTTGCTCTCCTCGATGTCGATGACGATGATCTTCTCCGCACCGGCAAGCCGGGCGCCCTGCACCGCTCCGCTGCCGATGCCGCCGAAGCCGATGACCACGACCGTGTCGCCGGGGGAGACGTCGGCAGTGTGGACGGCCGACCCCCAGCCGGTGGTGACGCCACAACCCAGCAGGCACGCCCGCGACAGCGGGACGTCCTCGTCGATCTTGATCATCGACGCCTCCGGGACGGTGCCGTACGGGGCGAAGGTGCCCAAACCGATTGCGGCGTAGATGTCCTGACCGCGAGCGTGCCTGCGGAAGGTGCCGTCGACCTGGGTTCCGGTCAGGATCATGGCACCCAGATCGCACAGGTTGGACTGCCCGGTGGCACACCAACGGCAGCGGCCGCAGGACGGCAGGAAGGCGGCGACCACATGATCGCCCACCTTCAGGTCGCGCACTCCCGGCCCGACTTCCTGCACCACGCCGGCGCCTTCGTGGCCACCGATGATGGGCACCGGTGCGGGCAGGTCGCCGGTCCGGATGTGGTGATCGGAATGGCACAGTCCGGTGGCCTCGAAGGACACCAGCACTTCGCCCTCCTGCGGCGGGTCGAGGTCGACTTCCTCTACGCTCCATTCCTGTTCGTAGTCCCAGAGGATCGCCGCGTTCATTTTCATGGTGCACCGAGCCTATGACGCAGCGGCGCCCACGAGGGTGGATTCAGTGCGGCAGGGTGAGCGCGAGCCCGCCCAGCGCGACGATCCAGCTCGCGAAGCTGCCGACGAGGAAGTACTCGGTGACGTCGTCGATGCCGATGCCGCCGTTCTCCCTGACCTTCTGGGCGTTGATCTCCGGAAACCGGATGATGCTCTTGGCCGCCACCACCGCTGTGGCCGCGGTGAGCTGGCCGGCCATGCTCAGGCCCAGGATGAGCAGGCGTTCCATCGGTCCCAGCAGCCGGCCACCCCGGAGCCGATCCGAGGCCTGCGGCTGCCCCACCGGCTTGAGCGCGCCGACCGATCCGAGCAGCAACCGTACGAGCTGGTTGCCGGTGACCAGTTGCAGCAGCACCACACCGAGCACCATGACGATTCGGGTGGGCTCGACGGAGTCCAACCCGGGCACGCCCACCCAACCCGACCACGCCTTGACCACGCCCGAGACGGGCGAGCCCAACCCCGACAGCAGAATCAGTACCAGCACCACGGCGACGAACAGCACCAGCGGAAGCGCCTGACGCGGGCCGCCGATTCGTTCGGCACGGGTGCAGGACCACTCCCAGGCCGCCGCCGCCACCGCGGCGATGCCCACCAGCACCAGATCGCCGGGGTGCCAGAGTCCACACAGCGCGGCGGTGCCGACCGCGACCACCGGCCCGGCCGCCACGGGTAGCCACTGCCTGGTGGTCAGGCGCCGAAGCAGGTCGGCACAGCCCACCGCGATCAGCAGCACCGCGACGGCGCTCATCGCAGGCCCCGCAGGTAGTCGCTGGCCAGCACCAGCAGGTCCAATCCGTCGCGGGCGGTCCGCTGGGAGACCGCCGAGGCGCTGATGTCTTCCATTGCCGCCAGATCTTTCTTCGTCTTGTGGTCCAACAATCCACGGAGCAGTCGCAGGGACCGCGCATCCAACGATCCAAGCAGGTGGTCCCGACACAACAGCGCGGCGTTGACGGCGTCGGCGCTCGGCCCGTCAGCGGCGTCGGCGCGGTAGGCGGTTCGCACCGCCGCCAGTGCCGGCTGGCGCTGGGCCGAGGCCGTCCACTCGATCGCCTCCCGCGCCGACCACCAGCCGGGGCCGTCCTGAATGCCGGTGCGTTCGTCGAGGATCGTCACTTCACCCCAGCCGATGCCGAAGCGAACATCGATGTCGGGCGCGACGGCGAGGCGCACCGCCAGTGCCGCGTCGATGGCGGCGCCGACCGTCGGGTAGCTGCCCTGGAACTCATCACCCACGGTGAACGCAGGCGGGTCCGCAGCCGTGGCCGCGCCGAGTTGTAGCGCTGCCGCCACCCGGCGGTGCATCCGGGTTCGATCGGCGGAGTGCCGCGAGGCGACGATGTCGCCGATGACGGTAGCCCGGCATAGTGAAGCTCCAGCCTTCATTTTGGCCATATGAAGACTATAGCTTCATTTCACCAGAATTCAGCAAATAACTTCACTCACCTTGCGAGTGACCAGCCGATAGCGGCCCGAGGCACGATTCACTCGACCAGGGCGGCGGCTGCCTGGAGATGCTTGATCGCGTCGTTGACGATGGTCTCGATCAACTCCGCGCACGACGGCAGGTCGTCGATGATGCCGGCCACCTGGCCCGAGGCCAGTACGCCGGCATCGGTGTTGCCCTCGACCAGGCCCGCTTTCAGCAGCATCGGAGTGTTCGCCGCCATCAACACCTGCGACCAGGTGAGTTCCTTGCCGTGCCGCATCGCCAGGCCGTCCCGGACGATGCCCGGCCAGCTCATCTGCGACATCTTCTTGAACTTCGCCGCGTTGCGCACCGCCGCCGTGAATCCGCGTACCCGGCGAACCGCTTTCGAGCTTCTCCACCAGGCCGGTGCGCAGCACGCGGTGCGGCATCCCGTCGACCCGGGTCGAGACCACCGTCCCGTCCAGGCCGGCCTGAAGGTAGCGCTGTTTGATGACCTCGGGAACCGTCGAGTCCGAGCTCAGCAGGAACCGGGTGCCCATAGCCACCCCCGCTGCGCCGTAGGACAGTGCGGCGGCCAGACCACGGCCGTCGAAGAAGCCGCCGGCGGCGACCACCGGGATGTCGACGGCGTCGAGAACCGAGGGAAGCAGCAGTGTGGTGGCGACCGGGCCGGTGTGCCCGCCGCCCTCGCCACCCTGAACGATGACGGCGTCGGCGCCCCAGCCCGCAACTTTGCGCGCATGTTTGGCCGCTCCCACCGACGGGATGACCACTGCCCCGGCTTCTTTGAGCCGCGCGATGAGTTCCGGTTTGGGCGCCAGCGCGAAGGACGCCACCCTGACACCCTCGCGGATCATCAGCTCAACCCGATCACCGGCGTCGGCGGCGTCAGCGCGGATGTTCACCCCGAAGGGTTTGTCCGTGGCCGCCTTGACCTTGGTGACGGCCGTCGCGAGTTCGTCGATGGTCATCGTCGCCGAGGCTAGGATCCCCAGGCCGCCCGCATTGGAGGTCGCCGCCACCAGTCGTGCGCCGGCCACCCAGCCCATTCCGGTCTGCACCACCGGATGTTCGATACCGACCAGCTCGGTCAGCGGAGTTCGCAGATCTCATACCTTTATCTCCTTGTCGCGCAGAGACTTCGGGTCGATACGCTCCCGGATCAAGGTCAACTCGTCGCCGGTGGCCAGCCGGGTGCGCTCGGCGTCGTCGAGGCCGTACACCTCGAAGGACGTGTTCTCCCGCGACGTCGTCGGGCTCGACTCCGGGGTGCAGCGACAGTGCCCGCATGGTGTGGTCGGGGCCGCCGAAGTCGAACACGCCGAGGTTGCTGACCACCCGGTAGACGTTGACGAACCGGTAGGCCGGATTGTCCGGATCGACCTTGTCCCAGCCGATCCCGGACACGATGTCGACTTCCGGGCAGAAGACGCGCTTGGAGTGGTTGCCGACCCAGTAGCTCGTAGCGTGGTTGATGGTGTTGCCGGGCGCACCCCGGACACCGAACATCTGACGGGTCGGATGCTGCAGCGGTCCGAAGGCCGACAGGTTCTGGTTGCCGAACCGGTCGATCTGGTTCGCGCCCATCACGACGTGGCGACGACCCCAGGACAGGGTTTCGAAGACACGTCCGAACGGCATCCAGCCCTCGACGGCGCCCTGGCCGCCGATCGCCGGTGTGTCGGAGAGCAATTGGGCCTCGCCGTCGGTCAGCAGGATCTCCGGTGCGAACGTCAGCCGGGCGAGTCGCGCGCCGATCGGACACGACGGTGGTCATCGGGCTGACCATGATCTCTCCGGCGTCGCGGAACAGTTCCGCGCACGCGATGACACAGACCTCGGCTCTGCTGACCTGGATCACGACGCCTCCTGTGCTGCGAAGCGGCGAACCGCTTCCTGGTAGTCGGCCTCGCTGCCCGAGAGGTAGGTCTCGACGAAATCGCGCCAGGTATCGTCCTCGGCCGCCGCCTTGGCGTAGTGGCGCTGGAACTTCTCGTCGCGACCGTAATCGGGTGCGGCGGTGGTGAAATGGGCCCCGTTGGGGGCTTCGACCACCTGATCGACCATCATCCGGTTGACGAGCAGTGCCTGCGGCGGGACCGACTTGACCAGCTCCTCGGTGGGCACGACTCGCTCGACCGAGAGGTAGCGGCGGTCGGCGGCCATCAGGAAGAGGTCGTCGAAGTAGGGGTCGATGCCGGTATAGGCGGCGTTGCCGCGCTTGTCACCGAGGTTGAGGTGGACGAACGCGGCGTCCAGCCGGAGGGCGGGCATGGCGATGAGGTCCTCGTAGCCGTGTGCCGGTCATGTAGGGCGAGCGCACCGTCTGCAGTTCGCCATTCCAGAAGTCCGGCACGGAGCTGCCCAACCCGGCCCTGGTCGGCAGGAAGGGCAGCCGTTGCGCGGCCGCCTGCAGACCGCACCGCAGCATGCCCTCGTCCATCTCGCGCGCTGTGATCGACCCGCTGGTGCGGGCTTTGGCGAACCACGGGTCGTAGAACGGCGGCGAATCCAGCGACACGAAGCCGTAGTAGACCTTGCTGATCTTGCCCGCCGAGCACAGCAGCCCGATGTCCGGACCGCCGTAGCTCACCACCGTCAGGTCGGTGACGTCGGTGCGCAGTAGCGCCCGGACGAACGCCATCGGCTTGCGCCGCGATCCCCAGCCGCCGATGCCGATCGTCATGCCGCTCTCGACACCGGCGACGGCCTCGTCGAGCGTCGTGCGTTTGTCGCCGGCGCCGGTCATTTGTCGCCCTTCGAGGTTCCCGCGAAGGCGTCCCGGTGTTCGTCGGCCACACCCGCGAGGTTCAGCTCGAAGGTGAAGCCCTGTTCCATGCGGTAGCTGGAGTTGACCCGCTGGACGTCGATGAGGTTCAGGGCCTCCTTGGCGGCTCGGATCACCCGGGTGTCCTTGACGGCGATGTCGCGAGCGACCCGCAGGGCGGCCTCGTCGAGGTCGGCCCGGGGTACCACTTCGTGCACCGAGCCGAACTGATGCAGCGTCGCCGCGTCCACGGTGGCGGCGGTGAAGAACAGCCGGCGCATCATGTGCTGCGGCACCAGTCGCGACAGGTGGGTCGCGGCACCCAACGCGCCGCGCTCGACCTCGGGCAGTCCGAAGGTGGCGTCCTCGGAGGCGACGATCACGTCGGAGTTGCCGACCAGACCGATGCCCCCGCCCACACAGAACCCGTTGACCGCGGTCACCACCGGCACCGCGCATTCGTAGACGGCCCGGAACGCCTCGAAGCATCCGCGGTTGGCGTCGATGAGTGCGGTGAAGCCCTCGGTGCGCTGCATCTCCTTGATGTCGACGCCGGCGTTGAACCCGCGGCCCTCGGCGCGCAGGATCACCACGTGCGTCTGCGGGTCGCGCCCGGCGGCGGTGATGACGTCGGCAAGTTCGAACCAGCCCTGCGAGGGAATCGCGTTGACCGGCGGATAGTCGACCGTGACCGCGACGATGCCGGGCTCCACGGTGCGGGACGTGATCGTCATTGGCACTTCCTGACGGGGTCTGATACCTAAGCAAGCACTTGCTTGGTACGCTAGCACAGTGACCGATGCGGCTGGCAGGCCTGGGGGGATCCACCTGGCACTCGAGGGGCGCGTCGTTCTGGTGACCGGTGGCGTCCGCGGTGTGGGGGCCGGCATCAGCGCCGTCTTCGCCGAGCAGGGGGCAACCGTGGTCACCTGCGCCCGGCGCCCGTTGGAGAACCTGCCGTACGAGTTCCATTCCTGCGACGTCCGTGACGACGCCGCCGTCAAGGCTCTCGTCGACGCTGTCGTCGCCACCCACGGCAGGCTCGACGTCGTCGTCAACAATGCGGGCGGCTCACCGTATGTGCCCGCCGCGGATGCGTCGGCCAAGTTCAGCACCAAGATCATCGAGCTCAATCTGCTTGGGCCGCTGTCGGTCTCGCAACACGCCAATGCGGTGATGCAGAATCAGCCGAGGCGGCGGCTCGATCATCAACATCTCCAGCGTCAGCGGCGGCCGGCCCACGCCGGGCACCGCGGCGTACGGCGCGGCCAAGGCCGGCCTCGACAACCTGACCGCCACGCTGGCCGTCGAGTGGGCTCCCAAGGTGCGGGTCAACTCGGTGGTGGTCGGCATGGTCGAGACCGAACAGTCGGAATTGTTCTACGGCGACGCCGAATCGATCGCCGCGATATCGAAGAACGTGCCCTTGGGCAGGCTGGCCCGGCCGGCCGATATCGGTTGGGCCGCAGCATTTCTGGCTCGGACGCGGCGTCCTACATCAGCGGTGCGTCGCTGGAGGTGCACGGCGGTGGCGAGCCGCCGCACTATCTGGCCACCACGTCGGCCATCAAATAGCAGCACTGCGTACCAAACAACCGAGGAGACAACGGATATGGGATTGCTCGACGGCCGGGTGGTCATCGTCACGGGTGCCGGTGGCGGCATCGGACGCGCGCATGCCTTGGCGTTCGCCGCCGAAGGGGCGCGGGTGGTTGTCAACGACATCGGCGTCGGACTCGACGGTTCGCCGGCCGGCGGGGGCAGCGCCGCCCAGTCCGTGGTCGACGAGATCACCGCGGCCGGCGGCGAAGCCGTCACCAGCGGCGCCAACGTCGCCGACTGGGACCAGGCCGCCGGGCTGATCCAGACCGCGATCGACGCCTTCGGCGGCCTCGACATCCTGGTGAACAACGCCGGCATCGTCCGCGACCGCATGATCGCGAACACCAGCGAAGAGGAGTTCGACGCCGTCATCGCCGTCCACCTCAAGGGGCACTTCGCCACCACCCGGCACGCAGGCGCCTACTGGCGCGCATTGTCCAAGGGGGGCAAGACCGGCCCGGGAGATCTCGATGGCCGCATCATCAACACCAGTTCCGGCGCCGGCTTGCAGGGGAGCGTCGGGCAGGGCAATTACAGCGCCGCCAAGGCCGGTATCGCGGCGCTGACCCTGGTGGCCGCGGCCGAGATGGGTCGCTACGGCGTGACGGTCAATGCGATCGCGCCGTCGGCGCGCACCCGGATGACGGAGACCGTCTTCGCCGACATGATGTCAACGCAGGAACAGGATTTCGACGCGATGGCGCCGGAGAACATCTCCCCGCTGGTGGTCTGGCTGGGCAGCGCCGAATCCCGCGACGTCACCGGACGGGTGTTCGAGGTCGAGGGCGGCATCATCCGGGTGGCCGAGGGCTGGGCCCGCGGCGCGGACATCGACAAGGGCGCCCGCTGGGATCCGGCCGAACTGGGCCCGGTCGTCGCCGACCTGCTGGCCAAGTCGCGCCCGCCGATGCCGGTGTTCGGAGCTTGATCGTTCAGGGCTCGCACACCACCAGGGGAATCCGCCGGTCGGCCGCGTCCTGATACCCCTTGTACGGCGGATAGATTCGCGTCAGCTTGCGCCAGTAGAGCCGGCGTTCGTCATCGGTGGCGTCCCGCGCGGACAACTCCATCACCTGGTCGCGGACCTGGACGCGGACCTTCGGCTCGGTCTTCAGGTTGACGTACCACGCCGGGTTCGCAGCGCGCCCGCCGTAGGACGCCGGCAACACGATCCGGTCACCGTCCCGCAGGTACAGGGTGGGCGTGGTTCGGGGTTGACCCGATTTGCGTCCGGTCGTGGTGATCAGCGCCGCCGGAAACCACAGCAGCTTCGAACCGAGTCGCCCGTTGGTCTGCCGGTACACCCAGATGTGGGCGTGGGCGAACCGTCTCAGCGCAGCGCGCAGCAGGCCCGAGTTGCGAATTCGGTGGGACGATTGGGACACGCCCCTAATGTGCCCAGCTTCAAGGGTCGCAAATCACGACCGGGATCACCCGGTCGGTCCAGGATTGGTAGTCGTCGAAACTGGAGTACATCGCGACCAGCTTCGGCCAGTACTCGGCCTTCTCCTGCTCGGTGGCATCGCGCGCCGTCAGGTGCAGCACCTCGTCCTTGATCTGGATCGTCACCTTGGGGTTGGCCTTCAGGTTGAGGTACCACATCGGGTTGGTGGCGGCACCGCCCTGCGACGCGACCAGGATCACCCGGTTCCCCTCCCGCAGGTACAGCAGCGGGCTGACGCGGGGCTCACCGGTCTTGCGACCGATCGTCGTCAACAACGCAACCGGGGCGCCCTTGAGGAACTTGCCGCCCACGCGGCCGTCGGTCTTCTTGTAGAGAAAGGTGTTGGCCCGCGACATCCACTTGATGATGTGTTTGGTCTGCGGCGAATTCAGGCCACGTGGTGGGCTGGCGGCCATGGCGGCACTCCTCGTACGTCGGTGAACGGCTAGCGCTGGATGAACGGGCGGATGTGCGCCCGGATGTGGTGGATCTTGCCATCGGCGGCCGGGATCAGGAACGTCTCGTCGACGTGCGCGCACACCCGGCGTCCCCCGAGCGACGGCTTGGTGATGACATCGAAGCGGGCCCGGACCTCGTCGCCGTCGACGCTGAACTCGGGCGCGGTCGTAGTGGCGATGATCCGGTACTGCGGTCCGCGATTGAGGCTGCGGCGCAGGTGATCGGCGGAGAAACCGGTCTTCAGCCCGACCTCGATCCGGGTGCAGCCCGGAGCGAACGGCACCCCGTCCGCCTGATGGGTGGCCAGCGAGTCGATGTAGGCCTGGGCGGCGGCGATCCGTTGGGACTCTGGTACAGCCACCTAGATCCGCTCGATGATGGTGCCGGTGGACAGTGCCCCACCGGCACACATGGTGATCAGCGCGGTGGACTGGTCGGTGCGCTCGAGCTCGTGCAGTGCGGTGGTGATCAACCGGCTGCCGGTGCTGCCGACCGGGTGGCCCAGCGCGATGGCGCCGCCGTTGACGTTGACCTTCTCCATGTCGGCCTCGTGCACCTGCGCCCAGCTCAGCACGACCGAGGCGAACGCCTCGTTGATCTCGACCAGGTCGATGTCGCCCATCTTCATGCCGGCCTTTTCCAGCACCTTGGCGGTGGACTGGACCGGGCCGTCGAGGTGGTAGTAGGCCTCGGCGCCCACGAGGGCCTGGCTGACGATCCGGGCGCGCGGGGTGAGGCCTTGCGCTCGTGCCACGGACTCATCCATCCACAGCACCGCGGCGGCGCCGTCGGAGATCTGCGACGACGTACCCGCGGTGTGAATGCCGCCCTCGATGACGGGTTTGAGGGCGGCCAGGCCCTCCAGCGTCGTCTCGCGCAGGCCCTGGTCGCGGCTGACCATGTGCCGCTCGGCGGTGGGCTGCTTGTTCTCGTCGAGCACCGGCGCCTCGATCGGGGAGATCTCGCGGTCGAACCGGTGCTCGTCCCAGGCCCGCTTGGCATGTTGTTGGGACATCAAGCCGAGATGGTCGATGTCGGCGCGGGTGATGCCGCGCCGCTGGGCGATGCGCTCGGCGGCGGTGAACTGATCCGGCATGTCGATGTCCCATGACGCGGCGCGGATGCGGGAGCGATCAGGCCCGGCGTTCGCGCCGAGGCCCACCCGGCTCATCGCCTCGATGCCGCACGCGATGCCGATGTCGATGGCGCCGGCGGCGATCAACCCGGCGATCAGGTGGTTGGCCTGCTGGGCGCTGCCGCACTGACAGTCCACCGTCGAGGCACCGACATGCTCGGGCAGGCCGGCCGTCAGCCAGGCCACCCGGGTGACGTTGTTGGACTGCTCGCCGAACTGGGTGACGCAGCCACCGATGATCTGCTCGACCTCGCCCGGGTCGACGCCCGCCTTCTCGACTACTGCCCGCTGGACGGCGCCGAGCAATTCGGTGGCGTGCAGACCGGACAGCCAGCCGTTGCGCTTTCCGATGGGGCTGCGGGTGGCTTCGACGATGACAGGATTACCCATGAGGTCAGGCTAGAACACGTTTCATTACTCTGACAAGCGAGGATGCCACGGTGCCTTTTGTCTGCGGTGGAGCCGTGTTTTACTGGCACTAGAACACGTCATATTGAGGAGAGCGTCATCATGCCCACCCCCAACCTGCCGCACGGCTTCGACTTCTTGGATCCGGATGTCTGTCTGCAGGGCCTGCCCGTCGATGAGCTGGCCGAATTGCGCAAGAGTGCGCCCATCTGGTGGTGCGAGCAGCCGATCGGCAAGGGCGGCTTCAACGACGGCGGCTACTGGGTGGTCACCAAGCACAAAGACGTCAAAGAGGTGTCGCGGCGCAGCGACATCTACTCCAGCTGGCTGAACGGCGCGATCCCGGCGTTCCCCGACGACATGACGCGCGACGACATCGACATGCAGCGTTTGGTGATGCTCAACATGGACGGCGAGCACCATGACCGGCTGCGCCGGATCATCTCGCGGGGCTTCACTCCGCGGGCCATCGAACGGTTGCGGGACGAACTCGGCCAGCGCGCCCAGAACATCGCGAAGGCCGCCGCATCGGAGGGTGCCGGCGACTTCGTCGAGCAGGTGGCCTGCGAGCTGCCGCTGCAGGCGATCGCGGATTTGCTGGGTGTCCCCCAGGAGGATCGCGCCAAACTCTTCCGCTGGTCCAACGAGATGACCGGCAACGGCGATCCCGAATTCGAAGGCGTCGATTCCAAGGTGTCGTCGATGGAAGTGCTCGCCTATGCGATGCAGATGGCGGAGGTCAAGTCCAAGAACCCCGGCGATGACATCGTCACCGCGCTGATCAACGCCGACATCGACGGCGAGAAGCTCTCCGACGACGAGTTCGGCTTCTTCGTCATGATGCTGGCGGTGGCCGGTAACGAGACGACCCGCAACTCGATCACTCACGGAATGATCGCCATGGCGAACAACCCGGATCAGTGGGAGCTGTTCAAGAAGGATCGCCCGGAGACCGCCGCCGACGAGATCGTCCGCTGGGCCACACCGGTCACGGCCTTTCAGCGCACCGCCAAGGAGGACACCGAACTGTCGGGGGTCAAGATCAAGGCCGGTCAGCGCGTCGTGATGTTCTACCGCTCGGCCAACTTCGACGAAGAGGTGTTCGAGAATCCGCATTCGTTCAACATCCTGCGCAACCCCAACCCGCATGTCGGCTTCGGCGGCACGGGCGCGCACTACTGCGTCGGCGCCAACCTCGCGAAGATGACCATCAATCTGATCTTCAACGCCGTCGCCGATCACATGCCCGATCTCATTTCGATCGGCACGCCGGAGCGGCTACGTTCAGGGTGGCTCAACGGCATCAAGCACTGGCAGGTTGACTACACCGGCCACGCTCCCGCATCTCTCAACACCAGAACAAGGAGGATTCGGATGGATTTCACTCCGGACCCGTCGCAGCAGGCTGTCGCCGATGTGGTCACATCGGTGCTGGACCGCGACAACTCTTGGGATGCACTGGTTTCCGGCGGCGTACCGGCCCTCGGCGTCCCCGATCGACTCGGCGGTGACGGTGTCGGCCTGCCGGAGATCACGACGGCGCTCACCGAGATCGGTCGCCACGGCACGATCTCGCCGGCGCTGGCCACTCTCGGTCTCGGTCTGATCCCGCTGCTCGACCTTGCGTCGGAGGGGCAACAGGACCGGTTCCTCGACGGGGTGGCCGAGGGCGCGGTTCTGACCGCCGCGCTGAACGAACCGGGCGCCTCGCTGCCGGATCGTCCCGCGACCACCTTCGCCGGCGGACGGCTGAACGGCACCAAGGTCGCGGTGTCCTATGCCGAGCAGGCGAGCTGGATCGTCGTCACCACCGACACCGCGGTTGTGGTCGTCTCACCCAAGGCCGACGGGGTTCGGCTGACCAAGACGCCCTCCTCCACCGGAGCGGACGAGTACGCGGTCACGTTCTCCGACGTCGCTGTCGACGCCGACGCCGTTCTCGACGGCGCGGTCGCAGGGCGCGTCAACCAACTGGCGCTCGCGGCCATCGGCGCGTTCGCCGCCGGACTGGTCGCCGGCGCGGTGCGGCTGACCGCCGACTACGTGGCCAACCGCCACCAGTTCGGCCGGCCCCTGTGCGACCTTCCAGACGGTGGCCGCGCAACTCGCCGAGGTCTACATCGCGTCCCGGACGCTGGATCTCGCGGCCACATCGGCAATCTGGCGGCTCACCGAGGGTCGCGACGCCGACGAGGATCTCGACGTGCTGGGCTACTGGTTGACCGCGCAGGCGCCGCCGGCGATGCAGATCTGTCACCACCTGCACGGCGGCATGGGCATGGACATCACCTACCCGATGCACCGCTACTACTCCTCGATCAAGGATCTCAGCCGGCTGCTCGGCGGTCCGTCCTATCGCCTCGACCTGGTGGGAGCCCAATGTTCATCGAACTGACCCCCGAGCAGCGGCAGCTGCAAGGCGAGCTGCGGCAGTACTTCTCGACCTGATCTCCCCGGAAGAGGCCGCGGAGATGCAGGTCGACCGGCACGGCAAGGCCTACCGCGCGATCATCAAGCGGATGGGCCCCGACGGCAAGCTCGGGGTGGGCTGGCCGAAGGAGTACGGCGGCCACGGCTTCGGCCCGATCGAGCAGCAGATCTTCGTCAACGAGGCCGCCCGCGCCGACGTTCCGCTGCCTGCGGTGACCCTGCAGACCGTCGGACCGACGCTGCAGGCGTACGGCACCGAGCCGCAGAAGAAGAAGTTCCTGCCGGGCATCCTGGCCGGCGACGTGCATTTCGCGATCGGCTATTCCGAGCCCGAGGCCGGCACCGACCTCGCTTCGCTGCGCACCGCTGCGGTTCGGCACGGCGACGAGTACATCGTCAACGGCCAGAAGATCTTGACCACCGGCGGCCACGACGCCGACTTCGTGTGGCTGGCCTGCCGCACCGACCCGGAAGCCGCCAAGCACAAGGGCATCTCGATCCTGATCGTCGACACCACCGACCCCGGCTACTCCTGGACGCCGATCATCCTGTCCGACGGCGCGCACCACACCAACGCGACCTACTACAACGATGTCCACGTTCCGGCGAATGCTCGTCGGCGAGGAGAACGCCGGCTGGCGGCTGATCACCACCCAGCTCAACCACGAGCGGGTGATGCTCGGACCCGGCCGGCAAGATCGCCGGGCTCTACGAGCGGGTGCATGCGTGGGCGTCCAAGCCGGGCGGAAACGGGTCATCCCGATCGATCACGAGGACGTCCGCCGCGCACTCGGCGAGATCAAGGCGATCTGGCGAATCAACGAGTTGTTCAACTGGCAGGTGGCCGCGGCCGGCGAGACCGTCGACATCGCCGACGCCGCCGCCACCAAGGTGTTCTCCACCGAACGGATCCAGCGAATCGGCCGGCTCGCCGAGGAGATCGTCGGCAAGTACGGCGATCCGGCCGAGCCGGAGACCGCCGAACTGCTGGACTGGCTGGACTCCCAGACCAAGCGCAACCTCGTCATCACATTCGGCGGCGGGGTGAACGAGGTGATGCGAGAGCAGGTCGCGGCGGCAGGCCTCAAGGTGCCGAGGGTTCCGCGATGAGCGCTTGCGCGAAGAGCAGAGGGCAACGGTGAGTGCTGTCGAGGACATCCAGAAGGCCGCCGAGAAGGTCAAGGCCGAAGGCAAGAGCAAGCGCCGGGTGGGCCGCCATCCGGTGAACCAGCCGATGATCGACCACTGGCTCGACGCCATCGGCGACGAGAACCCATCTACGTCGACGAGTCGGCCGCCAAGGCGGCCGGCCATCCCGGCATCGTCGCGCCGCCGGCGATGATCCAGGTCTGGACGATGGCCGGCCTGGGTGGTACCCGCTCCGACGACGACCCGCTGAGCAAGATCCTCGCTCTGTTCGACGAGGCCGGCTACATCGGCGTGGTGGCGACCAACTGCGAGCAGACCTATCACCGCTACCTGCGCCCCGGTGAAGAGGTCAGCATCGCCGCGGAACTCACCGACGTCGTCGGCCCCAAGAAGACTGCACTCGGCGAAGGCTTCTTCATCACGCAGAAGATCACCTGGACAGTCGGTAACGACGTAGAAGACACAGTCGCCGAAATGATGTGGCGGATCATGAAGTTCAAGCCCGCGGACAGCGGGCAGGGCGCCACGTCCACCGTCCCCGACGATCTCGATGCCAGCTATATGATGCGGCCCGCGCCGTCGCGGGACACCCAGTTCTTCTGGGACGGCCTCAACGCCCACGAGTTGCGGATCCAGAAGCGCCCCGATGGCACGCTGCAACATCCGCCGGTGCCGGCACTGTGGCAGGACAGAGAACTCACCACGGACTACGTCGTCGCCAGCGGCAAGGGCAGCGTCTTCAGCTTCGTCGTGCACCACGCCCCGAAGGTGCCCGGTCGCACGCTGCCGTTCGTCATCGCGCTGGTGGAACTCGAAGAGGGTGTGCGGATGCTCGGCGAGCTGCGCAACATCGACCCTGCCAAGGTGGAGATCGGAATGCCGGTTCACGCAACGTATATCGACTTTCCAGCCGACGACGAGGCGCCGGCCTGGACCCTCTACGCCTGGGAGCCCGTCGTGGGGGAACAGGTATGAGCACCCCCACCGTCGAGGTCGGCACCAAGCTGCCCGCGCTGTCGCTCTACGGCGACCCGACGTTCATCGTCTCCACCGCCATCGCCACCCGCGACTACCAGGATGTCCACCACGACCGGGACAAGGCTCAGGCCAAGGGCTCCAAGGACATCTTCGTCAACATCCTCACCGACACCGGTCTGGTGCAGCGCTACGTCACCGACTGGGCCGGCCCGAACGCGGTCATCAAGTCGATCGGGCTGCGGCTCGGCGTGCCGTGGTACGCCTACGACACGGTGACGTTCAACGGTGAGGTGACCGCCGTCGAGGACGGCCTGGTGACGCTGAAAGTCGTTGGCAGCAACAGCCTCGGGGATCACGTCATCGCGAACGCGACCCTGTCCTTCGGAGGGAATTCCTGATGCCCGGTGAACTGTCCGGCAAGGCCGCGATCGCCGGGATCGGTGCGACGGACTTCTCGAAGGACTCCGGGCGCAGCGAGCTCCGGCTGGCATCCGAGGCCGTGTTGGCCGCACTCGACGACGCAGGCCTGACCCCCGCCGACGTCGACGGCATGGTGACCTTCACGATGGACTCCAACACCGAGGTCGCCGTCGCTCGTGCGACCGGAATCGGGGACCTGAAGTTCTTCTCGAAAATCCACCATGGTGGCGGCGCCGCCTGCGCCACCATCCAGCAGGCCGCCATCGCCGTCGCGACCGGTGTCGCCGATTGCGTTGTGGCATATCGGGCCTTCAACGAGCGCTCGGGTATGCGGTTCGGTCAGGTACAGCTGCGGCTGATCCAGGGCGCCGACTCGACCAGCGTCGACAACTCGTTCTCCTACCCGCACGGGCTCTCGACCCCGGCGGCGCAGGTGGCGATGATCGCCAAGCGCTACATGCACCTGTCGGGTGCCACCAGCCGCGACTTCGGCGCTATCTCGGTGGCCGACCGCAAGCACGCCGCGAACAATCCCAAGGCCTACTTCTACGGCAAGCCGATCACCATTGAGGACCATCAGAACTCACGGTGGATCGCTGAGCCGCTGCGGCTGCTGGACTGCTGCCAAGAGACCGACGGCGGCGTGGCGATCGTCGTGGTCTCCGCCGAGCGGGCCAAGGATCTCAAGCACCGGCCCGCCGTCATCGAGGCCGCGGCGCAGGGCTCCAGCCCCAACCAGTACTCGATGGTCAGCTACTACCGCCCGGAGTTGGACGGGCTGCCGGAGATGGGCCTGGTGGGCAAGCAGCTGTGGGCGCAGTCCGGCCTGAAGCCGGCCGACATCCAGACCGCGATCCTCTACGACCACTTCACTCCGTTCACCCTGATCCAGTTGGAGGAGTTGGGTTTCTGCGGTTGGGGTGAGGCCAAGGACTTCATCGCCGACGGCGCCATCGAGATCGGCGGCCGGCTGCCCATCAACACCCACGGCGGTCAACTCGGCGAGGCCTACATCCACGGGATGAATGGCATCGCCGAAGGTGTGCGTCAGCTTCGGGGGACTTCGGTCAACCCGGTACCCGACGTCGAGCATGTACTCGTCACGGCGGGCACCGGTGTGCCGACGTCAGGCTTGATCCTCGGCTGAGGCCCGCCGACAGTAACCGCACTGCGATCTGCGGCGTGATCTTCCGCCGTGGCGTTACTGTCGCGGAGTTGTCGGTGCCCGGAGGGACGCTCCCGGCATGGCGGAACCGTTCCTCGGCAGCGAGGCGCTCGCGGCGGGCAGCTTGACACAGCATCAACTGCGGACACGGTTCGTCGCTGTTCATCACGACGTCTACGTTCCCGCGGACGTCGAATTGACGCCTTTGATTCGTGCCAGAGCATGCTGGCTGCGGTCGCGCAGGCGCGGAGTCCTGGTCGGCTTCTCGGCGTCTGCCATCCACGGCGCCAAATGGATCAGCCGTGCTCGGCCGGCCGAGATCAACGACACCAACCACCGGCGAACCCGCGGGGTGATCGCCCGCGGTGGCCGGTTGGCAGCTGACGAGGTCTGCACGAAGTCGGGTATGGCCGTCACCACGCCCGAGCGCACCGCACTGGATCTGTTGTGCTGGTATCCCCCGGATACCGCGATCCCCGCTGTCGACGCACTAGCCCGTGCCGCACGGTTGAAGGTCGCCGACGTGGAGCTGATCGCCGAGCGCTACCGGGGCCGGCGCGGCATCAGGAAGGCACGCACTGCCCTGGACCTCGTTGATCCCGGCGCGGAGTCGCCACGAGAGACGTGGCTGAGGCTGCTGATCGTTCGCGCCGGACTACCCCGGCCACAGACACAGCTCCCGATCCGCAACGAATACGGAGTCCTGATCGCCGAAGTGGATATGGGATACGAGGACCTCAAGATCGCGTTGGAGTACGAGGGCGACCATCACCGGACCGATCGGCGGCAATTCACCAAGGACATCCGCCGACACGAGGCGTTGATCGAACTCGGCTGGATCGTCGTTCGCGTCACCGTCGAGGACACCGCCGCCGACATCATCCGTCGCATCCGACAGGCGCTGGCTCACCGACAGTAACGTCACGGCGGCCCAGAGCGGGATTTTCCGCCGTGGCGTTACTGTCGGCGAAGCCGAAGCACTTCGCTAGCCGGCCAGCCCGTTCGCGACGGCTTCCTGCTGCATCTTGGCGATCGCCACCGCGGTCTCCGGCTGCACGACATCGCCGGGCGCGCTCTCGAATTCGAGGTTGACGACGGCCCTGTCCTCGGTGAACATCACGATGGTGATGGCCTTGGTGCCGTCGGGTGACGTGCCGGTGGCCATCGTCCCGCCGGTTCCGACATCAGCCGGCTGTGGTGCCCCGGTGACCTTCTTGGGCAGTTCGCTCTTGAGACCTTCAAGTCCCTGCGCGGCCGCCGCCGCATCGTCGGTCACCACGATCGTGTCGTAGATGGTCTCGTTCTTGCTGGCGTTGATGAATCCGGTACCCACCCCGGGCACGCCGTTGGGGTTCAGTATCGGTGGCCCGGCGGTCGTGAAGCTCGGGTCGATGTCGCTCGCCTTGATCAACAAGTTGCTGTAATCGGTTCCCTCGGCGGCAGGCATGCTAGCCGCCGCACTCGACGTCTCCGCGGCGGTGCTCGACGACGACGATGACGACGATGGCGAGTCCGATTTGCTGTCTTTGTCGCCGCAGCCCGCGACCGTAGTGCCGATCAGCACCGCCGCGAATATCAGGCCCGCCCTAGTCGATGTCCGAGCAAGCTTCATGTGGGTTCCTTCGCACTTCGTAGGCAAGTCTGTGGTTTTGCTGTCAGGTACATCTAGCCCTGCTACGTGGCGTCGTGCGGCTTTATGCCGAAGTTGAACCCGGCGATTTTGGGGCGGCTACGCCGGTATGAACTCCACATCGGAGAGGACGACGGCATCGTCGCGGCCGGGTGCGGTCACCACCCCCACGTAGCGACCGTCGTCCTTCCACACGCTTGCCTTGATGGTCTCGCCGGGGAACACCACCCCGGCGAAGCGCGCACCGTAGCTGCCGACCTGGCTGACGTCGGCATCCAGCAGCGTGTCGACAAGGGCTTTGCAGGTCATCCCGTAGGTGCACAGCCCATGCAGGATCGGCCTGGGAAACCCTGCTGCGGAGGCGAACTCGGGATCGGAGTGCAGTGGGTTACGGTCACCGCAGAGCCGGTACAGCAGCGCCTGCTGCGGAAGCACGGGGATGGCGATCTCGAAGTCGGGGGCACGCTCGGGTGCGCCCACCGACGACGACGGGCCGCGCTCCCCGCCGAACCCGCCCTCGCCCCGGGCGAAGATCGACCGCTTGGTCGTCCACAACGGATTGCCGTCCAGGTCGGTCACCGCCGTCTCGCTGACGATCACGGCCGCCTTGCCCTTGTCCCAGATCTCGGTGAATCGGGTGATCGCGCGGGCCGAACCAGTCGGCGGCAACGGCGCCGGCACGCTGACCGCCTCACTGGCGTGCAACACCTTGCTCAGCTCGATCTCGATGCCGGGAAATCTCACCTCCGGCGGTTCGGTCATGTGGAAGCTGGCCGCCACGCTGCTGAAGGTGGGCAGCACCTGGGGGGTGTTGTCCACCAGGTAGCGCAGTTCCTTCGGGTCCATCGGGTCCGCACCGGCTCCCACGCCGAGATGGTAGAGCTGCACATCACTGCTGCTCCAGGAGAACTCGACGGGTTCCAGCTCGGCACCGAGCGCGACGTCCAGATCGATGGGCATCAGTCCAGGCCTTCGCCGGCCGCGTCCGGCGATGTGCAGGGCCGCCAGGTAGCCGAAGGTCATCGCGGGCCCGATGGTGCCGCCTGGGCCAGGGTAGGTGTGTCCCATCACCGGCGCGCTGGCGTTACCGGCCGCGTAGAGACCCTCGATCACCGACCCGTCGTCGCGCAGCGCCCGGCCGTGCACGTCGGTGCCGGATACCGCCCTTGGTGCCCAGATCGCCCGGCACCATCTTGGCGGCGTAGTACGGGGCCGTGGCTGATCTCGCCGAGGTTCGGGTTCGGCTTGTTGGTGGGGTCGCCGTAGTAGCGGTCGTACGCGCTCTCGCCGCGGTGGAAGTCCTCGTCGACACCCGAGCGTGCGAAGCCGTTGAAGCGCTCGACCGTCGCCGCGAGGTCGCCGGCGGGCAGGCCGGTCTTCTGCGGCCAGCTCGTCGAGCGTGTCGGCCTTGACGATCGACACCGGACTTCCAGCCACTTCTTCGGAATGCGCTGGCCCGGTTGAAGTCCGGCGAAGATGTAGCGATCGCGGTACTGCTGGTCGAAGACCAGCCAGGCGGGGACGTTCTCGCCGGGGCCGGCGCCCTGTCCGTATTCGCCGCCGTACATGTGGTGGCACGGCCTCGACGTAGGGCATGGATTCGTTCATGAACCGCTTGCCGGCCGTGTTGACGATGATCGAGCCGGGGGAGTTGCGCTCGGAGAGCGCGAACCACGGTGCGCCGACCAGCGGCACCGTCGGACCCCACCAGGCGTCCTCCATCAGCTCCAGCGCGGCGCCGAGCTTCTCGGCCGCGAGGATGCCGTCGCCGGTGTTGGCCGCTGCGCCGACGGTCCACTCGGTGGTGATCGGCGCGCGCTGGTACTTGACTCGCATCTGCTCGTTGTGCTCGAAACCGCCGGAGCCCAGGATCACGCCGCGGCGGGCCCGGATGAGTTGCGGCTCGGCAGCTTCGGGCCGGTCATGTCCCGCACATAGACGCCGCGGACCACGCCGTCTTCGACGTACAGGTCGGTCAGCGCGGTGTTCAGCAGCACCGGGACCCCGCGTCGCGCAGCCCGATGCGCAGCGGCGCGATCAGTGCCCGCGCCCATGCCGACCAGGTTCTTGCCGCGTGACCGGCCCAGATGGTGCGCGCGCCGACCTGCAGGCTGCGCAGCACGCCGCGCCGGATGACGCTTGAGCTGGTTGAGCCGCACGTAGTCCTGCTGCATGACCACGACGTTGAGCGGCGCCTTGCCGTACGGCGGTTCCAGGCCGGCCTCGTCGGGGCCGAGCTTCTTGGCGTTGAACGGCTTCGGCTCGATCGATCGGCCCCCGGGCCGTCCGCCGGGCGCCTCGGGGTAGTAGTCGGAGTAGTCCCGGCACCCAGCACATCTTCAGCGGGCGTGTTCCGAGGACGAAGCGACAGCATCTCCGGCCCGCGGTCGAGGTAGGTGTCGATGCGTTCGGCTTCGCACCACGTCGCCGATGATGGCGTGCAGATAGGTGCGCGCGGCTTCCGTGGTGTCGGTGACGCCGTCACGCTTGAGGACCTCGTTGTTCGGGATCCACACACCGCCGCCCGATCGCGCGGTCGAGCCACCGAAGTGCGGAGCCTTCTCGATGACGACAGCCGATAGGCCCTGGTGAGCGGCGGTGAGCGCGGCGGCCATGCCGGCTGCGCCGCTGCCGACGACGACGACGTCGTACTCCTGAGCTGTCATCTAGAACACGTTATAGAATTGCCCGGTCCGGGCGCTACTACCGGCTTTCTGGTCAGCGGAACGCTTACCATGGCCCTCCGGACGGCACTAGAATTGCCCCCGGGCACCACGCGGTCACTCGACGATGGGACTCATGGAATGCTGAGCGTTGCGACGCGTGATGAGCTGGCCGCCGAGCTGGCCGAGGCCGAGCGAGCCGGGTCCCGATCGACCCCGCTGACGGCCGCCCATCCGGACATCGACGTCGTCGACGCCTACGAGATCCAGCTGATCAACATCCGTCAGCGGGTGGCCGAGGGCGCCCGGGTGGTCGGCCACAAGGTCGGCCTGTCGTCGGAGGCCATGCAGCAGATGATGGGCGTCGACGAGCCCGACTACGGCCACCTGCTCGCCGATATGGAGGTCGTTCGAGGACACCCCGGTCCCAGCCGGGCCGCTACCTGTTCCCGCGCGTCGAGGTCGAGGTCGGCTTCATCCTGGCCGAGGATCTGCCCGGCGCGGGCTGCACCGAGGACGACGTCCTCGCCGCGACCGAGGCCTTCGCGCCCTCGATCGAGCTCATCGACACCCGCATCAAGGACTGGAAGATCGCGCTTGTGCGACACCATCGCCGACAACGCGTCCTCGGCCGGCTTCGTGCTGGGGCCGGAGCGGGTCTCGCCGAAGGACATCGACATCAAGGCCATCGATGCGGTGCTGACCCGCAACGGCGAAGTGGTCGCCGAGGGCCGCAGCGACGCGGTGCTGGGCAACCCGGTCACCGCGGTGGCCTGGCTGGCGCGCAAGGTCGACAGGTTCGGGGTGCGGCTGCGAGGCCGGCGACATCGTGTTGCCGGGCTCGTGCACCCGCGCCATCGACGCCCGTCCGGGCGACGAGTTCGTCGCCGACTTCGCCGGACTGGGTTCCGTCCGGCTTTCGTTCGAATAGAGGAGTCGTCCATGGCGACGAGAAGAAGCTCCGTCGCGATCGTCGGGTCGGGCAACATCAGCACCGACCTGCTGTACAAGCTGCTGCGTTCGGAGTGGCTCGAACCGCGCTGGATGATCGGCATCGACCCGGACAGCGAGGGCCTGGCGCGCGCCCGCGAGCTGGGGCTGGAGACCAGCCACGAGGGCGTCGACTGGCTGCTGGCGCAGCCCGAGAAGCCGGACCTGGTGTTCGAGGCGACCTCGGCGTACGTGCACAAGGCGCGCCGCCCCGCGCTACGAGGCGGCCGGGATCAAGGCCATCGACCTGACTCCGGCCGCGGTCGGCCCGGCCGTGGTGCCGCCGGCCAACCTGCGCGCGCACCTCGATGCGCCCAACGTCAACATGATCACCTGCGGTGGGCAGGCGACGATCCCGATCGTGTACGCGGTGTCTCGCGCGGTCGTCGGACAAGGGGGCGTGCCCTACGCCGAGATCGTCGCCTCGGTGTCGTCGGTCTCGGCCGGGCCGGGCACCCGCGCCAACATCGACGAGTTCACCAAGACCACCAGCCGGGGTGTGGAGACGATCGGCGGCGCGAAGCGCGGCAAGGCGATCATCATCCTGAATCCCGCCGACCCGCCGATGATCATGCGCGACACCATCTTCTGCGCGATCCCCGAGGACGCCGACACGCGACGCGATCACCGAGTCGATCCACGAGGTGGTGGCCGAGATCCAGACCTACGTGCCCGGCTACCGGCTGCTCAACGAACCGCAGTTCGACGAGCCGTCGATGAACTCCGGCGGCTACTGCCAAGGTGACGACCTTCGTCGAGGTCGAGGGCGCAGGCGACTACCTGCCGCCCGTACGCGGGCAACCTCGACATCATGACCGCCGCGGCCACCAAGGTCGGCGAGGAGATGGCCAAACAGAACCTGCGGCGTCGATCGACGAGGAGGCGCACGATGCATGAGCGACGATGCATCTTTTCAACACGATCTGGGACGTCCGCATCACCGACACGTCGCTGCGCGACGGTTCGCACCACAAGCGCCACCAGTTCACCAAGGACGAGGTCGGCGCCATCGTCGCCGCCCTCGACACCGCCGGTGTGCCGGTCATCGAGGTCACCCACGGTGACGGTCTCGGCGGCTCCTCCTTCAACTACGGGTTCTCCAAAACCCCCGAGCAGGAACTGATCAAGCTCGCCGCCGAGACGGCGAAGGAGGCCAAGATCGCGTTCCTGATGCTGCCCGGCGTGGGCACCAAGGAGGACATCAAGGAGGCGCAGGACAACGGCGGCGTCGATCTGCCGGATCGCCACCCACTGCACCGAGGCCGACGTCTCGATCCAGCACTTCGGGCTGGCCCGCGAACTCGGGCTGGAGACCGTCGGGTTCCTGATGATGAGCCACACCATGCCGCCGGAGAAGCTGGCCGAGCAGGCCCGCATCATGGCCGACGCCGGTTGCCAGTGCGTCTACGTCGTGGACTCGGCCGGTGCGCTGGTGCTCGACAGGCGTCGCCGATCGGGTGGCGGCGCTGGTCGCCGAACTCGGCGACGACGCCCAGGTCGGTTTCCACGGCCACGAGAACCTCGGCCTCGGCGTCGCCAACTCGATCGAGGCGGTGCGCGCCGGAGCCAAGCAGATCGACGGCAGCTGCCGGCGTTTCGGCGCCGGCGCGGGCAACGCGCCGGTCGAGGCGTTCATCGGGGTCTTCGACAAGATCGGCGTCAAGACCGGCATCGACTTCTTCGACATCGCCGACGCCGCCGAGGAGGTCGTGCGCCCGCGATGCCGGCGGAGTGCCTGCTCGACCGCAATGCGCTGATGATGGGCTACGCCGGGGTGTACTCGAGCTTCCTCAAGCACGCGATCCGCCAGTCCGAACGCTACGGAGTGCCCGCGCACAGCTGCTGCACCGCGCCGGCCAGCGCAAGCTGATCGGCGGCCAGGAGGACCAGCTGATCGACATCGCGCTGGAGATCAAGCGCGAGCAGGAAGCCGGCGAGGTGGCCGGCGGGCAGGAGCGAAGCGACTCGGGGAGAGCGAAGGCCGAGCACGCTAGCCGCCCCGGGCGGTGTCAGTGCCGCAGGGCACGATGGGCGCATGGCGACCCGCGACGAAGCTCAAGCCATCCTCGAGCAACTGGCCGGTCCGCAGGCGATCCTGCGCGATGACCAGTGGAGCGCGATAGAGGCTCTCGTCGTCGGCCGCCGCCGGGCGCTGGTGGTACAGCGCACCGGGTGGGGCAAGTCGGCGGTCTACTTCATCGCGGCCAAGCTGCTGCGCGCCGCCGGTCGCGGACCGACGGTCATCGTCTCACCGCTGCTGGCGCTGATGCGCAACCAGGTCGCGGCCGCCGAGCGCGCCGGCGTGCGGGCCGCCACCATCAACTCGGCCAACCTCACCGACTGGGACGAGATCCACGCCCGGGTCAAGGCCGGTGACCTCGACGTGCTGCTGGTCAGTCCGGAGCGGCTGAACAATCCGGACTTCCGTGACAACGTGCTGCCGTCACTGGCCGCCGACGCCGGCCTCGTGGTCGTCGACGAGGCGCACTGCGTGTCGGACTGGGGCCACGACTTCCGACCCGACTACCGCCGGATCAGGACACTGATCGCCGAGTTGGGTTCGGAGATACCCGTTCTGGCCACCACGGCGACGGCGAACGACCGGGTCATCTCCGATGTCTCCGCCCAACTGGGCGTAGGCGGCACCGACACCCTGGTGTTGCGCGGCGGGCTCGACCGCGAGTCGCTGCGGCTGTCGGTCGTGCACACCAGCGGTCCCGCCCAGCGGGCCGCCTGGATCGCCGAACATCTCGGTGCCCTGAGCGGGTCCGGCATCATCTACACCCTCACCGTCGCCCAGGCCCATGACGTCGCGACCTTATTGCGCGAGAAGGGTTTCCCGGTCGCGGCATACACCGGATCCACCGACAGTGCCGAACGGGAGTACCTCGAAGTCGAGCTGCTGGCCAACCGGGTCAAGGCGCTGGTGGCGACGTCGGCCCTGGGTATGGGCTTCGACAAGCCGGATCTGGGATTCGTCATCCATCTCGGGGCGCCGTCCTCGCCGATCGCCTACTACCAACAGGTCGGGCGGGCCGGGCGGTCCACTGACCGCGCCGATGTCATCCTGCTGCCCAGTCGCATCGACCAGGATGTCTGGCGCTACTTCGCCTCCGTCGCCTTTCCGTCAGAAGCTCTGGTGCGCAACGTGATCGGGGCACTGGACGGTGATCGACCGCAATCCACGGCGGCCCTCGAACCGATGGTGGACCTGAATCGGTCGCGCCTCGAGATGGTGCTCAAGGTGCTCGATGTCGACGGTGCCGTCCGCCGGGTCAAGGGCGGATGGATCAGTACGGGTGAACCGTGGCAGTACGACGAGCAGCGTTACCGCAGGCTCGAAGAGGCTCGTGAGCGGGAACGCCAAGCCATGCTCGACTACCAGCAGACCACGGGTTGCCGAATGGTGTTCCTGCGCAGCCAGCTTGACGATCCTGGTCTGCAGCCGGATGAGCGGTGCGGACGCTGTGACAACTGCACGGGCCGGCACGACGACGGGCAGGTCGACGCGTCGGCAGCCGAGGACACCCGCCAGCGGCTGATGCGTCCAGGGGTGGAGATCACCCCGCGCAAACAGTGGCCGTCTGGTCTGAGCAAGCTCGGAGTTGCGCTCAGCGGCAAGATCACCGACGGTCCGGCGGCAGGCCGGGTCATCGGACGCCTCACCGATCTGGGCTGGGGGGCCCGGCTGCGACAGGTGCTCGACGAGCCCGATGGTGAGGTGCCCGACGATGTGGTGCGGGCGGCGGTGAGCGTGCTGGCCGCGTGGGATTGGCAGGATCGGCCCGTCGCCGTGCTGGGACTCGACTCCGGGCGGCACCGCCGGCTCGTCGGCTCACTGGCTCGCCGCCTCGCCGAACTGGGCCGGATGACTGATCTCGGCACGCTGGAATACCACCCGCAGCGCCGTGCGGTGGCGGCCGCCAATTCGGCGTACCGGGTCGCGGCACTGGATGGTTCGTGGTCAACACCGGCCGCCGAGGTGTCCGCGGCGGCCGGACCGGTGCTGCTCGTCGACGATCTCACCGACACCGGATGGACGCTGACGATGGCAGCGCGGGTGCTGCGCCAAGCCGGGGTACCGGAGGTGCTGCCGTTCGCGATCGCGGCGGTCAACTAGCGAAGTCGGCGGCGCGACCGCCCAGCTGAGCGGTCAGAGTGGCCGCAGTCGCCATCAAACCCTTGGCATACTTGGTGATCTCGCCGTCGGTCAAGGCTCGGCCGATCTGTAGTGAGGCGACCATGACCTGGCGGCGGTGGTGATCGAACACCGGCGCGGAGATGACGCTGATGTCGTGGCGAGCCTCGGCCGCCGTCGGACTCGCTGCGCAGGTAGACCCGTTCGCCGACGTCGGAGATCATCTCGCCGAGCAGGGCCCGCAACTCCTGGGGCAGGGCGCTCGACATGCCGGCCATCAAGGCGTACAGCCGACGCCCACTCGGGCGTCAGACGCTCCACGAGGTACCCGGTCCGGCGGCACTCGGCGATGACGCGCTGCATCCGTTCGGAGTCGGTGCGCAGCGGGATCGTCGGCTCCTTCGCCAGCCAGTCGCGCAGCGCATCGTCATCCCACAACACGAACATCAGCCCGACCGGCGGCGCGAACGGGTAGCTCTGGCCCGCCAGCACGCCCACGTCGGCATCGACCGGGCCGACCAGTTCGAGCAGCGTGATCCGGTCGTCGACCACTGCGGAGAGCGCGGCGGTGGTGTCGAACGCCGTCGACAGCTTGCGCAGTTCCTCGCGCGCGGCGGGGTTCACCCGCATCGACTCCTGCGCGATGTGACCCAGCGTGATCAGCCGCGGACCCAGCCGGTAGGTCTTGTCCTGGGTGTCGCGGACGAGGTAGCCCGACTCGCTCAGCGTCGTCACGATGCCCAGGCAGGTCGGCTTGCTCAGGTCGACCCGCCGGGCCAACTCGGATAGCCCGAACCGGTCGTGCGGGTGCCGGGCGAGGAAGTCGATGATGGCGATCACCCGCTGCGTTGGCGGCGACACCCGGGTGCCCGGGTTGCCCGACTCACGATCGGTCATCGGTGGCCTCGACCCTCTCCCGGCACATTGACTCGATTTAGAACACGTTCTACTCTCGGAGCAGAAAATCTACCAGATCGGTCCAATATTGGACCACGGAAGTTGGTCAGTCCATGTACGCACAACCCCTCGCGGAGGCCATCGCCGAGGCGGAGAGTCTCGTCGCCGCCGCGCCCTTCATCGAATCCGAAGCCGATCTGCTGGAGGGGCTGCAGTATCTCGCCGGCTGCATCGCTGCGTGCACGCATGTGGCCTTCGACTACGACCGAGACCACCCGTTCCTGCACAGCGGCACCGGGCCGTTCACCAAGATGGGGCTGGACAACCCGGACACCATGTACTTCGGCACCCGGGTGCAGCCGGGCCACGAGTACGTCGTCACCGGGCACCGCGGCACCACCACCGACGTCAGCTTCCAGCTGCTCGGTGGTGAGTACACCGATTCGGTCGTCCCCGACAGCGAGACGGCGTTCGACGACCGCAAGCTCGACATCGCCGATGACGGCAGCTTCGAGTGGCGATTCACTCCCGCGGTGCCGTCCCAGCTCGTCATCCGCGAGGTGTACAACGACTGGTCGGCGCAGCGCGGATGGTTTGCGATCGCCCGTACCGACACCGAAGGCACCGCACCGCCGCCCCTGACCAAGGAACTCATCGAGAAGCGCTATGCCGTCGCGGGCAAGCAGCTGGTGCAGCGGGTGAAGACGTGGCTGCAGTTCCCGCAGTGGTTCTACACCGACAGCCCGGCCAACACCATGGTGCCGCCGCGCCTGACGCCGGGCGGGCTGGCCACCCAGTACTCGTCGGCCGGGCAGTTCGACCTGAACGAGTCGCAGGCACTGATCATCACCCTGCCCGTCACCGATGCGCCGTATCTGGGATTCCAACTCGGCAGCCTCTGGTACATCTCGCTGGACTACATCAATCACCAGACGTCGCTGAACGGCACTCAGGCGCAAGCGGATCCGGATGGCAAGATCCGCATCGTGGTGTCCGAGACAGAACCCGGGTGTGACGAACTGGGTGGAGACACTCGGTCACCGCAAGGGCTTCCTGCAGTTCCGGTGGCAGCGGGTGTCTCGTGAACTGACCGAGGCCGACGGCCCGACCGTCGCGTTGGTCGATATCGACGAGGTGGCCGCTGCGTTGCCGTACTACGAGTCCAACAAGATCTCCGAAGAAGACTGGCGTGCGCGGATCGCGCTGCGCCAAAAGCAAATTGGGAACAGGATGGTGGGTTAACCCATGACCGGATTGCTCGATGGCAAGGTTGTCGTGATCAGCGGTGTGGGTCCCGCGCTCGGCACCACCCTGGCCCGGCGATGTGCCGAGGCCGGCGCCGACCTGGTGCTGGCGGCCCGGACGGTGGAACGTCTGGACGACGTCGCCAAGGGAGTCACCGATCTGGGTCGGCGGGCCGTCACGGTCGGCACCGATATCACCGACCAGGCTCAGGTGGACAACCTGGTGTCGGCGTCGCTGGAGGCCTACGGCCGCGTCGACGTGCTCATCAACAACGCCTTCCGGGTTCCGTCGATGAAGCCGTTGGCCAACACCACATTCGACCACATGCGCGATGCGATCGAGTTGACGGTGTTCGGCGCCCTGCGCCTGATCCAGGGCTTCACCCCGGCACTGGCCGAGGCCAAGGGATCGGTGGTCAACGTGAACTCCATGGTCGTGCGGCACTCGCAGGCCAAGTACGGCGCCTACAAGATGGCGAAGTCGGCACTGCTGGCGATGTCGCAGTCGCTGGCCACCGAACTGGGCGAACAGGGCATCCGGGTGAATTCGGTTCTGCCCGGCTATATCTGGGGCGGCACGCTGGAGAGCTACTTCAACCACCAGGCCGGCAAGTACGGCACCACCGTCGAGGAGATCTACAAGGCCACCGCGGCGGCGTCGGATCTGAAGCGGCTGCCCACCGAGGACGAAGTCGCCTCGGCGATCCTGTTCATGGCCAGTGACCTGTCCAGCGGCATCACCGGGCAGGCGCTGGACGTCAACTGCGGGGAGTACAAGGCGTGACGCGAAGGCGAGCGGGAGTGAGGATCGCAGCGAGGAACGAGCGAGGACCGGAGCGAGCGGGAGTCGAGCAATGAGCACGGCCCGAACCGACGTCGGCACCGTCGAGGATCTGCAGGCCTCGGCGATCAAGGCGGTCGGACTCGACGACTTCGGCGTCGACGACGACAACTACCTCGAAGCCCTCGGCGTGCTTCTCGAGTCGTACCGTCTCGATGCCGACTTCACCGAGCTCGGCAGCAAGATGTCGCGGTTCTTCCTGCGTAATGCGCTGGTGGCCCGACTGCTCAGCGAAGCGTCCTGGAAGCAGTACCCGCAGCACGTCGACGTACCGATCGAGAAGCCGATCTTCGTCACCGGTCTGCCGCGCACCGGGACCACCGCTCTGCACAGATTGCTCTGCGGCGATCCGCGCCACCAGGGGCTGGAGCTGTGGCTCGCCGAGTTCCCGCAGCCGCGACCGCCCCGCGAAACCTGGCCGGACAACCCGGTTTTCGCCCAGCTCGACGCCCGGTTCAAGAAGGCCCACGACGAGAACCCGGATTACACCGGTCTGCACTACATGACCGCCGACGAGGTGGAGGAGTGCTGGCAGCTACTGCGCCAGTCGCTTCATTCGGTGTCGTACGAGACGCTGGCGCACGTTCCCACCTACGCGCAGTGGCTGGCCCGACAGGACTGGACCAAATCCTATGGGCGGCATCGCAAGAACCTTCAGCTGATCGGGCTCAACGATCCCGAGAAGCGCTGGGTGCTGAAGAATCCCAGCCACCTGTTCGCGCTCGATGCGCTGTTCGCCACCTATCCGGACGCCTTGGTCATCCAGTGCCACCGTCCGGCCGAGACCATCATGGCGTCCATGTGCTCGCTGGCCCAGCACACCACCGACGGCTGGTCCAACACCTTCGTCGGGTGCGACGATCGGCGCGGACTCGCTGGAGACGTGGTCACGTGGGCTGGAGCGGTTCAATGCCGAACGGCGCAAGCAGGATCCGGCGCAGTTCTGCGACGTGGACTATTTCCAGCTGATCCGCGAGCCGATCCGCACGGTCGAGGAGATCTACTCCCACTTCGGCATCGACATGACCGACGAGGCACGCGCGGCCATCACGGACACCGACGAGGAGAGCAAGAAGGGCCCTCGCGCTCCGAAGCACACGCTACTCGCTGGCCGACTACGGACTGACCGAGGACCAGGTCAAGGAACGCTTCCGCGGGCTCTAGGTCAGCCGTCGCCGGGTGCCGGCGCGCTGGAGTACTCCTCGAGGCAGCCTTCGGCGACGGCATGTCTGATGCTGTCGGACAACTTCGGGCAGGACGGGGTGCGGGCACTGCTGCCGCCCGCAGCGCGGATCTCGGTGAAGTAGGCGCAGCGCTGCTGGGATTCGCTGCTCCACTGCACCGCGGTGTATGCGGCACCCAACTTCTTGACCTTCACCGAGACATGGCAGAACCGGCAGTCCACGGCCGCCAGGCCCGCCGACAGATAACGCTCCCGGTCCCGCCGGGTCGCTTCGTGCACCGCGGCCGCGCGCTCCGGGTCGCCGGCGAAGTCGGGCGCCTTGGACCACGAGGTGATGTCACTGTCGTCGTGACCGTGGGCTTCGTCGTGATCGTGGCCGCCGTGCAGCATCAGCATCGACCGGGCCAGGTCGTCGACGTCGGGCGCCTCGTCGCCGGCGGTCATTTCGCCGGCTGTTCTGCCGTATCGGTCGTTTCGGCCTGCTTCTGCAGGTTCTGCTCGACCTCGACCTGCCACTTCTCGTTGGCCGCGGTTGTGTCGACCTCCATCTCGAAGCGGTCGGTCATGTCCGGCGACACGTCGGCGACGTCGACGTAGAACTGCTGATACCAGCGGCGCATCTGATACACCGCGCCGTCCTCCTCGACGAGCAACGGGTTGTCGATGCGGGTCTTGTGCTTCCAGATCTCGACGTCCTGCAGGAAGCCTTTGCTGACACCGGTCGGTCATCGCCTCGGCGAGCTTCTCGCTCATGGCCTCGTCGACGCCCTTGGGCTTTTCGACGATCACGCCCCACTGCAGCATGAACGAGTCCTGGGTCACCGGGTAGTGGCAGTTGATCAGGATCGACTCGGCCTTGTAGCCGCCGTAGTTGTTGTGCAGCCAGTTGATCATGAACGACGGGCCGAAATACGACGCCTCGGAGTCCAGGTGCGACTCGGTGTAGGCCGACCCGCCGAGCGCTGACGTCGGGACGGCCGACATTGTGCAGGTACTGCGAGGCGATGTGACCCTCGAAGACATTCTTGAAGTACGTCGGCAGGCCGAAGTGGATGTAGAAGAAGTGCGCCATGTCGGTGACGTTGTCGATGATCTCGCGGCAGTTGCTGCCCTCGATCAGCATCGAGTTCCACTTCCAGTCGGTCCATTCGCCGCTGGCGTACTCTGCCATCTCCGGGATGCGAACCTCCGGCTGCGGCGGGTTGCCCTCGTGGTCGTGCCAGACGAAGAGCAGACCGCCACGCACGTCGGTCTCCCAGGAGCGGGTGCGGGCCAGGCGCGGAGTGCGCTTGGCGTAGGGCACCAGCTTGCAGCGGCCGTCGCCGCCCCAGCGCCAGTCGTGGAACGGGCAGGCGACCTCGTCGCCCTTGACGGTGCCCTGCGACAGGTCACCGCCCATGTGGCGGCAGTAGCCGTCGAGGACGTGCAACTCGTTCTCGGAGTCGGCGAAGACGACGAGCTTGGTGCCGAACGCGTTGATGGCGTGCGGGTCGCCGTCCAGGTAGTTCTTGACCGGGCCCAGGCAGTGCCAGCCCCGGGCGTACCGGTCCGGCAGGGCCCCGGTGTCGATCTCGCGAATGCCGGTAGTCACCTAACGCCTCCACTCATGGGTCTCTAACTAGAACACGTTACAGTTTTTCGGCTGCATTCCGCAATGAGAGCGGCGCTGCCTGCGGATTACCCGCTCCACTGGGGTATATCTGAACGATGCCGATGTATTCGTTCGAGGGCCGCTCGCCACGAGTCGACCCCACCGCCTTCGTCGCACCGACCGCGGTGCTCATCGGGGATGTGACCGTCGAGGCCGGAGCGTCGGTCTGGTTCAACGCGGTCCTGCGCGCCGACTACGCCCCGGTGGTGATCCGGGAGGGCGCCAACGTGCAGGACGGCTCGGTGTTGCACTCCCCACCCGGAATCCCGGTGGACGTCGGGCCGGGGGCGACGATCGCGCACATGTGCGTCGTGCACGGCGCACACGTCGGCGCCGAGGCGTTGATCGCCAACCACTGCACGGTGCTCGACGGTGTGGTGATCGGAGCCCGCAGCATGATCGCCGCGCACTCACTGCTGGTCGGCGGCACCCACATCCCGGCCGAAGTCCTGGTCACCGGTGCGCCCGGCAAGGTGAAGGGACCCATCGCGGGCACCGGCGCGGAAGTCTGGGTCAACCTCAATCCCAAGGCGTACCAAGACCTTGCGCAGCGCTACCTGGCCGGCTTCGGCGAGGTCTAGTCAGACCTTGCGGGCGCTTGAGGTGGCGCGGTCGACCTCCCAGTACGCCCGCAGTGCGGCCATCTTTCCGTCGGCGTCGACCCGGTAGGTGAAGACGCCCTCGGCGACGATCTGATACCCGGCGGCGGTGATGACGATGGAGCCGACGTTGGCCTCTTCGTTGCCGCACTGGAAGGTGTCGACGAAGCGGAACTCGATGTTGTCGGTCGGGGCAATCGCCTTGTCCCAGAACGCCGAGATCGCCTCCTTGCCGCGATGGCCTTTGCCTTCGGGGTCGAAATGCGATGGGCCGATCGGGTCTTCGACGATGCCGTCGTCGGCGAAGACGTCGAGCCAGGCCTGCTTGTCGCGGGCCGCGACGGCTTCGCGGGACCGCCGTCCTGCCTCGTGGGCAGGGGTGCTCATTCGTCCTGCCAGCCGGAGTTGATGTAGGTATCGGCGTACCGCTTGAGCGCGTCCTTCTTCTTCTCCACCGGCGCGTCGAAGCCGAGACCCTCGAAGACCCAGGGGATCACGATGTTGTCCGTCACGCCGGCCTCGGCCATCTCGCGATGGCCGTCGATGTCGAACTTGTCCATGCAGACGGCCTGGAACTCGAACGGCAGGTCTGCGCGGCCGTATTCCGCGCGCAACTGGTTGATTCGGGTGATGGTGTCGCTGAGCTGCTGGAGCGTCATCATCGCGCTGGTCCAGCCATCGCTGACCCGGGCGGCGCGCTTGAGGGCGACCTCGGTGTGCCCGCCGACGTAGAACGGCACCGGCTTGGACGGCGCCGGGCTCATCTGCAGCTTGTCGAAATCGTAGAAGTCGCCGTGGAATTCGACCATGCCGCCGCCCAGGACGAGCTTGATCACCTCGATCATCTCATCCACCCGCGCGCCGCGGCGCGCGTAAGGCACCCCGCACCATTCGAATTCCTCAGGTGCCCAGCCGATCCCGACGCCGAAGCCGAACCGGTCGTTGGTCAGGTTGGCCACCGAACCGACCTGGCGGGCCAGCAGCAGCGGGTTGCGGGAGCCCAGCTTCATGACATTGGTGTAGAACTGCAGCGTCGAGGTCACCGCCCCCATCGCCGCGGCGGCGATGAGCGGATCCACCCATGGGGTGTCGGCGTCCCACATCCGCGACCCGTCGGGGGTGTAGGGGTACTTCGCCGACGCGGTCTCCATGTAGAACAGCGAGTCGGGCAGCGCGATCGCGTCGAAGCCCACTTCCTCGGCGCACCTGGCCAATTCGACCAGCTGGTCCACCGGACCCATGGCGATGCTGCAGGTGTACTTCAGCCGCGTCATTTCTGCACCGGCTTGTCGCTGGAGACGACCCACATCGAGAAGTACTGCGAGCCGCCGCCGTAGGCGTGCCCGAGCGCCTTGCGGGCGCCCTGTACCTGGTGCTCGCCGGCCTTACCCATCACCTGAATGGCGGACTCGGCGAAGCGGATCATCCCGGAGGCCCCGATCGGGTTGGACGACAGCACGCCGCCGGAGGGGTTGAACGGGATGCGTCCTCCGATGGCGGTCTCGCCGGCCTCGGTCAGCTTCCAGCCCTCGCCCTCGGGGGCGAAGCCGAGGTTCTCCAGCCACATCGGCTCGAACCACGAGAACGGGACGTAGACCTCGGCGACGTCGATCTCGTCGATCGGGCTGGTGATGCCGGCGTCTCGCCACAACGCCTTGGCGGCGTCGCGCCCGGCCTGCGGGTTCACCTGGTCGCGCCCGGAGTAGGCCAGCGGTTCGGTACGCAGTGCGGTGGCGTGGATCCAGGCCACCGGATGTCCTTCGGAGACGCGGCGATCCGCGGTCTCCTCGTTACCGATCACCATCGCGCAGGCGCCGTCGGACGACGGGCAGGTCTCGTCGAATCGGATGGGGTCCCAGAGCATCTGGGACGCCATCACCTTCTCCAGCGTGATGTCGGGCTGGTGCAGGTGCGCCAGCGGATTCTTGGCGCCGTTGAGCCGATCCTTGACCGCGACCATCGCGCCGATGTTGTTCGGCGCCCCGGAGCGCCGGATGTAGGACCGAATGTGCGGGGCGAAGTAGCCGCCCGCGCCCGCACCGACCGGCTTGGTGAACGGCACCGGGATCGACAGCGCCCACATGGCATTGGACTCGGACTGCTTCTCCCAGGCCATCGTCAGCACGCGCTTGTACTTGCCGGACTGCACCAGGCTGGCGGCGACGATCGCCGTCGACCCGCCGACCGAGCCGGCGGTGTGTACCCGGATCAGGGGCTTGCCGGTGGCGCCGACCGCATCGGCCATGAACAGCTCGGGCATCATCACGCCCTCGAAGAAGTCGGGCGCCTTGCCGACCACGACCGCGTCGATATCGTCGAACGTGGAGTCGGAGTCCCTGAGGGCCTCATCTATGGCCTCGCGCACCAGGCCGTTCATCGACACGTCCTTGCGCTTGGCGACGTACTTGGTCTGCCCGGTGCCGAGCACCGCGGCGAGATTGCCTGCCATCGCTAGTTACCTTCCATCACGGCGACCAGATTCTGTTGCAGCGCAGCCCCGCTGGTGGCGTGCGCAAGCACCCGCTGCGCTGAGCCGTCGAAGATGTGCCGGGCTGCGAAGCCGATGCGCTCCAGGCCGGTGGAGAACATCGGGTTGGCGGCCAGCGCGCCACCGGACGGGTTGATCTTCGCGGCGCCGTTCAGCCCGATGGCCTCGGTGAGGATCAGCTGCTGATGGCTGAACGGGGCGTAGAGTTCGGCCACCTCGATCGAGCCGACGTCGCCGCCGGTTGCGGCCGCCGCCGACGCCGCCGTCGACGGGGACGTGGTGAGGTCGCGCGCTCCCAGAATCGGAGTCTCGATCCGGTGCTCGAAACCTGTTATCCACGCCGGTCTTTCGCGCAACTCGCGGGCGCGGTCACCGGCGGCGAGCACGATGGCCGAGGCGCCGTCGGTGATCGGCGCGATGTCGTGGCGGCGCAACGGGTCGGCGAAGTACGGCCGGGACAACAGCTCATCAACCGAACTCGCGGACTCGACGGAGTCGGTCCGGCCGGCCGCGGTCATGGAATCCAGTGCGACCTGGGCCATCTGCTCGGCGGTCCACTTTCCGGAGTCCAGCCCGAGCCGGGCCTGCAGCCCGGCCGTCGAGACGGCGTCGGGCACCAGCGGCGCCAACGTGTACGGGTCGGTCTGCAGCGCCAGCACCCGGCGCAGCACCCCCGCCGACGACTTACCGAAGCCGTAGACCAGCGCGGTGTCGACCGCTCCGGTCAAGATCTTGATGTAGGCCTCGTACAGGGCCCAGGCGCCGTCCATCTCCACGTGCGACTCGTTGATCGGTGGGACGGCGCCGATCGAGTCGATCGCGGAGAGGAACGAGAATGCCCGCCCGGCAAGGTAATCCGAGGAACCCGAGCACCAGAACCCGATGTCGGTCTGCTTGAGGCCCAGGTCGGCGTAGAGCTCGGCGAAACACGGCATCAGCATTTCGACGCCGTTGGTGGTGCCTTCAGTGCGGCGCACATGCGGGGCATGCGCGAAGCCGACGACCGCTACTTGGCGGGTCGAGTGATCAGTCACGGTCAAACCCTTACTGGTGGTGCTTGTAGGTGTCGTAATCGGCGTCGGGTTCGCCCGTCGGCCGGAAGTAGCCGATGTTGTCGATGCCCAGGCCCCACTCCTCGCGAGGCTTCCACACCGCCTCGACCCGCATGCCCATCCGCACGTCGGCCGCATCGACCTCGAGAATGAGATGCAGGAACGGGATGTCGGCCCCGTCGAGCAGTACGTAGGCCGCGACGTACGGCGGCTTGATGCGCTGGCCGGCGAACGGGATGTTGATGATCGCGAACGTGGTGACGGTGCCCTTGTCCGGCAGCTCGACGTATTGGTCGAGTTGCTGGCCGGTACCGGGGTCGGCTTCGCGGGCCGGGAAGTAGACCTTGCCGTTCTTGCCGGTGCGGTTGCCGAGCAGCTTTCCCTCTTCCAGCGCTCGCAGGAACGCGCTCTCGGGAAGCGAAGCGGTGTGCTGGATTTCGATGGACGTGGGCACGACCAGCAGGGTCACCGGGTCGCGGAGCCTGTCGGCGACGTCGGGCACCTCCTCGGGCGTGTCACCCAACGCGAAGTAGGCGATGTCGGTGATCGCGCCGACGGGCTCGTCGACCCAATGCGCGTGCACCCGGGCGCCGGTGCTCATCGAGTCGGCGCTTTCCACGCTGACCGCATGCAGCAGTGCGGTGTCGGCGCCGTCCAGTTTGATCAGCGCCCAGGCGAATGGCTGCTCCAGCGGCTGACCCTCCAGCGGCTCCGGTTGCCAGCTCCACGAAACCACGGTCCCGACGCTGGCCACCGGTACGATCTCCGTCAGCGCTTCGTAGGTGACGGGGTCGTACTCGGCCGGTGGCACATGCACCCGGCCGTCGGACCCTCGGACGCCGACGATGCGGCGCTCACGAAGTGCGGTGAAGAACTTGCTGAGGGTCGGCCCGACCGAACGGGTGTAGTCGAATGACAGTCTCAGCGGAGCCGAAAGTGGTGGCTGGTGGTCATCGATCTGCACCGGGCTGCTTTGGCTGGTGGTCACAGCATCGAGTAGAACAGGTTCTAGTAATCGTGGCAAGGATCGTGTTCGTGACAGAAAGGCGACACCGATGAAGCTGGGACTGCAGCTCGGCTATTGGGGCGCGCAGCCGCCCGATAACCACGCGGAGTTGGTGGCCACCGCCGAAGCGGCCGGCTTCGACACCGTGTTCACCGCCGAGGCGTGGGGCTCGGACGCGTTCACCCCGCTGGCCTGGTGGGGCCGCGAAACCACCCGGATGCGACTGGGCACCTCGGTGGTGCAGCTCTCCGCGCGCACCCCGACCGCGTGCGCCATGGCCTCACTGACCCTCGATCACCTCTCCGGGGGCCGGCACATCCTGGGCCTGGGAGTGTCCGGGCCGCAGGTCGTCGAAGGCTGGTACGGGGCCAAGTTCCCCAAGCCGCTGGCGCGCACCCGCGAGTACATCGACATCGTCCGCCAGGTGTGGGCGCGGGAGGCCCCGGTGACCAGCGCGGGCCCGCACTATCCGCTGCCGCTGAGCGGGGAGGGCACCACCGGGCTGGGCAAGGCGCTCAAGCCGATCGTGCATCCGCTGCGTGCCGACATCCCGATCATGTTGGGCGCCGAAGGCCCCAAGAACGTCGCGCTGGCCGCTGAGATATGCGACGGCTGGCTGCCGATCTTCTACTCGCCGCGGCTCGCGCCGATGTACAACGAATGGCTCGATGAGGGCTTCGCCCGGCCCGGTGCGCGGCGCAGCCGGGAGGACTTCGAGATCTGCGCCACCGCGCAGGTCGTGGTCACCGACGACCGGTCTGCCGTGCTCGAGATGATCAAGCCGCACCTGGCCCTCTACATGGGTGGCATGGGCGCCGAGGACACCAACTTCCACGCCGACGTCTACCGCCGGATGGGCTATGCCGAGGTGGTCGACGAGGTGACCGCGCTGTTCCGCAGCGACCGCAAGGACCAGGCCGCCAAGGTCATCCCCGACGAGCTGGTCGACGACGCCGCGATCGTCGGGGACATCGACTACGTCCGTAAGCAGATCGCTGCCTGGCAGGCCTCCGGGGTGACCATGATGGTGCTCGGCGCGCGCAGCCCGGAGCAGATCACCGAGGTCGCCGCACTGGTCTGAGGATTTCTTGCCAGGCAGTTAGAACACGTTCTAGATTGACCGGGTGACGGACACCACGCCAGCCAGGACGCACTTCATCGCCGGAACAGAGCTGCAGATGCCGGTGCGGATCCGTCGCGCCGACCAGCACATGGCGATGTTCTCCGTCGACGCCGACGCCGCCCAGGCGATGATCGCCGACAGCGGCCTGGAGGTCTGCCGTGTTCGGCCGGGCCGCGCCATGGTGGCGCTGACGCTGATGCGTTACCTCGACGGCGACCTGGGTCAGTACCTCGAATACGCACCAACGTCATGGTGAACCCGCCCGGGTCGACGGCATCGGGGCTGAGCGCACTGCAGTCGGCCGCCGCCTTATGTCCACCACCTTCCCGTCGACCAGGCCTTCACCCTGGAGGCGGGCCGGACGATCTGGGGCTACCCGAAGGTGATGGCGGATTTCACGGTTCGGCCCGGCCGGCAGTTCGGTTTCGACGTCAGCATCGACGGCCAGCTGGTCGTGGGCATGGAATTCCGGCCCGGCCTGCCCGTGCCGTCGGCGTTCACGTCCAAGACCCAGGAACACCCGACGTACTCACATCTCGACGGCGTGACCCGCGAAACACTCGGGAAGATGGCACTTTCCGGTGTCCGTTACCGGCTGGGCGGTGTCCGGATGCGGCTCGGCGATCACCCGTACGCCCGAGAACTCGCCTCGCTGGGTCTGCCCAAGCGCGCGCTGGTGAGCAGTTCCGCCCAGAACGTGGAAATGACCTTCGACGACGCCAGGGAGATCGCATGACCACCGTGCTTGCCGACACCAAACCCGATGTCGACCTGACGGACGGCAGTTTCTACGCCGATGGCGGAGCGCGTGCCGCGTACCAGTGGATGCGGGCCAACCAGCCGGTGTTCCGCGACCGCAACGGGCTGGCCGCCGCGGCGACCTACCAGGCGGTGCTCGACGCCGAACGGAACCCCGAGCTGTTCTCCAACACCGGCGGCATCCGTCCCGACAACCCGGGCATGCCGTACATGATCGACATGGACGACCCGTCACACCTGTTGCGGCGCAAGCTCGTCAACGCCGGCTTCACCCGCAAACAGGTGATGGACAAGCTCGCGGGTATCGAGACGCTGTGCGACACGCTCATCGACGCGGTGTGCGAGCAGGGCGAGTGCGACTTCGTCCGCGACATCGCCGCACCGCTGCCGATGGCCGTCATCGGGGACATGCTGGGCGTGCTGCCCGCCGAACGGGCGACGTTGTTGAAGTGGTCCGACGACCTGGTCTGCGGCCTGAGCGCCACGGCCGACGAGGCGACACTGCAGGCTGTCATGGAAGCGTTCGCGGGCTATTCCGCCTACGCCACCGAGACCATCGCGAAGCGCCGTGCCGAGCCCACCGAGGACCTGTTCTCGGTCCTGGTGAACTCCGAGGTCGAGGGCCAGCGCATGTCCGACGACGAGATCATCTTCGAGACCTTGCTCATCCTGATCGGCGGTGACGAGACCACGCGCCACACACTGTCCGGAGGGACCGAACAGCTTCTGCGCCATCATGATCAGTGGGAAGCTCTGGTGGCCGATCCGGATCTGGCGCCCGGCGCCATCGAGGAGATGCTGCGCTGGACGTCACCGGTGAAGAACATGGCCCGGACCCTGATGCGCGACGTCGACTACCACGGCACGCAGCTGCGTGAGGGCGAGAAGATGCTGCTGATGTTCGAGTCGGCCAACTTCGACGAGTCTCAGTTCGGCGACCCGGAGAACTTCCGCATCGACCGGAACCCCAACGGCCACATGGCATTCGGATTCGGCACCCACTTCTGCCTGGGCAACCAGCTGGCCCGTCTCGAGCTGAACACCATGCTGCGCAAGCTGTTGAAGCGCCTGCCCGATTTGCGGCTGGCCGACGGCTCGGCCCTGCCGTTGCGGCCGGCGAACTTCGTCAGCGGTCTGGAGAAGATGCCCGTGGTCTTCACACCCACCAAACCCGTTCTGGCCTAGCCGCCCGCCGTTCCCGCCTACCCGCCGAGCGTGCGCTTGGTGTTGCCGCTGGCGGCGTGTCGGTCCGACGACACGCACGCTCGCGGGGAAAGTCGACGAACTAGCGCATCTTGAACTGCGGCGCGCGCTTCTCCTTGAAGGCCAGCGGGCCTTCCTTGGCGTCGTCGCTCAGGAACACCTCGATGCCGATCTTGGTGTCGATCTTGAACGCGTCGTTCTCGTGCATGCCCTCGGTCTCGTGGATCGAGCGCAGGATCGCCTGCACCGCCAGCGGGCCGTTGTTCGAGATCACCTCGGCGATCTCGAGCGCCTTGTCGAGCGCCGAACCGTCCGGCACGACGTAGCCGATCAGCCCGATCTCCTTGGCCTCGGCGGCGGTGATGTGGCGCCCGGTCAGCAGCAGATCGCAGGCGATCGTGTACGGAATCTGGCGGACCAGTCGCACCGCCGACCCGCCCATCGGATAGAGGCTCCACTTGGCCTCGGAGATGCCGAACTTCGCGCTCTCGCCGGCCACCCGGATGTCGGTGCCCTGCAGGATCTCGGTGCCGCCCGCAATGGCCGGCCCCTCGACGGCGGCGATCAGCGGCTTGGTCAGCCGGCGACCCTTGAGCAGGCCGTCGATCCGGGTGGGGTCGTAGCCGCCGCTCTTGAACGAGTCGCCCGGCGGTGCCTTCGTCGCGGCCTTCAGGTCCATACCCGCACAGAAGTAGCCGCCAGCGCCGGTGAGGACGCAGACCCGGATGTCGGGATCGTTGTCGACGCGGTCCCAGGCCGCGACCATGATCGAGAGCATCTCAGTGGAAAGCGCGTTGCGCGCCTCCGGCCGGTTCAGCGTGACGATCAAAGTGTGTCCGCGCTGCTCAATGAGGGCGTCGGGGCCTTTATCGGGCTGGCTCACGGGCTTTTTCCTCCCTGTGTCAAAACCGGCGACTTGTCTCGAAATGTAACACGTTCTAGTTTATCTACCGTGGCCCTGAACATAGCTGATCTAGCCGAGCACGCCATCGACGCCGTACCTGACCGAGTCGCCCTGATTAGCGGGGACGAACGGATCACGTACGCCGAGCTCGAGGAGAAAGCGAACCGCTTCGCCCACTACCTGATCGACCACGGCGTGAAGAAGGACGACAAGGTCGGGCTGTACTGCCGCAACCGCATCGAGATCGTCATCGCGATGCTCGGGACGGTGAAGGCCGGCGCCATCCTGGTCAACGTCAACTTCCGCTACGTCGAGGCCGAACTGCGCTACCTGTTCGAGAACTCCGACATGGTCGCCCTGGTGCACGAGCGCCAGTACGCCGACCGTGTCGCCAACGTGCTGCCCGACACACCGAACGTCAAGACCATCCTGGTGGTGGAGGACGGATCCGATAAGGACTACCAGCGCTACGGCGGGGTGGAGTTCTACGAGGCGATCGCCCAGGGTTCGCCCGAGCGCGACTTCGGCGAGCGCAGCGAGGACGACATCTACCTGCTCTACACCGGCGGCACCACCGGGTTCCCCAAAGGCGTGATGTGGCGCCATGAGGACATCTACCGGGTGCTGCTCGGTGGAACCGACTTCGCCACGGGGAAGTACCTCGAGGACGAGTACGACCTGTCCAAGCAGGCGGCCGCCGGGCCGCCGATGATCCGCTACCCGATCCCGCCGATGATCCACGGCGCGACCCAGTCGGCCACCTGGATGGCGCTGTTCTCCGGTGGAACCACGGTGCTGGCACCGGAATTCGACGCGAACGAGGTCTGGCGCACCATCCACGAGCACAAGGTGAACCTGTTGTTCTTCACCGGTGATGCGATGGCCCGGCCGCTACTGGATGCGCTCACCGCGGTCCAAGAAGACGGCCAGGGCTCGAACTCTCCGGACCTGTCGTCGCTGTTCCTGCTCGCCAGCACCGCGGCGCTGTTCTCGACCAGCCTCAAGGAGAAGTTCCTCGAACTGCTGCCCAACCGCGTCATCACCGACTCGATCGGCTCATCGGAGACCGGCTTCGGCGGCACCAGCATCGTGGCCAAAGGCGAGTCGCACACCGGCGGACCGCGCGTCACGATCGACAAGTGGACCGTCGTGCTCGATGAGGAGGGCAACGAAGTCGTTCCCGGCTCGGGCGTGCGCGGCATCATCGCCAAGCGGGGCAACATCCCGGTCGGCTACTTCAAGGACGAGAAGAAGACCGCCGAGACCTTCCGGACCATCAACGGTGTGCGGTACGCGATCCCGGGTGACTTCGCTCAGGTCGAGGCCGACGGCAGTGTGACGATGCTGGGCCGCGGTTCGGTGAGCATCAACACCGGCGGAGAGAAGGTCTATCCCGAGGAGGTGGAGGCCGCGCTCAAGGGACACCCCGACGTGTTCGACGCTCTGGTGGTGGGTGTGCCCGACGCCCGATTCGGTCAGCATGTCGCAGCCGTCGTCGCTCCGCGCAAGGGCAAGCGCCCGACGCTGGCGGAGCTGGATGCGTTCGTACGCAGCGAGATCGCCGGCTACAAGGTGCCGCGCAGCCTATGGCTGGTCGACGAGGTGAAGCGCTCGCCCGCCGGCAAGCCCGACTACCGCTGGGCCAAGGACCAGACCGAAGAGCGGCCCGCCGACGATGTGCACGCCAAACACGTGGGAGCCCCCAGCTGATGCACACCGAGTTGTGCGATCGGTTCGGCATTCAGTACCCGATCTTCGTCTTCACCCCGTCGGAGAAGGTCGCGGCGGCGGTCAGCCGGGCCGGCGGCATGGGCGTGCTCGGCTGCGTCCGGTTCAACCACCCCGACGATCTCGAGTCCGTGCTGTGCTGGATGGACGACAACACCGACGGCAAGCCGTACGGCGTCGACATCGTCATGCCGGCCAAGGTCCCCACCGAGGGCACCTCCGTCGACATCGATGCCCTGATCCCGCAGGCGCATCGCGACTTCGTCGCCAAGACGCTGGCCGATCTGGGCGTGCCGCCGCTGCCGGACGACGAGGCGCGCAGCGAGGGCACGCTCGGCTGGCTGCACTCGATCGCCCGGTCCCATGTCGAGGTCGCGCTGAAGCACCCGATCAAGCTGATCGCCAACGCACTCGGCTCACCGCCGAAGGACGTGATCGACGAGGCTCACGCCGCCGGGGTTCCGGTGGCCGCGCTGGCGGGTTCGGCCAAGCATGCGCAACGCCACGCCGACAACGGTGTGGACATCGTCATCGCGCAGGGCCACGAAGCCGGCGGGCACACCGGCGAGATCGGCTCGATGGTGCTGTGGCCGGACATCGTCGACTCCGTCGGCGATCGGGCCGCGGTCCTGGCCGCGGGCGGCATCGGCAGCGGCAGGCAGGTCGCGGCCGCGCTGGCACTGGGCGCATCCGGCGTGTGGATGGGATCGGCGTTCCTCACCGCCGCCGAGTATGACCTCGGGGTGCGGGGCGGGGACGGTCCGTCGGTCATCCAGCAGGCGCTGCTGGCCGCGACCTCGAGCGACACCGTGCGGCGGCGCATCTACTCCGGCAAGCCGGCGCGCCTGCTCAAGAGCCGGTGGACCGAGGCGTGGGACGCCGAGAACGCCCCCGACCCGCTGCCGATGCCGCTGCAGAACGTTCTGGTGAGCGAGGCGCATCAGCGGATGAGTCAGTCCCACGATCCCACGACGGTCGCGATGCCGGTCGGTCAGATCGTCGGGCGGATGAACGAGATCCGGCCGGTCGCCGACATCATCGCCGAACTAGTGTCCGGCTTCGAGGCCGCCACCCGCACGTTGGACGGCATTCGCGACAGCTGACGGGCGGCTTTGTGCGATGCTGCGGTGGTGTCCGCGGCTAGTCCGCCCACGGGGGTAGTCACGTTCTTGTTCACCGACGTCGAGGGCTCGACGCGTCGGTGGGAGTCGGATGCCGACGCGATGCGGCTGGCGCTTGCCGCTCATGACCGGATCTTGCGTGAAGCGATCGTGGCGCACGGCGGGTTCTTGTTCAAACACACCGGCGACGGGGTGTGCGCGGCGTTCGCATCCCCGAGGTCGGCGGTCGATGCCGCGGTCGCGGCGCAGCGCGCGTTGGAGTTGCCGGTGCGGATGGGTATCGCCACCGGAGAAGCGGAATTGCGCGACGGCGACTACTTCGGCACGGTGCTCAACCGCGCAGCACGGGTGATGGCGGCCGGCCATGGCGGCCAGATCCTGCTGGGCGAGTCGACGGCGAGCCTGCTCAGCGGAGTGGATCTGCTCGATCTGGGGCCGCGACGGCTGCGGGACGTATCCGCGCCGGTGGGAGTGTTCCAGGTCCGGGCCGCGGGCCTGTGCGCGGAGTTCCCGTCCCTGAAGACGCTCGACGCAACCCCGGGGAACCTTCGCGTGCCTGATGCCCGCCTCGTCGGGCGCGAGCAAGAACTGGCTCAGGTCGCCGTGGCGGTGCGCGAGCATCGACTGGTCACGTTGACGGGAGTCGGTGGGGTGGGCAAGACCCGGCTCGCCTTGGAGGTTGCCTCCCGCTTGGCCGATGAATTCCCAGACGGGGTATGGTTTTTCGAGCTGGCTGCGGTCGGCGATCCCTCGGCGGTGCCCGATGCGGTTGCGGCAGTGCTGGGACTCACCCAACAACCGGGTATGGGCCTGGTCGACAGCATGGCCGCCGCACTCGAGGGCAGGGTGCGGCTGTTGGTGCTCGACAACTGCGAGCATGTGCGCGATGCGGCGGCCGATCTCGTCGAGGCCATCCTGGCGCATTCGGCGACCGTGAGGGTCTTGGCGACCAGCCGCGAAGGGCTTGCGGTTGCCGACGAACAGCTGTGGCTGGTGCCATCGCTGGACGTCGCCGCGGGGCCGGACTCAGCGGCGGTGAGCCTGTTTGTCGAACGCGCCCAAAGCGTTTCCGCCCACTTCTCAGTCGCCCGGCCCGACGATGCGGCCGCAGTGGTGGAGATCTGCCGGCGTGTCGACGGCATCCCGTTGGCCATCGAGTTGGCGGCCTCGCGGATGGCGTCGATGACCGCCGGCGAAGTGCGTGACCGTCTCGACCATCGCTTCCGGCTGCTGGTGGGATCACGGCGCGCAATGGAACGCCACCAGACGCTGCGCCATGCTGTGCAGTGGTCTTACGATCTCCTCGCTGACGACGAAAAGACGCTACTGGACAGGTGTTCGGTATTTGCCGGCGGCTTCGACCTTGAAAGTGCCTGCGCTGTAGGTGGATTCCAGGACGACTATGCCGTCCTGGATCTGTTGGACGCTTTGGTGCGCAAGTCCTTGATCGTGGCCGACCGGTCAACAGGTCGGACTCGGTTCTCGATGCTGGAGACGATCCGCCAGTTCGCCGAGGAGCAGCTCGTTGCGCGGGGGGCGGCGAGTGAAACGCGCACGGCACATGCGCGCCATTTCGCCAAACGGGCGGTCGAAGTCCAAGCCGTGTGGGAGACCCCCCGCCAACGAGAGTCCTACGACTGGCTCGCGACGGAGTTGGCGAACTTGCGCAACGCCTTTCGATGGAGTGCAGACCAAGGGGATCTGGACGCCGCGGCAGCCATCGCCGCCCAGGCAGGGTTCTTCGGCGTACTTATCGAGAATTACGAGCCGGTCACCTGGGCCGAAGAGCTGATCCAGCCGACCCGCGCGGTTGACCATCCGCGGCACGTGTCGTTGTGTGCCATAGCATCGCTGGCGTTTGTGTTCGGCCGAGTCGATGATGCTCTCCGTTACAGCGACGCCGGTCAGATCGAGATGCAGCGCCGCAGAGACGAAGTGCCTTTCGGCCCGGAGCAGCTTTGGCTTGGAGCGGTGTATTCCGCCATCGGCCAGATCGAACGCTACGTCAAGTTTTACCGCGACATCTTGGAACGTGGTGACAACCCTCACGAACTCACGAGGTCATGCGTCGTCACAGCGCTGACGAACGCCGGTCGCCCCCAGGATGCGCTGTCGGTGGCGACCGGACTGATCGAGGCTGCCGAGGCGACTCGTAATCCCTTCGCCGTTTCGTTCGCACTGTTGGCTTACGGTATGGCGTGCAGCACGGAGCACCATCCTCGAGCACTTGACGCGCTGCGAGGGGGGTTACGTGTTGCCCAGGAGAGCGGAAATCGGACCAACGAGTCTTACTTCGCCATGACGCTGGCCATGACACTGGATCGGATGGAGATCGAACCCGGTGCGTCGGCAGCCACGCTTGACAACATCACGCTGGCGATCCGCAATACCTACGACGCCGGCAACATCACATTGCTGAGAACAGCGCTGGGGCTATTGGCAACCTTTCTCGCCCGCCGTGAACACCACGAACCGGCGGCCATCGTGGCCGGGTTCGCGCGCACCACGCCTTCGGCCGCGCCGACTGTGCCGGAATTCGGCGCCGCGGTCGCCCACCTGCGTGATGTCCTCGGCGACCAGACTTACGAATCGCTCGCTGGCAGGGGCGAAGCAATGACGATGGCCGCCGCGGTGGCGTTCGCCCACGACCAGATCGACCAAGCCCGCACAGAGTTGAACGGCATCTCGGAATGAAGGGACATGCTGCGTGGGTGTCCGCGGGGCAGCCCCCTTCGGGGGTTGTGACATTTTTATTCACCGACGTCGAGGGTTCGACGCGTCGGTGGGAGTCGGATGCCGATGAGATGCGGGCGGCGCTGGCCGCGCATGACTACCTGTTGCGCAACGCAGTCGAGGCGCACGGAGGGTTCCTGTTCAAGCACACCGGGGACGGGGTGTGCGCGGCGTTCGCATCCCCGAGGTCGGCGGTCGATGCCGCGGTCGCGGCTCAGCGGGCCCTGGAGTTGCCGGTGCGGATGGGGCTGGCGACCGGGGAAGCCGAAGTGCGGGGTGGCGACTACTTCGGTCCGGTCCTCAACCGCGCGGCGCGGGTGATGGCGGCCGGGCATGGCGGGCAAATTCTGCTGGCCGACTCCACCGCCGGGCTGATCACCGGGGTAGATCTGATCGACCTGGGTGCACGTCGGTTGCGCGATCTGCCCACGCCGGTAGGGGTGTTCCAGGTGCGGAGCGATGGTCTGCGGTCGGAGTTCCCCCCATTGCGTGCCCTTGATGTTCCGTTGGGGAACCTGCGCCCTGCGGTCGGCAGCCTCATCGGGCGCGAGGCCGAGCTCGAGGATCTGCCCGCCGTGGTGCGCGAGCACCGATTGGTGACGTTGACCGGGGTCGGCGGAGTAGGCAAGACGCGCCTGGCACAAGGGGTCGCCACCCAACTGGCCGACGAGTTTCCCGACGGGGTCTGGGTGTTCGAACTGGCCAGCGTCATCGATGCCGCCGCAGTTCCGGATGCGGTGGCCGCCGTTCTCGGGATCACTCAACAGCCCGGCAAGAGTGTGGCCGAGAGCGTGGCGGCCGCGCTGGAAGGCCGGGTCCGGCTGATGATCTTCGATAACTGCGAACACGTTCTGGATGCCGCTGCCGATCTGATCGAGGTGATCCTGGCGCAGGCGGCGACGGTGAGGATGTTGGCTACCAGCCGCGAGGGACTGGGTGTCGCCGATGAGCAGGTGTGGCCGGTGGCCTCGCTGGATGTCGAGGCCGGAACTGACTCTGCGGCAGTGCGATTGTTCGCCGAGCGGGCGCATAGCGTCGCCCCGCGGTTCTCCATGAGCAAGCGTGAGGAGGCGGTTGCGGTGCTGACCATCTGCCGGCGCCTCGACGGTCTTCCGTTGGCCATCGAGTTGGCGGCGTCGCGGATGGCATCGATGACTGCCAGCGAGGTTCGGGATCGTCTCGATGATCGGTTCCGGCTGCTGGTCGGTTCCCGGCGCAGCCTGTCACGCCACCAGACGCTGCGTCACGCGGTGGCGTGGTCCTATGACCTGCTCAGCGAGGACGAGAGAGTACTTCTCGATCGGTGTTCGGTCTTCACGGGTGGCTTTTGCCTCGAAAGCGCTTGTGCGGTAGCAGATTCCGGGGACGACTACGCGGTTCTGGATCGCCTCGATGCCTTGGTGCGCAAATCATTGTTGTCGGCTGACCGCTCGTCGAGAAACACCCGTTACTCGATGCTGGAGACGATCCGCCAGTTCGCTGAAGACCGACTCGTCGCCAGCGGCGAGGCCACTGAGACTCGAACCCGTCATGCTCGCTACTTCGCCGGGTGTGAAGCCGACATCATGGCCCTGTGGGACAGCCCCAGCCAGCGCGATGCCTACGACTGGTTCATCACCGAACTGCCTAACCTGCGTACCGCGTTCCGGTGGGCCGCCGACCAGAGGGATCTGGACAACGCTGTGGCGCTGGCCGTGTGCGCGACATTCCTCGGCACCTGGGTAGAGCAGTACGAACCGGTGGCGTGGACCGAGGAACTCATCGGGTTGGCAGCCGAAGTCAGCCACCGGCGCCTTGCTCAGTTATATGTATCAGCCGCGCAATGCCATGCCGCCGGACGGGTTGACGACGCCGTCGGCTACCTCGAGGCTGGCCGGCGGATAGCTGAGGCCGGGTCATTCGACAAGATCCCGCACGAGGGGGAAGTGGCCACTGGCGTCGTTTATACCCATGCAGGTCAATCCGACCGTTGGGTCGAACTTTGCCGCGACGCGATCGCGTCAGAGGGCGGCGGCTTTCCCGCACGTACCGGCGCCTGTCTGGTTATGGCCTTGTACTTCGTGGGCGAGCGCACCGAGGCAAGGTTCGCCTCCGAAGGCCTGCTCGCCGCCGCCGACGCTACGCACAATCCCAACACCGCCTGCTTTGCTTTAGCGTCGTATGGCATTGCGCACGGCGAAGCCGATCCCGCGGCGGCCTACGACGTTCTATGCCGAGGTCTGACGATCGCTCAGGACAGCGGTAATCGACAGCTGGAATCGGCCACAGCAATGGCGATGTGGTTGCTTGCGACTACTGAAACCAACCCCATCGCTTTCTTTGGGTATCTCACCGTGGCAATCCAGCACTACTTCGATGCCGGCAACCTAGCTCTTCTGCACAATCCGCTGGCGATACTCGCCGCTGTATTGGACGGCCTCGGACGCCACGAAGAGGCCGCGGTCATCAGCGGGTTCGCCGTATCCGACTTCGTGCGTGCGGGCTACCCGCAGTTCGAGACGGCGGTCGCCCACCTGCGCGAGGTACTGGGTGAGACGAAGTACGAATCCCTGGCCCAGACGGGCGAGACGATGACCATATCCGCCATGGTGAAGTACGCCTACGAACAGATGGACCAGGCCCGAGCAGAGCTGAACACCGTCTCGGAATAGAAGAGATACGCACAGCTGAGTACCGCCCCCGTCTACAGTCGAACGCGATGACGATCGACGTGTGGATGCAGCATCCGACGCAGCGGTTCCTCGCCACCGACATGTTGGCGTCGCTTCAGCGTTGGACCGGCGGGCAGATCCCCGACCAGGAGATTCCGATCGCGACGACCGTCGCCGCCATGGACGCCGCCGGGGTCGACGTCGGCCTGCTCACGGCCTGGCGCGGGCCCAACGGCCAGGACCTGGTCTCCAACGACGAGGTCGCCGACTGGGTTCGGCAGCACCCGAACCGGTTCGCCGGCCTGGCCACCGTCGACCTCGACCGGCCGATGGTCGCGGTCCGGGAACTGCGCCGCCGGGTGCGCGACGACGGATTCGTCGGGCTGCGGCTGCTGCCGTGGCTGTGGAAGGCGCCGCCGACCGACCGCCGCTACTACCCGCTGTTCGCCGAATGCGTCGAACTCGGGGTCCCGTTCTGCACCCAGGTCGGCCACACCGGACCGCTGCGACCATCCGAGACCGGGCGGCCGATTCCCTACATCGACGAGATCGCCCTGGACTTCCCCGAGCTCGTCATCGTCTGCGGTCATGTCGGATACCCCTGGACCGAGGAGATGGTCGCCGTCGCCCGCAAACACGAGAACGTCTACATCGACACCTCCGCCTACACCACCAAACGCCTTCCCGAGCAGCTTGTCGCATTCATGAAGACCGGCACCGGAGCGCGAAAAGTCCTGTTCGGCAGTAACTATCCGATGATCATGCCCGCGCACGCGCTGGACGGACTGGAGCAACTGCAGCTCCCCGACGACACCGTCGCGCAATACCTGCACGGCAACGCAACGCGGGTGTTCGGCAAGCTCGGGGCGATCGCAGCGTGAACGGCGCGCGGGCATTGATCGCGACCATGGTCGACAACGGTGTGCGGGTGTGTTTCGCGAATCCCGGTACCTCCGAGATGCATTTCGTCGCCGCCCTCGACACGGTGCCGGCGATGCGCGGAGTGCTCACCCTGTTCGAGGGCGTCGCGACCGGCGCGGCCGACGGATACGCGCGCATGTCGGGCGATCCGGCTGCCGTGCTCCTGCACCTCGGACCGGGCCTCGGCAACGGTCTGGCCAACCTGCACAACGCCCGCCGCGCCGTCGTGCCGATGCTGGTGGTCGTTGGTGATCACGCGACCTACCACAAGAAGTACGACGCCCCACTGGAGTCGGACATCGACTCGGTGGCCGGCACGGTGTCCGGTTGGGTACGGCGCAGCGGCACGGTTGGCGACGTCGCCTCCGACGCCGCCACCGCCATCGCCGCGGCGCGCGCCCGCCGGCACATCTCGACTCTCATCCTGCCGGCCGATGTCTCCTGGGGCGACGGGGCACAGCCCGCCGAAGACGTTGCGCCGCAGGATTCCCCGGCCATCGGAGACCTCGACGAGGTGGCGGCGGCACTGCGATCGGGTGAGCCGACGGTGATCCTGGTCGGCGGCGACGCCACCCGGGCGGCGGGCCTGGACGCGGCGGTCCGGTTGGCCCAGTCGTCCGGGGCGCGGGTGCTGTGTGAGACCTTTCCCGCGCGGTTGGAGCGCGGCGCCGGGGTTCCCGCGCGTGGAACGGCTGGCCTACTTCGGCGAGGCGGCCGAAGTTCAACTCGCCGGTACCCACCATCTCGTGCTGGCCGGCGCGCCGTCGCCGGTGACGTTCTTCGCCTACCCGGGCAAGCCGAGCGATCTGGTGCCCGAGGGTTGCCGGGTGCACACGCTGGCCGGCCCGGTGGGCGCCGTCGGCGCGCTCACCGCCCTGGCCGACCGGCTGGCGCCCACCGAGGTGGCCCCGACGGCACCGCTGTCCCGGCCGGCACTGCCGAGCGGGCCGCTCAACGTGCAGACCTCGGCCGACGTCATCGGTGCGTTACTGCCTGAAGGGGCGATCGTCGTCGACGAGTCCAACACATCGGGATTCCTTCTGCCGCAAGCGACGGCAGGGGCCCCCGCGCACGATTGGCTCACCCTGACCGGCGGCGCGATCGGCTACGCGCTTCCGGTGTCGGTCGGCGCCGCGATCGCTGCGCCCGAGCGGCCAGTGCTGTGCCTGGAATCCGACGGATCGGCGATGTACACCATCTCGGCGCTGTGGACCCAGGTGCGGGAACACCTCGACATCACCACCGTCGTCTACGCCAACCGGGCCTACGACATCCTGCGGATCGAGCTGCAACGGGTCGGGGCCGAGGCGGCGACGGGAGCCGGGCCGAAGGCTTTGTCGTTGCTCGACCTCACCAGTCCGACAATGGATTTCGTCCGGATCGCTGAGGGGATGGGCGTGCCGGCCCGGCGGGTCGGTACCGCCGAAGAACTCGCGGATGCACTGCGGTGGGCGTTTGCCGAGCCTGGTCCGCACCTGATCGAGGCGATCATGCCGTCGATCGCCGGCTAGCGAATCGCGCCGTTCAGCGCGGGATCTCGAACACCGGGTCTGCGCAGTCGAGCGCCTCGGCCGACAGCCGGCGCTTGATGATCTTGAACGTCTCCGTTCGCGGCAACTCGGTGCTGACCCGGACGAAGGCGGGCCACTGCTTGGGTCCCAGATCGGTTTGGTCGGCCAGGAAGTCGCGGAACGTCACCGGGTCGAACGCCGTGGTGTCCGGCAGCACCAGCGCCGCCATCACCCGGTCGCCGACGCCCGGATCGGGGATTCCGTATACCGCCGCCTCGGTCACGTCGGGGTAGCGCATCAACACCCGCTCGATGGGCGCCGTTCCCAGGTTCTCGCCGTCGACGCGCATCCAGTCGCCCAACCGGCCGGCGAAGTAGAGATAACCCGAGTCGTCGCGGTAGGCCAGGTCACCGCTGTGATAGACCCCGCCCGCCATCCGCTGTTCCTCGGCGCCGGGATCCTTGTAGTAGCCCCGGAACTGCCCGGCCCCGTTGACGTTGACCAGTTCGCCCACCACCCCCGGTGGGCACGATTCGCCGGTGTCGACGTCGACGACGTCGAGGTCGTCGGGCAGCGGACCGAGCGACGCTTCGGGGGTGTCGGGTGTGCGGGCGATGGACACGCCGCCCTCGGTGGAGCCGAACCCGTCGACCACCACCACCCCGAAGCGCGCGGCGAAGCGGACGATGTCGCGGGGTGCGCCCTCGTTGCCGTACATGATCCGCAGCGGGTTGTCGGCGTCGTCCGGCTGGGCCGGGGTGGCCAGGATGTAGGACATCGGCTTGCCGACGTAGTTGGCGTAGGTGGCGTTGAATCGGCGAACGTCGGGAAGGAACTGGGACGCGGAGAACTTGCGCCGCAACGCGATCGAGGCCCCTGCCGCCACGGCCGGCGCCCAACCCGCCATCACCGCGTTCGAGTGGAACAGCGGCATCGACAGGTAGCAGGTGTCGGTCGGCCCCAGGCCGAACCGGTCGGCGAGCATCCGCCCGGGGAAGGCCACCTTCTCGTGGGTGCAGCGGACGGCCTTGGGTTCACCGCTGGTGCCCGAGGTGAAGATCAGCATGAACAGGTTGTCGAAGGTGTTCTCGGCGAAAGTGATCGGCGTACCGCGCGTGCTGCGACAGTTCCTCGGCCCAGGGTTGCGAGCGCACGTCGATGACCGCCATCGCCGCCGGTGCGAATCCCTCCCCGTAGGTCTGCGGATCGGCGTCGGTGAGGACCAGTTGACAGTCCGCGTGCTCGATGTCGCGTCGCAGGGCGGCACCGCGGCGGGTCGGATTGAGTCCGACAGGAACCAGTCCGCTCAGTCCGGCCGCGACGAGCACTGCGGAGAAGAACGGCGTATTACCCAGCAGCACACCGACATGCGGCGGCTTGTCGGGGTCCAGCCGGGCCCGCAGCGCCGCCGCCAGATCCGCGGCGGACTGGATGTGGTCACGCCACGTCGAGTAAGAACCGTCATCGGCGTGGATACCGCGATCGTCGACCTCGGCCAGCGGCACCAGCAGGTTGGTGACCGTCGGTGCGTCGCTCATGGGACTCGTCAAGCGGGTGTGTCGGCCAGGTCCCGGCCGATGTGACGCAGCTGCGCGGTGGCTCCGCCCGTGGCGAACTCGGTCTGCTTGGCCGTCAGGAAGTACCGGTGCACCGGATGGTCCTTGTCGATCCCGACGCCGCCGTGCACGTGAACGGTGGTGTGGGCGACGCGATGCCCGGCCTCCGCGGCCCAGAACGCCGCGGTGGCGACCTCCACGTCGGCGGGCAGATCCTCGGACATTCGCCAAGCCGCCTGAGTCAACGTCAGACGCAGTCCCTTGATGTCGATGTAGTCGTCGGCCAGGCGCTGGGCGACGGCCTGGAAGCTGCCGATCGGGCGGTCGAACTGTTCGCGGGTGCGGGCATACTCGGCGGTCAACTCGAGTGCCCGCTCCAGGACGCCGAGCTGAAACGCCGTGTGACCCAACGTCTTGCGAGTGGTCAGCCAGGCCAGCGTGTCGGCGTCGCCGACGATGCGGTCGGCGCCCACCTCGACACCGGCCAGATCCAGTTCCGCCGCGCTGTTCAGTCCCGTGGTCTCCAGCGGCGTCACCGACACCCCGGCGTCGCCGGCCGTCACCAGGAAGACCGTCGTTCCCGACTCCGTTTCTGCGGGCACCAGGAACGCGTCGGCAACCGGACCGAACTCGACCTGGGTGCGGGTGCCGGTGAGCCGGAATCCGTCACCGGAACCGGTGGCCTGAACCGGGCCCTGCCCGATCTCGCCGTCCAGGGCGACGGTGAGGACCTTCTCGCCGGCGACCGAGGGTGCGGCCCAGTCCTGCTGTAGGCCCGGCGAGCCGAACTTGGCCAGCGCCCCGGCCGCCAGTACCACCGACTCCAGGTACGGCACCGCTGCCAACTGGCGTCCGAGCGCGGTCAGAATCGCGGTCTGCTCCAAGACGCCGAAGCCGCCGCCGCCCACCGACTCGGGCGCGGCGGTGCTGAGGATGTCGGCGTCGACCAGCTTGGCCCACAACTCCTTGTCGAACCTCTGGTCGAGGCCGTCCAGCTTGCGCTGATGTTGCGGCGTGCACACCGCATCGACGATCGTGCCGACCAGGCCGGAAAGATCCTGCGCTGCTTCTGTTCTGGTGAAATCCATGTCAGTCCTTCTACCTAGTCAGCGATTGGCGCGGGGCAGGCCCAGCGCAACCATGCCGATGATGTCGCGTTGGATCTCGTTGGTGCCGCCGCCGAAGGTCAGGATCAGCGCCGAGCGGTGCATGCGTTCCACCCGGCCGCGCAGCAGCGCGCCGGGGGAGTTCTGCCGCAGGGTGGCTGACGGCCCGAGAATCTCCATCAGCAGCCGGTAGGCCTCGGTGGCCAGTTCGGTGCCGAACACCTTGGCGGCGGAGGCGTCTGCCGGTGAGGGTGCTTCGTCCTTCGAGGATGCCAACTCCCAGTTGATCAGCTTGAGGTACTCGGCCTTGGCGTGCACCCGGGCCAGGTTGAGCTGGACCCATTCGTGAGTCGATCAGGCGGATGCCCTTGGCGTCCTTGGTGTTCTGTGCCCACTCGCGGACCTCGCCGAGGGCGGTGAAGATCGGCTGTGCCGATACCAGGGCGACGCGCTCGTGGTTGAGCTGGTTGGTCACCAGCTTCCAGCCGGCGTCCTCCTCGCCGACCCGGTTGGTGACGGGCACCCGAACGTCCTGGTAGTAGGTCGCGCTGGTGTCGACGCCGGACATCGTGTGCACGGGGGTCCAGGAGAAGCCCTCGGCGGTGGTCGGCACGATCAGCATCGAGATGCCGCGGTGCTTCTTGGCTTCGGGGTTGGTGCGCACCGCCAGCCAGACGTAGTCGGCGTAGGGGATGAGGCTGGTCCACATCTTCTGACCGTTGATGACGTAGTCGTCGCCATCGCGAACCGCGGTGGTGCGGAGCGCGGCCAGGTCGGTGCCCGCGCCCGGCTCGGAGTATCCGATGGAGAAGTGCAGATCGCCGGCGGCGATCTTGGGCAGGAAGAACTGCTTCTGCTCCTCGGTGCCAAAGGCCATGATCGTCGGAGCCACGCTGTTGATGGTCAGGAACGGCACCGGAGCGCCCGCGATGGCGGCTTCATCGGTGAAGATCAGCCCGTCCATCGGCGGACGGGCCTGGCCGCCGTACTCCTTGGGCCAGCTCAACGTCAGCCAGCCGTCCTTGCCCATCTGCGCCACGGTTTCGCGGTAGACGTTGCCGGTACCGATCTCGCCGCCCGAGGTCGACGACAGCGCCTCGGACCGCTCCGGGGTCATCAGCTTGCCGAAATAGGACCGGAGCTCGCGGCGCAGCTCCTCTTGCTCAGGGGTGTAGCTGATCCGCATCGCAGGTCCTTCAGGTCGTTAGTCGGCTCCGGTCGGCAGCCCGCCGACACTCCTGGTTGTAACACGTTCTAGTCTTGGGGTCCAGCGACCCTTTTGGCCAGCGATGACGTCGTGTGGTCGTATCGTGGTGCTGCGAAAGTCCGGGGTACCCCGGTTTGTCGGGCTAGGAGGTAGTCATGCGCGTCGAAGTCGACCGTGATCGCTGTGAAGGAAACGCCGTCTGCGTGGGTATCGCGCCGGACTTGTTCGAACTGGACGATGAGGATTACGCGATCGTCACCGCCGATCCCATCCCCGCCGATCAGGAGGCGCTCGCCGAGCAGGCGATCGCCGAGTGCCCCCGGGCAGCCCTGAACCGCCGGGACTAGAAGAAGCTAGAGGTATTCGTAAGTTGACTGCACACGAGCTGTCTGAGGACTCAACCGATCTCTCCGGACGTGTCGCGGTGGTGACCGGTGCGGCCGCCGGTCTGGGCCGTGCCGAAGCCATCGGGCTGGCCAGATCCGGAGCCACCGTGGTGGTCAACGACATGCGCAACGCGCTGGACGCCTCCGACGTGCTCGACGAGATCAGCGCCGCCGGTTCCAAGGCGGTGGCGGTGGCCGGCGACATCAGTCAGCGCTCGACCGCCGATGAGCTGGTCGCCTGCGCCGATGGTCTCGGCGGACTGAGCATCGTCGTCAACAACGCCGGCATCACCCGCGACCGCATGCTGTTCAACATGACCGACGAGGACTGGGATGCGGTCATCGCGGTTCACCTGCGCGGGCATTTCCTGCTGACCCGCAACGCCGCGACGTACTGGCGCAACAAGGCCAAGGACAACGGTGGATCGGTGTACGGGCGCATCATCAACACCTCCTCGGAGGCAGGACTGTCCGGCCCGATCGGGCAGGCCAACTACGGCGCCGCGAAAGCGGGTATCACCGCCCTCACGCTGACCGCCTCACGGGCGCTCGGACGCTATGGCGTCCGCGCGAACGCCATCTGTCCGCGGGCTCGCACCGCGATGACCGCCGACGTCTTCGGCGAGGTACCCGAACTCGCCGACGGCGAGATCGACCCACTGTCGCCCGACCATGTGGTGACGTTGGTGCGCTTCCTGGCGTCGCCGGCCTCCGACGAGGTCAGCGGCCAGGTGTTCGTCGTCTACGGGCCGACGGTGACGTTGGTGGCGGCTCCGACCGCCGAGCACCGATTCCATGCCGAGGGCAACGCGTGGGATCCGTCCGCGCTGGCGTCGTCGATGGGTGAGTACTTCGCCGGACGAGATCCGGAGCGCACCTTCGGGGCGATGGGCCTAATGGGCGACTGAGCCCGGTCGGCAGGAATCAGTCGCTGTCGGCCTTGGTGTCGGCGAGCGCGTCGAGGAACGAGCGGGCCCATCGGTCGACGTCATGGGCCAGCACCTGACGGCGCAGTGCCCGCATCCGTCGCCGGCCTTCCTCGGGTGTCTGGCTCGAGCGCCGCCTCGATCGTGTCCTTGAGGCCTTCGAGGTCGTGCGGATTCGTCAGGTAGGCCTGCCTGAGTTCGGCTGCTGCGCCGGTGAACTCGCTGAGCACGAGGGCGCCGCCGAGGTCGCTGCGGCAGGCCACGTACTCCTTGGCCACCAGGTTCATGCCGTCGCGGAACGGCGTCACCAGCATGACGTCGCTGGCCACGAAGAACGCGATCAGCTCGTCGCGCGGCACCGGCCGGTGGAGGTAGTGGACGACGGGATGGCCGACCTCACCGAACTCGCCGTTGATGTGGCCGACCTGTTGCTCGATGTCGTTGCGCAGGATGCGGTAACTGTCGACGCGTTCGCGGCTGGGAGTCGCCAGCTGGACGAGCACGGTGTCGTCCCGCTTGGCCCGCCCTTCGGCGAGCAACTCCGAAAAGGCTTTGAGCCGAACGTCGATGCCTTTGGTGTAGTCCAGGCGGTCGACGCCGAGCAGGATCTTGCGCGGATTGCCCAGTTCGGCTCGAATTTCGCGGGCCCGCCGTCGGATCTCGCGGTTGCGCGCCTTCTGGTCGAGTTCGGCCGAATCGATGGAGATCGGGAACGCGCCGACCTTGACCTTGTGAAAACCGACCTGTACCTCGCCGAATCGGGAACGAACACCGACCGAGGCGCGAGAGGTGTTGGCTCCCACCAGCCGTCGCGACAGGAACAGGAAGTTCTGCGCGCCGCCCGGCAGATGAAAGCCGACGAGATCGGCGCCCAGCAGGCCCTCGATGATCTCGGTGCGCCACGGCATCTGCATGAACAGCTCCACCGGCGGGAACGGAATGTGCAGGAAGAACCCGATCGTCAGGTCGGGACGCAACATCCGCAGCATCTTGGGAACCAGCTGCAGCTGGTAGTCCTGCACCCACACGGTCGCGCCTTCGGCGGCCGCCCGTGAGGTGGCCTCGGCGAAGCGCCGGTTGACGTCGACGTAGCGATCCCACCACTCGCGGTGGTAGGTCGGCTTGACGATGACGTCGTGGTAGAGCGGCCACAGCGTGGCATTGGAGAAACCCTCGTAGTACTCGGCGACGTCCTCGGCGCTCAGGCGGACTGGGTAGAGCTGCAGGCCGTCTTCGACGATCGGTTCCTCGTCGCCGTCGACGATGCCCGGCCAGCCGATCCAGGCCCCCCGTTGCCGCCGAAGCAGCGGCTCCAGTGCGGTGACCAGCCCGCCGGGGGCGCGTTTCCACGCGACGGTGCCATCGGGCAACCGCTCCATGTCGATGGGCAGTCGATTGGCGACGACCACGAAGTCGGAGTTTCCGGAGGCGACGGTCCCCCCGTCTCCGGACACCACCTAGGCCTCTTGCTTTGAGGGTCCAATACCGAGCATCGAGAGGAAGACCCGGCACTCGTCGGCGTCGGTGGCATATGCGGCGACGACTCGCCTGGCTTGCCGTGCGGTGCTGTCGGCCAAGGGCTCCACGTCGTCGATGTCGGCGGGGTCAGTTTTTGCGGGCATGACCCAACTCTAGGCGAACCGCGAGTGCACGGGTGCCGACCGGCGGTTACGGGCTCGTAGACAGGGTCGAGCGGGGCTGCACCGCCGGTGCATTCTCGGTCAGGCAGACGTCCGACTCCCAGTAGCCGCTGCACGGGTCGCCGTTGATGTTCGGCACCAGATCGGCTCCCACGCCGCTGGTGGTGGAGGAGGTGACATCGCCGGTCCCCGTCGTCGGGACCGGCGCATCCGGGACGTCGCCGCCGCCCGTCGCGATCGGTGTCATGGTCGGCACGCAGTTGCCATTCGCAGCGTCGACGCTCTCACCTGCCTGGCATTCGCCCTGACCACCGACGGCCGACGGCTCCGTCGGGACGGGTACCGGCTGCGGATCCGGGATTCCTTCGGCGAAGGCGACCGGCGAGGCGCACATCAACGCCGCGGCGGCGAACACACTGCCGGTCATCACCTTGACCGCTTGGCCGGCACGGATCGGCATCATGGCCCTCCTGGGAATCAATGGGGAACTACGGACTCGAGGAAATGCTCGAGTGCGGAGTGACGACAGGAACCTGATCCTCCTCCAAACCGATGCACTGCCCGGTGTTGGCGCCGGTGCACGGAATGCCCTGGACTTCCGGCAGGCTGTTCGGGTCACCCGGGGTGGACGACGTGATACCGGTGCCCTGGGGAGACGTGGTGCCGATGCCCGTCGGGGATGTGGTGCCGGTACCTGTGGCGGTCGGGTAGTTGCCGCCGGGCACGTTGGGCGCCATCTCCGGTACGCACTCACCGAGATAGATGTCCTCGATCTCACCCGCCGGACAGGACGTGGCGGGGGCCCCCAGGGCCGCAGGCGCGACCGCGATCGCAGGGGCGACCGCGATCGCGATGCCGAATCCACCGGCGAGCAGGATACGCCGGCCGACCGAAGGGGAATTCGTCACGCTTCACACACTTTCCATGAAAGTCGACGGAGTTCCGGTCGTCGGCGCTCCGCACTAGGGGCTTGAAGAAATGGTCGAGTGCGGCTCCACAACCGGCGGCTCCTGCACTTCCTGCAATCCTATGCACTTGCCGGTGTCTGCGCCTGTGCAAGGAATCCCCATGACTTCAGGCACGCTGTTGCTGTCACCCGGAGAGGACTGACTGATCTCGCCGCTGGGAGTTCCCGGTTCGCAGCCTCCGGTCTCGACGTTGACCTTCTCCCCGGGCGGGCACGCCGCCACGGCGGGACTGGTCCGGCCGACGGCGCCGCGAGGGCGACCATCACCGGCGCGGCCGCGATTGCGAACGCGAATCCACCGGCAAGCGCCAGGCGCCGCGCCGGGTTAGTGAATGTTGCCATGATCGTGTTTCCTGTCAGTTTGCTGTGATGTTGTTGTCCACGCAGTGTATGTAAGCGTTTCGCAATCCGCAGACGTTACAACAAGTCCTTGACCTCAGCTTTTACCGGGCAGCGGCCCGGCTCTCGCCGTCCTGACCGGGCGTGCCCACCAGGGTGTCGATGGCGTGAGCGTGCGGGACCCGCCGGAGCCGCGCCGGCGTAGGAGATTTTGCCTGCGGCGCAGCAGCCGCGGCGACAATGGCTCCCATCCCCGTGCCGGCGACTACCGACCGCGAAGCGCTTTGCGTCAGCACACCGCCGTGGTTCGATAGGTAGAACCTGTTTCAGTTTTGCGTGAGGAGTACGGCGTGCAGCTCTCGTTCACGGAGCGGACTTACCTGGTCACCGGGGGTGGCAGCGGAATCGGCAAGGGCGTGGCGGCCGGTCTGGCGCTGGCCGGGGCGAACGTGATGATCCTCGGCCGCAGCGCCGACCGGCTGTCGGCGACAGCCGACGAGATCAACGCCGCCGCGCCCGGCAATGTCCGCTACGAGCCGGCCGACGTCACCAACGAGGACGAGATCGCCGGCGTCGTCGAGGCGGCCACCGCCTGGACCGGCCGTCTGCACGGCGTGGTGCACTGCGCCGGCGGCTCCCAGACCATCGGACCGATCACCCAGATCGACTCCGAGGGCTGGCGCGCAACGGTCGACCTCAACGTCAACGGCTCGATGTACGTGCTGAAACACTCGGCGCGGGAGATGGTGCGCGGGGGCGGCGGCTCGTTCGTCGGCATCTCGTCGATCGCGGCCAGCAACACGCACCGGTGGTTCGGGCCGTATGGCGTCACGAAGTCGGCCCTCGACCATCTGATCATGCTGGCGGCCGATGAACTCGGCGCGTCATGGGTGCGGGTGAACGGCATCCGGCCCGGCCTCATCCGCACCGAATTGGTGCAACTGGTACTCGACTCCCCGGAACTGAGTGGGGATTACCGCGAGTCAGCACTCCGCTCCCGCGCCCCGGCGAGGTCGAGGACGTCGCCAACATGGCCATGTTCCTGCTCAGCGACGCCGCCCAGTGGGTCACCGGGCAGATCATCAGCGTCGACGGCGGCCAGAATCCTGCGCCGCGGTCCGGACTATTCGGCGATGCTCGAACCGGCGTTGGGCGCCGACGCGCTACGCGGAGTGGTCTGAGCGCGCGGCGGCATCCCGCGCGGCCAGGCTGCCCACCGCCGACCAGTCCAGGTTCTCCCCGCCATTCGCGAGCAGGGTGAGGAAGCGGTCGCGGAGCAGGCTGGCGATCGGCAGCGGCACCCGCAGATCCTCAGCGGCGGCCAGCACAAGACGAATATCCTTCTGCCCCAAGGGTGCCGCGAACCCGGCGGGCTCGAACTGCCCGTCGGCGATCAGGGTGCCATAGGTCCGAGTACACCGGCGCCGAGAACAACGTCGAGGTCAGGATCTCCAGGTACTGGTGTTTGTCCACGCCGCCCTTGTCCACCAACGCCATTGCCTCGCCCAGCGACTCGATCACCGAGCCGATCAGGAAGTTGCCGCTGAGCTTGACCAGGTTGGCGGCCTCGGGTTGGTCGGAGACCACGAACGCGCGCTGGCCGACCGCCTCGAACAAGGGCAGCACCTCGGTGACGGCGTCGTGCGGCCCCGCGGCGACGACGAAGAGCTTGGCCGCCGCGGCCGCCTCCGGGCGGCCGAACACCGGCGCGGACACGAACACTTGGCCGGCGGCCGCGTGCGCGTCGGTGAGCCGCTGGGCCAGAGTGACGCTGATCGTGCTCGACGAGATGTGAATCGCACCCCGGGGAGCCGACGCGATGATGCCGTCGTCGCCGAACGCGACGCCGGCCACGGCATCGTCGTCGGCGAGCATCGTCATCACCACCGGACCGCGGCAGGCCTCGGCGACACTGCGCGCGGGCCGGGCTCCCTGGCCGGCCAGTGCGTCCACCTTGGCCGGGGAGCGGTTGTAGACCACCACGTGATGACCGGCCCCGATCAGGTTGGCCGCCATCCCCGCACCCATGTTGCCCAGACCGATGAATCCCACGTCCATGACATCCACCTTGGCCGTCGCGGACGCGGATCGCCAGTTCACACCGCCTGACTGCGAAAGCCATGTCCGGCGGCGCGCCCGTGTACGTTGCAGGCATGCGTGGGAAGGCAACTGCTATCGCCGGTGCGGCAATGGTTCTCGCAGGGTGCGGCGGGTCCAGCCAGACCGCGGTGACGGTGTCGTCCACCGTGGAAATCACCAAGACCGTGACCGTGACCGCTCCGCCGCCACCATTCGTCCCCAAGACGATCATGGAGACCGACGGCACCTATCGGGTCGGCACCGACATCGAGCCGGGCACCTATCGCTCGGGCGGTACCAACCCCGAAGGGGCAACCGACTGCTATTGGGCGAGGTTGAGCAGTCTCAACGAAACCCACATCATCGACAGCAACATCAGCACCAGCCCTCAGATGGTGCTGATCGAGAGCGGCGACAAGGCCTTCCTGACGCACAGCTGCCAGCCCTGGACGAAGTTGGGCTGATGCGCGAGGGCGCCAATCGCTAGTTCACGCAGGGAATCCCGCCGCCGTCGATGGGTGCGCCCTGATCGGGCGTCGGCGTGGTGCTCACGCCGTACCAGCCTTGCGTGGTCGTCGTCTCGGCGATCGTCTCCGGATCAGGTTCGGCGGGTGGCACGTCGAATCCCTCGCCGAGGATGACGCGAATGTTGTCGGCCGCCAGCGCGATGCTGGCCTGTGGAGCGTTGTCGATGCCGAGCAGCGTGGCCACCGACTCGGCGTCGGTCCGCGCGCCGGGGCCGTAGGAGATGACGGTGTCAACCGGCTCGCTCGGCTCGCGGTCGCGGACCTGCTCGATGGTGTAGCCCTGCTTGCTCAGCACTCGGGCGGCCTGGGCGGCCAGCCCGGAAGTGCTGCTCGCGTTGACCATTTCGATCACCGTCTGCGGGTTAGGCGGCGACAGCGGGCGCGGTACGGCGGCCGTCGTGACGGTGGTGGTGCCGGCGCCGATGGCGTTGGCGATCTCGGCGCGGATCTTGGCCGGATCGACGATGTTGACGTCCTGACCGTTGAGGTTCTCGTAGCGCAGCACCGGCAAGGTGCGGAACTCGACGTCGCCGCCGGCCAGTGCCGCCATCCGGCGGAACTGGTCCTCGCCCCAGCCCTCCGACAGCACGATGTCCCGGCGGGCGACCGCCATCAGGCTCTTGAACTTGTCCAGATCGGTGAACGAGCCGGAGCTCTGCAGTTCATGCATCACCGACAGCAGGAACGCCTGCTGGCGATGGGTGCGGTCGAGGTCGCCGTTCTCCAGACCGTGGCGCTGGCGCACGAACGCCAGCGCCTGGGCGGCGTCGAGCCGCTGGCGCCCGGCCGGGAAGTCGGCGCCCGAGAAGTCGTCGTGAACCGCGTGGTTCAGGCACACCTCGACCCCGCCGAGGCTCTGGGCGAGGTCGTAGAAGCCGGCGAGGTTGACCTCGGCGAAGTAGTCGATGGGCTGTCCGGTCAGGTGCGCACGGCCCGCAGGGTCGCCTTGCGGCCGGCCTCGCGTCCGGCGCGCTCCAACTCGGCGCGGTCGTAGATGCCTTCGTCGGCGAGCTTCTGCTCGGTCTGCGCCTTGGTCAGCCCGTAGGCCTCTTTGATCTTGATGTGGTCGTAGCCGGTGATGCCGCTGACCGCGACATAGTCGTCGCGCGGGTATCGAGAAGGCCGTCACCCGGTCGTCGGCGCCGATGTGGATGAGGATCAGGGTGTTGGTGTTGTAGCCGCCGGACTCGGAGTCGCCGGCGTGCAGCTTGTCGAGCATCTCGTCGGGCAGCTCGTTGCCCTCCTGGTCCTTGCGGGAGTCCAGGCCGATCAGCAGGATGTTCATCGCGCCGCCACTGGACCGATCGCCGCCGTCGAGGGCCCGGGAGATGGTGATACCCCCCAGCAGTCCGTGGGCTTCCCAGTACGCCAGGCCGGTGGCCATCACCACCAGGGCCGAGATGAGTCCGATCGCCCCGCGCCCCAGTATCCGAGCCGTCCGATGGGTGGCCGAGGCCCGCGAACGGTGGCGGCCGTGCCGGTTGCCCGCGTCGGCCGCCGGCGCGGTCGGCGTCGGATGCATGACCGCCAGTATGCGGTCAGATGCTGGTGAGCTCCCAGCTAGAGGCATCCGTCAGAGCCGACTGACGTTGGCGTAAAAATGTCGCACGTTGTCTTTTGCCCAGTTCAGTCCTTTGCGAAACCGCCGCGGCGACGACGAATCGGAGTGATCCCGCCGCACTGGTCGGTGCCCTGCCATGACCGTTGCCGCTATGCTGAGCGTGTGCTTAGCATGACCGGTCCCCGTCTTGGCCGCACCCGCTCATGAAACCCGCGCCCTTCGACTACCACCGGCCCGACACCGTCGCGCAGGCCGCGCAACTGCTCGCCGACTTCGGCGACGACGCCAAGCTCCTCGCCGGCGGCCAGAGTCTGGTGCCGATGCTCGCGATGCGGCTCGCCTTCTTCGACAACCTGGTCGACATCTCCCGACTCGAGGAGCTCAAGGGAATCGAGCGGCAGGGCGACTGGTTGCGGGTCGCAGCCGGCACCACCCACGCCACCGTCGGCACCGATGAACAGGTTCGCTCGGCCGTGCCTCTGCTCACCCGCGCCACCCCGCTGATCGGGCACTTCCAGATCCGCAGCCGAGGCACCCTGGGCGGATCGATAGCCCACGCCGATCCCGCCGCCGAATATCCCGCGGTGGCTGTCGCACTGGACGCGGAGATGGAGACCGTCTCCCCGTCGGGCCGGCGCACCGTCCCGGCGCGGGAGTTCTTCACCGGGGTGTGGGAGACCGTGATGGCCTCCGACGAGATCCTCACCGCCGTGCGCTTCCCGGTGTGGTCGGGCCGGTGCGGATTCGCAGTGGAGGAGTTCGCGCGCCGCCACGGCGATTTCGCGATCGCCGGCGTCGCCGTCGCCGTCGAACTCGACGGAGATGACCGGGTGCGCCGCTGCGGGATCGGGCTACTCGGGCTCAGCGCGACCCCGCGGCGCGCGACAGCGGCCGAGTCAGCCGTTGTCGGACGGGCGGTCGGTGAGGTGTCCGTCGACGAAGTCGGTGACCTGGCGATGGCTGGACTCGACGACATTCCCGCCGACCTGCAGGGGTCAGCCGACTACCGGCGCCGGGTCGGGGCCGCGATGGCCGCGCAGGCATGGCAGCAGGCAACCAAGGAGGCCCTCGATGCATGAGCAACGGATCCGGCTGTCGGTCAACGGAACTCCGGCCGAGGCTGTGGTGGAGCCGCGGCTCACCCTCGCCGACTTCCTGCGCGAGCGCTGCGGGCTGACCGGCACCCATCTGGGTTGTGAGCACGGTGTGTGTGGCGCGTGCACGGTCCTCCTGGAAGGGGCGGCGGTGCGCTCGTGTCTGGTCTTCGCGGTACAGGCCGACGGTCTGGCGGTCGACACCGTCGAAGGTGTCGCATCGGCCGACGGTGAACTCTCGCCCGTGCAGGCGGCGCTGCGGCAGTGCCACGGGCTCCAATGTGGTTTCTGCACGCCAGGTTTCGTCATGTCGATCACCGCGCTACTGCGGGACAACCCCACCCCCACCGACGAGCAGATCCGTGAGGGCCTGTCGGGCAACTTCTGCCGGTGCACCGGTTACCAGGGCATCGTCAACGCGGTGCGCCTGGCCGCCGATCAGGTTTCCGGCGCGACGTCGGCGACCTGACCCCGGGCGGCGTCGAGCAGTGCGACGATCCGGGCCGGGGTGGCGGGCAGGGTGGTGATGCTGACCCCGAGTGGCGCCAGCGCGTCGTTGATGGCGTTGATCACCGCGGGCGTCGAGCCGATGGCCCCGCCCTCGCCGGCGCCCTTGTAACCGCCGACGCCGGGTCCGGGCACCTCCACATGGCCGTATTCGATGGGCGGCACGTCGGTGGCGGTCGGCAGCAGGTAGTCGACGAACGTGGTGGACAACGGGTTTGCGTCGTCGTCATAGACCAGGCTCTCCAGCAGCGCACCGCCGATGCCCTGCACCGTCCCGCCGGCGATCTGGCCTTCGACGACGTTGGGATTGATCATCGGTCCGACATCTTCGCTGACGATGTAGCGGGTCAGGGTCACCCGGCCCGTCGTGACATCGACCTCGCAGGTGCAAGCGTGTGTCGCGTTGGCCCAGTGGATCGGCGTCGGGGAGTTGAACCGCGCGCTCGACCTCCAGGGCCGTCGACATGCCGGGCGGCACCTGTTGCGGTTCGTAGTATGCGCGGTAGGCGAGGTCGGCGAAGCTGACGCTCTTGTCCGCGTCGCCGGCCACGGCGGCACGCGAACCCGCCAACTCGATCTGGTCCTCGTCGACACCGAGCATGTGCGCGGCCAGCGCTGCGATCTGCGCGCGTAGCAGTGCGGCCGCTTCGTTGACCGCACCGGCGGTCATGGGCGCACTTCGGCTGCCCTGGGTGCCCGCGCCGTACGGCGTCACCGCGGTGTCGCCCTGAATGGTTGCGACGTCGTCGATGTCGGCACCGAGCGCATCGGCGGTCAGTTGCACGACGGTGGTCTCGATGCTGTTGCCGCTCGAGCCGCCGTTGACGTAGACGTTGAGCTTGCCGGTCGGTTCCATCCGGATAGTGGCACCTTCGGTGGCCAGGTGCCCGGTCGCCGCACCGGTCGGCTCGATGTAGGCCGCGAAACCGAGACCGAGGTAGCGTCCGTGCTCCAGCGCTTCGCGCTGCTCTTTGCGGAACCCCTCGTGGTCGAGGATTTTCACCGCCTGTTCGAACGTCTCGCTGGGAGCGACATGGTCGTAGGGCATGCCGTTCGGGTTGAAGTAGGGCATCTCGTCGCGGCGCAGCAGGTTCTTGCGGCGCAACTCGACCGGGTCGATACCGATCTTGCGCGCGGCGATGTCCAGAAGTATTTCCCGCGTGAGGGTTTCGTACTGCCACGGCCCGCGGTAGGCGGCCAGGCCACTGGTGTTGGAGAAGACCGTCTTGTAGTTGAAGCTGGCCTTGGGCACCCGGTACGGGCCGGGGAAGAACATGCCGATGGCGGCGGTCGTCAACACCGGGTACGGAGTGGGGTACGCGCCGACGTCCTGGACGAAGTCGATGTCGACGGCCAGGATCGTGCCGTCGTCCTCCAGCGCCATTCGGGCGGTGCCGTCGACGTGGCGGGCCTGGCCGGCCGACATCAGGTTCTCCCGGCGATCCTCGATCCACTTCAACGCGGCGGGCACCTTGCGCGCGGCAAGCATGATGCACATGTCCTCGCGCATCGGCACGACCTTCTGGCCGAACCCGCCACCGGTATCGCGCATGATCACCCGAACCCGTTGGGCCGCAATGCCCAGCAGGCGCGCGGCGAACGCCCGCAGCTCGTGCGGCGTCTGCGTCGATGCCCACATCGTGAGTTCTCCGGCAGACGCCAGCCATTCGACCACCAGGCCGCGCGTCTCGATCGGCACCGGCACGTACGCCTGCTGATAGATCCGCTCTTCGACGACGTGCGCCGCGGCGGCGAACATCTCCTCGTCGGGCGGCGCCCCGGCCAGTCCACCCGCCACGTTGTCGGGGTAGTCGTCGTGCACGACGACGTCCGCACCCACGGCCCTGGTGAAGTCGGCGATGGCGGGCAGCGGGTCGTAGTCGACGTCGACGAGTTCGATTGCGTCCTCGGCGATGTACCGGTTCTCGGCCACCACGAGTGCGATCGGGTCGCCGACGAACTTGACCGTGCCCTCGGCCAGCGGTGGCCGCGGTGTGTCAGGACTGTCCTTGCCGGTGACGGCGTGCCAGGCCTCCCGAACCTCGGGGTTCAGGTCAGCGGCGGTGAAGACGGCGTGGACCCCGGGAAGGGCCAGCGCCGCCGAGGTGTCGATGCTGTTGATGAGCGCGCGGGCGAACGGGCTGCGGACGAAACACGCGTGCAGCATGCCGGGCCGGGTGACGTCGTCGACGAACGTGCCGTGCCCGGTCAGCAGTCGGGCGTCTTCGACTCTCGGGACACGAGTCCCGGCATAGCGAGTAGCGGGTGCAGCCATGGCATGCGCTCCAATGCGTCGTCGGCGGGCCCGGCCCGAACCAGGCTGAGCAGTCGCTCAGCAGAGCCTACCGAACCGGGTGGTTCCGGTCACGGGCCGGTGTCCTCGGCGTCGGGCAGCCCGCACAACCGCCGCAGCGCGGCCAGACCGTCCGGCGTGCCGGGCCAGTGTTCGGCCAGGGCGCCCGGGCCGGCCCGGCGGGTGACCCAGCGCAGCACCAGCGCGGTGATGATGACGTCGTCGGCGAAGCCGATCACCGGGATGAAGTCGGGGATCAGGTCGATGGGCGAGGCGATGAAGGCCAGCAGCGCCACCAGGCCGACGCGCACGCCTGCCGGCATCTCCGGATCGACGGCCAGGCGCCTGAGCAGGCGCAGCACATCGGGGAGCAGCCGCAGCATGTCCCGGATGCTCACATCGTCGGGCTTGGCCTGCCACAGCGTGATCGCCAGGACCAGCCAGATGACGCCCAGCGCGGCAGCTATGCCAACCGGGATCAGCCACCAGTCCCTGATCATGTCGCCCATCTTCGTATGGTCGACTCATGACCATGCGCCCGAAGCCCGACATACCCGGACCCGGCCAGGAATCGGTGTGGGACTACCCCCGCCCGCCGCGGCTGGAACCATTCGAGGGGTCCATCACCATCGAGCTCGGTGGTCAGATCATCGCATCGACCACCCGCGGCTGGCGGGTGCTCGAGACCAGCCACCCACCGACCTACTACCTGCCGGCGACGGCTTTCGCCGACGGGGTGTTACGCGATGCGCCGGGATCGTCGTGGTGTGAGTGGAAGGGGCAGGCCCGGTACTACGACCTGGTCACCGACGCCGCCGTCGCGCCGCAGGCGGCGTGGACCTACCCGAAGCCGACGCGCGGTTTCGAGCCGATTGCCGGTGCCATCGCCGTGATGGCCGCGCAGGTCGACCGCTGCACCGTCAACGGCGAAACGGTCGCGCCACAACCCGGCGGGTTCTACGGCGGGTGGATCACCAGTTGGGTGGTCGGGCCCTTCAAGGGGATACCGGGATCCATGGGCTGGTGAGTCGGCCGCGGTAGGAAACGTCGCGGAAACATGATCGCCGCACACCGGAAACACTGCGCCGACATTCTCGTCGGGACCGTCGAAGGAGCCGGAATTGTCGATCGATCCCGCCGCCACCGCCTGGCTATTGGCCAGCACCGCGCTCGTCCTGCTGATGACTCCCGGGCTGGCCATCTTCTACGGCGGCATGGTGCGCAGCACCGGTGTGCTCAACATGATCATGATGAGCTTCATCGCCATCCCGTTGGTCACCGTGGCCTGGCTGCTGGTGGGCTACACGCTGGCGTTCTCCGATGACGCCCGCTGGGGCCTGATCGGCGATTTCGCCCACGTCGGCATGCTGGGGATCGGGCCCGACACCGTGCACGGGTCCGTGCCGGAGCTGCTGTTCGCCACGTTCCAGCTCAGCTTCGCCATCATCACCGCCGCTCTGGTCAGCGGCGCGATCGCGGACCGCGCCAGGTTCGCCGCCTGGATGGTCTTCGTCCCCGTCTGGTCAGTGGCGGTGTATGCGGTTGTGGCGCATTGGGTCTGGGCCCCGGGCGGCTGGTTGTTCAAGCTCGGTGTGCTCGACTACGCCGGCGGGCTGGTCGTCGAGATCGTCTCCGGCGCATCCGCGCTGGCGCTGGCTCTGGTCCTCGGGCCGCGGATCGGCTTCAAGGTCGATGCGATGCGCCCGCACAACCTGCCGTTCGTGCTGCTCGGGGTGGGCCTGCTGTGGTTCGGCTGGTTCGGGTTCAATGCCGGTTCCGCGCTGGCGGCCAACGGCACCGCGGCGGCGATCTTCCTCAACACCCTGGTCGCGGGCTGTCTGGGAATGCTCGGCTGGTTGTCCGTGGAGCAGATCCGGGATGGCAGGCCCACCACCTTCGGCGCCGCCTCCGGGGTGGTCGCCGGACTCGTCGCGATCACTCCGTCATGCGGCACGGTCAACACCCTCGGTGCCGCCGTCGTCGGCCTCGCCGCCGGCATCGTCTGCTCGTTCGCGATCGGGCTGAAGTTCCGGTTCGGCTATGACGACTCCTTGGACGTCGTCGGTGTGCACTTCGTCGGCGGAGTGGTCGGAGTCCTCCTGATCGGCTTCCTGGCGACCGCGGTGATGACCGGAGGTCCCAACGGGCTGTTCTACGGCGGTGGCCTGCTGCAACTCGGCAAGCAGGCGCTGGGAATGGTGGTCGTCGCGCTCTACGCGTTCGCCGTGTCCTACGGGCTGGCCACGTTGATCGACCGGTTCATGGGCTTTCGGCTCAGCGCCGAAGAGGAGACGACGGGCGTCGACTTCACCCAGCATGCCGAAACGGCCTACGCCGAGGGCGTGCACGGCCACCAGCCGATGCGCCGGCCGTTGTTCGGCGATCCCGGATCGCTGCGTGCACCGCAGGCAGGCGAGGAACGCTGACCGGCTGGGCTTCGGTCGCGGCCGAGCTGATTCCGGTCGCGCTCGTGGTCGCGCTCTCACCGGTCTCGGTGCTTCCCGCGCTGCTGCTGGTGCTCTACTCCACGCGCCCCCGATCGGCCGGTCTGGCATTCCTGCTCGGCTGGCTGGCCGGACTCGCCGCGTTGACGGTGCTGTTCGTCAACATCCCGACCCTGTTCGGCGATGCCGGCCACGGGCCGCCACCGTGGCAGCTGTGGGTGCGCATCGCCATTGGCATCGCCCTGATCGTCACGGGCGGGTGGCTTTGGCTGCGCCGTGGCCGGTCCGGGCGATCCCCGGCCTGGCTCGACGCCATCGGCGGGCTGGCGCCGAGCCGGACCGCAGCCATGGGTCTCGGGCTCGCCGTCGCCAACCCCAAGATCATCGTCGCCTGTGCCGCAGCGGGTTTCGTGATCACGCGAGCCGAGCTGAGCCCGCTCGTACGTGGCGTGAGCGCCGGTTACTTCGTCGCGCTGGCCGCTGCCGGGGCGGCCCTGCCGGTGATAGCCCACGCCCTGGCGGCCAAGCGCTTCGATCGGCCGCTGGAGCGGCTGCGGCAGTGGATCCAGCGCAATCAGACCGCCATCAGCGTGGGGACGCTGGAGATCATCGGACTCATCCTGGCCTACACCGGCCTGCGCGCACTCTGACATCGCCGACGGTGCGCTGGTTCGTCGGAAGCGGCTGGGTCGATTGGTCCGACGACCGAGTCGTAGCCGACCGGATCTCGGCGCGCTAGACCGCGCATCATGATCGGATTGTTCGCCCTCATGGCCACGCTGTCGTCAGTGGCGCTTGGTCTGTGGCGGTTCCGATGGTGTTGCGCCGCTGCCCATCTTGGTGGGATTGCGACCATTGCGGGGTTGGGGATGGTGTGGTGGGACCAGATTGCCCCCTCTGGACGTTCCGCCGGAACTTCCGCGTGGATGGTGATCGGCACTCTCGCCTGTGTGACACTGACCGTGGCCTGGCTCGGCGTCGGCAGGGTCCACAACTCCACCCACCTGCCTGACGCCGGTTCCTGAGTTCGGGAACTAGAGTCTCCCGCACGACTATTTTCCGCGACGTGTGCGCCCGTTTAGCTCCGCCGCATCGGAACGCGATTCATGGAGGTCGACTTGGTTACTGTCGAACGACAGCAGAGGCGTGGCGAAGCAGCATTGCTGCGACGGATCTGGCGACTGCATTTCTGGGTGGCGCTGTTTGCCGCGCCGGCGCTGTTGGTGTTGGCGTGCACCGGCTTGGTGATCCTGTACAGCCAGCCGCTGGACAGCTGGATGAACCGTGATCTGTTCGTCGTCACACAGGGGCCCGAAACCGTAACGCTCGATGCCCAGGTCGCTGCGGCCAAGCAGCACGTGGGCGAAGGCTACGCACTCGACGCGGTCACGCCGCCCGCCGGGCCCGGTAGATCGACGCAGATGGACTTCCTTCCCCCTGATGCTGCCGAGTACCCGGTCGGCGAGAGCAACCTCACCCAGGTGTTCGTCGATCCCTACACCGGGCAGTACCTCGGGCAGCGCAGTGAACTGTCCGGATTGGTGGGTTGGGCCAATCAGCTGCACAGGATGTTCGGCAACGACGGACCCAAAGTGCAGTTGCCGTCGCTGGGACACCTGATCGCGCCGTCGGCATATCCCGATGCCACGATTCCGGTCGGGGTGGGCAATCTCTGGATGGAACTGACGGCGGTGTGGATTCTCGTACTGGCGGCCAGCGGCCTTTACCTTTGGTGGCCGAGGGCGATCGAGAGCACCAAGCCGCTGCTGAAGGCTCGGTGGGGTAGGGGCGGCCGGATCCGATGGCGTGACGTGCATGCATTGACCGGTGTGGTGATCGCGGTCATCCTGATCTGCTACGTCCTCTCGGGACTGACTTGGTCGCGGTACTGGGGTGAGAACTGGCGGGCCTTCTCGTCTACTGTCGCCCCCTCGACGGAGATCGACGCGCCGTCGACGCCGGCGAAGATGGGCGACTACGACCGCCTGGGTCGGCGCATCGCGTGGGCGGCCACCGACGACCCGGTGTTTGCGTCGGACCCGGGACCGGCCCCGGGTGCTGCGCCGCTTGGGTTCGCAGACATCGACCGGATCGCCAAGGACGAGGGTATGGTCCCGGGCTACTCGATCATCCCGCCGTCGGACTCCACCGAGAACGGTGAAACTGTGTACGGCAGCTACACGGTGGTCAACCATTGGCCCCAGAAGTTATCCGAACAGCGCACCCTGTATCTCAACCAGTTCACCGGCGCGACCATAACCAACGCCACCGCTGCCCAGGACGGGGCGTTGTCGAGGTTGACGAGCTTCGGCATCGCCATGCACATGGGCAACCAACTCGGTTTGCTGACGCGAATTTCTGCCACCGTCGCATGCCTGGGCATCCTCACGAGCATCACGACCGCACTCCTGATGTGGTGGAATCGTCGTCCGGCAGGTCGCAGTGGCCTGCCTGGTCCAGCCAGCGAGGGCACCCGTGCTGCCACACCGAGGGGTGCGGCCATCGCGGTGAGTGTCATCGCCGTCGTACTCGGGGTGCTCTACCCAGCCTTTGGCGTGTCGCTGCTCGCCGTCCTCGCAGTGGAGGCCGTTCTCGCCTTGCGGCGCCGGTCCCAAGTTGCCCACAGCGAGACGGGGATGGGCGGCGATGACGGCGAAGACGTCGTCGCCGACCAGGACGGCGATGACGTTCCGGTCGGGGCGCTGCAATGAGATGAGTTCCTTATCGTGGGCTGGCGAGTGGTACCGGACGCCGTCGACATGACCTTCGACTGCCCCGACCTTCGACTGCCACGACCGTCGACGTGGCACCGACGTTCGGGTGGTGGGAGATGCCCCGGGTCGGGCTCAGCGTCGTCTCGAAGGGCGGTCGGTTGCTGATCTGTGACTCCGAACGTATCGGGCCTGCCTAGCGAGATGTTTGCAGGAGGCACCGGTTCCGAAAGGTCTAGCATGACCGGCATTTGGGAAAGGGAGCTGCATGAAGCCGGGGGAGCCTGATCCGCTCGAGAAGTCCCTGCAGTCGTACTACAACCAGGGACACCGCAACGGCCCGATCGTCGTCGACGACTGGGCCGGCGGAATCCCCCAGACCCGGGCGCAACTGCCCGCGGTGCGGATCGGCCGGCGCTGGTTCAGCACCCTGTGGCTGATACCGCTGGGGATCGCCGGTCTGGTCCTGTCGATCGCGGTGGTCCGCGAGATGGCCCACTACGAGTGGTTCCACGAGTTCATCGCGAAATATCCGGGGACCTCCACGCGGTACGTCGAACCGGTGGAGTCGGGCTTTCCCTGGTGGCTTCGGTGGCAGCACTTCTTCAATCTGCTGTTCATGATGTTCATCATCCGGGCCGGTCTTCAGATCCTCGCCGACCATCCCCGGCTCTACCTCAACTCCGGAAGCAAGCCGGACACCGAGTGGATGCGGCTGCGCGGCCCGGTGCCCGCCGACCGTCGTGACAGCGACGACTCCGACACCGTGTGGACGGCGAAAGAGGATTCCGTCGCCTTGCCGAAACAGCTCGGAATTCCCGGGTTTCGGCACTCCATCGGTCTGGCCCGGTGGTGGCACTTCAGCTTCGACCTACTCTGGCTGATCAACGGGACGGTGTTCGTGGTTCTGCTGTTCGCCACCGACCAGTGGAAGCGGCTGGTGCCCAACTCGCTCGACGTCTTTCCCAACGCGCTGTCGACGGCGCTGCAGTACCTGTCGTTGCAGTTGCCGGAGAACGCGGGCTTCAGTACGTACAACGCGCTGCAAGTCTTGGCCTACTTCATCACTGTGTTCATCGCTGCACCAATGGCTTTGGTGACCGGTCTGCTCCAGGCGCCGTCGATCGCCGGCAGGTTCGGCACCGGCGCCGGTCTGCTCAACCGGCAGGTTGCCCGGACGGTCCACTTCGGTGTGCTGATCTGGATGCTGGTCTTCATCTTCGTCCACACGCTGATGATCTTCGTCACCGGATTCGTCGGCAACGTCAACCACATCACCCTGGGAACCAACACCAACTCCTACCTCGGGGTGGCGCTGTACCTGCTGTGGATGGCGGTGGTGATCGTATTCTGGCTTCTCGCATCACCGTTGACCATCAGGTATCCCCGGGCTGTCCAGAAGTGCGGCAGGGTCATGGTCGGCTGGCTCAAAGGCCTACTGGAGCGGACCAACCCGACCGCAACCTATTCCAAGACCGATATCTCCGAGTACTTCTGGACCAACGGCGAAAAACCCGAGACCGACGAGTACGAACGCCTCAGAAACGGAGCCTGGTCAGAGTATCGGCTGCGGGTGGACGGGTTGGTGGACAACCCGCTTGAGCTCACCTACGAGCAGCTGCTCGCCCTGCCCAAACAGGAGCAGATCACCCAGCACTTCTGCATCCAGGGCTGGTCTGGCATCGCCAAATGGGGCGGAGTGTCCATGCGGACGATCTGTGCGGCGGCCAAGCCGGCGCCCGGCGCCAAGTGGGTGGTCTTCTACTCCTTCGCCGAGGGGTCCGAAGGGGGCCGCTACTACGACTGCCATCCGATCGAGAACATGTACCACGACCAGACGATCCTGGCCTACGAGATGAACGGTCAGCCGCTCAACGAGTCCCACGGCGCGCCCCTGCGGCTGCGCGACGAGGTCGAGCTCGGCTTCAAACAGGTCAAGTGGGTCGCTGCCGTCGAGTTCGTCGAGTCGTTCGACCACCTCGGCGCGGGCCAGGGCGGATACAACGAGGATCAGGAGTTCTACGGGTACCGCATGCCGATCTGAACGACAACCGCCCGACTACCGGAAGCGGCCCGCGAACCCGCGCAGCGGGAGGTCGGCGCTGGTGAGCAGACCCGGCGGGGCCGCGACGACCGATGCGATGGCGTTCAGCGCGGGCAGGCCGGTGACCGTCATGCCGATCGACGCGAACGACTCCGGATCGGATAAGTCGACGCCTGGCTTGGGGAAGATCATGTGCTTGTTGTAGACGCACGGGTCGCCGGTGATCTGAGTGATGTAGCAGCCCTTGATATCCCAGTGCGGATCGGTATACGGGGTCATCTGCCATTCCAGATGCGTCTCGATCCTGGGTACCCCGTCCACCAGGCCCTGGTACTTGATGTAGTTGGCGCCCAGTGAGCCCTGCGGCAGCTGGTACCAGCCCAGGTCGACGTCTTTGGTGCAGGCGCCGAGTTCGTAGCTGAACTTGACCTCGTCGAGTTCGAGGTCGAAGCAATCGGCCATCAGCAGCACGCTGTCGGCGAAGACCCGGGTGTACTTCTCGAGTTTGTCCGGGATGGTCGGGTCGTCGACGGGCAATCCGTAGCCGACTTCCGTCCAGGTGGCCGCGGAGTGGTGACAGGACACGTCAACGGACTCGATGGTGGTGACGTTCTCGATCTCGGCGACATCGGCCGAGCACACCACTCCGAGAATCTGGTTGAGGCCGGGATTCATCCCGGTGCCGTAGAAGGTGGTGCCGCCCTTTGCGCAGGCCTCGGCCAGCAGCGTGCTGACGGGCTTCCCGGACGGGTGGGGGTGGTTGGCGTCGCGATGCCATCCGGTGATCCAGTCGGCTGTGGTCACGATGTTGATGCCCGCTTCGAGGACCTCGACATAGAGGTCTTCGTCGGGGAAGACCCCGTGGAAGGTCAGCACGTCCGGCTTGGCCGCGATGATCTCAGCGACGGTGCCGGTCGCGGCGACCCCGATCGGCGCCAGTCCGACGATCTCGCCGGCGTCTTTGCCGATCTTTTCTGCTGTGTAGCAATGTAATCCGACGAGCTCGAGATCCGGGCGGTTGCTGATCCGCTTGATCATCTCCGTGCCGACATTGCCGGTGGCGACCTGGAAGACGCGGATGGGCCTGCTCGCGGATGCGGTCATACCGTGGGCCTCTCTGAAAGGGTCGCGTCGACTGGCGAGGGATAGAACTGGTTCGCCCATTTCCGGAATGCGCTGAAACCGGTGGTCTCCGAGGGTGCCAGGGCGGGCGGGTCGGAGTAGCGCTGGTGTGACCAGATGTGGATGTCGGCCTGAAACTGGTCGATGACGTTCTGTCCGAAGCTTTCCGCGCGGGCCCGCGCCTTCGGCGAATCGTCGCCGGGCCGGCGGCCGATGTACACCATGAACCGGACATCGCAGGTGTGGTCGTCGACGGGAGTGATGGCCGAGATGGTCCGGTTGTCCACCATGCCCCAGCTCTTGGTGACAGCTGCGCCGAGTCCGCCGTTGATGGCCTCCACGCCACTGGAGACGTCGTCGATCGACTGGCCGTCATCGCCTTCGAAGGTGATGGTGAAGTCGACATAGGAGACCGGGCCGTCGAAATCGTGGCGGGTGAACAACGGCACGATCGGGGTCTGGTGAACGAACTTGAAATGCGCGAAATCAACCCCGTTTTCGAGCACGTACTGCGGATGGAGCTCCAGGGCCGGGCGATACAGCGTCATCATCGGGTAGTAGTCGGCGGCGCTGCTGCCGTCGTTGAAGTCGGCGAACACATCGGGCACCGCGAAATACGGGTCGCGGCCCTCGACGTCATGCCAGATGTAGACCGACTCGTTGCGCTCGACGGTGGGATGGGTCCGCATCCGCCGTCCCCGGTTGGGGCGCTCCTCGTAGGGGATGCAGACATTGCGGCCGTCGTGGTCCCACTGCCAGCCGTGGAAGGGGCACGCGATCGCGTCGCCTTCGACATGCCCGCCGAACCCGAGGTGTGCGCCGAGGTGCTCGCAGTAGGCGTCCATGACGGTGACCCGGCCGGATTGGCCCCGCCAGGCGATCATCTCGCGGTCGAAATACTTCATCCGGTGAACGGCGCCGATGCCGATCTCGGATGACCAGGCGACCTGAAACCATCCGGTCGGCTTCATCGACAACGTCGGCTTGGCCATCACCAGGTCCTCTCGTATCGGCAGCACAGAGGGCTGACCTAAGAATCACAGTGGGTTCTGTGAAAGTCAAGGCCGGATCGCCTACGATCCGAGGATGGACCAGGCGTCGGCGGGCGGGGAGCGACGACCCAACCGCCGCGGGCAAGCCACCCGCGACAACATGCTCGATGCCGCGCTGCGCTGCCTTGCCGCCGGCGACTCCGGTGCGGCGTCGGCCAACAGGATCGCCAAGGAGATCGGCGCCACCTGGGGTGCGGTGAAGTACCAGTTCGGCGACATCGACGGGCTCTGGGCGGCCGTTCTGCGCCGGACCGCGGAGCGACGCGGGCAGCTGCCGATGCGGCCGTACCCGGATGCGCCGCTGCGTGACCGGGTGGCCGCGATAATCGACACCTTGTACGACGGATTGACCGCGCCCGACTCGCGTGCGATCGAGACGCTGCGGATGTCATTGCCGCGCGACAGCGCCGAACTCGAACGGCTGTATCCGAAGACTGCGGCGGAACTCGCCTCCTGGGGCCAGAGCTGGATTGACGCGTGCCACAGGGCTTTTGCCGACATCGACGTCGATCCGGCGCGGGTCAGCGAGGTCGCGGCCTTCATCCCCGGGGCCATGAGGGGGATCACCTCGGAGCGCCAACTGGGCACCTACTCCGACCTCGATCTGGCCCGTCGGGGCCTGGCCGCGGCGATCGCGGCGTATCTGCAACCACGGTGAAGGTCACCAGGCGAGGACTATCGGCCCTAGAGGCGGTGGGCCGTGAGGCGCACGCTGGTTGAGTTCGAGGGTTCGCGGAATCCCTAGGGGGTGGATTCATGATGTACGGAGACGGCTGGATGTGGGGGCACGGCTGGCTGCTGATGTGGGTCGTGATGGTGCTGGTGCTGGCGGCACTGATCGTCGCGATGGTCGTGGCCATCCGCTATCTGAGCGCATCGAGTCAGGCCCCGGCGCAGCGTTCCGGTCTTTCGGTGCGGCCGGGCCCGGAGACCCTGCTTGCCGAGCGATTCGCCCGCGGGGAGATCGACGATGACGAATACCGCCGCCGGCTGTCGCTCCTGCGCGCCCACCGCTGACGTCCCGAGCCGGACCCGCCCCGCTCACAGATACCATACAGGGTAGGGGTATATGGTGTTCGGCAGGCTCGAATCTCGACTTATAGAGGAGGCACCACCGTGACCGAAACGCCCGAATCGACCGTCGCGACACCGGAGGCGGTTCCACCCGCCGAGTCCGACCACCGGCACCACCGCCCCAGTCGGCTCTACCAGGTCCTGGCCTGGGTCGGCATTATCGCCGGTGTGCTGTTCATCGTCGGGATGATCTTCTTCTCCGGCGTATTCCTCGGCCGGATGTCCGGGGGACACCACGGCTGGCACCGCGGCCATCCGGGCGGGCAGATGGAATGTCCGATGATGGAACACGGCGGGATGATGGGGCCCGGGGGAATGATGGGACCCGGCGGAATGATGGGGCCGGGCGGTATGGATCACGGCGGGATGATGGGTCCGGGTCAGCCGTCTTCGAGTGGGACGCCGATGCCCCCGTTCACCCAGCGTCCGTCCTGAGGGCAGATCCGTTTCAACTGAGCCCGAACGCTTTCGGCTGAGTCGTCGGGCGTTCGTCGCAGCGACGATCGCTGGCGGCCTGGGGTTGGTCGGCTGCAGTCGACCACCGGTGTCGCCACCGACGGGCACGGTCGCCGCGGGCGTGTCCGCGGACGCCATCACGGCGGCCGAAGCGGCGCGGCCGCACACCGGACGTACCGTCACCGCGTCGCTGACCCCGCGGCCGGTCACCGTCGACCTGGGCGGCCCCGTGGTGCGGACTTTGGCCTATGGCAACAACATTCCCGGGCCGGTGATCCGGGCGAACGTCGGTGACGAACTCGCGGTCACCGTCGCCAATCGGTTGGATCACCCGACCTCGGTGCACTGGCATGGCATCGCCCTGCGCAACGACATGGACGGTGCGGCACCGGCCACGCCGAACATCGGCGCCGGGCCGTGACTTCACCTACCGTTTCTCGGTACCGCATTCGGGCACCTACTGGGCGCACCCACATACCGGGTTCGACTCGGACTTCGGCCTCTACGCGCCCATCATCGTGGATGATCCGAACGAGGTCGCGCGCTACGACGCCGAGTGGATCGTCGTTCTCGACGACTGGACCGATGGCGTCGGCAAGTCGCCTCAGGACATCTATGATGTTCTGCGCCAAGGTATGTCAGGCATGGGCGGGATGGGGATGAGCGGAGTCGGCACCAGCAGTCTGCTGGGCGGCGACGCCGGCGACGTCAGTTATCCGTACTACCTCGTGAACGGCCGCATCCCCGCGGCACCGACCACGTTCACCGCCAAGCCGGGCCAGCGGATCCGGATACGGTTCATCAACGTCGGCGCGGACACGGCGTTCCGCGTCGCTCTGGCGGGGCATTCGATGACGGTGACTCACACCGACGGTTATCCGGTCGTCCCCAGGGAAGTCGATGCGCTGCTGCTGGGCATGAGCGAACGCTACGACGTCATCGTGACCGCCGGTGACGGCGTCTTCCCGTTGGTGGCACTGGCAGAAGGCAAGAACGCGGTGGCACGTGCGCTGCTCTCTACCGGGGCGGGCACCGCACCCGACCCGGACTTTCGCCCGGCGGAGCTGAACCGCAGGGTGGGCACCGTCGACATGTTCACCTCCACACCGGAGGCCGGCCTGGGCATCAGCGGGGCCGACGTCAATCTGTCGGTCGCGTTGACCGGCGGGATGATGGGCTACGACTGGGGAATCAACGGGCGGCCGTTCCCGAGCACCGAGCCACTCGCCATCACCGAGGGCCAGACGGCCACGCTGACCTTCACCAACCGGACGATGATGTGGCATCCCATGCATCTGCACGGGCACACCTTCCAGATGCTCGACACCCGCGGCGGGCTGGGCGCACGCAAGGACAGCACCATCGTGCTGCCGATGCGAACGGTCACCGTCGCATTCGTCGCCGACAATCCGGGCGTGTGGATGATGCACTGCCACAACGCTTACCACCAGGAGGCCGGGATGATGACCAGCCTCGGTTACACCGCCTGACCGTCGAACGACACCGGCGTCGTGGTTTGTCGTGTGAGTTTGCTGCGATCTGGGTATTCGAGCCGGAGTCGGGATCGCGGAGATGGAGCATGACTATGTCGTCACAACGGTTCGGTCAACGGCGGCGGGTGTTCGGAGTCATTTCGGCTGCGGTAGCGGCAAGCTGGGCGGCGCTCATGGGCGTGCCCGCCGCACCGGTGTCGGCGGCGCCGTGTCCCGACGTCGAAGTCGTGTTCGCCCGGGGAACCGGCGAGCCCCCGGGTGTCGGGGGGGTCGGGCAGGCATTCGTAGACGGGCTGCGCACCCAGGTGGCTCCTCGGTCCGTCGACGTCTACGCGGTCGACTATCCGGCCAGCTCCGATTTCTCCGGTGGTATCGAGTTCGCGCGGACGGTGGTCGACGGGATCAGGGACGCCGGTACTCATATCGAGGCGACGGCGGCGAACTGCCCCAACACCAAGATCGTGCTCGGCGGCTACTCGCAGGGTGCGGCCCTGGCCGGTTATGTGACCTCCGCTGCCATTCCGGACTCGGTCCCGGCCGAGTTCCGTTCCTACATACCGCAGCCGATGCCCCCGCAGGTGGCCGACCACGTCGCCGCGGTGGCGCTCTTCGGCGAGCCCTCGGATGAGTTCATGCGCGAGAACGGTGTGCCACCGGTGGTGATCGGTCCGCTGTATGCGCCCAAGACGATCAACCTGTGCGCCGAGGGCGACACGATCTGCAACGGAGCGCCCGGCGCAATGCCGAGCATCGCGCACGTCATGTACGCCGCCAACGGAATGGTGGGTCAGGCGGTGGCGTTCGCCGCGGGTCGGCTGTAGAGGACGAGGGCTATGCCTGGTCAGTACTCGTCGCGGGACACCAACGCTTCGGCGGCGTGGGTGGCCCAGTAGGAGGCGGGCGGCCAGGGCAGGGTCAACGTAGGTGCCGAATGCGGCGTGGAGTCGTTGCCGCTCAGCCAAACCCGCCTGCATGCGGTTGAACGAGGCTGCCAGCGCACCGAGGTCGCCGTCTTGGACCACCGGGAGGCGTTGAAGGTAATCCCCGGCTCCCACCCGAACCGTCGCTGCGGCGAGATCATGAATAGGACGCAGGGCCGGCGAGATGATCACGGCAACGGTTATCGGCGCCCCTAGGGCAAGTGTCCATGCGCATGCGCATGCGATTGCGACGGAGACAACGGGGTTAAGGCCCCGATTTACCAAAGCCCTAACATCGCGCCAGCGAGGGCGTAGGTGAACATCGAGCCAAGCAGGGACAGGTTCAGCCACGCAGCAAAGGTCGGCCGGGGACGGGGAAGCGCGCCGCCGATGCCCGTGTCACCGGCGAGGGCCACCCTGACGGGTCTCAATGCCCCTTGCATAGCAGTATGGAATCCGACCAACGTCAGGGAAATCCCCGTCGCGCCGCCCAGGATCGCGTATTGGATCAGCCGCGACCCGTCTCCGGCGATGTTACCGACGACCACGAACAACATTGCGGCCCAGAAGGGCATGAACCACAGTGCCCGAAGCCCTGACATGCGAGTCCAGATGTACGTGTCTTCCAGTGCCCCGGCACGATCGACCTCACGGCCATCCGCCCACGATTGCATACGGAGAAACGTGCGACTACCGGGAAGCACGATCACGTACGCCAACACCACGACCGCGATGGCGGTGACGGCTGCCACCTGCAGATAACTACTGGAGTGCTCGAACGCAACAACGACAAGGGTCCATACGAGATAGGTGACCGTCAGCACGGGAACCATGAATGCCCAAATGACCCACGAGTACCTCGCCCCATGCCGATCCCACGCCCATTGCCAGATGCGGTCCATGCAGTGGAGGCTAGACCCGCCCAGTACAACGCTATCGCGTCTCGAACTTCCAGATCGGACGCCCTGCGCGAAATGACGAGACACCGTCGATCAGCGGTGACACCATTACTGACGTGGACCCAGCGGGGTGGGGTTGACCACGACCGGGCTGTCGTGCTCCTCCTGCGGCACAGAGTTGCCGCCGGACTCCTTGTTCTGCAACAAGTGCGGTGCACCGCTCGCCCCGGTGACTCGATCGGCGGAGTACAAGCAAGTCACCGTTGTGTTCGCCGACGTGGTTCACTCGATGGACATCGCGAAGGCCGTCGGAGCCGAGCGACTGCGCGAGATCATGGCCGGGCTGCTCGACCGGGCGGCGGCGGTCGTGGCCCGCTACGGCGGAACGGTGGACAAGTTCACCGGTGACGGGGTCATGGCCGTGTTCGGTGCCCCCGTCGCCCTGGAGGACCACGCTGTGCGGGCCTGCCGGGCCGCCCTGGACATTCACGCAGCGATCAGCGATCTGACCGATGAGGTCAGGCGCAGGGATGGCCTGGAACTTCGGGTACGGATCGGGCTGAACTCGGGTCAGGTGATCGCCGGGGAGATCGGCTCGGGCGGTGCCGGGTACACCGCGATCGGCGAACAGGTCGGCATGGCCCAGCGGATGGAATCCGTCGCCCCACCGGGTGGGGTGATGCTCAGCGGCTCCACCGCGAGGCTGGTCGAGACCGTCGCCAGTCTGGGGGACCCGAACTGGTCCACGATCAAGGGTGCCGAGCAACCAGTGGTCGCGCGGCGGCTGCTGGGGATATCCGAGCCGGATCGTGCGGGCGCAGGCGGGATGTCCGCTCTCGTTGGCCGCGGATGGGAGATGGCCGCCGTGGAGGGCCTGCTCCGGCGTGTCTATCGAGGGCCACGGTGCGGTGGTCACCGTGGTGGGTTCCCCGGGGATCGGCAAGAGTCGTCTAGTGCGAGAGGTCACCGCCCTGGCCGCCACCCAGGGCGTCGAGGTGTTCTCGGCCTACTGCGAGTCCCACACGAGCCAAGTGCCCTTCCACGCCGTGGCACGGCTACTGCGAGCGGCCACCGGTATCGAGCATCTTGAGCCGGAGCAAGCCCGGATGCGGTTACGGGAGTTGGACTCTGAGGCCGATCCGGAAGACGTACTGCTCTTCGAGGACCTCGTGGGTGTGGCCGACCCCGGGGTGGATTTGCCCAAGATCGATCCGGATGCCCGCCGGCGGCGTTTGACCGCTCTGGTCAACACCTTCTCGTTAGCCCGAAACTCGCCGGCGGTCTACGTCATTGAGGACGCCCACTGGATTGATGAGGTCAGCGAGTCGATGCTGGCCGACTTCTTCACCGTAATCCCCCAGACCCCCTCGCTGGTCCTGGCGACCTACCGCCCCGAATACCGCGGCCTCCTGAGCCAGGGGCAGGGCGCCCAGACCATCGCCCTGGCTCCGTTGAGCGATCCAGAGACCGCCACGTTGGTCGGTGAACTGGTCGGGCCGGACGCCTCGGTGGCGGGGCTAGCCACGTTGATAGTCGAGAGGGCCGCCGGGAACCCGTTCTTCGCCCAGGAGATGGTGCGCGACCTGGCCGAGCGGGGGTTGTTACAGGGACAGGCGGGTGGCTACGTCTCGACCGCCGATGTGGCCGAGGTCAGCATGCCCGCCACGGTGCAGGCCACCATCGCCGCCCGTATCGATCGCCTGGACCCAGCCGCCAAACGCACTTTGAGTGCTGCGGCGGTGATCGGGTCGAGGTTCAGCCGGGACCTGTTGGAATCATTGGGGATCGATCCCGCTTTCGAGGACTTGTTGAGAGGCCAGTTCCTCGATCAGACCGGCTTCACCCGACACCCGGAATTTGTGTTTCACCACCCGCTGATTCGCACCGTGGCCTACGAGTCCCAGCTCATGTCGGATCGCGCCAACCTCCATCGGCGGCTGGCCGCCGCGATCGAAGATCGCGCCCCCGCCTCGGCTGACGAGGAGGCCGCCCTGATCGCAGAGCACCTGGAGGCCGCAGGGGACCAACATGCCGCCTATGGATGGCACGAGCGGGCTGCCGCCTGGGCGAGCAACCGCGACATCGCGGCTGCGCGATTGTCCTGGGAGCGTGCGCAAATGATCGCCGATGCCCTTCCGGTCGAGGCCCCTGACCGGACCGCGATGCGTATCGCGCCGCGCGCCATACTCTGCGCGATGAATTGGCTGACGGGGGGCGGCGTCAACGATGTCGGTCTAGCGGAGTTGCGTGAGTTGTGTGCGGCAAGCGGCGACCAGCGTTCTCTGTCGATGGGCATGGCCGGGCTGGTCATGGCACTCGCCGGACATCACCGCAACGACGAGGCGACCAAGCTCGCCTCCGAGTTGACTGCGCTGCTCGAAGCGATCGGTGACCAAACCCTGGCCGCCACGCTGCTTCCGAGCGTGATCAACATGAAGGCGCAGGTCGGCGAAATGAGGGAGGCGCTGCAGTTAGCGCAACGTTCCATCGATCTGGCTGATGCCGATCCCACCAAAGGCAAGCTGTTCTTCGGGTCGCCGTTGGTGTGGGCGATGATGATGAGGGGGATGTCCCGGCTGTGCTTGGGCATTGAGGGTTGGGCCTCCGACGCCGACGAGGCTGTTGTCCTGGGTGCAGAGGTGGACCGCAAAAGCTACGTGTCGGCGGTGATGTACAAGTACGTAGTAGCCGTCCCGGTCGGCGCATTGTCAGCTGACGCTGTGGCCCTCCGGGAGACGGCGGACGCGCTGCGAATCGCCGAGGAAGTCGGCGACGACCACACGGTCACGCTTGCCCAAATCGTCCGAGGTGTGGTCTTGGTTCACCATGGCGGCACGTATCGCGACGAGGGTTTCACCCTGCTGTCGCGTGGGCGCAAAATTGCGTTGCGAAAGGGGTTCACACCGAACGCTTTAGCTGTGCTCGACCCCGAGATAGCGAGCGAAAGGTTCCGAACTGGCGATCTCGCCGGCGCCATTGAACTGTCCCGTAAGGCAATTGATGCCATGTTCGAACGCGGCGCGATGTTTTTTCGCGGGTTCGCCACCACGGTCCTCGGGGAAGCGTTGATTGCTCGTGGCACTGTTGGAGACCTATTGGAGGCTCACGCCGCCATCGAACGGCTGGCTGAAGTACCTACCGATCCCGGCTTCGTCCTTCACGAACTGCCTCTGCTGCGACTACGTGCCCTACTTTCACGAGCACAAGGCGACGATATCGCCTACCGCAACTATCGGGATCGCTACCGGAAGATGGCCAACGACTTGGACTTTGAGAGCCACATCCAGTGGGCCGAGGAGATGCCGTGACGGCCGTGCCCCCCTTGCCGCCTTTCTCGACAGGCTCGGACGCCAAGGTCCGGCCGCGGTCATCGTTGGCGTCGCGTCCTTCAGCTCGATGTCCGCGCGCACGATGCCGGAGCTCGATACCGTGATCGCCCACCTGGGTGAAGTCCTCGGCGACCAGACCTACGAGTCGGCAATGGCAACCTACGCCTTCGAGCAGATCGATCAAGCCCGAGTGCAACTGACGACTGTGGCGGAATAGACGCTGCCATGGCACTGTCCGCGTTGGTTCTCATTCACGGCGGCGGCTTGGCCGCTGATTCCTGGGACCTCACCGTCGGAGAGATTCATCGGTTGGCACCGGAGATGACCGTGGTCGCCCTCGACATGCCGGGAAGGCGGAACAAGCCTGGGGACCTGACGGAGATGACCATCGCCGACTATGTCGACTCGCTCGTGGGAGACATCGAGCGCGCCGGGCTGGGAGACATCGTCATTGTTGGTCATTCGATGGGAGCTATGACGCTGCCAGGACTGGCCACCAAGCTTGGAGCGGCACGGGTGCGCGAAATGATCTTCGCTGCCGCCTTTCTTCCGCCCGAAGGCACATCCATCGTGGAAAGCTCACCGTGGCTAGTCAGGACAATGGCACGGCGCATCGCGAAGAAAAACGTGCCGACCGAAACGCCGAAGTGGATGGCGAGATTCGCGTACTTGAACGGAGTTCCTGCGCAACGCCGTCGATTCATGACCGGAAAACTCCACGCGGAATCACTTCGCATCCTTGTGGAGAAGGTGTCTCGGCGGGGAATGCCTGACGACGTCCCGCGCACCTGGATTCTGACCCGGCGGGATCGTGCCCTCGCGCCGAAGGTGCAGCGCAAATACATCGAGGCACTCGGCGGTGTGCAGACGCTTAGTGAAATGGATACCTGTCACTGCCTGATGGTCAGCGAGCCGGAGCGACTCGCGGAGATTCTCGTTGACCGATGTCGACGGTACACGTAGCTGCGACAGTCGGACTTCGTCGCCCGCCGACCGTCCCGCCCGCAGTTTGTCCGCCTGTGCAATTCGGCCGGGTCGACGTGTCTCAGATGTTCATCGCAGCAATATGTGTCTCGATACGTACAAGCGCGCTCATATCACTGGAGCCCCCTGTCAGGATTGAACTGACGACCTACGCTTTACAAGAGCGTTGCTCTACCGCTGAGCTAAGGAGGCCGGCGGGGCCGGCGAACCGGCCTGAACCGGGTCTCAGCCTATCGGGTCAATCATTGGTCGTCATCGTCGATCAATCGCTCACTGCGGATTCGCTCGGTACTGACCGGGCGGGGGGCCGAGTAGCGCCGCCGCCCCGGCAGCGGGATCCGGTCGGCGATGTTGCTCAGCGGGTTGACCACCAGGCTCAGCGTGGTCACCGCCTCCCGCAGCAGTCTCGATGGTCGGCGCCAGTGCCTCCAGCCCCGGCGTCAACCGGTTGAGCGTGTCGGCGACGTCGGCCAGCTGCTCCAGCGGGCCCGTGCCGGGCGGTCAGCTTGTCGACCAAACCGCCGTCGGCGAGCAGGCGATCGGCGATGCCGTCCTCGGCCAGCACGCGCTCGAGGAGCCCGTCCTCGGCCAGAAGCTGGTCGACCAGCCCGCCGGGGGCCAGCGCGCGATCCAGCCCACCGCCCTCGGCGGTCATCCGTTCGAGAACGCCGTCGGGTGCGGTGAGCCGGTCGATCAGGCCGCCCGGCCGCATCAGCCGGTCCAGCGGACCGTCCGGGGCCAGTGCCCGCCCGAGCGGTGCGTCGTCGTCGATCAGTTGGGCGATCTTGTTCGCCCGGCTGATGGTGTCCTCCAGGCCGAACACCTGGGCCACCGAACTGGGTCCCATGGGTACTACCGGCCTCGGTCAGCGACCGTTTGGCCAGCTCAATGCCCGCTTCGGCGACGCCCAGACCCAGGTCGGCGGCGGCGAGTCCTGCCCGCATCGGTGTGGTCGCGAGTCCCAACCAGTGCCTTAGCCAGGTCCATGTCACAAGTGTATTGGCGTCACTATGCCGCTGACCCGCGGTATCGCGCGATCTGGACAACACTGAACTCACAGGAAGTTCACAGCGCGCTTGCAGGTTGTTTACACCGAAGTGGGAGGAGATTGACGGCTATGACCACAGCTGCTGTGCCCGAGACCAAGCCGGAGGCGCGAGTCCTCGTCGTCGACGACGAGACGAACATCGTCGAACTGCTGTCGGTGAGTCTGAAGTTCCAGGGCTTCGAAGTCCACACCGCCGCCAACGGCCCCGCCGCGCTCGACCGCGCCCGCGAGGTCCGCCCGGACGCCGTCATCCTCGACGTGATGATGCCCGGCATGGACGGCTTCGGCGTTCTGCGCCGGCTGCGCGCCGACGGGATCGACGCCCCGGCGTTGTTCCTGACCGCGCGCGACAGCCTGCAGGACAAGATCGCCGGACTGACCCTCGGCGGCGACGACTACGTCACCAAACCGTTCAGCCTCGAAGAGGTCGTCGCCCGGCTGCGGGTGATCCTGCGGCGGGCCGGGCCAGGGTGTCGAGGAGCCGCGCAACTCGCGGCTGCGCTTCGCCGACATCGAGCTCGACGAGGACACCCACGAGGTGTGGAAGGCCGGCGAGCCGGTATCGCTGTCGCCGACCGAGTTCACGCTGCTGCGCTACTTCGTCATCAACGCCGGCACCGTGCTGAGCAAGCCCAAGATCCTCGATCACGTGTGGCGTTACGACTTCGGCGGCGACGTCAACGTCGTCGAGTCCTACGTCTCGTACCTGCGCCGCAAGATCGACACCGGCGAGAAGCGACTGCTGCACACCCTGCGCGGGGTGGGTTACGTCCTGCGGGAGCCGCGGTAATCCGGCGCACCGCCCCGCTTCGGGCGAACAATAGAACGATGGCGAACAAGTACCGCCGTGCAGTCCCGCTGCGGGTGGGTCTGGTCGCGGCCATGCTGCTGCTGGTGGGCTGCGGGCTGCTCGCCTCCGGTATCGCGGTCACCTCGGTCCTGCGCCACGACCTCGTCAGCCGCGTCGACCAGACTCTGATCGACGCCTCCCGCGGCTGGGCGCAGGCCCCGCGGCGGATGCCCCCGCCCGACGAAGGCCCCAACCCGGCCCGCCCGCCGTCGGACTTCTACGTCCGCGGCGTCGATGCCGACGGCAACGTCTGGATGGCCGTCAACGACCGCGACGCCGAACCCGACGCTGCCCGAGGACAACGACGTCGGCCCGAACCCGGTGACCATCGGCTCGCTCGAACGGATCGCGGGTGCAGTGGCGCGCGGTGTCGGTGCGCGGACCCAGCGGCGAGCTGACCACCGTCGCGATCGACCTGTCCGACGTCGCAGTCGACCGTCCGGTCGCTGGCCTGGTCGCAGGTCGCGATCGGCACCGCGGTCCTGGTGGTGCTCGGTGTCGCCGGCTACTGGGTGGTGCACCGCAGCCTGCGCCCGCTGGCCGAAGTCGAGCAGACCGCCGCGGCGATCGCCGCCGGCCAGTTGGATCGTCGTGTGCCGCAACGGGATCCGCGAACCGAAGTGGGCCGGCTGTCGGTCGCGCTCAACGGCATGCTGGCCCAGATCCAGCAGGCGATGGCGTCCTCGGAGTCCTCGGCCGAGCAGGCCCGGACGTCGGAGGAACGGATGCGCCGGTTCATCACCGACGCCAGCCACGAACTGCGCACGCCGCTGACCACCATCCGCGGCTTCGCCGAGCTGTACCGCCAGGGCGCCGCCCGCGACGTCGAGATGCTGATGTCGCGCATCGAGAGCGAGTCGCGCCGGATGGGACTGCTGGTCGACGATCTGCTGTTGCTGGCCCGCCTCGACGCCCAACGCCCGCTCGAGCGTCGTCGCGTCGATCTGCTGGCGTTGGCCAGCGACGCCGTGCACGACGCGCAGTCGATCGCGCCCCGGCGCACGATCACCATGGAGGTGGTCGACGGCCCCGGCACGCCCGAGGTGCTCGGCGACGAGGCCCGGCTGCGTCAGGTGCTGGGCAATCTGGTGGCCAACGCCGTGCAGCACACGCCCGAAACGGCGGCGGATCACCGTTCGGGTCGGCACCGCCGGTGACGACGCGGTGCTCGAGGTGGCCGACGAGGGGCCGGGCATGACGCCGGAGGACGCTCACCGGGTGTTCGAGCGCTTCTACCGCACCGACTCCTCGCGCGCCCGCGCCAGCGGCGGTACCGGGCTGGGGCTGTCCATCGTCGACTCGCTGGTGTACGCGCACGGCGGGCGGGTCACGGTCGTGCACTGCGCCCGGGCAGGGCTGCTGCTTCCGGGTCAGCCTGCCGCGGATCGCCGACGTGCCGCGCGCCGATCGGCTGAGGCTTCAGTCTGCTCCGGCCAGCGCAGCTCTGATCTTGGCCTGGGCCTCGTCGAGGGACTGCGGCGACGGGTTGCGGTCGACGTGCGCGAAGCCGAAGTCGGTCAGGTTGTAGGCCGGGAAGACGTGGACATGCAGATGCGGAACCTCCAGCCCGGCGATGATCACGCCGGCGCGGTCGGCGCCGAATGCCGCGCACACCGCCTTGCCGATGCGTTGGGCGACCGCCATCACCTGGTTGAACATCGCCGGGTCGACGTCCTGCCACTTGTCGACCTCGGCGCGGGGCACCACCAGCGTGTGACCCTGCGTCATCGGTTCGATGGTCAGGAACGCGACGATGTCTGTCGTCTTCGTAGACGAAGCGCCCCGGGAGTTCGCCGTTGATGATCATGCTGAAGACGGAGGCCATGCGGTCAGCATATGCGTGGCTCAGCCGAGCATTGCGTCGATGTCGCCGATCGACCACGGGGGCGAGTCGTGGTGGTCCCGGTAGCCCAGCAGTGTGGGTGTGGGCCGATCGAACCGTCCGACGAAATTGCCTGCGGCGATGAAGATTTGGCCGGTGATCCGCTTGGCCAGGTCGCTGACGAGGTAGGCGTACATCGGTGCGACGTACTCCGGCGGCGCCGCGTCGAGGGCGCCCTGTGCGCTGATCTCGTCGAGCATGCCGCGCCGCTGTAGGTCGGCGATGTGTTCCTCGTAGCCCGGACCGGTGGACAGCCGTGTCCTGGCGCCCGGGGCACACGACGTTCGCCCGCACGCCGTGCTCGGCGAGTTCGGCGGCGATCGCCATCGTGAGGCTGTTGACGGCGCCCTTGCCAGCCGGGTAGCCGGTGCCGCCGTAGTCGCCCAGGTAGGCGAATGAGCTGGTGTTGACGATGGCGCCGCGGCCTTGGGCCACCATCCGCGGAGCGGCCGCGCGGCAGGTGGCGAAGACCGTCCCGAGGTGGACGTCGATGAGGTCGCGGAACTGCGCCGTGGTGACGTTCAGGATGGACGACCCCGGCGGCTCCGCCGTTCCGGCGCAGTTGACGAGCGCATCGATCCTGCCGAACTCGCTGTCGCACAATGCAATCAAGTCACCGGCGACGGACTCGTCAGCGGCTGAACCGGCATGGGCGAGTGCTGTGCCGCCCGAACCGGTGATCGCGTCGACGGTCGATTCGACGGCGTCGGCATCGCGGCCGTTCACGATCACGCCCGCCCCGCGGGCGGCGAGCATGGCAGACACCGCGGCGCCGATGCCTCGGGAACCGCCCACGACGACGATGCCGCGCCCCCGCAGGGGCGCCTCAGTCACTCGTCGGCGGGAGCCTGCCCGAACTGCATGCCGTCCATGTTCCAGTAGCCGCGCATGTTGGCGATCAGCCCGTCGTCGTTGACGCGGTAGGTGAACACGCCGCGCACGGTGCTGGTCAGCCCACCTTCGAACTTGCTGCGCAACACCAGGATATGAGCCACTTCCTGCGGCGAACTGGAATGGAACGTCTCCTCGCACGTTACGCGCAGGTCGTTGACGGCGATGTTGGTGTCGTAGAACGCCGCCACCGCCTCCTTGCCGCGCACGCCCTGGCCGTCCGGGTTGGTGATGGCCTGACCGATCGGGTCCTCGATGACGACATCGGGGGCCATCAGCGCCAGCCAGCCCTCGCGGTCGTGGGACTGGACGCAACGCCAGGACGCCTGCGATGCGGTCAGTGCGGGCGACTGATCGGTTGTCTTCTGCGACATGGGTCAGCGGTCCTCGTCGGTGTAGCGGATGACGCCGCGGATGTTGCGGCCCTCCAGCATGTCCTGGTAGCCCTCGTTGATCTGCTCGAGGCGGTACTGCCGGGTGACCATGTCGTCGAGGTTGAGTTTGCCGGCCTTGTACATCGTGAGGATCTGCGGAATGTCGTAGTGCGGGTTGCCGCCGCCGAAGATGGTGCCCTGCAAGTTCTTCTGCATCAGGGTGAGCATCGCCAGGTTCAGCGTGACGTTGGTGTCGAGCATGCTGCCGATGGCGGTCATGACGCAGGTGCCGGACTTGGCGGTGATGTTCATGTAGTTGTCGACGTCGGCGCCGTGCACCTCGCCGACGGTGACGATGACCTTCTTGGCCATGAAGCCCTGGGTGACTTCGGCGATGCCCATCATCGCCGAGTTGATGTCCTGGTAGACGTGGGTGGCGCCGAACTTCAGCGCCTGATCGCGCTTCCACTCGACCGGGTCGATGACGAAGATATGGCGGGCGCCGGAGATCACCGCGCCCTGCAGCGCCGACATGCCGACGCCGCCGACGCCGACGATCGCGACGTCCTCGCCGGGCTTGATCTGCGCGGTATGGGTCGCCGAGCCGTAGCCGGTGGTGACGCCGCAGCCGACCAGGCAGGCCACCTCGAACGGGATCGACGGATCGATCTTCACCACCGAGGACTCGTGGACCACCATGTACGGCGAGAACGTGCCGAGCAGGGTCATCGGGAAGACCGGCTGGCCCTTGGCGGTGATGCGGTGGGTGCCGTCGGAGATCGCGGTGCCGCCGAGTAGTCCGGCGCCGAGGTCGCAGAGGTTACGCAGTCCGGCCTGACACGACGGGCACTTGCCGCAGGACGGGATGAACGACAGGACGACGTGGTCGCCCGGCTTGGACGTCCTCGACACCCTCGCCCACTTCGGTGACGACGCCGGCGCCCTCGTGGCCGCCGAGCACCGGGAAGCCCATCATGGGGATGCCGCCGGTCACCAGATGGTGGTCGGAGTGGCACATGCCCGACGCTTCCATCTGGACCTTGACCTCGCCCTTCTGGGGATCCCCGATCTCGATCTCCTCGATCGACCACGGCTGGTTGAACTCCCAGATCAGCGCACCTTTTGTCTTCACCGCGAACCTCCACTCACGAAAACTGCCCCGAGCGGTTCCCGGGGATGGCCAGCCGGCCGGATGGTCGAGCTAGGTCGATCTAGAACACGTTCTTGTTCGTGTGCACATTATGACGTGCGTCACCGTCTTGCCAAGCGGCGGGGCGGGTTTGTTGACGGCTGTCGAGTTTTCACCAGATCGGAACCGGCGCCTGCCCGATCGGGTAGTAGCCGGGCAGCTTCTCACCGGCCAGGCTGCGTTCGATGCGCTCCTGCATGCCCTTGGAGAGCTTGCCGTCCTTCATCAGCTGCACATACAGCTTCTGGACGTGACCGAAGTCGAAGAAGTCGCGCTGCCACGCGATCTTGCCCTGGGCGTCGAGCCGGAACCAGCTGCCGCCGATCCCGTAAATCTCTGAGGAGTTACCCTCGGCGTCCGTCGCGACCTGCTTCCAGAAGCCGACGACCTCGCCGATCTTGTCGTCGATGATCACCTTCTGATACGGATAGCTCCAGCCCTCGAGGCCGAACATCTCCAGACCCAGTGCGACGGCGCGGATCTCGTCGATCCCGACGCACATCACGTCCTCCTTCGGCCCGATGTTCCAGCCGTAGGTGGCGTCGTCGGTGTAGAAGTCCGCCAAGCCTTTCCAGTCCCCCTTGCGTTCCGCCTCCCGGTTGGCCTCCAGCCACCGCTCGACGAAATCCTCCAGCTGCTCACGTGGCAACGCCGCCATTCTCAGTCTTCCTTCTCTTGTATGGACAGGGCTCGGGTGGGACACATCTCGACGGCCTGCTCGATGTCGGGCCGCGCCTCGTCGGGCGGCTCAGCGTCGAGGATCTCGACGGTGCCACGCTTGGGCACCCGGAAGTAACCGGGCGCCTCGAGTTCGCACATCGCGTGTCCCTGGCACAGGTCCGCGTCGACTTCCACACGGTAACTTCCCATGGCTGACTCCTACGAGACGCGCTTGCGGTAGCGGACCAGAGCGGGCCGGGCCAATTGGACGACCATCTTGGAGTGGTCGTTGTGATAGGTCTCGGCGGGCTGGGCCATCTCGAACTCATACTCCCGCAACAGAACCGAGAAGATCGCCTTGATCTGCATCTGCGCGAACGCCGCGCCGACGCAGCGGTGCCGCCCCGCGCCGAACGGAATCCAGGTCCAGCGGTTGACCAGGTCTTCCTGCCGAGGCTTCTCGTAACGGTCCGGATCGAAGGCGTCCGGATCGGGGAAGTCCTCGGGGATGCGGTTGGAGATCGCCGGCGAGGCGGCGACCATCTGGCCCTTGTGGATCGGATAGCCCTCGACCTCGAATTCGTCTTGGGCGACCCGCATCAGAATGATCAGCGGTGGATGCAGCCGCAGGGTTTCCTTGAGGGCATTGTCCAGATTCGGGATCTGGCGCAGCGCATGGAAACTCACTTCCTGGCCGTCGGCGTAGAGGTCGTCGAGCTCCTGGCACACCTTGGCGTAGAAGTCGGGATGGCGCAGCAACTCGATCAGCGTCCACGACGAGGTGCCCGAGCTGGTGTGGTGGCCGGCGAACATCAACGAGATGAACATGCCGGTGATCTCGTTGGCCGTGAACCGCGGATTCCCCTCCTCGTCCTTGATGGACACCAGAACGTCGAGCATGTCGCGATCGCTCCTGTCCTTGGGCGGGTTGGCGATCCGGCCGTGCATGACCTCCTGTACCAACTCGACGAGGCCCGCACGGGCTTCGTCACGGATGCGGAAGCTCTCGATCGGCAGGTAGGGATCGACGTAACACAGCGGATCGGTACCACGCTCCAGCAGGTGGTAGTAGTTGGCGAACCGCGAGTCGAGCTGGTTGCGGAACTTCAGGCCGATCAGGCAGGCGGTAGAGGTATAGATGGTCAGCTCGGCGAAGAACTCGAGTAGATCGATCTCCCCGCTGTCGCCCCAGTTCTCGATCATCTTGCGGACTTCGGCCTCGATCGTGGTGGCGTGGCCCTTCATATGCTCGCCGCGCAGTGCGGTGTTGTGCAGCATCTCGGCCCGCCGCTCGGGGTCGGCGTCGAACACCACGCCCTCGCCGAAGATCGGCGTCATGAAGGGGTAGGCCTCGGCCTGGTTGAGGTCGGCATCGCTGGAGCGGAAGAAGAACTCGTTGGCCTCCGCGCCGGTCAGCAGGATCACGTGCTTGTCGGCGAGCTGGAACCAGCCGAGGTCGCCGCACTCCTCCCGGATTCGCTTCATCAGGCCGATCGGGTCGGTCCGGAACTCCTCGAGGTGGCCGTGTTCGGATTCGCCGCCCGAGACGCGCTGAACTTCTTTGAGTGCGTTCACGATTCCTCCGGGTACTTCAGTTGTTGACGTTCTCTGGGCGCATCCGACAGCGGTGCTTCGGGCTGGACTTCCATCGAGACGATGAACCCGCCGCGCGGCGTCTCGGCGACGAACGCGATGGCGCGCGCGAGGTCGGCGGCGCGCAGGAAGTAGTCGTGGCGGGCCTGGCCCCACTTCGCCCAGTCATCGAGCGCGGGGCCGATCGACTCGGCGGGCAGGCTCCAGCCCATCGAGGTCTTGGTGGGGCCGGGGTGGACGATCGACGCACGCACCCCGGTGCCTTCCAGCTCCATCTGCAGGTTCGTGACCATCGCGACCAGGCCGGCCTTGGCGGCACCGTAGGCGCCCATGTGGGGACGCTGGCGCAGCGCGACGTCGGAGCCGACGAACACGACGTCGCCGCGTTGGCGTTCGACCATGCCGGGCAGCACGGCGGTCGCCAGCCGGTTGGCGCCGATGAGGTGGATCTGGATCTGGGATTCGAACTCGTCGGTGCTGATCTCGTAGAGCCGCCCGAAGTAGGTGTCGCCCGCACCTGCGACCAACAGCTCGATGTCACCGAGCTCCTCGGTGGCACGGTGCACGAAACCCTTCACCGAATCGGGATCGGTGACGTCGAGCGGAAGTGCGACCGCCTCACCGCCGGCCGAGCGGATCTGGGCGACCAGCTCCTCGCATTTCTCGACGCGCCGGGCGCCGAGCGCGACGGGAAAGCCGCGCGCTGCCAGCTCGAGTCGCGGTGGCGGCGCCGATACCTGAGGATGCGCCCGCGACGATCGCGGGCCGGCGGGTGGGGTGCGGTTCGAAGCGGGGCATCAGGCCTTCTTCACGGTGATGGGCAGGGTGGCGAACCCGCGCACGTTGCTGGAATGAACGCGAACGGAATTGGCTTCGTCGACCTCGTAGCCGCGAACCCGTTCGAAGAACTCGGTCAGCGCCACCCGTGCCTCCATCCGGGCCAGGTGGGCGCCGAGGCAGAAATGCGCTCCGCTTCCGAAGCTCTGCAGCTTCGAGCCGATGTCCCGACCGATCCGGTACTCGTCGGGTGCGTCGAAGACGCGCTCGTCGCGATGGGCCGAACCGGGAAGCAGCAGCAGGACGTCACCGTCGTGCAGGGTGGTGTCGTAGAACTCGATGTCGGAGACCACGGTGCGGGCCAGGATCTGGCTGGAGGTGTCGTAGCGCAGCGTCTCCTCGACCCACAGCGGAACCCGGGAGTGGTCGGCATGCACGGTGGCCAGCTGGTCCGGATTCTTCCAGCCCCAATACGCGGCATTGCCAAGCAGTTTCGTGGTGGTCTCGTTGCCGGCGACCACCATCAGGAACAGGAACGCCATGATCTCGTCGTCGGCGAGACGGTCACCGTCGATCTCGGCCTCCAGCAGCGCCGTCGTCAGGTCGTCGGTGGGTTGCTTGCGCCGTTGCGCCACCATGTCGGCGTAGTACACCAGCAGCTCCATCGACGCCTCGATCGCCAACGGCGGGACATCGGCCACGCCGTCGTCGCGGTGCATCACGGCGTCGGCCAGCCCGCGGATTCGCGCGCGATCCTCCTTGGGCACGCCCATCAACTCCGAGATGACGTCCATCGGCAGCTTGCCGGCGAAATCGGCGATGTAGTCGAAGTTCTCGTTCTGCAGGGCGTCGTCGAGGTGCTCTTTGGTCAGCTCGAGCACCCGGGGCTCGAGCTCGCGGATGCGGCGCGGGGTGAAGCCCTTCGACACCAGCGTGCGCAGTCGCAGATGGCCAGGGTCGTCCATGGCCAGGAACGACATGGTCCGGTAGGCGTCGGGGGTGCGGGAGATCGGGTCGAGTGAGACGCCGAGCTTGTTCGACAGCTCGGTGCTGTTGCGAAAACCCTTGAGAACATCGGCATGCCGGGACAGCGCCCAGAAGTTGCGGTCCTCGTTGCGGTACAGCGGTGCTTCGTCGCGCAGCCGCTTGTAGTACGGGTACGGGTCCTCGTGGAAGTCGTAGTCGTACGGGTCGAGAACGAGCTCGACGGGCCGGTCTGGAGTCTGGGCGGTCATGAGTTGGCGTCTCTCAGAATCAGGCCGACCACGTAGGACATCCGGTCGGCGACTTGGCGATAGGTGAGGGTGCCGCTGCCGGCGTGCACGAGTGCGCCGAAGTAGGTCATCTCGAGGGCAGACACGACGCGCGCGTCGGCGTCCGGTCCGAGCGCCGACTTGATCCGCTTGTGGATCTCGGCGCCGATGTTGTCGCGAACTCCGATGACGCCCGGTTCGTTGCTCAGCAGGGCGGTCGTGCACGCCGCCGCGAACTCCGGTTCGTCGGCGATGACGAGGGCGAGGCTGCGCAGCGACTGCTGGACCCGGTTGAGCCGGCTGTCGTTGACGTCGGTGAAGTAGGGCACCTGCCGGACCAGGTCCAGGTACACCTCGGCGATCAGATGGTTCTTCGACGAGAAGTAGGTGTAAGCCGTGGCGGGCGCCACCTTGGCCCGGGCCGCGACGGCGCGAACCGTCAGGTCGGCGTAGGACGACTCCCGCAGCATTTCCATCCCGGCGCGCAGGACCTTGCGGAAGGTCTCCTCCTGGCGGCGATTGCGCGGCGCCGCTTCACCCTGGGGTGCGGCAACCACTGCATCACTGGACACTTGTCCAACTTAGCGGAGCGGTTCGCCGGTAAACAAGCCCGAACCGCAAAATCGCTGATGATCGGCTTGCCGCGGGCGGATTGTCGCGGTCGTACCCGGGACCCTTGCAACGCTGACGCCTCGCCCGCTATGGTGCGAGAGAGACAATCTCGGACAGGTGTCCAATCAATAGGCGGGAGTCGCAGATGGCGATAGCGGCCGATCGGAACAGCGATCTCTTCATCGACGGCAAGCTCGTCTCGGGCAGCGCCGGACGGTATCCGACGATCAACCCGGCCACCGAGGAGGTGCTGGGCACCGCTGCGGACGCCGATGCCGGCGACATGAGCTCTGCCATCGACGCGGCGCGGCGTGCTTTCGACACCACCGACTGGTCGACCAACACCGAACTGCGGGTCCGCTGCATCCGGCAGCTTCGCGAAGCCATGCGCGCCAATATCGAGGAACTGCGCGAGATCACGATGGCCGAGGTCGGCGCGCCGCGGATGCTGACCTCGATGGCCCAACTGGAAGGCCCGGTCGACGACTTGAGCTTCTCGGCCGACACCGCCGAGTCCTACTCCTGGCGCCAGGATCTCGGCGTCGCCTCCCCGATGGGTATCAAGACCCAGCGCACCATCGCCCGGGAGGCGGTCGGCGTGGTCGGTGCCATCACGCCGTGGAACTTCCCACACCAGATCAACCTCGCCAAGATCGGCCCAGCCCTGGCCGCCGGCAACACGGTGGTCCTCAAGCCGGCGCCCGATACTCCTTGGTGCGCAGCGGTTATCGGCGAGCTGGTCGCCGAGCACACCGACATCCCGCCGGGCGTGTTGAACATCGTCACCTCCAATGACCACTCGGTGGGCGCGATGCTGTCCAGCGACCCCCGCATCGACATGGTGTCGTTCACCGGCTCCACGGCCACCGGCCGCGCCGTCATGGCGGCTGGCGCGGCGACCATCAAGAAGGTGTTCCTGGAGCTGGGCGGAAAGTCGGCGTTCCTCGTGCTCGACGACGCCGATCTGGCCGCGGCGTGTTCGATGTCGGCATTCACCGCCTCGATGCACGCCGGGCAGGGCTGTGCCATCACCACCCGCCTGGTGGTGCCGCGGGCGCGCTATGACGAGGCCGTCGAGGCGGCTGCGGCGACGATGGCCGGCATCAGGCCCGGAGACCCACTGGATCCCGGAACGGTCTGCGGGCCATTGATTTCCGCGCTTCAGCGCGACCGCGTGCAGTCCTATCTCGACTCCGCCGTCGCGGAGGGCGGCCGGTTCGCCTGCGGCGGCGGGCGTCCGGCTGACCGCGATACCGGTTTCTTCATCGAGCCGACCGTGATCGCCGGGCTCACCAATGACGCCAAGGTGGCCCGCGAGGAGATCTTCGGCCCGGTCCTGACCGTCATCGCCCACGACGGCGACGACGACGCGATCCGCATCGCCAACGATTCGCCCTACGGTCTGTCGGGCACGGTGTTCAGCGCGGACCCCGAGCGGGCGGCCGCGGCCGCGGACCGGCTGCGGGTCGGCACCGTCAACGTCAACGGCGGGGTCTGGTACTCCGCGGATGTACCGTTCGGCGGCTACAAGCAGTCCGGCGTCGGCCGGGAGATGGGATTGGCGGGCTTCGAGGAGTATCTCGAGCTGAAAGTCATTGCAACAGCGGTCCAGTGACGCCATTGCTCGCGCCGAGGGGCCACTTGTGACACGCAATCGGGCCCAGCGCGTGCAATAAGTGGCCATTCGGCACAGGAAAGGGAACAGCATGGGACAGTTCGACGACAAGGTGGCCATCGTCACCGGATCCGGCGGCGGCATCGGCCAGGCGTATGCCGAGGCGCTGGCGCGAGAGGGCGCGGCGGTCGTGGTCGCCGACATCAACACCGAGGGCGCCAACAAGGTGGCCGACGGCATCAAGGCCGAGGGCTTCACCGCGCTCGCGCTGCCCGTGGACGTCAGCGACCCGGTGTCGGCCAAGGAAATGGCCGACCGCACGCTGGCCGAGTTCGGCGGCATCGACTATCTGGTGAACAACGCCGCCATCTTCGGCGGCATGAAGCTCGACTTTCTGATCACCGTCGACTGGGAGTACTACAAGAAGTTCATGAGCGTCAACATGGACGGCGCGCTGGCCTGCACCCGGGCGGTGTACAAGAAGATGGCGAAGCGCGGCGGCGGCGCGATCGTCAACCAGTCCTCGACCGCGGCATGGTTGTACGCCAACTACTACGGCTTGGCGAAGGTCGGCATCAACGGTCTGACCCAGCAACTCTCGCGTGAGCTGGGCGGGATGAACATCCGGATCAACGCTATTGCGCCCGGCCCGATCGACACCGAGGCCAATCGCACCACCACACCGCAGGAGATGGTCGCCGACATCGTGAAGGCCATCCCACTGAGCCGCATGGGCCAACCCGAGGATCTGGTGGGGATGTGTCTGTTCCTGCTCTCGGACCAGGCGAAGTGGATCACCGGCCAGATCTTCAATGTCGATGGCGGCCAGATCATCCGATCCTGAAGGAGCTCGATGAGTGACGTGAAGCTGGGCTATATCGGTCTGGGCAACATGGGTGCCCCGATGGCCAGGCGACTCTTGGACTGGCCGGGCGGCCTGATCGTATTCGACGTCCGCGCCGAGGCGATGGAGCCGTTCGGCGAGGCCGGCGCCGCCGTCGCGGCCACCGTCGCCGAGGTGGCGCAGGCCGACATCATCAGCGTGACGGTGCTCGACGACGCCCAGGTGCGTGATGTCATCGCCGGCGAGAACGGTCTTGCCCGTCATGCGAGTTCGGGGACGGTCATCGCCATCCACTCCACCATCAAGGACACCACGGCGGCCGAACTGGCCCGGCAGTTCGAGCCGGTGGGCATCCACATCATCGATGCACCCGTCAGCGGTGGTGGGGGAGCGGCCGAGAAAGGGGAACTGGCCACGATGGTCGGCGCCCCCCGCGAGGTGTACGAGCGGATCAAGCCGGCCTTCAAGAAGTGGGCTTCGCTGGTGATCCACGCCGGCGAGCCGGGGGCGGGCACCAGGATGAAGCTGGCCCGCAACATGCTGACGTTCACCTCCTACGCGGCCGCCTTCGAGGCGAGCAGGCTCGCCGAGCGGTCCGGTCTGGACCTGCAGGCGCTCGGCCGGGTGGTGCGCCACACCGACGCCCTCACGGGCGGGCCGGGCGCGATCATGGTGCGCGACAACATGAACGACCTCGATCCGGGCCACTGGCTGTACGACACCTTCCTGCATACCCGCGGTCTGGGGGAGAAGGATCTGAGTCTGGCCCTGGCACTGGGTGAGTCGCTGGACGTCGACCTGCCATTGGCCGAGGTGGCACTGCGGAATCTCGCAGCAGGCCTGGGCATCCCGCACAGCACCGCAACCACGAAGGAGTGACGATGGACGAGCTGCGCCGCAAGGGTCTGGCCAAGATGAACGAGGTGTACGGCTGGGAGATGCCCAACATCGAGGGCAACCCGTTCTTCGACCTGACCGTCGATCACCTCTTCGGGACCATCTGGACGCGGCCCGGCTTGTCGATGCGGGACAAGCGGATCATGACCCTGACTGCGGTCGCCGCCCTCGGCATCGATGACCTCGCCGAGATCCAGGGCAACGCCGCGATGCACAACGAAGAGCTCAGCGCCGACGAGCTCAAGGAGATGGCGATCTTCCTGACGCATTACCTCGGTTTCCCGCTCGGCTCCAAGTTCGACGGCGCCATCGGCCGGGTGGTCGCCAAACGGGCGAAGGCAGCGGAGAAGGGCAAAGGCGAGGACAAGAAGGCCAATGTCAACGACGCCGTGAAGATGCACACCGGCAAGCCGCTCGAGGACTGATGCCAGTTCGCGATTCCGCTACGGGCACAGCCGCATAACAAAGAGGCCGATAAGACAACGGTAAGGAAACGCGCAGATCGCAAACCTTTATCGGTCCGTGTCACAAATGTGACTCTTGTGCGCCAGTGTTACCAAAGTGAAATCAGGCGCCGCTGGGCGCCGACGGCGAGCAGGAGTGCACATGACATCACTGACCATGTACAGCGAATGGACTGCGCCGACCATGCTCAGCAGCATGTGGACGGCACCAACACCCAAGCGCGCCAGGATCACTCGCCAGATGTCGACGTGGGCCCGGGTCATCGATACGACCGCGACGGTGCTGTGCCCGCTGGTGGTCTCGGCCAGCGCCATCTTCGCTGCCGCGGTGTGGCCCGCCCCCGCGCACGCCGATCCGACGGGCAGCACGACCACCGACGTGCTGACCAACCTGGCCGGCATCGACGCCGGCCCGATGAGAACCTCGTTCGCCGAGTTCGGTGAGTCGCTCTGCCCGATGCTGGTGAAGCCCGGCTCGACGTTCGCCACCAACGCATCGCAGCTCCAGGGCAACGGCGGTATCACCTCCGCCATAGCCGGTGCTGCGACTGGGATGGCGATCCAGATGGAATGCCCGGCATTCATGCGCTCGCTCGCCGACGGCAGCATGCCGACGCTGCTGCAGGGCGTAATCAACAGCGACTCGGTTCCCGCCCTGCCGTTCCAGCCGCCGGGCTCCTAACCGGTTGCGCGCCGCGCCTTTTGACGCGGACGACTACCCGTCAACGCCCCGCCGACCCAGCGCCGCAGATACCTTCGCAACTGGTCGCCGACCCGCGGCGGGCGTCCCGGATCGAGCACGAACGACTGGATGATGCGCAGCAGGTGTTCGGCCAACTCGTCGAGGTCCTCGTCGTCGAGTCCGTGCGCGGCCCAATCCACGTCGAAGCGGCGCAGCATGGCGCGAGCGAACTGGACGGCGACGTCGGAGGTGACCTCCGCACTGAACATGGTCGCGCGGTCAGGCCCGAGGAGCAGGCCCATGTGCTTGTCGTTCGGCAGCCACTCGACCGCGGTCGCGATGCCTTCGGTCACGGCTTCGCCCGGCTCGGTGATGCCACTGAGGTGGGCGGCGAGGCGATCGAGGAATCCGGTGGCCGCGCCCATCGCCGCGGCTTGCAGCAGCGCTTCGGTGCTCGGGAAGTAGCGGTACACGGTCTGACGGGTGACGCCCAGGGTGCGGGCCACATCGGCGATGCTGATATCGCCACCGTGGACGTCGATCGCCTTGTTGGCGGCGGCGAGAATCCGGGCGACGGCCTCGTCGTCAGTGGCGGGAGCCGACCCGGACCAGCCGTGGGTGCGCACGCCGGAATAGTACGTGCAGAGCCGGCTCAGCCACCGACAGCCAGGCCGTAGGCGATCGCTCCGCCGAAGAGCACCGCGACGCACAACCCCAGGGTCCCCACCGCGAACGGCCAGGCGGGCCGGCGCTGAGTCAGCCGCACGATCGTGATCACCATGCCGATGAGTCCGACCAGTGCCGCGATGGCCAGAGCGCCCATCACCGCTGTGACGGCGCCTTCGGCGCTGCACGTCGCGGGTGGGCAGTGGTCCAGGAACGCCAGGGAGAAGATCCCCATGAACGACGCGACCGCACCGAGCAGCACGATGAGGACGAGCGTGATGACCGAGACGGTCACGTCGGTCGTCGAGATCGGCGGCTTACCGGGATACGGCGGCATCGGCGGCGTGGGGTAGCCCATGCCCGGGGATGCTATCCGCGCCAGGTGGTCAGTGATACGAGACGGGCAGTTCCTTCACGCCGTTGATCCAGCCGGACCGCAGCCGCTCCGGTTCGCCGAGCTTGCCGATGTCCGGGATCTGGTCGGCGATCGCGTTGAAGATCAGCCTGATCTCCATGCGCGCCAGGTTCGCTCCGATGCAGTAGTGCGCGCCGTGGCCGCCGAAGCCGAGGTGCGGGTTCGGGTCCCGCAGGATGTCGAACTGGAACGGCGAATCGAAGACGTCCTCGTCGTAGTTCGCCGAACTGTAGAACAGGCCGGCCCGCTGTCCCCGCTCGATCGTGACGTCACCGAACCGCACATCGGTCAGGGCAGTCCGCTGGAAGCAGTGCACCGGGGTGGCCCACCGGACGATCTCGTCGGCGGCTGTTTCCGGACGCTGCTGCTTGTAGATCTCCCACTGCTCGGGATTGGCGAAGAACGCATTCATCCCGTGCGTCATGGCGTTTCGGGTGGTTTCGTTGCCGGCCACCGCCAACAGGATGACGAAGAAGGCGAACTCGATGTCGGACAGGGCCTCGCCGTCGATATCGGCCTGGATCAACCGGGTGACGATGTCGTCGGCCGGGCACTGGCGGCGCTGTTCGGCCATGGCGTAGGCGTACCCCATCAGCTCGGCGTTGGCCGCGGTGGGATCGCTGTCGAAGTCCGGGTCATCGGTGTTCATGATGCAGTTCGTCCAGTGGAAGAGCTTCTCCCGATCGGCCTCCGGGACACCGATCAGGTCCGCGATCGCCAGCAGTGGCAGCTGCATCGCGATGTCCTCGACGAAGTCGCCGGTCTCCTTGCGCGCGGCGGCCGCAACGATGTCACGGGCCGCGACGGCCAGCGTCTCCTCCAATGCGGCCACCGAGCGCGGAGTGAACAACCGGGAGATGAGCTTGCGCAGCCGGGTGTGCTCGGGGGCGTCGTGGTTGATCAGCAACGCCTTGGTGATCTCGAGTTGGTCGGCGGTGACGCCCTCCGGCAGGCGCATCACCACGCCCTTGGCGTTGGTGGACCACAGGTGGCTGTCCCGGGAGATGGCCTTGACGTCCTGATGCCTGCTGATCACCCAGTAGCCGCCGTCGTCGAACACCGTCGTCCCGTCCGGCTGGGCGTTCCACCACACCGGCGCGGTCGCGCGTAGGTGCGCCAGTTGCGCGACGGGCATCCCGCCCTTCAGCAGGTCGGGGTCGGTGAAGTCGATTCCCTCGGCGGGCAGGAGCGCAGCGACGCGGGGATCGGACTCGGCGAATGGGCACACGCTCGTGTTCATATTTTGACCATACACCGCCGAGCAAAGTGTATGCCCGCGCGCGGGAGGCCCGAAGGTAGGTTCAGCTCATGACCGAGGGTTCCGATCTCGACGAGGTACTCCGCCGGCGGGCGCTGACCGAGGACGCGGCCCGCCCGGATACGGTCGCGCGTCGCCATGACGCGAACGGACGCACTGCGCGCGAGAACATCGCCGACCTCGTCGACCCCGGTTCGTTCGTCGAGTACGGGCGTTTCGTGATGGCCGCCCAGCGGCAGCGGCGCGACGTCGAGGACCTGATCGCGCGGACCCCCGCCGACGGCCTCGTCGCCGGCACCGCCCGGATCAACGGTGAGCTGTTCGGCCCCGAACGCGCCGCCGCCGCGGTGCTGTCCTACGACTACACAGTCCTGGCCGGAACTCAGGGCGTCTTCGGTCACCGCAAGAAGGACCGGCTCTTCGAGCTCATCGAACGGATGCGGCTGCCGACGGTGTTCTTCGCCGAGGGTGGCGGGGGACGTCCCGGCGACACCGACTACCCCACGGTGTCGTCGCTCGAGGTCCGCGCCTTCAAGCTGTGGGCGGCGCTCTCGGGTGTGGTGCCGCGCATCGCCGTCGTCAAGGGCCGTTGCTTCGCGGGCAACGCTGTGATCGCCGGCTGCTCCGATCTCATCGTCGCCACCGAGGACACCTCGATCGGGATGGGCGGGCCGGCCATGATCGCCGGCGGCGGCCTCGGTGACGTGGATCCCGATGCGGTGGGCCCGATCTCCGTACAGGCCCCCAACGGGGTGGTCGACGTGGTGGTGCATGACGAGGCCGATGCCGTCAGCGCCGCCAAGAAGCTGATCGGATACTTCCAGGGATCGACCGCGCCCGGTCCGGCGGCGGACCAAACCCTCTTGCGCACAATGATTCCCGAGCGCGCCCGCCGTGCCTATCCGGTGGCCCCGCTGATCCGGACGCTGGCCGATCAGGATTCCGTGACGTTCCTGCGGGAGCGCTTCGCCCCGGAGATGGTGACGGCGCTGGCGCGCATCGAGGGCCGCGCGGTCGGGGTCATCGCCAACAACACGATGGTCATGGCCGGTGCGATCACCGCACGGGCCGCCGACAAGGCGGCGCGCTTCCTGCAACTGTGCGACACCTTCGGTATTCCGGTCGTCTCGCTCATCGACTGTCCGGGCTACATGGTCGGGCCCGCCGCCGAGGCCGAGGCGCTCGTCCGTCGGGCGTCGCGTCTGCTGGTCGCCGGTGCGGCGCTGCGCGTCCCGCTCGTGGCAGTCGTCCTGCGCCGGGGCTACGGCCTCGGCGCCCAGGCGATGACCGGCGGAAGCCTGCACGAGCCCTTGCTCACCGTGGCGTGGCCGGGAGCCCATCTGGGACCGATGGGCCTGGAGGGCGCGGTGCGGCTGGGCCTGCGTAAAGAACTCGACGCCATCGTCGACGATGCCGAGCGCGAGGAGCGGGTCCGCCAGGTCACCGCCGTGGCGCAGGAGAACGCGAAGGCGCTCAACGCCGCTGCCCTCTTCGAGATCGACGACGTCATCGACCCCGCGGAGACGAGGGGCCTGATCGCCGCCACGCTGACGGCGGCCACCGGCCGCGCGGAGCTGCCGCCGCCCAGGCGATTCGTCGACACCTGGTAGCAGCCCTGCGATTAGGGTGTGAACCTGTGCGCGTCCTCGTGATCGGATCCGGTGCCCGCGAACACGCCCTGCTGCTGGCCCTGCGCAAGGATCCGCAGGTCGATCACCTGTTGGTGGCACCCGGCAACGCCGGCACCGCGGCGGTGGCCGAACACCACGACGTCGACGTCACCTCCGCCGAGGCGGTGACCGAACTGGCCAAACGGACCGGCGCCGATCTGGTCATCATCGGTCCGGAGGTCCCGCTGGTCCTCGGCGTCGCCGATGCCGTGCGTGCGGCGGGCATCGCCTGTTTCGGCCCGACCAGGGACGCCGCCCGGATCGAAGGCTCCAAGGCGTTCGCCAAGGACGTGATGGCGGCGGCCGGGGTGCGGACCGCGGTCAGCGAGACCGTCGACAACCCCGCCCGCCTCGACGCCGCGCTCGACCGATTCGGCCCGGCCGCAGGACAACCCGCCTGGGTGGTCAAAGACGACGGCCTGGCTGCGGGCAAGGGCGTGGTCGTCACCGACGACCGTGATGCGGCCCGCCTGCACGCCGCCGCGCTGCTCGACTCCGGTCACCCGGTGCTGTTGGAGTCGTTCCTGGACGGACCGGAGGTGTCGCTGTTCTGTCTGGTCGACGGCGCGACCGTCGTGCCGCTGCTGCCGGCCCAGGACTTCAAGAGGGTCGGTGACGGCGACGCGGGACCCAACACCGGCGGGATGGGCGCCTATGCGCCGCTGCCTTGGCTATCCGACTCGGTGACGGCGGCTATCGTCGCCGACGTCGTCGAACCGGTCGCGGCTGAACTGGTCCGCCGCGGCTGCGGCTTCTCCGGTCTGCTCTACGCCGGGCTGGCGATGACCTCGAACGGACCGGCTGTGGTGGAGTTCAACTGCCGCTTCGGTGACCCGGAAACCCAGGCTGTGCTCGCGCTATTGGAGTCCCCACTCGGCCAGCTGCTGCACGCCACGGCCACCGGAGCGCTGGCCGACTTCGGTGAACTGCGTTGGCGCGACGGCTATGCCGTGACGGTCGTGCTGGCCGCGGAGAACTATCCGGCCAGGCCCCGCGTCGGCGACGTGATCACCGGCTCGGAGGCCGACGGGGTACTGCATGCCGGGACCGCGCGTCGCGACGACGGCGCGATCGTCTCGTCCGGAGGGCGGGTGCTGTCCGTCGTCGGCACCGGTGCCGATCTGGTGCAGGCGCGCGCGGCCGCATACGACGTGATGTCGACGATTCGCCTGCCCGGCAGCCACTTCCGCACCGACATCGGGCTGGCGGCAGCGGACGGGAAGATCAGACTGACATGGCGGTGACGAGCCTGGACCGCGGGCGTGCCCTCAGAGCCGAGCGCGCGCAGATGCTGGCGTTCTGTGGCGGGCTCGGTCCCGCCGAGTGGCGGATGAACAGTCGCGCGCCGGGCTGGCGTATCCAGGACGTCGTCGCCCACCTGGGGTCGGCGTGTCATGCGCTGTTGATGCCGGCCGCGGTAAAGCTGATGCGGGCCAACGACATCGAGCGGGCCAACGACGCGATGGTGCAGGCCCGGCAGGACTGGCCCTACACCGATGTCTTCGCCGAATACAAGCGCTGGAGCGGAATCGTCGCGGCGGTGCTGCCGGCGGCGACGCGGACACCGCTCGGCGGAGTACCGGCCCCGCTGGCCGAACTCGGCCGGTTTCCGATGCGGCTGCTGACCAGTGCCCTGGTGTTCGACCATCACACCCACCTGCGCCACGACATGGCGCCGGCCCTCGACCGGCTGGTCCCGGGTTCGGATGCCAACCGGATGGCGGTCGTACTCGAATGGATGATGGCGGTGCTGAGCAATCAGCTTCGGGCCGCCCGCCCGCCGTGGCTGGACCGTCCGGTGTCGCTCACGTTGAGCGGGCCGGGCGGGGGCACCTGGCTGGTGACCGCGAACGGAGGCGTGGCGCCAGGTTCGGAGGCGTCGGCGGATGCGCAGATCCGCGGTGTCGCACTCGAGTTCCCGGACTGGGCCACCACACGCGCCGACTGGCGTGAGCGCGACGTCCAGATCACCGGCGACGTCGACTACGGCACGACGTTCCTCGACCGCCTCAACATCGTCTGAGCCCTCAGGCGGTCACCAGGGGTGCCATCCAGGCGATCTCACCGGGCAACTGCGAGCTCCAGAACGCGCTGTCGTGCCCGCCCGGGGAGAACCCGCCGGCGGGCGGGTTGGGCAGCTGGGCGATGAACTGCTTCGTCGCGGCATAGAAGGGGTCGCTGTCTCCGCAGTCGATCCGGATGGGAATCGACGCGAGCGCGGGCAGCCCGAACACGCTGTTGGCGGCGAAGTCGTCGGCGCCGTCGAACGCCCCGGGCGCCGTCGCACCCGAGGAGAGCCACAGCGCCGGGCTGACCGCGCAGATCGCCGCGGTGCGCGCCGGACCCAACCGCGCACCCAGCAGCAGCGCCCCGTAACCGCCCATCGACCAGCCGAGGAAGCCCACTCGCGACGTGTCCAGACCCTGGCCGGCGAGCATCGGGATCAGCTCGTCGAGCACCATCGATCCGGAATCCTCGCCGGAGGCGCGTTTGTGGAAGTAGCTGCCGCCACCGTCGACCGCGACGACCGCGAACGGCGGAAGACCGGCGTCCACGGCCTGGGCCAGGCCCTGCTCGACACCGCCGGCCATCACCGTCGCGGCGTCGCTGCCCTTACCGTGCAGGGCGATCACCGGATGCAGGGGCTTGGTCTGACCCGGCGGCCGGGCGATGGCCCAGTTGGTCGACACCCCGCCGCGGGCAGCCGAGACGAACGAACCGGTGACCATCGTGGGGGCGGCGATGCCCGTCGTCGCCGGGTCGAGGGGAGGCGGCGGCAGCAACGGAGCACCGACCCCGGTCATCGCCACGTCCGGCCCGGCAACGGTGCCGGGCGAACCGAACAACGGGGCGATCGCTAAGCCCCCAGCGGCCCCGGCCGCGCCGGCGGCCGCCCCGGCGCCCAGTCGCAGGACGGCGCGACGGCTCAGATTCGGCATGTGGACATCCTGCCATCGGGGCGGCGGGGCACCGAATCTCCGCTTGTGTCTGCGCCTTGGAGAAGGTTACTGATTCGGTGAAAGGGCGATGCGCCGTCAGGGTGGCTGGCAGCATGCGAAACGTGACCGCAGCGGTTACACCCAAGGGAGAACGGCGTCGGTATGCGCTCGTCAGCGCCGCCGCCGACTTGTTGTGCGAAGGCGGATTCGAGGCGGTGCGACACCGCGCGGTCGCCCAGCGCGCCGGGCTGCCGTTGGCCTCGACCACCTACTACTTTTCGTCGTTGGACGACCTCGTCGTGAACGCGGTCGAACATCTCGGGATCGTGGAAGCCGCACAGCTGCGGGCCAAGGTGGAGGAGTTGCCGCGCCGCCGACGCGGACCGGAGGCGACCGCCGACGTCCTGGTCGACCTGCTGGTCGGCGAACCGGCGCGAGAGCCGATCAGCGAACAACTGATCTCCCGCTACGAGCGCTACATCGCCTGCGCCCGGCAGCCGGCGCTCCGTGAAATCCAACGCCGGCTGTTGCGGCAGCGCGTCGATGCGGTCGTCGAGGTCATCTCCCGATCCGGTCGGTGCGTGCGGGTCGACCTGCTCACCGCCCTGGTCTGCGCGGTGGACGGCGCGGTGGTGTCGGCGCTGGTAGGTGACGGTGACGGGCCGCGTGAGATCGCCCGCGCCACGTTGGTCGACATGATCGACGTGCTGGCGCCCATCGACTTGCGCACCATGCGGGTGTGAGGAGCGAACCAGATGGCCGGCCTGCGCCGGACTGACTGCTCCGGTTACGTTCGACGCATGGACTTCTCCGCTATCACCCGGCCGGTGAGCGAACTGCTCGACGGCACGATGGACCGATCGCTGGTGCTCGGTTACACCAAGATCGGATCAGGGCTGCGGCGGCACTGGTGGCCGGCTGATCCCGAGCCCGGGTCACTGCGCGGCAAGCGGATCCTCATCACCGGTGCGACCGCGGGGATCGGCCTGGAAATGGCGTACTCCTTCGCTCGGCTCGGGGCGACGGTGCATCTCCTGGGCCGCAACGCCGAGAAGGTGCACCGCTGCGCGAGCCAGATCGGGGAGTCGGTGCCGGGCGCCGAGGTGGTGGAGGAGGTGTGCGACGTCTCCGACCTGGACGCGATTCGGGACTGGACGGCCGACCTCGCCGACCGGATACCGGCGCTCAACGGCGTGGTGCACAACGCCGGACTGATGCCCAAGGAACGGCTCCTCACCCCACAGGGCCACGAAGTGCAGTTGGCCACCCACGTGCTGGGCCCGCACCTGATCACCGAGCGGCTGTTGCCGCTGCTGCGCGCGGCGGGCGGTGCATCGGTGGTGTTCGTCTCCTCCGGCGGCATGTACAGCTCGCCGCTGGTGGTCGACGACATCGAGTACCGCAACGGCTACAACGGGGTCCGCGCCTACGCCCGGACCAAGAAGATGCAGGTGGTGCTGGCCGACTCGTGGTCGCGGCGGCTGGCCGGCACCGACATCAGGGTGGAGAGCATGCACCCGGGTTGGGTCGACACCCCCGGAGTGGCCGAATACCTGCCCCGGTTCCGGATCATCACGAAGCCGTTGCTGCGTAGCCTCGCCGACGGCGCCGACACGGCGGTGTGGCTGGTGGCGACCCGCCCACCGTCCGAGCCGGGCCACTTCTGGCACGACCGATCACAACGGCCGACGACGTTCGGCTGGCAGCGCCACGAGGATCCGGCCAAGGTGCGGCGGTTCCTGGAGCAGGTCAGCAGGCTCACCGGCACCGCCGAGTCGTGGACCGGTCTGCGGGCTTGAAGGCTGTCGCTAGGAGATCGGCTGCAGCGGGGCGTTGGTCAGGGTCGGAAGATTGGCGTCCGGTGGCACCGTAAATGCGGGCCGTCCCGGTGCCTGCTCGATTTGTGCCGCCGCAGGGGCGGTGCATGAGCCCTGAATGGGGCCGACAACCCCGCCGCTGATGACACAGCAGTATTCGGCGTCTCGGACCGTCTTCGACATGCATTGGTCGTACGCGCCGATGTCCCATTCCGGCTCAGCGCTGGCGATCGCGGTCGCGCCAAACGTCGTACAGACCATCAAAGCGGTGGCCGCGCACGCGTTCGTCGGTTTCATTGTGGCCTCCGAGTGCACTGACGGTGCACCTGTTCAACGGTAGGCCTGCACAACGCAAAAAGGAACCGGCTGAAGTGGCTGTTTTACCCGGCGATCCGAAGCCGTTCGAGCCGGGTCTGCAACAACGCCACCCGATGCGCGTTGCCCGCCAACCCGACGTAGCGGTCCCCGAATGCCGACAGGAGCGCATCGTCGAGCCGGCGCACCGCCCCGGCGGGGAAGCGGTAGTCCATCTTCTGGTTGACGGCGTCGGTGTCGAGGTTGTTCAGCAGCTCCTCGAGATCGTCGAGGGTCAGGATGCCCAGCTCGCCCAGCAGCTCGGAGATCCACCCGTAGTGCTCGGTGCGGGACCAGCCGGCCTCGGGAAAGCGGTGCCCGAGGTAGGTGGCCAGCACCGGCGTCGCGATGCCCGCTCCCGTGGCCGCCGGCGTGCGGTCATCGGCCATCGACGCACGCAGCCGCTCGCGGATCTCGGTGAACTCCCGGTCGGCCAGCTCGAGCAGCCCGGCGGCCAGCGTGAAGCGCCGGTCCAGTTCGGGAGCGTCCTCCTCCGGGATCGTGCCCTTGTACCGGATGTCGTGCTCGAACTCCGCCCACGCGTGCTGCAGGACGGTGCGCACCTGCACCGACACCGGCTGGGACTCACTGTCGACGGCGAGCAGCAGGTGCCGGCTGGCGTATCCCCAGCGGCCTTCGCGGGCGGTCACCTGACCCATGTCCAGGTCGGCCAGCACGTGCAGTTCCTCGGCCAGCAGGTTGCCGACGGCGGTGACGTCCTCCCGGAGATAGGTGATGACCCGCACGCCGACCTGGTCGGTGATCTGCGTCGACGGATCGGTGTAGAGCCGGCTCGCCGTGGACGCTGCGGTCGGCCTTGGCCGCGAACGACGCCACGCTCTTGGTGCGGGCGGTGACGCTGAGGTAGTTGATGCCGGCATCGTCGAGCAGCCGCGTCACCAGCGCCAGGTAGTGCTCGGTGGTGGCGATCAGCGCCGGCCGCCGCTCGGCGTAGCGGGCCACGGCGTCGCCGACCACCCCGGGCGTCGGCTCCGGCGGCGCGGGTATCAGGTCCGGTGGCAGCGTCGGGGTGACGATGTAGCCGGTGGCGAAGTCGCCGTAGACGGTCACCGCCGCCCGGTCGGCGGGTCGCGTACAGCCCGACGTAGGCGGCACACCACCGCATCGACCGGGTCCTCGGCGCGCCGCAGCTCGCTTTTACGCTCGGCCGTCTCCACGGCGCTGCGCAGTTGCGATCCACTCGGGATGCTCGGCGACCCGCAGCGGCACGGCGGCCTGGGCGAGCCCCTCGATCTCGTCCATCAGCCGCAGCAGTTCGGTGCGCAGCTGTGTGAGGCTGCGGCCCTGCTTGTGCTTGTACTTCAGGGTGCGGCCGAGCCGGAACAGCACGATCGTCGCCGGATGCGGGTAGACCTCGATGGCCCGCCGGGACGCTCGCGACTGCGGATCCATGTCCAGCCCGAGCGCCGCGGCGATCCTGGCGCCGCGCGGGATGGTCGGCGAATTCGGGCTTCCCGGTGTTCGCCGGGTGCGCTCCGGCCTCGAATTTGGCGAAATCGCGGTTCAGATCGGTCTCGCAGGCCCGCTGCCCGGTGGGGTTGTACGACCACCAGCGGGGCATCGATGGCAACCAGGCAGTCCCCGTCGACATAGGGCTCCAGTTCCGCCAGAATGCTCGAATCATCTTGCGCGGCAGTGATATGCACGAGCCGGCCGTCGGCATCGACCACCGCCACGCCAGTGGGCTTGCGCTCACCCCAGGCCAGGTCCAGGCCGACGAAGTACATCCGCCTACCTTGCCGTACCTGCGCCGTAAGCTGTGTGATTGTGACAATTCCGAATGTCCTGGCCAGTCGGTACGCCAGCGCCGAGATGGTGGCGATCTGGTCGCCGCAGGCCAAGATCGTCGCGGAACGCCGGCTGTGGCTGGCGGTGCTGCGCGCCCAGCAGGAACTCGGGGTGGATGTGCCCGATGGCGTGGTGGCCGACTACGAGCGGGTAATCGAGCAGGTCGACCTGGACTCGATCGCCGCCCGGGAGCGGGTGACCCGTCACGACGTGAAGGCTCGCATCGAGGAGTTCAACGCGCTGGCCGGCCACGAGCATGTGCACAAGGGCATGACAAGCCGCGACCTGACCGAGAACGTCGAACAACTGCAGATCCGCACGTCGCTGGAGTTGGTGCACGCCCACGGCGTGGCCGTCGCGGCCAGGCTGGCCGAGCGCGCGACCACCTACCGGGACCTGGTGATGGCCGGGCGCAGTCACAACGTCGCCGCGCAGGCCACCACGCTGGGCAAGCGATTCGCCTCCGCGGCGCAGGAAACCCTGATCGCGCTGGCCCGAATCCGCGAGCTCATCGACCGCTACCCGCTGCGGGGCATCAAGGGCCCGATGGGCACCGCGCAGGACATGCTCGACCTGTTCGACGGCGACGCCGACCGGCTGAGCCGAGCTCGAGCGGCGCGTCGCCGAGTTCCTCGGTTTCGGCGCGGTGCTGACCAGCGTCGGTCAGGTCTATCCCCGCTCACTGGATCACGACGTCGTCTCGGCGCTGGTTCAGCTCGGTGCCGGTCCGTCGTCGCTGGCCCACACCATCCGGCTGATGGCCGGACACGAACTGGTGACCGAGGGCTTCGCCCCGGGACAGGTCGGGTCCTCGGCCATGCCGCACAAGATGAACACCCGCAGCTGCGAACGGGTCAACGGCCTGCAGGTGGTGCTGCGCGGGTACGCGTCGATGGCCGCCGAACTGGCCGGGGCGCAATGGAACGAAGGCGACGTGTTCTGCTCGGTGGTACGCCGCGTCGCACTGCCTGACGCGTTCTTCGCCGTCGACGGACAGATCGAGACGTTCCTGACCGTGCTCGAGGAGTTCGGCGCCTACCCGGCCGTGATCCAGCGGGAGCTGGACCGCTACCTGCCGTTCCTGGCCACCACCAAGGTGCTGATCGCCGCGGTGCGCGCCGGTATGGGTCGCGAAGCCGCCCACGAGGTGATCAAGGAGCACGCCGTGGCGGTCGCGCTGGCGATGCGGGAACGCGGGGCCGAACCGGACCTGCTGGACCGCCTTGCCGCCGACTCGCGGCTGCCGCTGGACCGGGCGGCGCTGGACGCCGCGCTGGCCGACAAGGCGGCGTTCATCGGTGCGGCCGCCGACCAGGTGGACGAGGTGGTCGCCGCCGTCGACGAGCTGGCGAGCGCCTATCCGGAAGCAGCGAAGTACAGCCCCGGCGCGATTCTGTAAGCCGATGCCAATCGCGGATATCGACTTCACCGATCTGGACAACTTCGCCGACGGCTTCCCGCATCGCCTGTTCGAGATCCATCGCCGCGAGGCGCCGGTGTACTGGCACGAGCCGACCGAGAACACCCCGGACGGCGAAGGCTTCTGGTCGGTGGCCACCTACCCGGAAACCCTTGCGGTGCTTCGTGATCCGGTGACCTATTCGTCGGTGACCGGCGGGGAGCGGCCGTACGGCGGCACCCTGCTGCAGGACCTGCCGATCGCCGGTCAGGTGCTGAACATGATGGACGACCCGCGCCACACCGAAATCCGCCGGCTGGTCAGCTCGGGTTTGACCCCGCGGATGATCCGCCGGGTCGAGGACGACCTCCGCCGGCGGGCGCGAACCCTGCTGGACGGCATCTCGCCCGGGGTGTCGTTCGACTTCCTCGTCGACGTGGCGGCCGAGTTGCCGATGCAGATGATCTGCATCCTGCTGGGAGTGCCTGAATCGGAACGGCATTGGCTCTTCGAGGCCATCGAGCCCAGCTTCGACTTCGGCGGATCGCGCAAGGGGGAGGTGGCCCGGTTGTCGGTCGAGGATGCCGGCAACCGGATGTACGCCTACGGCACCGAACTGATCGCGGCGAAGCGGTCTCAGCCCAGCGACGACATGCTGTCGACCGTCGTCAACGCAGGTATCGACGACCCGATCTCCGACCTCGAGCTGTACCTGTTCTTCAGCCTGCTGTTCAGTGCGGGTGCGGAAACCACGCGCAACGCGGTCGCCGGTGGGCTGCTGGCCCTGGCTCAGCATCCCGACCAGTACCGGCGACTGCGTGCGGACCCCGCTCTGCTGCCGACCGCCGTGGAGGAGATGGTCCGCTGGACCTCACCGTCACCGTCGAAGCGGCGCACCGCCACCTGCGACACCACTCTGGGCGGGCATGCGGTCCGGGCCGGGGACAAGGTGCTGGTGTGGGAGGGCTCGGCCAACCGCGACGGCGCGGTGTTCGAGCGTGCCGACTCCTTCGACGTCGGCCGCAAACCGAATCCGCACTTGGGTTTCGGCCAGGGCGTGCACTACTGCCTCGGCGCGAACCTGGCCCGGCTGGAGCTTCGGGTGCTCTACGAGGAACTGCTGAGCCGCTACTCGAGCGTGCAGGTGGTCAAGCCGGTGGAGTGGGCCCGCAGCAACCGGCACAGCGGAATTCGGCACCTGTTCGTCGAATTCGCCTGATTAGGTCACCGCCTGTCCGGCGTCGACCGTCAGCGTCGCCGCGCTAACGACCCCCGAACTCGCAGCGATTGACGCAGTAGAAAATTTGGGATCGGTAGCAACGCCCGGGCGATGCACTTGCCGCCGACAACACGTCCAAGGAGAAAGTCCAAGGAGGAAGTAGATGATGACGCGAATATCGCGGTATGCGGCAGGAGCCGCCGTGGCCGGTGCGGCGCTGGTCGCGCTGACGATGGGCACCGGGATGGGCACCGGGACCGCGCAAGCCGTTCCTGAGCAAGGCAACGGCTGGTGCCCGGGTCAGGCATTGCCGTTCGACAACATCCGCTGGAACATGAACGTCTGCCACACCTGGTACTACGTCCCGCCCGGCACGGGCAACGTGACGATGGTCGACCTCAAGGGGAACCCGCTGGGCAGCTTCATCTATGCCGGTGACACGCCGCCGGTGCGCAAGCCCCCGCCGGCGCCCTCGGGGCCGCCGCCCGGCACACCGTTCTGCAGCCCGCGCGGAGCCCTGATCATCATTCCGCCCATCTGCGACGAGATCGGCGTCGATTGGCCGAGCTGACTTCGGCGTGCTCGCGTGCTCCCAGCGCTCGTCAGCACGCCCGAATTGCTGTGCGGACCGCCGTGAGTACCCGCTCCGGGTGCTGTGTCAGGTCTAGCCAGGTAAAGCGCAGCACCTGCCAGCCCTGGAGGGCGAGCCGATTCTGCCGAACTCGGTCGTTCTGGAAGGCGGCTTGATCGTTGTGGAAGGCCCACCCGTCGATCTCGATCGCCACCCGCTGGGCTGGAAAAGCAATGTCGACAACGTAATTGCCTATCGAATAGTTCGCCCGCCACCCGGTGATGCCGGCACTTCGCAGCAGTTGCAGCATCAGCCGTTCGGCCTCCGAGCGGGCACCGCCTGCCGCGGCGAGGAGTAACCGGCTCGCCGCCTGCGCGCCATGGCGACCGCGGTTGCGGCGGTGCGCGTTCTCCAGCACTGCCAAATCGACGAATCGCTGCAGTGCGGCGTCCATGACGGCTGGACCCCCGCCCCGGCGAACTGCGGCTTCGACAACCGTCAGGGGTAACGCGGTGACCCGCAGCCCGCGGTACTCGACAATATCCCGCTCAGCCAGGTCTCGGCGCCGCAGCCGAATGCCCTTGGGGGCGCGCCAGTGGCTGGTGCGGGGCACCGTCACCTCGACGGGATCGGGGGCCATCGTCATCAGACCCTGCCACCACGCTGCAGCAAGTCCGCTGGCCACGGCTTGGCTGCCGCGGCTCCACACTGCGGCGCGGATGCGCGCGGCCGTGGTGAACGGCCGGTCGTCCGCGAAATAGACTCCCAATGCACAACGCCTCCATTGGCCGGAGCGAACCCTGCGGCGAACCGCGTACTCGCTGAGACCTGCACTGCGGGCCTGCGCGAGGGTTATGACTCCGTCATGGCGGCGCAGATAGTCCTCCAGCACACAGGGGTAGACGGGCTGCAACGGTCGAGCGGTTCCACCTCGGGCGTGTTCACGTGCGCCCAGCGCTCGTTAGCCCGCCCGGGTTCGTCCAGTACCGCGGGGTGGCCACGCCCGCCGATCGCAGCTCCAGGGCGGCCAGCCCGCGGATCGCCGGCGGATCCTCGCGCCGCCACGCGCCCACCGGGTCGTGGCTGATCTCGGTGAGCTTGCGCAGCGGGCGGTTGGCCAGGGCGCGCAGCGCCAGCAGCTGTTCACCGGCGGGAGTCTTGGCCAGGGCGATCACCGTCCACTTGCGCCGGAAGAACCGGATGCGCAGAAACAGCCACGGCATGCCGACCGCCAGGATCGGCGGTGCCGCGACCGCCAGGGCCAGCAGCACCGCCAGCCAGGTCGCCGTGGTGTCCAGACTGTGCCCGGCGCCGGCCAGGTCCAGTGCGGCCTCACTGGCCGCGCGCAGCGGCTTGGACATGCGTGTCGCCGATCAGCGGGACCCCGTGCACGCTGTCGCCGGCCGAGTGCAGGTTGTCCGAGATGCCGGTGGCGCTGTCCTGGACCTGGCGGCCGACCTTGGAGATCGTCGCGATCGCGGTGTGCACGCCGAGGCCGACCATCACCCAGATGGCGATCCACAGTCCGATCAGCAGGTCGCTGAGCAACTGCACCAGCAGTCGACCCGGGGTGGTGGCATAGGGAAGGAACCGCGATTTCATGCCCTTGATCCCAGCACAGTCGCGCCGGCTCAGCGGCCGATAGGCTGACGCGATGCGCCCCGCCCTGACCGACTATCGACATCTGGCCAGCGGCAAAGTCCGCGAGCTCTACCGCGTCGACGACCAGCACCTGCTGTTCGTCGCCAGCGACCGCATCTCGGCGTTCGACTACATCCTCGACAGCCAGATCCCCGACAAGGGTCGAATCCTCACCGCGATGAGCGTGTTCTTCTTCGACCTCGTCGACGCCCCCAACCACCTGGCCGGGCCCCCGGACGACCCGCGCATACCCGAGGAGGTACTCGGTCGCGCGCTGGTGGTCCGCCAGCTCGACATGGTGCCCGTCGAGTGCGTCGCCCGTGGCTACCTGACCGGCTCGGGACTTCTGGACTACCAGCGGACCGGCGCAGTGTGCGGAATCGACCTGCCGCCAGGACTCGGTCGAGGCCGAGCAAGTTCGACACGCCGCTGTTCACCCCGGCGACCAAGGCCGAGTTCGGCGAGCACGACGAGAACATCTCCTTCGACCGGGTCGTCGAGATGGTCGGGGCCGCAGCGCGCCGACCAGCTGCGGGACGCGACATTGCAGATCTACATCCAGGCCGCCGATCACGCGCTGACGAAGGGCATCATCATCGCCGACACCAAATTCGAGTTCGGCGTCGACGCCGACGGCCGGGTCGTGCTGGCCGACGAGGTCTTCACACCGGACTCGTCGCGCTACTGGCCGGCCGCCACGTACGCCGAGGGAGTGGTGCAGCCCAGCTTCGACAAACAGTTCGTCCGCAACTGGCTCACCGGTCCGGAATCGGGCTGGGACCGCTACGGCTCGGTGCCACCGCCGCCGTTGCCCGACGACATCGTCGATGCCACCCGGGCCCGCTACATCGAGGCCTACGAACGCATTTCAGGCCTGTCATTCGCCGACTGGATCGGACCCAGCGCATGACCACGCCGCCAATCGCCAAACGAACAGAATCCCGCCGCACCCACCACGACGATGTCTTCCTCGATCCGTACGAGTGGCTGCGCGACAAGTCCGACCCCGAGGTCACCGCCTACCTGGAAGCCGAGAACGCCTACGCCGACGAGGCGACGGCATACCTGGAGCCGTTGCGGCAGAAGATCTTCGACGAGATCAAGTCGCGCACCAAGGAGACCGATCTGTCGGTGCCGACGCGCCGGGGCGACTGGTGGTACTACGGACGCAGCTTCGAAGGGAAGCAGTACGGTGTCCACTGCCGTTGCCCGGTGGCCGACCCGGACGACTGGACACCGCCGGTGTTCGACGAGCACACCGAGATTCCCGGCGAGCAGGTGCTGCTCGACGAGAACGTCGAGGCGCGAGGGACATGAGTTCTTCGCACTCGGCGCGGCCAACGTGAGCCTGGACGTCACACGTGCTGGCCTATTCGGTCGACGTCGTCGGCGACGAGCGGTACACCCTGCGGTTCAAGGACTTACGCAGCGGCGAGCTCTACCCGGATGAGATCGCCGGGATCGGTTCCGGTGTGACATGGGCGGCCGACAGTGCGACGGTGTACTACACGACCGTCGACGATGCGTGGCGCCCCGATACCGTGTGGCGCCACCGGCTCGGTTCGACGGGAGCCGACGAGCAGGTGTACCACGAGCCCGACGAGCGGTACTGGGTGGCGGTCGGCCGTACCCGCAGCAACGCCTACGTCATCATCGCGGCCGGCTCGGCGGTGACGTCGGAAATGCGCTACGCCGACGCCTCGGACCCCGCGGCGAGCTTCACCACGGTGCTTGCCCGCCGCGATGGGGTCGAGTACTCGGTCGAGCACGCCGTTGTCGACGGTGAGGACCGCTTCCTGATCCTGCACAACGACGGCGCGGTGAACTTCACCCTGGTCGAGGCTCCCGTCGCGGATCCGACCGACCAGCGGACGCTCATCGCCGCCCGCGACGACGTCCGGCTCGAAGGCGTCGATGCGTTCGCGCGTCATCTGGTGGTCAGCTACCGGCGAGAGGCGTTGCCGCGCATCCAACTCTGGCCGATTTCCGCCGGGGACGGTTATGGCACCCCGGAGGAGATCACCTTCGATAGCGAGCTGACCTCCTCGGGACTCGGCGGCAATCCCGAACTGGGATGCACCGAGACTGCGGGTGGCGGCAACGTCGTTCGTCACCCCGCTGCGGATCTACGACATGGACCTCGCCACCGGTGACCGCGTACTGCTGCGTGAGCAGCCGGTGCTCGGCGACTACCGCCGCGAGGACTACGTGGAACACCGGGACTGGGCCGTCGCCGACGACGGAACCCGGATCCCGATCTCGCTCGTCTACCGCGCCGACGTCGAGTTCCCAGCGCCGACAGTCCTTTACGGCTACGGCGCCTACGAGTCCTCCGAGGACCCCCGATTCTCGGTGGCACGACTGTCTCTGCTCGACCGCGGCATGGTCTTCGCGGTCGCGCACATCCGCGGTGGCGGCGAGATGGGCCGGTTGTGGTACGAGCGGGGCAAGCTGCTGGAGAAGAAGAACACCTTCACCGACTTCATCGCGGTGGCACGCCATCTCGTCGACACCGGGCAGACCCGGCCGCAGAACCTGGTGGCGCTCGGCGGCAGCGCCGGCGGACTGCTGATGGGCGCGGTGGCGAATCTGGCGCCGGAGCTGTTCGCGGGCATCCTCGCCCAGGTTCCGTTCGTGGATCCGCTGACGACGATCCTGGACCCCTCGCTGCCGCTGACCGTCACCGAGTGGGACGAGTGGGGCAATCCTCTCGAGGACCCGGACGTGTACTTCTACATGAAGTCCTACTCGCCGTACGAGAACGTCGAGGCCAAGCAGTATCCGGCCATCCTTGCCATGACCTCACTCAACGACACCCGGGTGTTCTACGTCGAGCCGGCGAAATGGGTTGCGGCGCTGCGGCACAGCCAAGACCGACGAGCATCCGGTGCTGCTGAAGACCCAGATGAGCGCCGGTCACGGCGGGATCAGCGGTCGCTACGAGCGGTGGAAAGAAGCGGCGTTCCAGTACGCCTGGCTGCTGGCCACCGCCGACCGTGAGCACTACGGCAAGCCGGCATGCCACCTGCCGGTGGACCGGTAGCGTCACCGGCATGACGTTGTCCGCGATCCCCCTCACCACCCTCGACGGCAAGCCCACGTCGCTGGCCGACTACAGCGACCGCGCCGTGCTCGTGGTCAACGTGGCCTCGAAATGCGGTCTGACGCCGCAGTACAGCGCGCTGGAGCAGTTGGCGCGGGATTACGCCGATCGCGGCCTGACCGTCGTCGGGAGTGCCGTGCAACCAGTTCATGGGCCAGGAGCCCGGCTCACCGGAAGAGATCCAAACGTTCTGCTCGACGACCTACGGGGTGACGTTTCCGCTGTTGGCCAAGACCGACGTCAACGGAGCCGACCGCCACCCGCTCTACTCCGAGCTGACCCGGACCGCCGACGCCGAGGGCCAGGCCGGTGACGTTCAGTGGAACTTCGAGAAGTTCCTCATCGCCCCGGGCGGCGAGGTGGTCGGCCGGTTCCGTCCGCGCACCGAACCCGACGCGCCCGAGGTGATTTCCGCGATCGAGGCGGTACTGCCGGGCTGAACCGGATGGACGTCTGACGTCTTGATGGACGACACCGTCCGGACACCTGACGTTGCCACACTGCTGGTGTGGCTGGACAGCTCATCGTCTCGGTGTCCGGAATCTGCGACCGGACACTGGCCGACATCGACGAGTTCTGCCGGGTCCTCGACACTCGGGGTGTGCCGGTGTCGCTCCTGGTCGCGCCGAGGCTCAAGAACGATTATCGGCTGGAGAACGATCACGGCACCGTCGACTGGCTGACCGGGCGCCGATCCGGGGGCGACGCGATCGTGCTGCACGGCTACGACGAGGCCGCCACCAAACGGCGGCGCGGCGAGTTTGCCACGCTACCCGCGCACGAGGCGAACCTGCGCCTGATGGGCGCCGACCGGGTGCTCGAGCACGTCGGCCTGCGGACCCGCCTGTTCGCCGCCCCCGGCTGGACGGTGTCGTCGGGCACCGTCACGGCGCTGCCGCGCAACGGTTTCCGTCTGCTCGCTGGACTGCACGGCATCACCGACCTGGTGAACGGCTCGACGGTACGCGGCCGCGTTCTCGGTATCGGCGAAGGATTCCTCACCGAGCCGTGGTGGTGTCGAACCCTGGTGCTGTCGGCCGACCGGACGGCGCGGCGCGGCGGCGTGGTGCGGGTGGCGGTCGCCGCGCGCCAGTTGCGCAAATCCGGTCCACGGCAAGCGATGCTCGACGTCGTCGACCTGGCTCTGATGCACGGCTGCGTGCCGACCGTCTACCGTTGGGGCACGGACCGCCCTGCGGCGTCAGCGGCCTGAGCCACTCGCCGTCGTGGCGATACCGCCGTCGACCGGGATGATCGCCCCGTTGAGGTAGGCGCCGGCCCGGCTGGCCAGGAACACCGCGATACCCGCCATGTCGTCGTCGCGGCCGATGCGACGCAGCGGGGCCGATGCCGCGATCGCCTCCCCGAAGGCATCGAGGGTTGCCGCCATCATCTTCGACGGGAACGGTCCCGGTGCCACCGCGTTGACGGTGATGTGTTGTGGCCCAAGCTCTCTGGCCAGCACCCGGGTCAGCTGATGCAGAGCGGCCTTGCTGGCCGAGTACGAGTACGTCGGCATGGGGCTGACGTGCAGGGCGTCGATGCTGCCGATGTTGATGATGCGGGCCGGATCGTCCTGGGTGCCGGCCTTCTTCAGCGCCGGCACGAGTTCCTGAACCATCCAGAACGGCGACTTGACGTTGAGATCGAGCACCTTGTCCCACGCCGAGGTCGGAAAGGTCTCCAGCGGCTCACCCCACGTCGCGCCGGCGTTGTTGACCAGGATGTGCAGTTCGCCGGTGTCGGCGAGCACGGTGTGCGCCAGCCGTTTGCATTCGTCCTGCTGCGACAGGTCGGCCGGCACTGCGCGTACCGCCCCGAACGGCGAAAGCTGCTCGACGGCCTGCTCACAGGCATCGGCCTTGCGGGAACTGACGACGACGCTGGCGCCGGCCTGCAACAGCCCCCGTGCCATCATCATGCCGATGCCGCGGGTGCCGCCGGTGACCAGTGCGGTCTTGCCGGTCAGGCCGAAGAGGTGCTCGAGGTCGGCGGTACTCATCATGGCTCCTGTTCTGGCGAACTACTCGGGCGGTTGCTCGAGCAGCTGCTGCCGCTGTATCTCCTGTTGCGCGCGAAGCGCCTTCATGTCGTAGCGCGGGTCGCCTTTCAGGTCGAAGACCGCCCGCTTCGACGCAGCGTCCCACATCACCGGCACGGTCTCGCCGACACCCGGCTTCAAACCCGCCACCACGAACGTGTCCGTGATCTCGGTACGCACCGGCTCCGCGCCGGGCGGATGGACGTCGACGACGAACTCGTACTTCCGGTAGTCGTTGGTGGCGATCTTGGCGACCTGCTGTACGTGCACGACGGTGGCCGGACAGCGTTGTCCGTGTCGGCGCACCCGCCAGTTGTCGAACATGATGTCGTGTGTTCCGTTCGCTTGCAGGCTGACTCGTCAGAACCGGGTCGCGCTCTCCTCGGTCAGAACCCGGAAGTCGGTGTCGGTGAGCTCGGTCAGCCGACCGTAGTAGATGCCGCGGGCCTCGGGGGCGACGATGCCCTGATGGATCGGCACCGCGTGCTGCGGGGCCACCGCGCGCAGGTAGTCGACGGCCTCGGAGATCTTCATCCAGGGTGCGGCGGCCGGGGCGGCGAGCACCTCCACCGGCTCGTCGGGAACGAACAGTGCGTCGCCGGGATGCATCAGCCGCGCCGGGTGCCCGGAATCGCCGATCAGGTAGGAGATGTTGTCGATCACCGGAATGTCGGGATGGATGACGGCATGGCGGCCGCCGACCCCACGGACGGTCAGGCCGTCGATCGTCAGCTCGTCGCCGACGTGCACCGCACGCCAGTCCCCGCCGAGTTCGGCGGCGGTCTGCGGGTCGGCGTACAGCGCCGCGCCCGGGTTGGCCTCCAACAGCGCCGGCAGCCGCTCACGGTCGGCATGGTCGGGGTGCTGATGGGTGATCAGGATCGCCGAGAGGCCGGTGATTCCCTCGAACCCGTGGGAGAAATTGCCCGGGTCGAACAGCAGCGTGGCGGCGCCGAACTCGGCGAGAAGGCATGAATGTCCGAAATGAGTCAATTCCATGCTTACGATTGTGCGCTCAGAGGAGGCGTCAGGATGCGGATGGTCCTCGGGACTCTCTTGGTGGCCTGCGGGCTGGCCGTCGCGCCTCCCGCTGCCGCCGAGCCCGAGGCGTGCCCGCCGGCCTGCGACCGGATTCCCGACGCGGCGTGGGTCGCGCCGTGGGGGATTCCGCTCAACCCGCAGTACGGCTGGCCCAAGCTGGCCGGTGTCGCCGTGACCGCCGTCGCGCCACGGTTCCGCTTCGAGGACCTGTGCGCCAGCCCGCCGGTGCCGCAGGACCCGCGCGGCTGGGCCGTCGCCGAGCGCGCGCTGGTGGTCCACCCCGAGGGCCAATGGCAGCTGCAGGCCCAGGTGGTGCACTGGCGCGGGGAGACCTGGCGCGGCGCCCAGACCGTCCAGGACGTCTTCAACGCCGCCGTCGCCGCGTTGCGGGCCTGCCAGCGGACCAATCCCGTCGCCTCGCCGTCGCTGACCGTCGACGAACCGGACCGGGTGGCGGCGGTGGTCAGCGGGCCGGTGATCCTGCACCAATACCTGGTGGCCGACCCGGCGGAACAGCACGGTGACCGAACTCGCGCTGTGGTCGACCGCGCCCCCGCTGACGCCCTGGCCGGGGATCGCCGACGCGACGGTGCTCGACGATCTCGGCGCACCGCTGTGCACGGCGTACATCGGGTCGTGCCCGTAAGGCGGATTTCGCGGCCTCGCCGGTAGAGTTTGACCCGCAAGCACCGTCGACGTCAGCGAGGAGCCGAGTGGCCCGGGTAGTTGTCAATGTGATGCCCAAAGCCGAGATTCTCGACCCGCAGGGTCAGGCCATCGTCGGCGCACTGGGCCGACTGGGACACTCCGGTGTCTCAGATGTCCGGCAGGGCAAGCGATTCGAACTCGAAGTCGATGATTCGGTCAGCGATGAGCAGCTCGCCGAGATCGCCGAATCTCTGCTCGCCAACACCGTGATCGAGGACTGGTCGGTCACTAGGGACCCGGCATGAGTGCGCGGGTCGGAGTCATCACCTTTCCGGGAACGCTCGACGACGTCGACGCCGCCCGCGCCGTGCGGCTCGCCGGGGCCGAAGCGGTCAACCTGTGGCACTCCGACGCCGACCTGAAGGGTGTGGACGCCGTCGTGGTCCCCGGCGGGTTCTCCTACGGCGACTACCTGCGGTGCGGGGCCATCGCGAAGTTCGCGCCGGTGATGGGCGAAGTGGTCGCCGCGGCGGGCCGCGGGATGCCGGTGCTCGGCATCTGCAACGGTTTCCAGGTGCTGTGCGAGGCGGGGCTGCTGCCCGGCGCGCTGACGCGTAACGCCGGTCTGCACTTCATCTGTCGAGATGTGTGGCTGAAGGTGGACTCCATCACCTCGGCGTGGACGTCGCGCTACGAGTGGGGCGCGGAACTGCTGGTGCCGCTGAAGTCCGGCGAGGGTCGCTATGTCGCCGGCGAGGCGGTGCTCGACGAGCTCGAGGGGGAGGGCCGCGTGGTGTTCCGCTACGCCGAGAACCCCAACGGGTCTATGCGCGACATCGCCGGTGTCAGCTCGGCCAACGGCCGGGTCGTCGGCCTGATGCCGCATCCCGAGCACGCCACCGAGACACTGACCGGACCGTCGGACGACGGGCTGGGCTTGTTCTACTCGGCGTTGGACGCGGTACTGGCGGCTTAGGCGCTCAGCGCCACGGCGCCGCCGTCGACGGGCACGATCGCGCCGTTGATGTAGCTGGCACCGGGTCCGGTCAGGAAGGCGACCACACCGGCGATCTCCTCCGGCTGCGCGACCCGGCCGACAGCCCTGGTGCCGGCCATGGCGTCGACGAACCCCGGGATGCTGGTGGTCCCGGGGGTTGCGGTGGGCCCGGGGGACACCGCGTTGACCCGCACGCCGGACTTGCCGAACTCGTCGGCCCACACCTTGGTGAACAACTCCAGCGCGGCCTTGCTGGCGCCGTACACGCCCGCACCCGCGCCGGGCGTCGTGGCGATCACCGTGGTGATGTTGACGATCGCCCCGTGGCCGCGTGCGGCCATCGCCGGCGCGAGCTCTTTCACCAGGATGAACGGCGCGCGCAGGTTGATGTCGAACTGCGCCTCGTAGTCGGCGTCGGTGAGGTCGGCGGCGACGAACCGGGCTGTGCCACCGGCATTCTCGATGTCCTGTACGACCTTGCGGCCGCGCTCTACGTCGCGTCCGTGGACGATCACGTCGGCGCCTGGCGGGCGAGTTCGAGGCGATCTCGTCGCGGCGGCTACGATTAGTTCCGAGCGTGCGGTTCCGTACGCCTGCCACGGCGTGTCGCGCGACGACACGCACGCTCGCGGGTGACGGGGACGGGTCACGCCGGTCAGTGCGACCGACGCCTCCGCGGTGTAGCACAGGAACGTCAGCGTCTCCTGCAGGTACAGCTGCACCGTCTCGGCGTCGTGGCTGAGGTAGCCGATCGACACGTCGGTGCCCAGCTGTAGGTCGTAGTCGCCGCCGCGGGTGCTGAGCACGAAGGCGCCGTCGATGGCAGGCGCCCAGATGATCTCGCCGTCGACCAGCCGGTTGAGGTGTTCGCGAATCGGATAGCCGTGCTCGGTGGTCTCGCTGACCTTGGTATAGGCGTCGGCCGACAGCAGCACCGAGTAGGGCCCGTCGACACCGGCCAGTCGCAGCTCGGAGAGCGCCTGGGCGATGACATCCGGGATCTCGCGAGGGTCGGCGGGCAGAGCAAGGGGCGGGTTGGAGCTGCAGCCGCGGATGCCATCGATCGACGCGGCCGCATACCCCTCGAAGATCGCCCGGTCCTCGACGAACGCCAGCTTCTTGGCGGCGTCCTTGACCGGATCCCAGTCGGAGTCCTGCGACCCGCGCTCGACGTCGTCGATCGCGGTGCGCGACACCGTGAACGGCACCCGCAGCCGCACCAGCGGCTTGGCGTCGCGCAGGTGGGCCACCACGCCGTCGCCGGGGGAGGCCACGTCCAGCAGGTGGCCGGTGCTCACCGCCGCCGTCACCGGGCCGCCGGGACCGCTGACGTCGACCACCCGGCGACCGGCGATATGCCGTTTGAAGGTCCGCGTCGCCTCCAATTCGATTTCCTCCCAGGCGGATTCGGTGACCGGGGCGAGTTCGCGGTAGAGGTTGTTCATCAGGGCTGTCCTTTCAGGCTGCCGATACGCCAGTGAGCCGTCAGAGATGATCGCGAGCGCCGGTGTGTTCGGGGGAGCCGCTCGGGCCTCGGACTGCCGGGCAGCGGCGGCGGATCGTTGAGGAAGTCGACGAATCGGGGTGAAGAACAGCCCGCCGGTGACCGCGGTGGAGAAGTCCAGGATGCGATCGGTGTTGCCCGGGCGGATCGCCGATGAACATGTTGTCCAGCATCTTCTCGGTCACCGCAGGGGGTGCGTGAGTACGCGATGTAGTAGGTGCCGTACTCGCCCTTGCCGACCTCGCCGAAGGGCATGTTGTGCGCGCACGATCTTGAGCTCGTTGCCGTCGCGCGTCTTCGATGACGTTCAGTGCGACATGGGAATTGGCCGGCTTCACGTCGTCGCCGAGTTCGATGTCGTCGAGCTTGGTGCGGCCGATCACCCGCTCCTGCTCGGTGACCGACAGCGCTTCCCAACTCGCCATGTCGTGCAGGTACTTCTGCATGTGCACATAGCAGCCGCCGGCGAAATCGGGGTCCTCGTCGCCGATCTCGGTGGCGCTGACGGCAAGCGGTCCGTCCGGGTTCTCGGTGCCGTCGACGAAGCCGAGCAGGTCGCGATTGTCGAAGAACCGGAAGCCGTGCACCTCGTCGACGACGGTGATCGCACCGGCCATCGCCTTGACCACCTGGCCGGCCAGCTCGAAGCACACGTCGAGCACCTCGGCGCGGATGTGGAACAGCAGATCGCCGGGGGTTGCCGGGGCCTGGTGGCGCCCGCCGTCCAGGGCGATGAAGGGATGCAGCTCGGCCGGGCGCTGGCCCGGAGAACAACCGGTCCCACGCGTGCGGAACCGATCGAGGTGACCATCGACAGGCGCTTGGCCGGGTCGCGGAACCCGATCGCGCGGACCAGACCGGCCAGGTCGGGCAGCGCGTCGTGGACCGTCGCCTCGCCGCCGGGCTCGATCGTGGCCACCAGGAAGATGGCCGCCGGCGTCAACGGCGCCAGTACCGGTTGCGGCAGCGGAGTGGGCACCGTTAGACCTTAATGGCTGGTGGATCGGCAATGATGGTGAACATGTCGACAGGGGCGAACGCGCTGGGGCTGGCGAGTTCATCGACGCGTCGCCGTCACCGTTTCACGTCTGCGCGACGGTCGCCGGGGCGGCTGAGCGGCCGCCGGGTACACCGAGCTCGCCGAGACCGACCGGTGGCCCGGCCGGGAGAGCGGGCGGTACTTCACGGTGCGCGCGGGCTCGCTGGTGGCCTGGAACGACGACCGGGGGTCCCGGCCGCCCGTTCCGCATCGTCGGCGGGCACACCGACAGCCCCAACCTGCGCGTCAAACAACATCCCGACCGGGTGGTGGCCGGCTGGCAGGTGGTCGCGCTGGAGCCCTACGGCGGGGCCTGGCTCAACTCCTGGCTGGACCGCGACCTCGGCGATCAGCGGCAGGCTCTCGGTGCGCGACCGGCGCGGCTCGTCGCCGCATCAGCTGGTCCGCATCGACACGCCGCTGCTGCGGGTGCCGCAGCTGGCCATCCACCTCACCGACGATCGCAAGTCGCTCACGCTGGACCCGCAGCGTCACGTCAACGCGGTGTGGGGCGCCGGGGACCGGGTGCGGTCGTTCCTGGGCTACGTCGCCGAGGCGGCCGGCGTCGACGTGGCCGACGTGCTCGGTGCCGACCTGATGACCCATGACCTGACGCCGTCGGCGCTGATCGGCGCTGACCGCGAATTCGTCAGTGCGCCAAGGCTGGACAACCAGGCCACCTGCTATGCGGGACTGGAGGCGTTCCTGGCCGCCGAGCCGCGCGGCTATGTCCCGGTGCTGGCGTTGTTCGACCACGAGGAAGTCGGCTCGACATCGGATCACGGTGCCCAGTCGGACCTGCTGCTGACCGTCCTGGAGCGCATCGTGCTGGCCGCGGTGGCGACCGCGAGGACTTCCTGCGCCGGTTGCAGGGCTCGCTGGTGGCGTCGGGCGACATGGCGCACGCGACCCATCCGAACTATCCGGAACGCCATGAGCCGGGCCACCTGATCGAGGTCAACGGCGGCCCGGTGCTCAAGGTGCAACCGAATCTGCGCTACGCCACCGACGGTCGCACCGCCGCCGCGTTCGCGCTGGCCTGCCGGCAGGCGGGTGTGCCGCTGCAACGCTACGAGCACCGCGCCGACCTGCCGTGCGGCTCGACGATCGGGCCGATGACCTCGGCGCGCACCGGCATCCCGACCGTCGACGTGGGCGCCGCGCAGCTCGCGATGCACTCGGCGCGCGAACTGATGGGCGCCCACGACGTCGCCGCCTACGCCGCGGCGCTGCAGGCTTTCCTGACGCCGGACTGATTGGACTCACCGGCCCGGCAGCTCCGCCGGGTCGTAGCGGATGACGTTCTCCACCACGATGCCGTCGCGGCTGCGGACCCGGTCCAGACCGCGGATCTCGAACGGCCCGTCCGGCCCCGTCGCCCGGCCGACGTAATGCAGGAACACCAGCTCCTCGCCGTCGGCGCTTGCCGGGCACCGTGGCGCTGTCGATCGAGTTCGAGACGCAGATCGGGATAGGTCTCGAGCAGCTCGGCGATCTTGCCCTGGTAGGCGGCAAGGCCCCGCACCGGCTCGTGGCTCACCGGGCCAGTAGCCGACGATGTCGTCGGCCAGGATGTCCTGTCCCAGCGACATGTTGGGCGCGTCCCAGAACGCGGCCCACATCTCGGCGCTGAACCTCGGCGTGGTCTGGGTGTCGGTCATGGCTTCCTCCTTGGTCGGGCGCTCCGCGATGAGCGCCACAGCCTCAAGGGTGTTCGTCGTCGCGCGGCCGCACAATTACCTCCGACGTCATGGCATTAGAGTCACCGGCGTGGAGCTTTCCGGTGTAGGGGTGTGGAGTTCGCAACTGCGGTACGGCAATCCGGCCGAGGTCGGTGATGCCGCGGCCGAACTGGAGGAGCTCGGCTTCACCGCGCTGTGGATCCCCGACGTCGGCGGGCCGGTGTTCGACTCGGTCGACCGCCTGCTGGGCGCCACCAAGGACGTGGTGATCGCCACCGGCATCCTCAACCTCTGGATGCACACCCCGGCGGAGACGGCGGCGGCCTACGCGTCGCTGACCGCTGCCCACGGGGACCGGTTCCTGCTCGGGATCGGGGTCAGCCACGCACCGCTGATCGACGCCGGCGAACCCGGCCGATACCGGCGGCCGCTGGCCGCGACCCGCGAATATCTGGACGGCCTCGATGCGGCGGAGCAGCCGGTCCCGGTCGAGAACCGGGTCCTGGCGGCCCTCGGCCCCAAAATGCTGGCGCTGGCAGCGACTCGATCCCGCGGCGCGCACCCCTACCTCGTGACCCCCGAGCACACCGCCGCCGCCCGCGCGGAGTTGGGCGAGGGCCCGCTGCTGCTGCCCGAACAGGGCGTGGTGCTGTCCGAGGACCCGGCCGAGGCCCGAACGATCGCCGCCGACTTCCTGCGCGGCTACCTGGGCCTGCCGAACTACGCCAACAACCTGTTGCGCTCGGGGTTCACCCCCGACGACGTCGAGTCGATCAGCGACCGACTCGTCGACGCCATCATCGCCTGGGGTGACGAGGACGCCATCCTGCGCCGCATCGACGAGCACCGCGCCGCCGGAGCCGACCATGTCTGCGTCCAGGTGCTCACCGGTGACCCGGCGGCGTTCCCCCGGGAACAGTGGCGCCGGATCGCGGCCGCGGTGCGCTAGCCGCCGAGACGTGTCGGGGCGCTCTCCTGCGGGGTGGTCACTAGACTGTGCCTGTGACGTCTGGGCCCACTGCAGTTGTCGACACCGTCGAGCGGGCAGCGGCAACGCCTGACCACCCGCAACCTTTCCGGGAGCTCGGTCTCAAAGACGACGAGTACCAGCGGATCCGCGACATCCTCGGCCGTCGGCCCACCGACGCCGAGCTCGCGATGTACTCGGTGATGTGGAGCGAGCACTGCTCGTACAAGTCGTCGAAGGTGCATCTGCGCTACTTCGGTGAGACCACCACCGACCAGATGAAGGCCGCGATGCTCGCCGGCATCGGTGAGAACGCCGGCGTGGTCGACATCGGCGACGGCTGGGCGGTGACCTTCAAGGTCGAGTCGCACAATCACCCGTCCTACGTGGAGCCCTATCAGGGTGCGGCCACGGGCGTGGGTGGCATCGTGCGCGACATCATGGCCATGGGCGCTCGCCCGGTGGCGGTGATGGACCAGCTGCGCTTCGGCGCGGCCGACGCCGCCGACACCCGCCGTGTCCTGGACGGGGTGGTGCGCGGCATCGGCGGCTACGGCAACTCCCTGGGTCTGCCCAACATCGGTGGGGAAACGGTGTTCGACGCCTCCTACGCCGGCAACCCGCTGGTCAACGCGCTGTGCGTGGGGGTGTTGCGCAAGGAGGACCTGCACCTGGCGTTCGCCTCCGGCACCGGCAACAAGATCATCCTGTTCGGTGCCCGCACCGGGCTGGACGGGATCGGCGGGGTGTCGGTGCTGGCCAGCGACACCTTCGGCGGCGACGAGGGCCCCGGACACGAAGCCGCAGGCGGAGCTGGACCATCGAATCGTCCCGGCCGCAAGAAGCTGCCGAGCGTCCAGGTCGGCGACCCGTTCATGGAGAAGGTGCTCATCGAGTGCTGCCTGGAGCTGTACGCCGCCGGTCTGGTGATCGGCATCCAGGATCTCGGTGGGGCCGGATTGTCCTGTGCGACTTCGGAACTGGCATCGGCCGGTGACGGCGGCATGGCCATCGAGCTGGACCGGGTGCCGCTGCGCGCGACGAACATGACGCCGGCGGAGGTGCTCTCCAGCGAGTCCCAGGAACGCATGTGCGCGGTGGTGGCGCCGGAGAACGTCGAGAAGTTCATGGCCGTGTGCCGCAAGTGGGAGGTCATCGCGACGGTGATCGGCGAGGTCATCGAGGGCGACCGGCTGCAGATCACCTGGAACGGCGAGACCGTCGTCGACGTCCCGCCGCGCACGGTCGCCCACGAGGGCCCGGTCTACCAGCGTCCGGTGGCCCGGCCCGACTGGCAGGACGAGCTGAACGCCGACACCTCCGCCAAGCTTGCGCGTCCGGTGACCGGCGACGAACTGCGCGCGACTCTGCTTGCGCTGCTTGGCAGTCCGCACCTGTGCAGCCGGGCGTTCATCACCGAGCAGTACGACCGCTATGTGCGGGGCAACACCGTGCTCGCCGAGCATGCCGACGGCGGGGTGCTGCGCATCGACGAGTCCACCGGTCGTGGCATCGCGGTGTCGACCGACGCCTCGGGGCGCTACACCAAACTCGACCCCTACCGCGGAGCGCAGCTCGCGCTGGCCGAGGCCTACCGCAACGTCGCCGTCACCGGCGCCACCCCGATCGCGGTGACGAACTGCCTCAACTTCGGCTCGCCGGAGGACCCCGGCGTCATGTGGCAGTTCGCCGAGGCCGTGCGCGGTCTGGCGGATGGTTGTGCGGCCCTGGGTATTCCGGTCACCGGCGGGAACGTCAGCTTCTACAACCAGACCGGCTCGACGGCCATCCTGCCCACCCCGGTGGTCGGCGTGCTCGGCGTGATCGACGACGTCGCCCGGCGCCTGCCCACCGGGCTGGGCAACGAGCCCGGCGAGACGCTGATCCTGCTCGGTGACACGCACGACGAGTTCGACGGGTCGATCTGGGCGCAGGTCACCGGTGACCATCTCGGCGGCCTACCGCCGGCGGTCGACCTGGCCCGCGAGAAGCTGCTGGCCGAGGTGCTCACCGCGGCCTCGCGCGACGGGCTCGTCTCGGCCGCCCATGACCTGAGCGAAGGCGGGCTGATCCAGGCCATCGCCGAAGCGGCGCTGGCCGGTGAAACCGGTTGCCGCATAGTGCTTCCCGCAGTGATGCGCCGACCCGTTCATCTTCCTGTTCTCCGAGTCGGCGGGCCGGGTACTGGTCGCGGTGCCACGCACCGAGGAGAGCCGGTTCTCCTCGATGTGCGAGGCGCGCGGACTTCCCGCCACCCGCATCGGGGTCTCCGACCCCGGCTCGGCGCGCCCTGGAGATCCAAGACTTGTTCACCGTGTCACTGGAGGAGTTGCGCAGCACGTCCGAAAGGGTGCTGCCCGGGCTCTTCGGATGACCGATACGGTCGACGACATCACCGGCGAGGCGCAGGCCCCGCCCGAACGCAGGCGGCACCGGGAATCGCTGGCGGCCTGGGCGTGGAGTCTGGTCCGGCTCGACTTCGTCGGCGTCGCCACCGGGGCGTTGTTCTTCTGCCTGTCGCTGACACCGTCGCTGATGCCGCGCGACTGGCTGCTGGCCGGCCTGATCGGCGGCATCAACGCCGCGATCGGTTACGGCATCGGGGTGTTGGCCGGCCGGCTGTTCCGCCGGTTGTTCCTCAACCATCGGAGTTGGTGGCCGCCGTCGGTGCGGGTTCTCTACGCGCTCAAGGCGGCGACCGTGGTGTTGTCGATCGGCGCGAGCGCGCTGATGCTGATCCCCGCCGCGGCGTGGCAGCGGCAGATATCGGCCGTCATGGGCATCGAAGGCCCGGCCACCCAGGACTATCTGCGCACCATCGTCGTCGCCCTGATCGTCGGCGGTGTGCTGGTCAGTGTCGCCCGGGTGGTCAGGGACGCGATCAAGTTCCTGGCGCGAGTGATGATCCGGCGCTGGAACGTCAACGACGAGGTCGCGATGTTCATCGGCACCGCGATCGTCGTCGTGCTGATCATCACGCTGGTCAACGGCGTGCTGTACCGCGGCTTCATCGCCGGAGCCAGCGCCATCTTCCAGCCGCAGAACGCCAGCACCCGGCCAGGCATCGAGCAGCCGATGCAACCCGAAAGATCAGGCAGCCCAGACTCTTTCGCCCCCTGGGACACCCTCGGATTCCAGGGGCGCAATTTCGTGGCCAGCGGGCCGCATGCCGACGATCTCGCCGAACTCAACGGACGACCGGCCAAGGAGCCCATCCGCCTGTATGCCGGCCTGCAGACGGCGGACACCGTCGATGGCCAGATGGCGGTTCTGCTGTCGGAGTTGCAGCGCACCAAGGCTTTCGAGCGCAAGCTGCTGGTGATCATCCCGACCACCGGCACCGGCTGGGTCGACCCGGTGGCCGCGCGCTCCATCGAGGCGATGTACAACGGCGACACCGCACTGGTGGCCATGCAGTATTCCTATCTGCCGAGCTGGATTTCGTTCCTCGCCGACCAGCAGAAGTCGCTGGACGCCGGCCGGGCCATGATCGACGCGATACACCAGCGATGGCTGCAGTGGCCGTCCGACCGCAGGCCCACGCTGGCGCTCTACGGTGAAAGCCTCGGCTCGATGGCCGGCCAGGGCGCCTTCGGGTTCCTTCCCGACGTGCTCGACATGGACTTCTCCTCGGTGCTGTGGGTCGGCCCGCCGAACGCCAGCCCGCTGTGGAAGGCGTTGACGGTCAGGCGCGATCCCGGCACACCCGAGGTTCAGCCACGTTACGACAACGGCCGCACGGTGCGCTTCGCCCAGGCGTCCGGCCCGGACGAGATCGCTTCGGTGGCAGCGCCGCCGTGGCGTGGCCCCCGGGTGTTGTTCCTGCAGCACGCGTCCGACCCGGTGGTCTGGTGGTCACCCGATCTGCTCTTCGAGCGGCCGGACTGGTTGAAGGAGCCGCCGGGATTCGACCGCAGCGCGTCGATGCGCTGGTACCCGATAGTCACGTTCTGGCAGGTGGGCGCGGACATGGCCGGAAATGTCACGAGCTCGGGGGTCTCGCCGGTCGGACATGGCCACAGTTACGGCGACAGCCAGCTCGACGGCTGGGTCGCGGTCGCCGCGCCGCCGGGGTGGAGCACGGCCTACACCGAGCGGGTCCGCACGTGGCTGCAGAAGAGCATCGCTGCCGGTGGCCCCGAGTTTCAATGACGCCCAACACAACTCGCCGGCTGCGTTCAATCGGACTGGCCGGCGCCCTCGTCGGCTACAGCTTCACCGCAGGACTGGACTCCCCGTGGCGACGGCATCCGTTCGTGCAGGCGGCAGCCGGCCCCGCACTCGCCGTCGCGACCGGAGCACCGCTGGGCCTGCGGCCCCCGCAGCTGTGGGCGGGCCTGCGACTGGGCGCAGCGGCGGCGGGTGTCGTAGCTGTGGGCGTCGCGGCCTCCACCGCACTACCCCGGGTGCGGAGTGCGATGACCGAACGGGACCTTCCGAGCCCCGCGCTGCGCTGGCTGGCGGTGGAGATTCCCCTCGGCACCGTCTGGTCGGAGGAGACCGCGTTCCGCGCCGCGCTCGGGACGGTCGCCGCCGCGGCTTTCGGACCGGCGGGCGGGCGGCTGCTGCAGGCGGCCGCGTTCGGGCTCTCCCACATCCCCGATGCCAGGAGTACCGGGGAACCGGTGTCGGGCACGGTCCTGGTGACGGGGCTGGCCGGCTGGGTGTTCGGGGTGCTGGCGGAGCGCTCCGGCAGTCTGGCGGCTCCGGTGCTGGCGCACCTGGCGGTCAACGAAGCCGGAGCCCTGGCCGCGCTGCTGGTGCAGCGGCGAAGCCGTCAGTCGGCGGTCGTCGGTACGTCGCGGCTGTCGAACACGAGGTCGTGAGCCTCGCTCTCGGTGTCGTCGATGCCGAAGCTGATGATGCGCTTCGGGGTGATCCGGATCAGTGGCTCGCCGTTGGCGTTCTCGGACTGTCCGGCGGTTCCGCGAACCTCCAGGCAGCGCACCCGCCAAGGGTCGTGGGAGAAGACGTCGTCGACCACGAACGCGACGGTGTTGTTGGTGGCGACGTTGCGGAACTTCTGGCTCTTGGCCAGGTTGTAGCCGTAGACGTCGATGGTGCCCAGTGTGTCGTTGTAGCGGAAGGCAACGGGGCTGTTCTGCAGTGTGCCGTTCGGCTGGATGGTGGCCAACCGGCCTAGGTCAGCCGACTGCAGGTATGCGATCTCGTGGGGTTTGAACGCCATGTCGCTACCGTAGAACCTCAACTTTTGTTGATGTCAATAACCGAGCACTGGATACTGGCGAGATGCCGTCCCGCCGCCACGCCGACCCCGCGGAGACCCGGGCCGCGGTGCTCGCCCTGGCGGCCTGGCTGCGTGACGAGGACGCCCCGGTTCCCGATCGGGCCGCCCTCGCGGCGGCGGTCCGTTCGACCGCGCGCACCCTGGCGGCGATGGCCCCGGGCGCCAGCGTCGAGGTCAGGGTTCCGCCTTTTGTTGCGGTCCAATGTATTTCCGGGCCTCGTCATACCCGAGGGACGCCCCCCAACGTGGTCGAAACCGATCCGCGGACCTGGTTGCAGCTTGCGACCGGGCTGCTCGACATCGCCGCCGCGGTGGCGCAGGGCCGGCTGCGACTGTCCGGTTCCCGGGCCGGCGAGGTCGCAGTCCTGGCTGCCACTGGTCACCCTCGAGGACTGAGCGGGTCAGCGAAACGGGCGACACTCGCCGTTCGATTCCGTGTTTGGAGCCGATGACCGTAGACTGAAGCGGTCACACACCTCCGCCAGGGGAGCTGCCCTTATCGTGACCGGCCAACTGGAAAACGAGCCCCGCGAAGAGTGCGGCGTATTCGGCGTGTGGGCGCCCGGCGAAGATGTTGCCAAGCTCACTTATTACGGCCTGTATGCCCTGCAACACAGGGGCCAGGAAGCGGCCGGCATCGCCGTCGCCGACGGCTCGCAGGTGCTGGTCTTCAAAGATCTCGGCCTGGTCAGTCAGGTATTCGACGAACAGACCCTGGCCGCCATGGGGGGTCACGTCGCCATCGGCCACTGTCGCTACTCCACGACCGGCTCCACCACGTGGGAGAACGCTCAGCCGGTGTTCCGCAATACCGCGGCCGGTACCGGGATTGCGTTGGGGCACAACGGAAATCTGGTCAACACCACCGATCTGGCCGCCCGCGCCCGTGAGGCCGGCCTGATCAATCCGCACATGCCCGGCGCGGCCACCACCGACTCCGACATCCTCGGCGCGCTGCTGGCTCACGGCGCCGCCGACTCGAGCATCGAACAGGCGGCCATGAAACTGCTGCCCACGGTGCGCGGCGCGTTCTGCCTGACCTTCATGGACGAGAACACCCTTTACGCGGCGCGCGACCCGTTCGGGGTGCGGCCGCTGTCGCTGGGCCGGCTGGACCGCGGCTGGGTGGTCGCCTCCGAAACCGCGGCGCTCGACATCGTCGGCGCCTCGTTCGTCCGCGACATCGAACCCGGTGAACTGCTGGCCATCGACGCCGACGGAGTGCGATCGAGCCGGTTCGCCAACCCGACGCCCAAGGGCTGCGTCTTCGAATACGTCTACCTCGCCCGCCCCGACAGCACCTTGGGCGGCCGCTCGGTGCACGGCGCCCGCGTCGACATCGGTCGCCGGCTGGCCCGGGAGAAGCCCGTCGAGGCCGACCTCGTCATCGGTGTCCCCGAGTCCGGCACCCCCGCCGCGGTGGGTTACGCCCAGGAGTCCGGCATTCCGTTCGGCCAGGGCCTGATGAAGAACGCCTACGTCGGTCGCACCTTCATCCAGCCGTCGCAGACGATTCGGCAGCTGGGTATCCGGCTCAAGCTCAACCCGCTCAAAGAGGTGATCCGCGGTAAGCGGCTCATCGTCGTCGACGACTCGATCGTGCGCGGCAACACCCAACGCGCGCTGATCCGGATGCTTCGCGAGGCCGGCGCGGTCGAGGTCCACGTCCGCATCGCCTCGCCGCCGGTGAAATGGCCGTGCTTCTACGGCATCGACTTCGCGACGCCCGCCGAACTCATCGCCAACGCCAAGAGCATGGAGGCCGGCGAGGACGAGATGCTGGACGCGGTCCGCCATGCGATCGGCGCCGACACCCTCGGCTACATCTCCCAGCAGAGCATGATCGCCGCAACCGAGCAGCCGGCAACCCGGTTGTGCTGCGCGTGTTTCGACGGCAAGTACCCGATCGAACTGCCCGGCGAGGCCGCGCTGGGCAAGAACGTCGTCGAGCACATGCTGGCCACCGCCGCACGTACCGGCCTACCGATCGTGGAGGCCGACGGCCGGCGTTCGGTCCAGGCCGACAACGACAACGTCTCGGCGTTGCGCCGGCCCTAGTTGGAAGTCGCGGAGGCGATCACCCGTCGGGCTCGCGCGCGGGACGCGATGGCCTGAACCGGCCGTCCGCCGTACCAGAACACCCGGCCCAGCAGTCCGCGCGGATAGAAGAGCGTGCGCTGCTCGTAGCGGCTGCCGCGGCCTTCGGGACTGACCCGCATCTCCAGCCACCGCTCACCGGGGCCGCCGTTCTGGGCGCGGAGGCGAACGACGCTGCCCGGTTCGTGGTCTTCGACCTGCCACCGGTCGGGGATGCTGTCCTCGACGGCCTTCCACAACTGTTCCGGGCCGACATCGCTGTGCCGGGAACAGGTTTCGGTGTATACGACCTCGCCGGCCCACTCGGGGTCGCTGGGCAGTTGCGCGGCCGTCCCGGTGTTCCACGCGGTCTCCACCTCGCCGCGCGCGATGCGGGCCAGTGCCAGCGACACCGACTTCCGGTACGGGGTCAGGCCGGCCGGCGGCGGCGGGATGACCGTGTCGATGTCGTGGTTGTCCATCACCGCATCACAGTGCAGCGACTCGACCAGTGGGCGCGCCAGCCCGGACGGGATCGGGGTCACCAGACCCACCCACAGCGCGGCGATGCGCGGCGTCAGCACCGGCAGCACCAGCATGTGCCGGCGGCTCAGCCCGGCGACCTCGGCGTAGATCTGCATCATGTCGCCGTACTCGAGGACGTCCGGACCGCCGATGTCCCACGTCCGCGACATGGGCACCTCGGCAGTGGCGGCGGCGACCAGATAGTGCAGCACGTCGCGGATCGCGATCGGCTGGATCTTGTTGTGCACCCACTTCGGGGTGGTCATCACCGGCAGTCGGTCGGTCAGGTGGCGGATCATCTCGAACGATGCCGAGCCCGACCCGACCACCACACCGGCCTGCAGCACGATGGTCTCGATGCCGGACGCGATCAGGATCTCGCCCACCGTGGTGCGCGATGTCAGGTGCGTCGACAGTTCCGCGCCCTCGGGATGCAGCCCGCTGAGGTAGATGATGCGCCGGACGCCCGCCTTGCGCGCCGCCGTCACGACGTTCTGGGCGGCGCGGCGCTCGTCGGCGCGAAGTCCTTCGAGGTACCCATCGAATGCACCAGGTAGTAGACGACGTCGACATCGTCGAACGCCGCCACCAGCGAGTCGCCGTCGTCGAGATCGCCGCGCGCTACCTCGACCGCGTCGCGCCACGGCACGGCGGAGAGCTTGTCGGGGTTGCGGGCCAGCGCCCGAACGGCGAAGCCGCTGTCCAGAAGCCGGGGCACCAGGCGCCCACCGATGTAGCCGGTGGCACCTGTCACCAGACACCGAATCTGCTCACCCGCCACACCGGCCTCCGTTCCTCACCCTGCTGCCATTGAACTCCGCAGCCGGGGTTGCCCGCATCCGGGTCCGGGATGCCGTCACAGGGCCGTCAGGGAATGAGGCAGTTCTCCGGCTCGGGCACCTCGACCGACAGCGGACGCCGGCCGGGTTGATGTAGGCGATCTCCATCACCAGCGGGGTGGTGCCCTGGTTGCGGCCGTTGTGCACGAAGCCCGGACCCACGCCCTCCTTCACCGGGGCGCCGGTCTGGTAGACTTCGTCGACCTGGCAGGCGCCGTCGTAGTGCGTCATCGCGCCCTCGCGGATGAAGCCGAACACCTCGCCGGGGTGGTAGTGCCAGCCGGTGCCGCCGCCCGGGGCGACGGTGATCGTGGCGACGACGTAGTCCATGCCGTCGACGGTGTTCTTCGACAGCGTCTCGACCTGGACCCCGGTGCCCGGTGTCGCGGACGCGGGGACGGCGAACAGCAGGACCAACGCGGCGAGGCCGATGCTTGCGAACAGTGCCTTCATGGATGTCAGGGTGTCACAGCGGCAACCTGCCGCGCCCGGAAATGCGCCGGGATCACCCACGACCGGCGCTGAGCTCACCCACAATGAACCCATGGCGTTCGCGGGCTGGCCGATCGAGGCGATCGAGTTCTACGAGGGCCTGGAGGCCGACAACTCCAGGGTCTACTGGCAGGACCACAAAGCGGTCTACGACCGCTACGTGAAGGCCCCGATGGAGGAACTGCTGGCTGAACTGGCCGGCGAGTTCGGATCCGGCAAGTTGTTCCGGCCCTATCGCGACACCCGGTTCAGCGCCGACAAGACGCCGTACAAGACCAACTGCGCCGCCCGTATCGGCGAGGGGTACGTGTCGTTCTCCGCCGACGGGCTCTCGGTGGGCAGCGGCCTGTACATGCCCGACCCGGCCGCGCTGGCCCGTTACCGGGAGGCCGTCGACGCCCCGAAGTCAGGGCTGGAACTGGTGAAGATCGTCGCCGCCCTGCACGACGGCGGGTACCAGACGATGGCCCATGACGTGCTCAAGACCGCTCCCAAGGGCTACCCGAAGGATCATCCGCGGATCGAGCTGCTGCGGTACAAGGGCATCGCGATGATGAGGAGCTGGCCGACCGCGGCCTGGCTGGGCACCAAGAAGGCCAAGGAGCGGGTGGTCACCACGCTGCGCGCGGCGGTGCCCCTCAACGAGTGGCTGATCCGCAACGTCAGCTGATCCACAGTTGCGGGCACGTACCGGCGGCGGTCGGCGACCGGTAGCCTTATGCCCGATGAGCGTGTCGCAGCGGGCGAACCAACGATGACGGGTCGCGGGGAAGACCACCGCATCTCCTACGCATCGGCCGGGGTGGACATCGAGGCCGGTGATCGCGCAGTCGAACTGTTCAAGCCGCTGGCCAAGCGGGCCACCCGGGCCGAGGTGCGCGGTGGCCTGGGCGGCTTCGCCGGGCTGTTCGCGCTACGCGGCGGCTACCGAGAGCCGGTGCTGGCCGCCTCCACCGACGGGGTGGGCACCAAACTGGCGGTCGCGCAGGCGATGGACAAGCACGACACGGTCGGGCTCGACCTGGTCGCGATGGTCGTCGACGACCTCGTGGTGTGCGGCGCGGAGCCGCTGTTCCTGCAGGATTACATCGCCGTCGGGCGCACCGTGCCCGAGCGGGTCAGCGCCATCGTCGGCGGAATCGCCGACGGCTGCGTGATCGCCGGCTGCGCCCTGCTCGGCGGGGAGACCGCCGAACATCCCGGCCTGATGGAGCCCGACCACTACGACATCTCCGCCACCGGCATCGGCGTCGTCGAGGCCGACGACGTGCTGGGACCCGACCGGGTCCGGCCCGGTGACGTGATCATCGCGATGGGCTCCTCGGGCCTGCACTCCAACGGCTACTCGCTGGCCCGCAAGGTGCTGCTCGAGATCGACCGGATGAGCCTGGCCGGACACGTCGAGGAGTTCGGCCGCACCCTCGGCGAGGAACTCCTCGAGCCGACCCGCATCTACGCCAAGGACTGCCTGGCGCTGGCCGCCGAAACCCAGGTCCGCACCTTCTGCCACGTCACCGGGGGCGGCCTTGCCGGCAATCTCGAACGGGTGGTCCCGCACGGTCTGGTCGCCGAGCTCGATCGCGGAACCTGGACGCCGGCACCGGTTTTCACGATGATCGCCCAGCGCGGGCGGATCGAGCGCGCCGAGATGGAAAAGACGTTCAACATGGGGATCGGCATGGTCGCTGTGGTCGCGCCGGAGGACACCGATCGCGCGTTGGCGATCCTGACCGCGCGGCACCTGAGCTGCTGGACGCTGGGGACTGTCGCCAAGGGTAAAGACGGCCCACGAGCCAAGCTCGTGGGACAGCACCCGCGGTTTTAGTGAAGGGGGCGGCTCAGGGCCGCCAGTCGTCCTCGTCGGTCCATGAGTCCTCGACGAACCCGTTCTCGGACTTTTCGGGTTCGCTCCCGCCCGAACCGGCCAGCTCCTTGCGGAGCCGATCGACATCGATGTGCGGAGAGCTGTATTTCAGCTCTCGAGCAACCTTGGTCTGCTTTGCCTTCGCCCGGCCGCGGCCCATGGGGGAACCCCCTCGCGCAATAACGGAGCGGCCCGAATTCAGGCGGCTCCGATCTGTGTGTTGGTTATTGTCCTGGGATCACTTTACCGCGCCCCACGGCGATGTGCTGTCAGGCCGGGTGCGCCGGAGGTGAACATCATCCGGCGCCGCCGCCGCGCAGTCGCTCAACGGCCAGCCGGCCGGCCCCTGTGACGTCGGCCGGCGGAAGCGAATCGGGGTCGATTTCCGCCGCAACCTGGTGCTCACCGCCCGTGCTGAGGGCTGTACCGGCCGGAATCCCCCGCTTGAGCAGGGCCAACGCGATCGGACCCAGGTCGACGTGGTCGACGATGGTGCCCAGGCGGCCGACGGTGCGGCCGCCCGCCAGCACCGGGTCCCCGGTACTCGGGCGGTCACCGGAGCCGTCGAGGTGCAGCAGGACCAGCATGCGGGGCGGTTTACCCAGGTTGTGGACGCGGGCGACGGTCTCCTGGCCCCGGTAGCAGCCCTTGTCCAAGTGCACCGCCCCCTCGCCGGGCGGGCCGATCCAGCCGACCTCGTGGGGAATCGTCCGGTCGTCGGTGTCCACTCCCAGCCGGGGACGGCGGGCCGCCACCCGGTGCGCCTCGTAGGCCCAGATCCCGGCGCGGCGCACCCCGGCGGCGGTCAGCCGGGCCAGCCAGTCGGCGACGTCGGCGCGGGGGACCAGCAGGTCGAGTTCGATCTGGCCCGCGGTGGACGGGAAGCCGCCGCGCGAACCCGCCGCGTGGCAGGGCGACGGCGGCCGACTCGAGGGGCAGCCCGTCCAGGCCCAGCGCGGCCATCACCGCCGGATCGGCCAGGCCGGGCCCGAGCAGCGACAACACCGCCAGGTCGGCTTCCTCGAGCTGCACGTCGGCCCAGAACACCATTTTGCGCAGGTAAGCCAGCAGCGGCTCGCCACGCCAGGGTTCGGTGTCGAGGTAGGTGACACCGCCCAACTCGGTCTGAATCCAGTGATCCTCCACGCGGCCCTGGCCGTCCAGACTGAGGTTCTGGGTGCAGCTGCCGTCGGGCTGATCGGCGACGTGCTGGCTGGACAGCGAATGCAACCAACTGCGCCGCTCGGCTCCGGCCAGTGCGATGACGGATCGGTGAGAGCGGTCGACGATCACGGCTTCGTGCTCGGCCGCGCGCTGCTCGCCGAGCGGATCGCCGTAGTGCCAGACGGCGCCGGCGTCGGGTGAGCTGCTGGGAGCGGGGACGGCTGACACACATCAACTCTACGGACCCCGCAGTACGCTCTGAGCTCATGTCCCGGCAGTTATCGGTGGTCGTCACGCTCGACGGCGAGGTGCACGATCCGGAGCAGCCGCTGCTGTTCGCCGACGACCTGGCCGCGGTGCGCGGTGACGGGGTCTTCGAGACATTGCTGGTGCGCGACGGCGGCGCCTGCCTGGTCGAATCGCATCTGCGCCGACTGGCGCAGTCGGCCGAGATGACCAACCTGCCCCATCCCGACCTGGCGGCGTGGCGCCACGCCATCGAAGCCGCGGTGGCGCGGTGGACGTTGGCGACCGGCGACGAGGGTGCGCTGCGACTGGTCTACAGCCGCGGGCGGGAAAGCGGCTCCGATCCGACGGCGTATGCCATGGTCAGCCCGCTGGCCCCGCGGGTGGTCGCCGCCCGCTGTGACGGTGTGGCCGCAGTGCTGCTCGAGCGTGGGCTGCCGGTGGCCGGAGTGGGCGCCATGCCGTGGCTCCTGGCCGGAGCCAAGACGTTGTCGTATGCGGTGAACATGGCTGCGTTGCGCCACGCCGCCGCCAACGGCGCCGGCGACGTCATCTTCGTCAGCTCGGACGGTCACATCCTCGAAGGCCCGCGATCAACGGTCGTGATGGCCACCGAGGGCGAGGAGGGCCGGCCCTGCCTGCTGACGCCGCCGCCCTGGTACCCGATCCTGCGCGGCACCACCCAGCAGGCCTTGTTCGAGGTCGCCCGGGACAAGGGCTACGACTGCGACTACCGAGCGCTGCAGCCTGCGGACCTGTTTGCCGCCCAAGGTGTTTGGCTGGTATCGAGCATCACGCTCGCGGCCAGGGTGCACACCCTCGACGGGTGCCTGCTGATGCCCTCGGCCCTGACCGCCGAGGTGGCCGAGCTGGTCGACGCCGCCATCCTCAGCGATCGCTGACCGCGAAAAACTGTTGGCAAGTGTCGGCCGGCACGGGTAGCTTCGGCCGTACACAAGGAAGGAGGTGGTCCGGAATTTTGAGTGGTAATCCTTGGACATGTGAGGTGGCTGCCCGCTAGCAGCACCAGGTGCCGGAATCACCTTCGCCCTGCGCGCGCTGGCGAATTCCAGGCAGCTACCCGGCCCCCGAGCTCCCGGTCCGTCCAACCAGGAACCCAAAGCTCGGGGGCCGACCCATGTCTGGGCCTAGCGCTGCGGTGGGTTGGGAGCCAGCGACTGGCAGGCCTGCAGTCCCTTGGTCCACACGCCCTGGTCGACTCCCGGCGGTGCCGGCGGAGTGCCGCCCTGGCCGGGTTGCGGTGCACCCGACGGCGGCGGCCCGTCGGGATGACCACTCGGAGCCCCGGGTCCGCCCCGTCCGCCCTGCGGCGCCGGCACTCCGTTGTCGGTCATGCAACCGATGAACGGATCTCCGGGCCCGCCGGGATTCGCCGGTGCTGCCCCACTCGGGGGTGAGCAGGCCAGCGCACCGCCGACCAGCGCCGCACCGACGGTGGCCATGGCGGCGGCATAGAGCGGTCGCAGAATCATGTCGATCTCCTCGTGTCGGGTCGTGAACTCCGCCGACCGTATGCAACCCGGTTAGGCGCGGTGTAGCACGAGGCTGTGCGGGGGTTATGAGTGCCCGCCTCGCAGCGACAGTGGCACACCGAGTCGAGCGGTTGTCACTCGAAGGCTGGCAAGCGAGGCAGTGGTCCGGACCGCGGGGCGAACTCAGGGCGCAGCAGGTCCCGGCGCCAGCGTCGAGCAGTCTTTCATCGCCTGATCCCAGGTCGCCTGGTCCACACCGGGCGGCGGACCCAGCACCGCGGACCCGGCAGAGTCGGGCACGCCATGGCTGTGCAGGCACGACGCCAACGAGCCGTGCTCGGCAGGCGCGGGACTGCCCGAGGTCGGCGCCGGGCTGATGGCGCTCGGCTGCGACGGAGTCGGGCTGGACGCACAACCAGCGAGCACCGTGGCCGCGGCGATGACCGCCAGCAGTCGGTTCGTCATTCAGCCCACATGTCGCGACAGCCGCGCGGACAGGTGCGGCACCAGGCCGCCGTCGGCGTCCACCCGCTCCTCGACGTACGCCAGATCGCCGCCCTCGACGATCCCGTAGAGGCGTTTGGCGCCGCCGACCAGCATGCCGGACTTGCTGCGGGCCAGGGCGTCGGTCACCAGCTCCCACGAGGACTGGGTTAGGGGCTGGCCGTAGAACAGTTCGACGTAGCCGGCGGAGTGCGCCAGCAGCAGTTCGATCGCCTGGGATTCACCCGCGTCGTTGGGGTCGTCGACGAATCGCCAGAAGCCGGTCTCGCGCAGCGCCGGCGAGTGGTAGTCGCCGCCCTCGTCGAGGCGCCAGGAGCGGGCTTCCCAGTTCAGGTAGTCGCCCCCGTCGTGGGACACGATGATCTGCTGGCCGAACCGGTAGTCGCCGTGCGGGCTGCGGCCCTCGCCCTCGCCGCGCCACACCCCGACCAGAGGTAACAACGCCAGCAGGGCATCGTGCAGATTCGCGCCCAGTCGCAGGTTCGCGGTGTCGGGCGGAAGGGGAAGGTCCTCGAAGACGGGGATGTTGCGCCCGGCCGTCTCCTTGGCCCGTTCGATTGCGGCAGCTACAGCGCGGTCGCCGCTGCCTGCGATGTCTTCTGTCACGACTCGTCGGTGATCAAACGGTAGAGCGCATACAGCGCGAACCAGGTGATAACCACAACGGTGGCAACCAGAAGGATCTCGTAGAAGAGCACCACGGCGTCAGTGTATCTCCGTGGCGTCGTCAGGCGAGATCGATGGCCGGACTCCTCACCGGCTCGTCCCTCGCCGGCTTCGTCGTCAGGCGACCTTGACGTCGACGTCATGGATGCCGGCGCCAGTCGGCGCCACCGTGGCGTCGCCGTTGCCCACCTTCGACAGCGCCCGGACCGTCCACGTACCCGGGGCGGCGAAGAACCGGAAGTCACCGGTCGCCGAGGCCACGACTTCGGCGGTGAACTCGTCGGAGCCGTCCAGCAGGCGGACGAACGCGCCGCCGACCGACTGTCCCGACCCGTCGACGACCCGGCCGGTGATGACCGTTTCCTTCTCCAGGTCGACGCCTGCGGGCAACGTCTGTCCTTGCTTAGGGGCTGAGCACATGATCAACTTCCCAACTCGATCGGGGCGCCCACGAGGGAGCCGTATTCCGTCCAACTGCCGTCGTAGTTCTTTACATTCCGGTGGCCCAACAGTTCGCGCAGCACGAACCAGGTGTGCGACGACCGCTCACCGATTCGGCAGTAGGCGATCGTTTCCTTCTCGCCGTCCAGGCCGGCCCCGGCGTAGAGCTTGGCCAGGTCCTCGTCGGACTTGAAGGTGCCGTCCTCGTTGGCGGCCTTGCTCCAGGGCACATTGATCGCCCCGGGAATGTGGCCGGGCCGCTGGCTCTGCTCCTGGGGCAGGTGCGCGGGCGCCAGGATCTTGCCCGAGAACTCGTCGGGGGAGCGCACGTCGACGAGGTTCTTGGTGTTGATCGCGGCGATCACCTCGTCGCGGAAGGCGCGGATGGTGTTGTCGGGCGCGTTGGCGGTGTAGCTGGTGGCAGGACGGCTGACCGTGTCGGCCGACAGCGCACGGCCGTCGAGCTCCCACTTCTTGCGCCCGCCGTCGAGCAGCTTGACGTCTTCGTGGCCGTACAGCTTGAAATACCAGTACGCGTAGGCGGCGAACCAGTTGTTGTTGCCGCCGTAGAGGACGACGGTGTCGTCGTTGGCGATCCCCTGGTCGCTCAGCAGCTTCGAGAACTGCTGGGCGTCAACGAAATCCCGCTTGACCGGATCCTGCAAGTCGGTCTTCCAGTCCAACTTGACCGCACCGGCGATGTGGCCGGTGTCGTAGGCACTGGCGTCCTCGTCGACCTCGACGAAGACGACGTTCGGTGCGTCGAGATTGCTCTCGGCCCAGTCAGCGGAGACCAGGACGTCGGAGCGAGCCATGGCGGCGATCCTTTCGATTGCTTGTCTAGGAGGCTTAGGCGGAACTGGGTGTACGGCGCAGCCGAGCCACCAATGGATAGATCTGGCAGCCCAGGCAGATTCCGAACGCCGCGTTGAGGAAGGCGGCGAAAAGCGCGAACGCGGTCGCCACGACGCCGAGCAATGGCACGCCCAGCATGAACCCGGCCACCCCCGCGACGGCGAAGGCGAACCCGACGAGTTGCGCAAACTTCAACGGCGGCACGGGTTCCCGTTCGGTCACCGGGCTCAGTCGCGGTGCCACCAACTTCGCGAAGATCAATCCGTAGGGATGCCGGCGGGGGCCGCGCAGCGCACCGATCGCGAACACGACGGCTTGGGCCGCAAGCAAGATCGCCGCGGCAGGCGTGCTGACGGCGCTGAGGACGAGTACCGCTATCAGGACTGCGGTGGTGAGCCAGGCCGCGAAGCGGGGGCCGCGAACGTCCACCTGCGCGGGTGCGGCGGTGGTGGTCTTGGTGACAGTCGACATGTATCTACTCCTGTTGCTGGATTGGGGCTGAGACGGCGGCAAGCCACAAACGGCTGCTCCGCGAGTGGCGGCGCGAAAACGAAGGCGCGGCTACTCAGCAGCTACAACAACAACAGCAACAACCCGCAACGCGGCACAGGTCGACTGCGCGGCGCTTGGTGAGCACGAGCTCGAGGCGGGCTGACACAGCAGACATGCTACCCAATAACCTCGGTATCAGGCCAATAGAGGTTCGAGTGCCGACCGCAGGTCAGCCGCCTTGGGAACCCCCGCCGACCGATACCGCTGCCGGCCGTCGGCGTCGAAAATAAAGGTGGTCGGAAGCGACATCACCGAAAGCTTGCGCGCCGTAGCGGGATTGGCGTCCATATCGATCTCGACGTGAGCTACCTCACCCAGGTCCGAGCACACCTGGTTGACCACCCGCCGGACCCCGGCGCACGGTCCGCACCAGACGGCGCTGAAGTGCACCACGGTGGGTCCGGTGCCGGACAGGCCCAGATCGCTGGTGTCCAGATCGGGCGGCTCAGCGGTGTGGCGAAGCACGCCGGCGCGCCGGGTGTGCAGAACACCGGCGACGGCGGCCACGCCCAGCGCGGCGGCGATCGCGGCGATCGCGGTGACCAAGGCGGGAGTCATGACTGCCTGAACGCTTCCAGGCGAATGGTTACTCCCGTGGCGATGCCTTCGATGATGACGTCGGACCCGCGGACCCCCTCGGTGGTCGGCCGGACGCCGTACGGCAGCTTCTGTCCGGGCATGCTGCCGGCGAAGGCGGCGAGCACGGCGTCCTTCTTGTCCTCCGGCACGGTCTGGTCGGCGGTGCCCGGCCCGGTGACCACGCCGGTCGGGGTGAACACGAGGGTGGTCTCGTCGTCACCGGCGATCGACAGATCCACCGTCACGCTGGTGCGTTTGTCGAACCCGGCCTTGGTCGGTGTGCCGGTGAACACCAGCCCCGTGCTGCCGGAGATGCCCGACTCGGTGGTGCCGCCGGTGGCGTCGTTGGTGTCTTTCGACGGCGCCTCCACCATCAGGTCCTTCATGCCCAGGAAGCGGCCGACGTGCGCGGAGTCGATGATGATGCGGCTCTCCAGCTTGCCGACGGGCAACGGAGCATCGGGCCTGATCAGCCACGACGCGGCGGTGAGGTCGATGTCGTGCATGGTGGCCTCCAGGCCGGCTTTGCCCACGACGGGGTGGGCCACGCCGTTGGCCTTGATCTCGATCTCGTCGTAGTGGTGGTTGATGGCCTGCCGGATGAACGGAAAGCCCAGGATCGCCACCGACGGGTCGAAGGACAGACCGGAGGCGTTGCGAACGGTGCGGGCCAGCCGATACTCGGCGTAGATGGTCGCCCCGAAGTCGGCGCCGACCGCCCCGACGATGACCGCGAAGACCACGGCGCCCAGGGCGATCAGCAGCTTGCGCACCCCAACATTCTGGCCCACCACGGTCGGTGACCGCGCCGCCGCGTGCCCGGGGGAAGGCGGTTGAACGACTCGGATCGGCTAAATAGCAGGTCGCGGGTTAAAGTAGAACCCCGATGGTCGGTAACGGCCGTGTGTCCCCCATGAATCTGGGAGATCACCGCGACATCGAAGTCGACGATGAGGTTCCGGGGCATTGGAGAGTGTGTTGGACCTACTACTTCTCACCGTCGACCCGCGACCGGAGTCGGTACTGCCCTCGTTGTCGCTGCTGGCCCACAACGTGCGGTCCGCCCCGACCGAGGTGTCGTCCCTGCTGGAAGCGGGTACCGCGGACATCGCGATCGTCGACGCGCGCACGGATCTGGCCGCTGCCCGCGGCCTGTGCCGGCTGCTCGGCACCACCGGCACCTCGGTCCCGGTGGTCGCCGTGGTCAACGAGGGCGGCCTGGTCGCGGTGAACACCGACTGGGGCCTCGACGAGATCCTCTTGCCCAGCACCGGCCCTGCCGAGATCGACGCGCGGTTGCGGCTGTTGGTCGGCAGGCGCGGCGGCATGGCCAGCCAGGAGAGTGCCGGCAAGGTCAGCCTCGGCGAGCTGGTCATCGACGAGGGCACCTACACCGCGCGGCTGCGGGGGCGCCCGCTGGATCTGACGTACAAGGAGTTCGAACTGCTCAAGTACCTCGCACAGCATGCCGGCCGGGTGTTCACCCGCGCACAGCTGCTGCAGGAGGTCTGGGGTTACGACTTCTTCGGCGGCACCCGAACGGTCGACGTGCACGTGCGGCGGTTGCGGGCCAAGCTCGGCCCGGAGTACGAGTCGTTGATCGGGACGGTTCGCAACGTCGGCTACAAGGCGGTGCGCCCGGCCCGTGGTCGCCCCGCGGCCGTCGACACCGACTACGCCGACGAGGACGAGCACGACGGGTTCGCCCCCGGGGACGAACTGGCCGACGAGAACCTGTCGGAGTCGGTGCAGGACGCGCTGCGTTCGGCCGGCTCGATGTCGCACCCACTCCGCAGTCAGTGACCGAACTGGCCTGGCATCCCGTTCTGTCGCCGGGGCAGCAGGCGCAGGTGCGTGAGCTCATCGCCGCGGCCGCGCAGTCCGACGGTGTGCCCCCGGTCGGCGAGCAGGTTCTTCGCGAGCTCTCCCACGAGCGCACCGATCACGCGGTCGCCACCGAGGGCGCGGACATCGTGGGCTACCTGAACCTGACACCGGGCCGCGACGGCGCCGACGCGATGGGCGAGATCGTCGTCCACCCGGGGGCGCGCCGCCGGGGCATCGGGACGGCGCTGCTCCGGGCCGCGACCATTCGCAGCGACGGGCGGGTCCGGTTCTGGGCGCACGGCACCCAGCCCGCGGCGCGGGCAGTCGCGGACGCCATGGAGATGTCGGTCGTCCGCGAGCTGCTGCAGATGCGGCGTCCGCTGGATGACACCCCGGAACTCGTTGTGCCCGAGGGCATCGTGATCCGCACCTACGGCGGGCCGGCCGATGATCCCGAGCTGCTGAGAGTCAACAACGCCGCCTTCGCCTGGCATCCCGAGCAGGCCGGGTGGACCGAAGCCGACCTTGCCGAACGGCGCGGCGAGCCGTGGTTCGATCCGAACGGGTTGTTCCTGGCGTTCGACGAGACCACCGGGGGACTGGCGGGGTTCCACTGGACGAAGGTGCATACCGACACCCCCGGCCTCGGTGAGGTGTACGTGGTCGGCGTCGATCCCGCGGCGCAGGGGCGGGGTCTGGGTCGCACGCTGACGGCGGTGGGCATCGAGCACCTCGCTCGGCGCCTGGGTGCACACGACGACGCCGCGGTGATGCTCTATGTGGAGTCCGACAACACCGCGGCGGTCAACACCTACCGACGGCTCGGATTTGCGGTGTCGAACGTGGACACGGCCTTCAAACCGCCCGCACCGGCCGATATTGACGCGCGAGACGCGTGAGGCTCGCACAGCTGATTACCGGCTGTTTGCAATGCTCCGTTCATCAACCTGTTCACCTTGCGTTCACCTTCCATGTCCGTTCCGTGCACCGCGGCCGCTTACGTTTCCCAAGAGTCTTCAAGTCGACCAGGGAAAGTGGGATCAGTGAGCTTCAGCAGCATTGGCAAGGCCTTCGGCACGACCGTGTCCGCGACGGCAATCGTCGCGCTGGCCCTCTCCGGATGTGGAAGCAACGAGAATCAGGCGACGTCCGGTGGGGCGGGTGACTGCTCGGGCAAGCAAGCCTTGAAAGCCAGCGGCTCATCGGCGCAGAAGAACGCGATGACGCGCTTCATCACTGCCTACCAAGCGGCCTGCCCGGGGTTCACCGTCAACTACACGTCGAGCGGCTCCGGTGCCGGTGTCTCCGAATTCGTCGGCGGGGTAACCGATTTCGGTGGCTCCGACTCACCGTTGAGCCAAGAGAAGGGCGAGTACGAGAAGGCCAAGCAGCGCTGCGGGGGCAACGACGCGTGGAACCTCCCGGCTGTCTTCGGGCCGATTGCGGTCACCTACAACTTGGCCGGTGTTGACGCCCTCGCACTCGACGGGCCCACCTTGGCCAAGATCTTCAACGGCACCGTCAAGAAGTGGAACGACCCCGAGATCGCCGGGCTGAACCAAGGCAAGGCACTGCCCGACCAGCCGATCACCGTCCTGTTCCGCAGCGATGAGTCGGGCACCACCGACAACTTCCAGAAGTACCTCGACGCCGCGTCGCAGGGAGCCTGGGGCAAGGGCGCCGGCAAGTCCTTCGCCGGAGGAGTCGGTGAGGGCGCCCAGGGCAACGAGGGCACCTCCGCGGCGATCAAGAACACGCCCGGATCCATTACCTACAACGAGTGGTCCTACGCCAAGAGTCAGGGCCTGCAGACCGCGCAGATCATCACCTCCGGGGGACCGGATCCGGTGCCGCTCACGACCGACTCGGCCGCGAAGTCGATCGACAGCGTAAAGGTCAAAGGTGAAGGCAACGACCTGGTGCTGGACACAACCTCGTTCTATACGCCCACCGAACCGGGCACGTACCCAATCATGCTGGCGACCTACGAGATCGTCTGCTCGAAATACCCGCAGGCCGACGTTCCCCCGGCCCTGAAGAAGTTCCTGACCGTTGCGATCAACGAAGGACAAAAGGGTCTCGAGGACAATGGCTACATCCCGATCCCGGATCGCTTCAAGGAGCGTCTCTCCACCGCGATCAACGCAATATCCTGATTCGGTGCGATCATGACGCTGAGACCAGATCCGATCGTTGTGGGCTCGCAAGCACAACCTGCAAGCCCACAACCTGAGGGAGATACTGCCGGAATGTACGAGGAGCCGCCGAAGCGGTCCGGCTTGAAGAGCGGTGACGGCCGCTGGGGCGACCAGATCTTCAGGTCGCTGGCCATCGCCGCCGGCGCAACCATCATCGGTGCTATCGCCTTGATGGGTCTGTTCCTGCTGATCCGCGCATGGCCGTCACTTCTGGTCAACAAGGCGAACTTCTTCACCAGCTCGGAGTTCATCACCACCGACCCGGGCAACCTGCGGTTCGGCATCGCCGAGCTCCTGCAGGTCACGGTGCTCAGCTCCGTCTTCGCATTGGTGATCGCCGTTCCCATCGCCGTTGGGATCGCGGCATTTCTGACCAACTACGCCCCACGCCGGCTCGCCAAGCCGTTCGCGATGCTGGTGGACCTGCTCGCTGCGGTGCCGTCGATCGTCTTCGGTCTGTGGGGCATCTTCGTGCTGGCGCCCTGGCTCGATCCGGTCGCGCGATTCCTCAACAACAATCTGGGTTGGTTTTTCCTGTTTGCCGACGGCAACGTCTCGATCGCCGGCGGCGGCACCATCTTCACCGCAGGGATCGTCCTCGCGGTGATGATCCTGCCGATCATCACTTCGGTCACCCGCGATGTGTTCAGTCTGACCCCGCCGGGGCACGTCGAGGCCGCCCAGGCGCTCGGCGCGACCAAATGGGAAGTGATCCGGATGACGGTCTTCCCCTACGGCCGCAGTGGCACGATCGCCGGAGCCATGCTGGGTCTCGGGCGTGCCCTCGGTGAGACGGTCGCCGTGTTGATCATCCTGCGCGCTGCGGCCAAGGCCGGACACTGGTCGTTGTTCGACGGCGGCTATACCTTCGCGTCGAAGATCGCCTCGGCTGCCGCCGAGTTCAGTGCGCCGCTGCCGACCGGCGCCTACATCGCCGCCGGCTTCGTCTTGTTCTTGCTGACGTTCGTGGTCAACGCGCTCGCTCGCGCGGCATCCGGAGGAAGGGTGAGCGGAGGATGACGCAGGCTACACTCGACTCCGCGCTGAAGGGGCCGACATTTCACCCCATCAGCATGAGCCGCAAGGTGAAGAACAAGGTCGCAGCGGGTCTGTTCATGGCCTCTTTCGCTATCGCGATGGTTCCGTTGGTGTGGCTGCTATACACGGTGCTGCTCAAGGGCTTCCGCGCGATCATATCGGTGGATTGGTGGGCGCATTCGCTCTACGGTGTCCTGCCGGAGCAGTTCAGCGGCGGCGTTTACCACGCGATCTACGGCACGCTCGTCCAGGCGGCGATCGCGGCGGTGTTCTCGGTGCCGCTCGGCATCATGGTGGGCGTCTACCTGGTCGAGTACGGAACCGGGCGATTGGCCAAGGTGACCACCTTCATGGTCGACATCCTCGCGGGCGTTCCGTCAATCGTCGCAGCGCTCTTCATTTTCGCATTGTGGATCGCCACCATGGGCTTCCCGCAGAGCGCGTTCGCGGTGGCGCTGGCTCTGGTTCTCCTCATGCTGCCTCTCGTCGTACGAAGCACCGAGGAGATGCTGAAGCTGGTTCCCGACGAATTGCGCGAGGCGTCCTACGCTCTCGGTGTCCCGAAGTGGAAGACCATCGTCCGGATCGTCATTCCCACGGCCCTTCCCGGCATGCTCAGCGGCATTCTGTTGGCACTGGCCCGGGTGATGGGCGAAACCGCCCCGGTGCTGATCCTGGTCGGCTACAGCACCGCGATCAACTTCGATGTGCTGCACGGCAACATGGCCTCGCTGCCGTTGTTGATCTACACGGAACTGAAGAACCCGGAAGCGGCCGGCGTGCAACGGGTGTGGGGAGCGGCGCTGACCCTGATCGTGCTGGTCGCCATCCTCTATCTGGCGGCTGCCATGGTCAGCCGGTTCCTGAATCGGAACCGTCGATGACCATCTCTGGCATGAAGCGATAAGGAGTCGAAGTGGCCAAGCGTATCGACATGAAAGACCTGAACATCTACTACGGGTCCTTCCATGCAGTTGCCGATGTCAGCATGTCGGTGCTGCCCCGCAGCGTGACGGCGTTCATCGGTCCGTCAGGTTGCGGCAAGTCGACGGTACTGCGCACCCTCAACCGCATGCACGAGGTGATTCCCGGTGCGCGGGTGGAGGGCTCGGTGCTGCTCGACGGCGAGGACATCTACGGCTCCGGCGTGGACCCGGTGAGCGTGCGCAAGACCATCGGCATGGTGTTCCAGCGGCCGAATCCCTTTCCGACTATGTCGATCAAGGACAATGTGGTCGCCGGCCTGAAGCTGCAGGGTGTGCGCAACCGCAAGGTCCTCGACGAGACCGCGGAACGTTCGCTGAAGGGCGCCAATCTGTGGAATGAGGTCAAGGACCGGCTCGACAAGCCGGGCGGCGGGCTCTCGGGCGGTCAGCAGCAGCGGTTGTGCATCGCTCGCGCGATCGCGGTGCAACCGGATGTGCTGCTGATGGACGAGCCGTGTTCGGCGCTGGACCCGATTTCGACGCTGGCCATCGAGGACCTGATCGCCGAACTGAAGCAGGACTTCACGATCGTCATCGTCACGCACAACATGCAGCAGGCCGCCCGCGTCAGCGACCAGACCGCATTCTTCAACCTCGAGGCGACGGGTAAGCCCGGCAAGCTGGTCGAGGTGGACGACACCGAGAAGATCTTCTCCAACCCCACCCAGCGGGCCACGGAGGACTACATCTCCGGACGGTTCGGGTAGTTTAACTAGCCGCGTGGTTGTGAACTGATTCGATATCTGTCAATATCGATAGGTGTCTAATCTAGCCTCTGATCCGTTGGCCCAGAGTGCGGCCGTCGATCTGGCGCGGATGTTCAAGGCCCTCGGTGACCCGGTGCGACTGCGGTTGCTAAGCCTGATCGCCAGCCACGCCGGCGGCGAAGCCTGCGTGTGCGACATCTCCGGATCGTTCGACCTGTCGCAGCCCACGATCTCGCACCATTTGAAGGTGCTGCGCGAAGCCGGGTTGCTGGACTGCGAGCGTCGCGGCAGCTGGGTGTACTACTGGGTCATTCCGTCTGCGCTGCAGCAACTTTCGGCGGTCCTCTCCGTCGATGGCGGTCCGGCGCGGACCGCCGGCGCATGTGCGGAGATCGCCGGCATGAGCGCCACCACCGAACACCCTGCCGTCGTCGGCAAGCTGTCCACCCTCGACCGCTTCCTGCCGGTGTGGATCGGCGCGGCCATGGTCGTCGGGCTTCTGCTCGGCCGGGTGATTCCCGGCCTGGGACACGTGGTGTCGGCCGTACAGATCGACGGCATCTCACTTCCGATCGCCCTGGGGCTGCTGGTGATGATGTATCCGGTGCTGGCCAAGGTCCGCTACGACCGCCTCGACGCGGTGACCCGAGACCGCAAGATGCTGATCAGTGCGCTGGTGATGGTCTGGCTGGTGGGCCCGGCACTGATGTTCACCCTGGCCTGGGTGTTCCTGCCGGATCTGCCCGACTACCGCACCGGCATCATCATCGTCGGCCTGGCGCCGTGCATCGCGATGGTCATCATCTGGAACGACCTTGCCGGCGGTGACCGGGAGGCCGCCGCCGTACTGGTCGCGATCAACTCGGTGATCCAGGTGCTGATCTTCGCCGTGCTGGGCTGGTTCTACCTGTCGGTGCTGCCCGGCTGGCTCGGGTCTGGGGCAGACCACCATCGACACCTCGCCGTGGCAGATCGCCAAATCGGTGCTGATCTTCCTGGGAATCCCCTTGGTGGCCGGGTACCTCACCCGCCGCTACGGCGAAAAGCCAAGGGGCCGCAACATGGTACGAGTCGACCTTCATCCCGAAGATCGGCCCGTGGGCGCTGTACGGCCTGCTGTTCACCATCGTGATCCTCTTCGCGCTGCAGGGTGATCAGATCACCTCGCGGCCCTTGGACGTCGTCCGCATCGCGCTCCCGCTGCTGGCCTACTTCGCGATCATGTGGAGTGGCGGCTATCGCCGTCGGCGCGGCGCTCGGGCTCGGGTACGAACGCACCACGACGCTGGCATTCACCTGCTGCCGGCAACAACTTCGAGCTGGCCATCGCGGTCGCGATCGCCACCTACGGCGCAACTTCCGGGCAGGCGCTTGCCGGGGTGGTCGGTCCGCTCATCGAGGTGCCGGTTCTGGTCGGGCTGGTGTACGTGTCGCTCGCCCTGCGCCATCGATTCGCCGCGAAGGAGAAGCTGTGACGAGTCACCCGTCCGAGCGTGTTGTTCGTCTGCATCCACAACGCCGGCCGGTCCCAGATGGCGGCCGGGATTTCTGCGGCATCTCGCCGGCGATGCGGTCGAGGTTCGTTCTGCCGGTAGTGATCCCGCGCATGCGATCAACCCCGCCGCGGTGGCGGCGATGGCCGAGGTCGGCATCGACATCTCGGATCAGTCGCCGAAACTGTTGAGTCCCGACGCGGTCGAGTCCTCCGACGTGGTCATCACCATGGGATGCGGAGACGCCTGCCCGGTGTTTCCGGGCGTCAGCTATCGCGACTGGGGCCTGCCCGATCCGGCCGGTAAGGGTCTCGACGCGGTGCGCCCAATCCGCGACGAGATCAAGACTCGCGTCGAGGCGCTCGATCGGCGAACTTCTGCCGAGTGCTGGACGCCCATGAAAAGACCCGCGGTGCTGTTCGTGTGCGTAAAGAACAGCGGCAAGTCGCAGATGGCCGCCGGTCTGATGCGGGCGATCGCCGTTGATGCCATCGAGGTGTTCTCCGCGGGCACGCGGCCCGGAGTTGACCTGAATCCGCTCTCGGTGCAATCGCTTCAGGAGCTCGGCATCGACATCGTCGGCGAGCACCCGAAACCGATCGACCTTGAAATCCTGCGCGGGGCCGACGTCGTCGTCACGCTGGGACGAGAAGCCCACGTCGACCCCGTGCCTGGTCCCCGGTTCGAGAACTGGGACACCGACGAGCCGTCGCAGCGCGGTATCGACGGCATCGAACGGATGCGACTGATCCGCGACGACATCGCCGTTCGCGTAGGACAGCTTGCCAAAAAGCCTACGGGCTGCTGCTCGTGCCAACTGATCCGAGGAGGTCTTGATATGAGCACGGTCGAGATATACGAGCCCGCGCTGTGCTGCGCCACCGGTGTCTGCGGTGATGACGTCCCACAGGAACTGGTGACGTTTCTCCGCAGATCTGGAGTTCGTGCGCAGCCGTGGCGGAAATGTGTCGCGCTACAACCTCGCGAGCGAACCGCTCGCGTTCGCCGAGAACGATGCGGTAAAAGCCTTTCTCGACATCGCCGGTTCCGACGGGTTACCGCTGGTTCTGGTCGACGGGGTAACCGCGATGACCGGCCACTACCCCGACCGAGGCCAACTCGCTGCCTGGGCCGGGGTTGCGGTGTCCCCAGCGGCAGGAACCGGACTACTCGACATCACCGACACCCAGCGGCTGCTGCGGCGACTCAGGCTGTTGCTGACATGAAGTTTCTCGACAGTCCACCGCGGTTCCTCTTCTTCACCGGCAAGGGCGGGGTGGGCAAGACCTCGATCGCCTGTGCCACCGCCATCAGGCTGACTGGCCAGGGTCGAAAGGTGTTGCTGGTCAGTACCGACCCGGCTTCCAACGTGGGCCAGGTCTTCGGCCTGAGCATCGGCAACACCATCACCGCGATCCCTACCGTCGACGGACTATCGGCCCTGGAAATCGACCCAGAACAGGCTGCGGACGCTTATCGGGAACGGATCATCGGCCCGGTGCGTGGCCTGCTGCCGGAGGCGGAGGTCGCTTCGATCACCGAACAACTGTCCGGCTCGTGCACCACGGAGATCGCTTCCTTCAACGAATTCACCGAATTGCTCACCGATTCCGCCGGCCAGATCGGTGGCTTCGACCACGTCCTGTTCGACACCGCGCCCACCGGACACACGATCCGGCTGCTGCAGTTGCCTGGGTCCTGGACCGAATTCCTCAACGACGGCAAAGGTGATGCGTCCTGTCTGGGACCGCTGGCCGGGTTGGAGAAGCAGCGCACGGTCTATGCCGAGGCGGTGGCTGCGTTGGCTGACCCGGCCCGCACCCGCGTCGTCCTGGTGGCGCGCGCCCAGAAGTCGACGCTGGCCGAAATCGACCGTACACATCGGGAACTCGCATCTATCGGTTTGAGGCGACAATACGTCGTCATCAACGGTGTCTTGCCCGCGCCGGCCGATGACGCGGACCCGCTTGCCACGGCGATCTACCACCGCGAGCAGCAGGCGATCGCGTCCGTACCGGACGAATTGCGTTCGCTTCCCATCGATCAGGTCGAACTCAAGCCCACCAACATCGTGGGACTGAGCGCGATCGCCTCCCTGCTCATTCCGAACGCGGCCCTTCCGGATCAACCGGTGGGGCCGGATCTAGACGTGCCGAGTGCGCCGTTGGCGACTCTGGTAGACGAACTTGCCCGCGCCGAGCACGGGTTGATCATGTGCATGGGCAAGGGTGGGGTCGGCAAGACCACCATTGCCGCCGTCATCGCGGTTGCCCTCGCCGACCGTGGGTACGACGTGCATCTGACGACCACGGACCCAGCCGGGCACCTCACCGAGACGCTGCACGGCAGCCTACCGACCCTCGTCGTGTCGAGCATCGACCCCGCCGAGGCGACCCGCGCGTACCGCGACCATGTGCTGGCCACGAAGGGTGCCAGTCTCGACGACCAAGGCCGAGCGACGCTGGCAGAAGACCTGCGGTCGCCCTGTACCGAGGAAGTGGCTGTCTTCCAAGCATTTTCGCGTGTGATCAGCGAATCACGGCAAAAATTCGTCATCGTGGACACGGCACCGACCGGTCACACCTTGTTGCTGCTCGACGCGACCGGCTCCTATCATCGGGAAGTCGCCCGCCAACTAGGCAACAGACACTTCACCACGCCGCTGATGCGTCTGCAGGACCCGGGCCTGACCAAGGTGCTCATCATCACCCTCGCCGAAACGACCCCGGTGCTCGAAGCGGTTGGCTTGCAGACCGAGCTCGAACGCGCCGGCATCCACCCGTGGGCCTGGGTGATCAACAACTCGCTCGCCGCGGCGAACCCCACCGCGCCGCTGCTGCGGCAGCGAGCGCTCGCGGAACTCCCCGAAATAGCCAGGGTGAGAGCTGAACACGCCGACCGGATCGCCGTCGTACCTCTGCTGGCAGTAGAGCCCGTCGGGATACCGGCGCTGGAAGCGCTGACGGCGGCTCGTCAGCAGCAGGCGGATTCCGAGGTCGTCTGATCCGCGGCCTGTCCGCCGCAGCAGGTGCCGCCGGTGCTCTCGATGTCGAGCTGGCGTGGGCTGGAGCCGAAGGTCTCGGAATCGGCGAGCACGGTGTAGACCTCCCAGCGTTCACCGCCGGGTCCGGTGACCCAGACCTTGTCCTGGGTGGCGAAGCAGCACGTGGTGCCGATCTCTTCGTCGGTGAACAACCCTTCGCCGGTGAGCCGGGCGATCTCGGCGTGCACTGTCTCGCTGGAGTCGACTTCGACACCGAGGTGGTTGATGGTGCCGCCGTTGCCGGGGTTCTCCAGGAGCACCAGCTTCAGTGGCGGCTCGGTGAGCGCGAAGTTGGCGTAACCGGGCTTGAGTTTGGCCGGCTCGGCGCCGAAGAGCTTGGAGTAGAACGTGACAGCCTCGTCGAGATTGTCGACGTTGAGGGCCAACTGAACTCGGGACATCGGGGTGCTCCTACCTGTGAGACTTATATCGAATTACTACTGGCTCCAGAATGCCTACCTCTTTGATATATGTCAATATCTCTGGCAGGATTGTTCTCATGCCCAAGGCACTCCCCATCGTCGACACCACCGCACCGGTGTGCTGTGCACCCGTGGCGGCGGGCCCGATGAGTGACGACGATGCTCTGCAGGTTGCATTGCGCCTGAAGGCGCTGGCCGACCCCGCCCGGGTCAAGATCATGTCGTTGTTGTTCGCCGCCCCGGACGGCGAGGAGAACAGCGGCGAGCTCGCGACCGCTCTGGCCCTCAGCGAATCGACGGTGAGTCACCATCTCAGCCAGTTGCGCCGCGCGGGACTGGTGGAATCGGAGCGGCGCGGCATGAACGTGTACCACCGTCCACACGGCGACGCCGTCGCCGCACTCTGCGTGGTTCTCGACCCGAATTGCTGCCGCTGAGGCGAGACCGGTCCGGCCCGGTTCAGTAGGTAGGAATTTCCTCTTCTTCGGGCAGTCGGCCGGTCACCTGGAAGATGACCCGCCGCGAGATCTCGACCGCATGGTCGGCGAAGCGTTCGTAGAACCGGCCCAGCAGTGTGACATCCACCGCGGCGGCAACGCCGTGCTTCCACTCCCGGTCCATCATCACCGAGAACAGGTGACGGTGCAGGTCGTCCATCGCGTCGTCTTCTTCGCGAATGCTGCGGGCCTTGTCCGGGTCGCGGGACACCAGTACCTCACGGGCGCTTTCGCCCAGTTCCACTGCGACGCGGCCCATCTCGGCGAAATATCCGTTGACTTCCTCGGGCAGCGCGTGCTGAGGATGGCGACGGCGGGCGATCTTGGCAACGTGCAAGGCCAGCGCGCCCATCCGGTCGACGTCGGCCACGATCTGGATCGAGCTCACGATCGCACGCAGATCACCGGCGACAGGCGCCTGCAGCGCCAGCAGAACGAAGGCCGTCTCCTCGGCGCGGGCGCTCGCGGCGCTGATCTGCTCGTGGTCGCTGATCACCTGCTCGGCCAGCGTCAGGTCGGCCTGCAGCAATGCCTGGGTGGCGCGCTCCATGGCGACACCGGCCATCCGGCACATCTCGGCCAGCTGCAGGGTCAGCGCGTCGAGCTGATCGTGGTACGCGGTACGCATGGCGCAAGCCTACTTCCCGAGGTCAGGGCAGGGTGTCGCGACGGAGTGAACGGACGGTGAATGAGTACTACCCGGCCCGGCGCGACCGAATCATCATTCGCAGGTCACGTCTGCGGCGTTGGTGAGTGTCAGGTCATCGGGGAGTTCGGTGGGGGTGCTGCTGCCGCTGTGGCTGATGTTCACGCTGACCGCTGAGCCGCCGGCCGGCGGGGCGTTGACCGTACTGAAATCGGGGCCGAGCACCACCTGCACCACGTCACCGAGCCCGGTCACCCGCTCCATGCGGGCGTTGGGGAACGACGCGGCAACCGTCGCCGCGGCCTGCTCGTTACCGGCTGAGAACAACACCGTCGTGGCCTGCACGGTGGTCGAATAGTCGTCGGGGTCGAGCACGTTGAAGCCGTGCTGGGCGAGCTCGGCGCTGGCGGTGTTGGCCAGGCCGCTCGCGGCGGTGGAGTTCGACACCCGGACCGTGACGTCCTGCGGTTCGGTGGTGATCGCGTTGACCAGCTCCGTCACCGTGGGCTGCGCCGAGTCCGCGGACTCGGGTGCGGTGCTGGTCGGTGTCGCGGCCGCGGCGGTCGCCGGCACGCTCTTGTCGGCGTTGGTGACGTGGCTCGTCGCGTTCTTGTCGTTCTCGCCGGGCAGCGGGTCGTCGTTGATGATCGCGTCGAACAGCGCCCGGATGTCCTCGGTGCGCGGTTCCTCGTTGCCGTCGGCGTCGGTGATGCCGGTGGTCGGCACCGTCACGAACGTGATGCGGCCCGCCGCCACGCCCTGCAGCGACTGGCCGAGGTCGACGAGGTCTTTGGTCCTCACGTTGTCGACGTAGGTGTCGTCGATGAACATGTTGACCACGTTGTTGAGCTTGCTCAGGCTGAACAGGGTGTCCGTGGAGATCATCGAGCGCAGCAGCGACGACAGGAACAGCTGCTGGCGTTTGATCCGGCCGTAGTCACCGTTGCTCTCGGTGGTGACCTGCCGGGCCCGCACGTAGTTCAGCGCGCTGTGGCCGTCGAGCATCTGGTGGCCGGCGCTGGCCAGCACCGTGCCGAGCTCGTAGTCCTCCAGCGGTGTCGTGCTGCACACGTCGACCCCGCCCAGTGCGTCGACCATCTTGGAGAAGCCGGCGAAGTCGACGGCCATGAACCGGTTGATCGACAGCCCGGACAATTTCTGAATGACCTTGACCAGACATTTGGGGCCGCCCAGAGAGTAGGCCGAGTTCAGCTTGGTCTCGGTATACCGATACTGGTCGCTCCACTCACCGGTGTTCTTGTCGTACACCGGGCCGTACTTCCCGGTTTCGGGATCCCAGGCCTCGCACTTCATGGGCGTGACGGCCAGGTCGCGGGGGAATGAGACGGCCACCACCCGCTTTCGGCTCGCCGGGATGTTGACCAGCATCACGGTGTCCGACCGCGCGCCTTCGGCGTCGGTGGTGTCCCCCGCCCCCATCTCGGAGTTGGCGCCGATGCGGCTGTCCACGCCGACGATCAGGAAGTTCTCGTCGCCGAACTGCGCGTTCGGATCCAGGATGTCGCGTGAGTCGGGGTCGAGCGCGGCGACGTTTCGCAGCAGGTCGTTCTTGGAGGCTTGCCACTGGTAGGCCCCGCCGGTCAGGACCAGCGCCAGCACGGCGAACAGCGCCGCGGCGGACCGCCCGGCCAGTATCACCGGCCGCCGCTTGGTGCGCCTTCTCGACGTGGGCTTCTTCGCCCCAGGCCGGCCGACGCGTTCCGGCGACACCCGGTCATCCGGTTCGGGGTTTCGGTCAGCGACCAGCGGCGTTCTCGTTGCGGTGATGGCCTCGAGGTTCGGGATCTCGTCGGCGTACGCGGCCACGACGGCGATCGGCTCGGTGCGGTCCAGGGAGTTGTCGCCCGGTGCCGGAGACGACGTCGCGGTGTTGTGCCGGGCGGGTGGGTCGACCCGGCCGGTGCCGGCGACCTTGGCGATCAGGTCGGCGACCGTCACACCCTCGGTGTGGTTGCCGGACGTCTGGGACCGCGGGGATGGCGCCGTGGCGCGCTCCCACGGCGCCGCCGGGGACGCGGGCCGCGGCGTCCGGGTGACCCGCGCCTGCTCGTCGGGATCGGGAGCGCGGTGCTGGCCAGGAGTGGCGCTGTCGCCGTCACTCATGTTCCAGGGCCCTCCGACATGTTCGGTGGTGAGGTTTCGCGTTTTCCGTGTGTGCACATGACTGCGGTGCGGATTTCTGGGCACCTACGGTCTCAAACTGCGGCCGACCGCCGCTGCGCGGCGAACCAATTGCTCCTATGTCTTGTAGCAGCACTCGGTGGGGGTCCGCCACTCCAGCGGTCTCACAACAAGATCCTCATCGTACTGAGACAACCTAAGAGCGTGCCAGCCCGGACAGATGTCGAGACCGTCTCGATTCAGCCACCCGAATTCATCACGTCGGCCCCCTCCGGGACCGTGCAGTCGTCGGGGTCGTCGAGCCATCCCTCGGGAAGGGTGACCGAACCCGCTGAGCCCTGACGGCCCCGGGGACCGCATGCTGCCGGGGGGAAGGGCACCTCGCGGTCGAGCTGACCGAGCAGCCCGTCAAGCTCGTCGAGGGTCTTGACCAGCGCCAATGCCCGACGCAGGTCGGCCCCGGCGGGGAAGCCGTGCAGGTACCAGGCGATGTGTTTGCGGATGTCGCGCATGCCCTTGTCCTCGCCGAAGTGGTCGGCGAGGAGGGCGCCGTGGCGCCGAATGATGTCGGCGACCTCACCGAGGGTGGGCGGCGTGGGGGTCGGTGAGCCGGTGAACGCCGCCGACAGTTCGGCGAACAACCAGGGCCGGCCCAGGCAGCCGCGGCCGATGACGACTCCGTCACACCCGGTGGAGGCCATCATCGCGCACGCGTCGTTGGCCTCGAAGATGTCGCCGTTGCCGAGCACCGGAATCGACGTCACCGACTCCTTGAGCCGGGCGATCTGGTCCCAGTCGGCGGTGCCCGAGTAGCGCTGGGCGGCGGTTCTGGCATGCAGCGCCACCGCGGCCGCGCCTTCCTGCTCGGCGATCCGGCCTGCGTCGATGTGGGTGTGGTGGCCGTCGTCGATGCCGATCCGGAACTTCACCGTCACGGGAACGGAGGTGCCCTCGGTGGCCCGCACCGCCGCGCCGACGATCTGGGAGAACAGCCGTCGTTTGTACGGCAGCGCCGCGCCGCCCCCACGCCGTGTGACTTTGGGCACAGGGCAGCCGAAGTTCAGGTCGATGTGGTCGGCGAGGTCCTCGTCGACGACCATCTTCGCCGCGGCGTAGGTGGTGGCCGGGTCCACGGTGTAGAGCTGCAGCGAGCGCGGCGACTCCTGCGGGGCGAACGTGGTCATGTGCATGGTGACGGGATGACGTTCGACCAGCGCGCGGGCGGTCACCATCTCGCAGACGTAGAGGCCGCTGACGGTGCCTGCCCTGGCTTCCTCGAGTTCGCGGCACAGCGTGCGGAACGCGACGTTGGTCACACCTGCCATCGGCGCCAAGACAACCGGGCTGCGGAGGGCGAATGGCCCGATCCGCAGCCCGGTGGTGGCCGGCTGTTCCGGCGCTTGCGTCTCGACTACGACGACGCTCCCGCCAGCACCGCCTTGGCGGTCAGCTTCTCGGCCTTCTGGGTCTCGCGCTCGAGCCGCCGGGCCTTCGCGTCCTCGAACTTTACGCAGGTCTCCTCGAGGTCCTCGACCAGCTTGCCGATCTCGTCGCGCAAGCGGGCGCCCTCGCCGGTGAAGTCGTCGCGTTCGAAGATCCGCCACTTCTTGAGCACCGGCATCACCACGTCGTCGAGGTGGATGCGGGGGTCGTAGACCCCGCCGACGGCGATGATGACGGCCTTGCGGCGGAATTCCGGAACGGTGTAGCCGGGCATCTTGAAGTTGTGCAGAATCCGGTGGACCGACTTGATCGCCTGGTTGGGCGCGATGTCGATGCCGGCGGCGCTGACGTCGCGATAGAAGATCATGTGCAGGTTCTCGTCGTTGGAGATGCGTGCCAGCAGCTGCTCGGCGACGGGCTCGTGGCACTCCTTGCCGGTGTTGCGGTGCGAGACCCGGGTGGCCAGCTCCTGGAAGCTGACGTACATGACGGAGTCGAACAGGCTCTGCGCGAACAGCTCACCCTGCTGGCCCTGGCCGGGGGAGAAGCCGCGCGCCATCTGCTCCATGCGCAGCTCTTCCAGCTCGATCGGGTCGCAGTTCCTGGTGACCACCAGGTAGTCGCGAATCGAGATGCCGTGCCGGTTCTCTTCGGCGGTCCAGCGGTTGACCCAGAAGCCCCAGGCGCCGTCCATGGAGAAGTTCATCGCGATCTCGCGGTGATAGGAGGGCAGGTTGTCCTCGGTCAGGAGGTTCTGCACCATGGCCACGCGGGCGACCTCAGAAAGCTTGGCCTGGTCGGGATCCCAGTCCTGGCCGCCGAGGGCGTAGTAGTTCTTGCCCTCCGACCACGGGACGTAGTCGTGCGGGTTCCACTCCTTGGTCATCGACATGTGCCGGTTGGTCAGCTGCTCCGCGACGGGCTCGAGCTCGCGCAAGAGTTGAAGATCGGTCAGGTCTTTCGACATGGACCCTCCACTTATCTGTGCCTAGTAGTTGCACCAATATATCTGTGTATCCCGGTGACATTCAAGTTCATCGTCGGCGGCGGCATGTCGCTGGCCCCTGCGCAGCGGCCCGCTGAGAGGTATTCTTTAGCCACTACACAGCGAACCCGGAGGTCGGTGTCAGTGCACAAGGTGATGGTGATCGGCGTCGGTGCGGTCGGTGTGGCTACGGCGTCATTTGTGATGTTCGGCTCGGGGACCGCGGCGGCGACCAACGAGTACGCGGGGCAAACGTATGCCGACGCCGCTCAGGCGATCAGCGACGCCGGCCAGTCCCCGACCATCGCGACGCGGGTGGGGAGCTTCCTCCCGACTGACGAGTGCATGGTGACCGGATCGCGATCGGCGAATTTCCTGGACTCCAGCGGCACCTACGGCGGCGGCCGGGTGCTGCTGTTCCTGAACTGCAACAACAACTTCGCGGCAGCCGGCGTGCCCGGCAACTCCCTGGGCAGCCCGGAAGGCCGGCAGGCCCGCGCCGACTACGACCAGCAGCAGGCGGAGGCCGAGCAGGAGGCCCAGGCGCAGCAGAACGAGAACGACGAGTTGCTGCAGACCGCCAACGTCCCGGGATAGACCGGACGGGACGGCTAGCGCGTCGCCCGGCTCAGGAGCAGGTCCACGCAGTAGTCGATGAACTGCTCGCGCGAGGCCGTCAACCGCCCGTCCAGGTAGGCGGTGAACAGCGCCGTGAGTGCCCCGATCAGCCCGGTGGCCACGAGGTTCTGCAGCGCCGGATCACCGATCGTGGTCAGTTTGCGCTGCAGCAGCCCGATGAAGGTCGGCATCCATTCGGCACCGGAGCGGACCAGCACGGGTTCGACCTCCGGGGCGAGCAGCAGTACGCGGCCGCGCACCGGGTCGTCGACCATGAGCGCGACGAACTCCTGCACCGCCTCGCGCGGAGTGCTCGCCGACATCAGGGTGGACATGGCGCGGTTGCAGACATCGTCGTAGACCGCCCGAACGAATTCGTCGCGGTCGGCGAAGCTTTCGTAGAAATAGCGTTCGGTCAGGCCCGCCCGGCGGCATACCGCCCGCACGGTCAGGGCCGGACCGCTCTCGCCGCCGAGCAGGGTCACGCCCGCGGAGATCAGCTCGTCGCGGCGCAGCGCCTGGCGGTCCTGCAGTGGGACGCCCGACCAGCGGCCCCGTCGTTGACCCGACGTCACGACCCTCCTAAGCTCTGTGGTGACAACGTGCGTAGTCAGAATGCCGGCTACCGCCCAGGGAAGGTCACCAGTTGAGTCAAGATACGTCCGACACGCACCCGCTCACCAGCGATGGCGTGCCGGCCGACGCCGGTTGCCCGGTAACGGGCGGCGGCTACGACGCGCCGCCGACCCCGCTCGGGCCCGATTCTCTGACCTGGAGGATCTTCGGCGACTGGCGCGGTCTGCTGCAGGGTCCGTGGGCGGGCTCGATGCAGAATATGCACCCGCAGCTCGGCGCCGCGGTCAAGGAGCACTCGATCTTCTTCACCGAACGCATCCCGCGGCTGTTCCGCTCCCTCTACCCGATCGGCGGCGTGGTGTTCGACGGCGAACGCGCCCCGATGACCGGGGCCGAGGTGCGGGATTACCACATTCCGATCAAGGGGGTCGACGACCGGGGCCGGCACTACAGCGCGCTGAATCCCGACGTCTTCTACTGGGCGCACGCGACGTTCTTCATGGGCACGATCCTGACCGCGGAGCATTTCGGCGGCGGTCTGACCGAGGCGCAGAAACGGCAACTGTTCGACGAACACGTCACCTGGTACCGGATGTACGGCATGAGCATGCGGCCGGTGCCGTCGACGTGGGAGCAATTCAGTGTCTACTGGGATCGGATGTGTCGCGGGGAACTGGAGAACACCTGGGCCGCCCGTGAAGTGCTGAACCTGTCGACGATGCCGAAACCACTTAACGCGCAATGGATTCCGGATCGACTGTGGTCGGCATATCTGCGTCTCATGGAGCCGTTCGCGGTCTGGGTGACGGTGGGCTTGTACGACGAAGCGGTGCGCGAGCTGATGGGCTACACCTGGTCGGCGCGCGACGCGTGGCTGCATCGTCGATTCGGCCAGGCGGTCAACCTGGTATTCAAGCCCTGCCGAGGCGGCGACGGATGCATCCGCGGGCCCGGGCGGGATGGGACCGCGCCGAGGGGCGGATTCCCGCCGACGCGCCACTGGTGCACACCCCGGCGCGTAACCTGCCGCCGGTTGCGGAGCGCGACAAGGGCATCCATTACGTGGGTGCTGCGTGTCCCGTCCGGTCGGCCCCGGCGGACTAGGCCGAGCGGGTCGAAGTCACTCGGCGCGACGCAAGACGGCCAGCACGGTCAGCGCGAGAATCTTCCAGTCGAGGGTGAGCGACCAGTTCTCGATGTAGTAGTTGTCCCATTCGGCTCTGTCGGCGATCGAGGTCTGCCCGCGCAGTCCGTGAACCTGAGCCCAACCGGTGATGCCGGCCTTGACCCGATGCCGTTCGCCGTAGCGGCGGACCTGCATCTCGAACAGCTCCACGAATTCGGGTCGCTCGGGACGAGGGCCGACCAGACTCATCTCGCCCTTGATGACGTTGATCACCTGCGGCAGTTCGTCCATCGACGTCGCGCGCATGATCTTGCCGATCTTGGTGCGCCGATCCACGCCCTCGACGCCGCCCGGGGCTTCCCCGGCCTTCAGCTCGAAATCGGCATCCGATGCGCGCGGCGGGCGCATGGTGCGGAACTTCAGGCAGTTGAAAACCTTGCCGTCACGGCCGATCCGCGGTTGTTTGAAGAAAATCGGCCCCGGCGAACTCAACCGGACCAACAACATCAGCGTCAGGAAAAGCGGCGAGATCGCCACCAGGCCCACGGTCGAGAACACCCGGTCGCCGAAGTGCTTGATGGCGAACTGCCAGCCCTTCGGATTGGTATGGGCGAGCGCGATGAGCGGCAGACCACCGACGTGTTCGAACCGCGCATGCGAGCCGATCATGTCGAACATCCGGGGAACTACCCACACCCGTGCCCCGTAATGGTGGGCGACCCGGACGACGTGGGTGAGCAGTTCGTCTTCGGTGCGTGAGAATGCGACGACGACACTCTCGGCGCCGGTGTTCAGGATGGCCTGCTCGATGTGCTCGGGCGTACCGACGTTGGGCAGGACCGGTACCTTGCTGCCCTCCGGACCGGCCCAGGGGGGCTCCGCGTCGACGAGGCCGATCGGGTTCAGTCCGTACTCGGGCAGGGAGTTCAGCCGCTCGACGATCCGGTGGGCGATACGGCCGTTGCCGACGATGAGCGTGGGGGACATGAGGTGGCGGTGGCGGCGCAGGCTCCGCTGGATGGCCGCACGGACCAGCCGGCCGGTCGGCATCAGTACCGCGGCGCAGATCCAGATCGTCAGGACGGTTGCCTCGGTGTGTCCGGGAACGTGTCCCAGCGTCATCGCGGTGAGCAGGAACATGCTCGCGAGCGCGACGGTCGCCTCGATCGGGCCGATCTCGTCGAGGAACTTGCGGTTGAGGCGGCGACGGTACACCCGGCGGGCCGCGAGCAGGCCGATCACGGTGGGGACGTAGAGCAGTGTCATCCACAATGGGGGCGTGCCGTCATTCGACCTCGACGCCCACCAGGTCGCCAACACCGTCGCCACCGACGCGGAGAGGACGTCGATCGACACCGTGACGATCGTGCTCAGCGGATCGGTTCGGATCAGCCGGCCGAACGTGGCGGGTCCGCGTTTTGGCAGCACGGGGAACCGCTCCGTCGCATCGTCGACGTAGAGCGTCCGTGTCGCCATAAGGTGCTCGATTCTCCCGGGAGGAAGACGATCCGAACGCTACCCGAACGTGGCGTTGCGGTTTGGGATTGCGTAGTACTTCTCACCAAAGTGCTCATGGCCTACGGTGGCGAATTCCCGGCGTCGGGTCTCGCCACGCCCACTCAGGGCAATGACCGGAACACCTTGGTGTGGGCAACCTGGGCAAGGTCGGTCAGGATCTGAATCTGGCCACTTGTCCAGTGCCGGGGCAGCCGGTCCCAGGTGCACAAGGCTCCGATGGCGTGACCGTGGCGGTCGACGAGTGGCACACCCGCGTAGGAAAGCACCACGCCGCTGTGCACCGCCGCATGCCGGGCCAACAACCGGTGCCTCGGTGCGTTGTCGACGATCACCGGGCGACCGCCGGCGACCACGTACTTGGAGAACGACATGTCGAGCGGACGTGATCTCGGAAACTCGGACTCGGGGACATTGCAGCCGACCAGGAACTGCCGGTCGCGGTCGACCAGGACCACCGATGCCAGCGAGGTGCCGAGTGCCTCGGCGGTCATTCTGGCAACTCTGTCGAGGCCCGGGTCGGGTGGTCCGTCCATCAGGCCGGAGTCGCGCAACACCTGGAGTCGATCAGGATCGGACAACACGACGTCAAGCAACACGGCGATGCGTTCGTCGTCGGCTTCTGACAGGTGCTCGACCACCGCGCCCACCACCGGGTCATCGACCTGGACGAACGTTGCGATCAACCGCTGGGCAGCTGCCCGGCCGACGGCGGTGTTCGAAGTGTCCCCCGGAACGGCGTCGGGTCCCGACGTCGGTTCTTTCACCAGCAAAGAGTAAGCCAGGTTGTCGCGTGCGCAAATTTGACGGGCCGGGGGGTTTCACCGGTGACCGGGGTGGCTACGTTGCAGAGATGATGGCCCCCGAGCTGCTCGGCGGCCGCTACCAGCTGCGGGGGTATTGGGACGCGGCGGGATGGCCGAGGTCCACGACGGCTGAGACACCCGGTTGGGTCGTGCGGTCGCGATGGATTGTCTGTGCCCCCACCAGGGCTCGAACCTGGGACCTGCGGATTAAAAGTCCGTAGCTCTACCAACTGAGCTATAGGGGCCGGCAGCGATCAGGATACTGGGTGGCCGGGCAGGCCTCGTTTGAGGATTGGGGCGGCGGTGCCCTAAGCTATCGAGGCTCCCAACGTGAACTCGTTGCGAGTACCCCGGAGAGATTCGGCTCTGGCCCCCTTCGTCTAGCGGCCTAGGACGCCGCCCTTTCAAGGCGGTAGCGCGGGTTCGAATCCCGTAGGGGGTACACGCGCCGCGGCACCCGCGGAGCAGGCAGTACAGCAAGGCCCTGTGGCGCAGTTGGTTAGCGCGCCGCCCTGTCACGGCGGAGGTCGCGGGTTCGAGTCCCGTCAGGGTCGCCATTTGTTTGCGGTGAGGCACTCGGGTTGGACACAGTGCCTTCCGGCCAGGTAGCTCAGTTGGTACGAGCGTCCGCCTGAAAAGCGGAAGGTCGCCGGTTCGATCCCGGCCCTGGCCACTTCTTCACAGTTTGCGCTTCGCGTCCCTGATCAGGCCACCGCCGACGATCAGACGTTGAATCTCGCTGGTGCCCTCGTAGAGTCGCAACAGCCGGACTTCGCGGTAGATCCGCTCCACCGGCACCCCGCGCATGTAGCCGGCCCCGCCGTGCACCTGCACCGCGAGATCGGCGACCGTACCGGCCATCTCGGTGCAGAACAGCTTCGCCACCGACGGCGCGATCCTGCGGTCCTGGTTGCTGAGCCACTGCTGTGCGGCGTCGCGGACCAGCGCGCGCCCGGCCATCACCCCGGTCTGCTGGTCGGCCAGCATCGCCTGGACCAGTTGGAAGTCGCCGATGGCGGTACCGCCCTGGGTGGCAGTGGCGGCGTAGGCGACCGACTCGTCCAGCGCACGCTGGGCGCTGCCGACCGCCAGCGCCGCGATGTGGATGCGCCCGCGCGCCAGCGACGTCATCGCGGCCCGGTAACCGACGTCCTCACTCCCGCCGATCAGTGCGTCCTCACCGACCCGGACGTCGGTGAAACCGACATCGGCGGTCCAGGCGCCTTCCTGACCCATCTTGGCGTCCTTCGGGCCGACCTCGACACCGGGCGTACCGGCAGGCACCAGGAACACCGCGATCCCGGCACCCTGGTCGTCGGCGGGGCGGGTGCGCGCGAACACCACGAACACATCGGCCACCGGTGCGTTGGTGATGTACTGCTTCTGTCCGTTGATCACCCAATGGGCGCCGTCCCGAACGGCTTTGGTGCGCAGACCCGAGGGATTGGAGCCCGCGCCGGGTTCGGTGAGTGCGAAGGAGGCGACGACGTCGCCGGTCGCGATCGGCTCCAGCCAGCGGGCCTTCTGCCCGTCGGTGCCGAAGCCGACCAGCACCTGCCCGGCGATGCCGTTGTTGGTGCCGAACATCGAGCGCAGCGCCAGCGACGTGTAGCCCAGTTCCATCGCCAGTTCGACGTCCTGGCCGATGTGAAGTCCGAGACCGCCCCACTCCGGGGGAATCGCGTACCCGAACAGGCCCATCTTCTTCGCCTGGTCTCGCAGGTCGTCCGGCACCGTGTCAGTCTCGAGGATTTCCGACTCCCGCGGCACCACCGCCGTTCGCACGAAGTGACGGGTCTGGGCCAGGATCTCGCGGAAATCGTCGTCGCTGACTTCGGCGGTGGCAGTCATCGGGTTCCTCTCCGGGGTACCTGTCGGTGCAGATCATATATGAAATATGATGTTGCGAATCGAGCGGGGCACCACGAGGAAGGGTGATCAGATGGGGTTGCTTGCGGGTCGGACAGTGGTCATCACCGGAGGCGCGCAGGGGTTGGGCTTCGCCATCGCGGAGAGGTTCATCGACGAAGGTGCCCGCGTGGTGCTCGGCGACATCAACCTGGAGGCGACCCAGGCGGCCGCGGACCAACTGGGTGGCGCCGACGTCGCCCGGGCGGTGCGGTGTGACGTCGTCTCCTCCGCCGAGGTCGAGGCCCTGGTCGGCGCCGCCGTCGAGCACTTCGGCGCGCTGGACGTCATGGTCAACAACGCCGGTATCACCCGCGACGCCACTCTGCGCAAGATGACCGAGGACCAGTTCGACCAGGTCATCTCCGTTCACCTGAAGGGCACCTGGAACGGCCTGCGCTCGGCGGCGTCGATCATGCGCGAACAGAAGAGCGGCGCCATCGTGAACATGTCCTCCATCTCGGGCAAGGTCGGCATGATCGGGCAGACGAACTACTCGGCGGCCAAGGCCGGCATCGTCGGCATGACCAAGGCCGCGTCGAAAGAGCTCGCCCACCTCGGGGTGCGGGTCAACGCCATCCAGCCCGGCCTGATCCGGTCGGCGATGACAGAGGCCATGCCGCAACGCATCTGGGACTCGAAGGTGGCCGAGGTACCGATGGGCCGCGCCGGCGAGCCGGATGAGGTCGCAAAGGTGGCGCTGTTCCTGGCCTCCGATCTGTCGTCCTACATGACGGGCACCGTTCTGGAGGTCACCGGCGGGCGGCACCTCTGATGCGCAGTGCCGTCATCTGTGAGCCGGTGCGCACTCCCATCGGCCGCTACGGCGGCATGTTCTCCTCGCTGACCGCCGTCGATCTCGGCGTGGCCGCCCTGCAGGGACTTCTCGAACGTACGGCCGTCCCACCCGACGCGGTCGACGACGTGATCCTCGGGCACTGCTACCCCAACAGCGAGGCGCCGGCGATCGGCCGGGTGGTGGCGCTGGACGCCGGGCTTCCCGTCACCGTGCCGGGCATGCAGGTGGACCGCCGCTGCGGGTCCGGTCTTCAGGCCGTCATCCAGGCCTGCCTGCACGTCGCTTCGGGGGCAGATGATCTGGTGCTCGCCGGTGGCGCGGAGAGCATGAGCAACGTCGCCTTCTACTCCACCGACATGCGGTGGGGAGGCGCCCGCCACGGCGTCCGCGTGCACGACGGCCTGGCGCGAGGCCGCACCACCGCCGGTGGGCGCCACCATCCCGTACCGGGCGGCATGCTGGAGACCGCCGAGAACCTGCGCCGCCAGTACGGCATCTCCCGCCGCGAGCAGGACGAGCTGGCGGTGCAGTCCCACCAGCGCGCCGTCGCGGCGCAGAAGGACGGCATCCTGCGCGAGGAGATCGTTTCCGTCGCGGTGCCGAGCCGGCAAGGCGTGGAGACCATCGACACCGACGAGCACCCTCGGGCCGACACCACCGTGGAGGCACTGAGCCTGTTGAAACCCTTACTGGTCAAGGATGATCCGGAGGCCACCGTCACCGCCGGCAACTCCAGCGGCCAGAACGACGCCGCCTCGATGTGTGTCGTCACCACCCTCGAGCGGGCCGCCGAGCTGGGGCTGACCCCGTTGGTGCGGCTGGTGTCGTGGGCCTCGGCCGGGGTGGCGCCGAACGTGATGGGCATCGGCCCGGTGCCCTCCACCGCGGCCGCGCTGGAGAAGGCCGGTCTCGGGTTGCGCGACATCGACATCATCGAACTCAACGAAGCCTTTGCCGCCCAGGCGCTTGCGGTGATGCGCGAGTGGGGATTCACCGACGCCGACCGGGAGCGCACCAACGTTCACGGCTCCGGGATCTCGCTGGGACACCCGGTCGGGGCCACCGGTGGCCGGATGCTGGCCACTTTGGCGCGCGAGCTCACCCGGCGGGAGGCCCGTTACGGGCTGGAGACCATGTGCATCGGCGGCGGTCAGGGACTGGCCGCGGTGTTCGAAAGGGTGACCGCATGACCAGACTGGCGCAGACGCTCGGGCTGACCGAGATTCAGACCGAAATCCTCTCCACGGTAAGGCAATTCGTGGACAAGGAGGTCATTCCGACCGCCCAGGAACTCGAGCACGCCGACGCCTATCCGCAGGCGATCGTCGATCAGATGCGCGAGATGGGCCTGTTCGGCCTGATGATCCCGGAGGAGTACGGCGGGCTCGGCGAGTCACTGCTCACCTATGCGTTGTGCGTGGAAGAACTTGCCCGGGGCTGGATGAGCGTGTCCGGGGTGATCAACACCCACTTCATCGTCGCCTACATGATTCGCCAGCACGGTACCGACGAGCAGAAGCAGCGGCTGCTGCCGAAGATGGCCACCGGCGAGACCCGTGGTGCCTTCTCGATGTCCGAGCCCGAGCTGGGCTCCGACGTCGCCGCGATCCGCACCCGCGCGGTGCGCACCTCCGACGGCGGCTACACCATCAGCGGGCAGAAGATGTGGTTGACCAACGGCGGCAGCTCGACGCTGGTGGCGGCGCTGGTGCGCACCGACGAGGGAGCCGACAAGCCGCATCGGAACCTCACCGCGTTCCTGATCGAAAAGCCCTCGGGATTCGGTGAAGTCGCGCCCGGGCTGACCATCCCCGGCAAGATCGACAAGCTCGGGTACAAGGGCATCGACACCACCGAGCTGATCTTCGACGGCTACGCGGCAAGTGCGGACGACGTCCTCGGCGGGGTTCCGGGGCAGGGCTTCTTCCAGATGATGGACGGCGTCGAGGTCGGGCGCGTCAATGTCGCGGCCCGCGCCTGCGGCGTCGGCATCCGGGCCTTCGAACTGGCCGCCCGGTATGCCCAGCAGCGCAGCACGTTCGGCAAGCCGATCGCCGAGCACCAGGCCATCGCCTTCCAGCTCGCCGAGATGGCCACCAAGGTCGAAGCTGCGCATCTGATGATGGTCAACGCCGCGCGGCTCAAGGACTCCGGCGAACGCAACGACGTCGCCGCAGGCATGGCGAAGTACCTGGCCAGTGAGTTCTGCTCGGAGGTCACCCAGCAGAGCTTCCGCATCCACGGCGGCTACGGATACTCCAAGGAGTACGAGATCGAGCGGCTGATGCGGGACGCGCCGTTCCTGCTCATCGGCGAAGGGACCAGCGAGATCCAGAAGAACATCATCAGCAAGCGGCTGCTGGCCGACTACCGGATCTGACCGTGAGTGCTCCCGAGTTCGCCCCCCGCCCGCAGCTGGCCGATGACGTGGCACGGCTGGTCCGGGGGCGAATCTTCAACGGCACCTATGCGGCCGGGAAGTACATCAGGCTGGATCAGCTGGCGGCCGAGCTCGGTATCAGCGTCACCCCGGTGCGCGAGGCGCTGTTCGAGCTGCGCGGCGAAGGGTTACTCGACCAGCTGCCCCGACGGGGCTTCGTGGTGCTGCCGGTGACCGATCGCGACATCGCCGACGTGTCCAACCTGCAGGCCCACGTCGGCGGTGAACTGGCCGCGCGGGCGGCGCTGAAGATCAGCGACGAGCAACTGCGCGAACTGTCGGTCATCCACGACGAGTTGGTGCAGGCCTACGCCGCCAACGACGGCGACCGGGCGGTGCGGCTCAACCACGAGTTCCACCGCGCCATCAACGTCGCGGCCGACTCATCGAAGCTGGCTCAGCTGATGTCGCAGATCACCCGCTACGCACCGGAATCGGTGTTTCCCACCATCGACGGCTGGCCGGCGAAATCGGTGGCCGATCACAAGCGCATCCTGCTGGCGCTGAAGGCCCGCGACGCGGGGAAGGCCCGCACCGCGATGGCTGATCACCTCGCGGCCGGCGCGGCACCGTTGATCGATCACCTGCTCGAACAGGGCGTGGCGCAGCGGGTGCAGTGAACACCGGGACGACGCCCCTTTCGACGCGAGACACCCGCCCGGGAGCAACGCTACATAATCTGCTACTTTTGTAACGTCGTTGATGCCGAATCCCGAGGTGAATTGAACATGGGTGAACCAGTAGTCGTCGGTGCTGTCAGGACCGCGATCGGTCGTTCCTTCAAGGGCACCTTGGTCAACACGCCGCCGGAGACGCTCATCACGGCGGTGCTGCCGGAGGTCGTCCGGCGCTCAGGCATCGATCCGAGCGTCATCGACGACATCATCTTCGCCGAATCCCATTACGGTGGCGGCGATCTCGCGCGTTATGCGGCTGACGCGACCGGAATGCACGACATCCCCGGACAGTCGGTCAACCGGCACTGCGCCGGCAGCCTGACCGCCATTGGTAACGCCTCGGCGCAGATCGGCTCGGGGATGGAGCGGGTGCTCATCGCCGGGGGCGTGCAGTCGCTGTCGATGACGCCGCTGACCAGCCAGCGCATCATCGGCCCCGAGCTGAAGTTCGAGGAGCGGTGGATGCCGCCCACCCACGTCGAGACGCCAGACGCCCCGGCCAAGGACATGTCGATCACGGTCGGCTGGAACACCGCGCAGGCCGTGGGCATCAGCCGCGAGGAGATGGACGCCTGGGCGGCCCGCTCGCATCAGCGCGCGATCGCCGCCATGGATGCCGGGAAGTTCGTCGACGAGATCCTGCCACTGAAGATCCAGCAGCTCGACGGCTCCGTCGTCGACTTCAGCGTGGACGAGCACCCGCGCCGCGACACCACCGCAGAGAAGCTGGCCGCGCTCAAGGTGCTGCACCCGGAGATCGAGGGCTTCTCGATCACCGCCGGCAACAGCAGCGGCACCAACGATGCCTGCGCCGCGGTGGCGGTGGTGGACCGCGCGTATGCCGCGGCCGAGAAGCTGACCGTGATGGCGACCGTCAAGGCCTGGGCGGCTGCCGGGGTCCCGCCGCGCGACACCGGTCTGGGTGCGGTCAAGGCCATCGCCAAGGTGCTCGAGCGGGCCGGCCTGAAGCCCTCGGATGTGGCGCTGTGGGAGGTCAACGAGGCGTTCGCGTCGGTGCCGATCGCGGCGTGCCGCGAGTTCGGACTCGACGAGGAGTTGGTGAACTTCTCCGGCAGCGGCTGCAGCCTCGGCCACCCGATCGCCGCGTCCGGCGCCCGGATGGTCACCACGTTGATCTACGAACTGCAGCGCCGCGGCGGCGGTATCGGCGTGGCGGCGATGTGCGCCGGTGGCGGTCAGGGCGGTGCGGTCGTCGTCGAGGTCTGAGAGTCAGATGGCGCTGAGGAGGACTGATGGCGAGCGCCCGCGAGGCCCGGGAGTGGGCTGGATCGAGACTGCGCGGCATCGGTGACTCGCTGTACACACCGTTCAGCGGCCGCGACGGTGACGACATCGATTGGGATGCCTACCGGACATTGGTGCGGTATTGCGTCAGCGACCTCGGCCACCCGCTGCTGTGGGTCACCAGCGGGCTGGCCGAGTTCTGGGCGCTCACCCTCGAGGAACGCAAGCACCTGCTCGAGGTGGCCATTTCCGAAGGTCGAAAACACAACCCGGACATCGTCATTCAGGCCTGTACAGCAGCCATGTCGGCCAAGGACTGCCTCGAGCTCACCCAGCACGCTCAACAGGCCGGCGCGGACATCGTCTACATCCAGACACCGATGATGGAGACGCACGGCGGCGAGGGTGTGCTGCGGTTCTTCCGCTACATCGCCGAGCGCACCGACATCGCGCTGGGCATGTTCAACTCGCCGTCCTCCGGGTACGTGCTGAGCGCCGCGGAGAGCGCGCGCATCTATCACGAGATCCCCGCCGTGTGCGCCACCAAGGAGGGCGCCTTCCGGCCGGCGAACAGCCGCCTGCTGCACGATATGGCGCCTGGCCTGGTGATCTGGGAATGCGACAAGACCGTCTACCGGGCCGGCTGGCTGCGAGACGGAATCGTGTGTCCCGCGCAGCTCGGCACCGTGGGTTATCTACATGAAACCCCCCGGCGGCGGTTGCTGTCCGAGTACTGGGAACTGATCATGGCGGACAAGCTCATCGAGGCCATGGACTATGCCCGCGAGATGGGCATGGACCAGTTCGACATCGACATGGGCTCGTGGTTCACCTGCTATCCGGGGCGGCCGGACTACTTCACCCACTGGGGTGGCGCCTTCAAGTACGCGGCGTCGGTGTTGGGGCTCCCGGTAGGGGACTATCCGCATTCGCGGCCGCCCCAGGCCGAACTACCGCACGCAGCACGGGCTCAGATAGAGAACGCGTACCGGCGCCTCGGGCTCATCGAAGCCTGACTGACCGCGCCGCCGCTGTCCGGCTCGAGTCAAGCGATGGCGCCTGATTCCTTCAGCTCGGCGATACGGTCTCAGTCCATGCCGAGTTCCATGCAAGGATTCCGTCCATCACCTTGATCAACATCGGTCCTCTCAGCGTGGCCAGAACTACAGAGGCGATTACAGTATAAATTTCAGGCCATGGCGACGTCATCGCATGGATCAGCCGACGAACTCGAGGCGATCCGCCAACTCAAGGCCCGGTATTGCCGCTTCCTCGACACCAGAGCGGTTGACGCGTGGCGGGATCTGTTCGCCCCGGACCTCACCGTCCACCTCGACGCGGCTGTCTCAACCGGCGGCGCCGACCCCATGACCGGCCCGCCGATCGACGGAGTCGAGAACTTCGTGCCGATGGTGATCGGGACCCTCACAGGGGTGACGACGGTGCACCATTGTCATACCCCCGAGCTCGCCCTGACTTCCGCGACGACGGCGACCGGCATCTGGGCCATGGAAGACCTGCTGTTCTTCCCAGACGGGGGGCAGTTGCACGGCGCCGGTCACTACCACGAGACCTACGAGAAGCTGGACGGCGAATGGCGGATCAGGTCACTGCACTTGACCCGAACCATGTTGCGGTTCAGCTGATCACGTTCGCCACGGCGGATCGGAGGTGTTCGATTGGCTAGAACCGCCCGTGAAGTAGTTGAGCTCTACAATCTCGTCGTTTGGAACGAGGGCGATTTCGCGCTCGCGGAAGAGCTGATGGGCGACAGCGTGATTCGCCACGACGTCGGCGAGGCGCAAGTGTTGACCCATCGGCAGGCGGTCCAGCGCATCCTCGATCATTGCGCGATGTTCGAGAGCATCCACTTCGACTTGAACCTCGTCGTGGCCGGCGACGACGGCGAACACGTCGCCGTCGTCTACCAGTCGCCCATCACTCTGAAGGACGGCACGGCGGTGAGCATCGGCAGTATGGAGATCTTCCGTGTCGTCGACGGCAGGATCGTCGAGGTCTGGAACTGTGGCCACAAGCAAGGAGTCTGGCAGTGAGCGGGATGAGCAAGCGTGTACTGGATGAACTCGGTTACTACCTGCTGGCCGGCGCGGGTGGTGAGGGGCCGGCGACTCTGATGGACGAGGCCCGCCGGGGGAGGAGCTGGGCTTCGGCACGGCGTTCATCTCCGAGCGGTGGAACGTCAAGGAGGCGTCCTCGCTCGTCGGGGCGGCCTGCGCGGTGACGTCGCGAATGCAGATCGCCACGGCGGCAACCAATCACAACACCCGGCATCCGCTGATCACGGGATCGTGGGCGACCACCATGCACCGGCTCTCCGGCGGTCGCTTCACGCTGGGCATCGGCCGCGGCATCGCGGCCATCTACTCCGCGTTCGGTGTGCCGGCGGTGACTACCGCCCAGATGGAGGACTTCGCGCACGTCATGCGCCGGCTCTGGCACGGCGAGCTCATCTTCAACCACGACGGACCGCTGGGGAAGTACCCGGTCCTGTTCCTCGACCCTGACTTCGACGAGGACATCCGGCTGGCGCTGGTGGCGTTCGGGCCGAACACGCTCAAACTGGGCGGCCGAGCCTTCGACGACGTCATCCTGCACACCTACTTCACCCCGGAGACGCTGACGCGCTGTGTGCGGACCGTGAAGGACGCCGCCGAACAGGCCGGTCGCGACCCCGAGAGTGTGCGGGTCTGGTCGTGCTTCGCCACGGTGGGCGACCACCTGCCCGAGGAACTTCGGCTGAAGAAGACCGTCGCGCGGCTGGCGACGTACCTGCAGGGTTACGGCGATCTCATGGTCACCACCAACGGCTGGGATCCGGCTGTGCTGGAACGGTTCCGGGCCGACTCGGTGGTGCAGTCGGTGGGCGGCGGCATCGACCACAAGGCCAGCGCCGAACAGATCGAGCACATCGCCACGCTGATCCCCGACGAGTGGCTTGAGCCCTCGGCCACCGGCACGGCGCAGAAGTGCGTCCAGCGCATCCGCGACGAGTTCGGCTACGGCGCGGATGCGGTGATCATGCATGGCGCCACGCCCGACGAGCTGGCGCCGATCGTTGCCGCGTACCGGGAGCAGGACTAGGGCGTAATCACCGTGCGCCGGACCGGTTCCGCGACTGCCTGCCGACCGAGGAGGCCGCGCTGCAGGGCAGACAGCAGCGAATCGCGCGTCTCCTCCGGCGAGATGAGTTCGTCGAAGCCCAGGGTGCTCGCCGAGCGGAACGACGCTTCGAGTTCCATCTGCCTCAGCGTCTCGCTGAGGTCCTCGCCGGCGTTGGAGGCGTGGCTCAATGCGGCGGCGCTCATCGCGCCCATCGTGGCACCCGGGTAGGCGAAGGTGGCGACCTGGTCGTCGAAGCCGAGCATCGACATCACCATCGAACCGAACCCGAACGCCTTACGCATCGTCACATGAAGCTTCAGTGTGGTTGCGGCCGTCTGTGCGGCGAACATCCTTGCGCCACTGCGGAGTACACCACTGCGTTCCGAACGACTGCCGGGAAGCATTCCCGGATTGTCGGTGAGGAACACGATCGGCAGATGAAACGAGTCGGCCACCATGATGAAATGTGCCGCCTTGTCCGCGGCGTCGGCGTCGATGGAACCGGCGATCACGTTCGGCTGGTTGGCCACCACCGCGACGGGACTGCCGCCGAGGTGGGCCAGCGCGCAGATGATGGCGCGCCCGAATCCGGGCTGCACCTCGAACCAGTCCGGCCGGTCGAAGACGACGTCGAGCACCGACCGCATGTCGTACGCGCGGCGATTGTCGCGCGAAATGATCTCCAGCAGTTCCGGGGTTCGACGCGGTGCGACGGCTTCGTCATCGAGGCGAGTGTGTGGGTAGGACCACGCGCTGGAGGGAAAGTAAGACAGATACCGGCGGATGTCGTCGAGCACCGTGGCGTCGTCTTCGCCGAGGTTGTGGATCACCCCGCTGGCCAGGGCCACATCGGGACCGCCGAGTTCCTCCTTCGAAATCTCCTCGCCGGTCGACTGTTTCACCACCGGTGGTCCGGCGGTGAAGATGGCGCCCTGGTGGCTCATGATGGTGAAGTCGCACACCGGCGCAACAAGTGCGCCGTGGCCGGCGGATGGGCCCAGCACCGCAGCCACCGTCGGCACCATGCCCGAGCATTTCGCCTGGGCGATCAGATCGGCCGGGCTGCGCCCGTGATGCTCGGTGCTCGAGCGAAAGCCAGCACCTTCGAGAAGCATGACCAGCGGAATCTTCTGGCGCAGAGCCAGTTCAGCCAGGCGGTAGCGTTTGGCGTTGCCGCCGGGGCCGATCGTGCCCGCCAGCGTGGTGAAGTCTTCCGCGCCGACCATCACCGGACTGCCGTCGATCCGCCCCGAGCCGGTGATGATGCCGTCGGCCGCGACGTCACCGCCGACCAGGGTGCCGAACTCGCTGAAGGTGCCGGAGTCGAGTAGGTGGTCGATGCGGGCCCGGGCGTCGAGCTTGCCCATGCGGTGATGCTTGGCCAACCGCTCGGGCCCGCCCATCGCACGCGAGTGCGCACGTTTGCGTTCCAGGTCCGCGAGCGTCTCCTGCCAGCCCGGCGCATTCGTCATTGGCGTCCTACCATGCTCCGACCGTAGTGAATCGCTTCCGGTAGCGTCGCGAAACATGAGTGCTCCGGCTGGTTCGCGACTGCGAATCGACAGAGGTGTGGGCAGTCGGCTCGCGGAGGTCGCCGGCACCGCACAGGAGTTGGAAGCGCTCGGCTATGACGGCTGCTGGACCGCGGAGATCAGCCACGACCCGTTCCTGCCGCTCACCCTGGCCGCCGAGCACACCACCCGCATCGAGCTCGGTACGGGCATCGCGGTGGCCTTCGCCCGGACCCCGATGACTGTCGCCAACCTCGGGTGGGATCTGCAGGAGTATTCCCGCGGCCGGCTGCTGCTGGGCCTCGGCACCCAGATCAAACCGCACATCGAGAAGCGGTTCGGGATGCCGTGGAGCCACCCGGCCCGACGGATGCGCGAGTTCGTCCTTGCCCTGCAGGCCATTTGGGACTGCTGGCACAACGGCACGAAGCTGAGCTTCGAAGGCGACTTCTACACGCACAAACTCATGACACCGATGTTCGTCCCCGAGCCGCAACCGTACGGAACGCCGAAGATTCTCATCGCTGCCGTCGGGGAGATGATGACTGAGCTGTGCGGCGAAGTCGCCGACGGCATGATCGCCCACGCGTTCACCACCAAGCGCTATTTCGACGAGGTGACCACACCGGCTCTGCTGCGCGGGATGGCGAAGTCTGGCCGGACCCGCGGCGATTTCCAGATGTCGTGTCCGGTCTTCGTGGTGACTGGCCTGGACGAGGCGGAGATGACGGCCGCGGCCGCGGGCACCCGCAAGCAGATCGCCTTCTACGCATCGACTCCGGCCTACCGGAAGGTGCTGGAGCTTCATGGTTGGGGCGACCTGCAGACCGACCTGCACCGGCTCTCACTCGCCGGTGAGTGGGACGCCATGGCGGGTCTGATCGACGACGAGATACTCGCTGCCTTCGCGGTCGTCGCACCGATCGGTGAGCTGGCCGCGGCATTGCGGCAGCGGTGCGACGGCGTCATCGACCGCGTCATGGTGGGGTTGCCGGCCGGCATCCCGGCGCAGGCGGTCGTCGAGTTCCTCGACGACGTGCGGGGCCCCTAGCGGCCGCTTGTCAAGGGCCGAATTACGTTCTGTGGATAGCCTTTTCGCCTGTGGATAGATCGCGGCGCGTGTCGGTGGGCGGTCATATAATTCGAATATGCTTTCGATCGGGGTGTCCGAGGCGCTGACGGCGATCGACGCCGCCGTCGACGGCGGCGTGACCGCCCTGGATATGAGCGCTTGGTCGGCACCGGATCTTCTCGCGTGCCCGGGCGAGCGAACAGGCGGCTCGTCGGCACGATGCGCTGCGGCGCGACGTCAGCCACGAGTCTGCATCACTCGCGGAGCGCCTGCGAGCGCGGTGGCGGGGCGCCGCACAAGGTCGCCGTGCGGACTGGCTGCGGATCACCGCCGCCGAGGCCCGCCGGCGCGCCCGGCGGTCACCGAATCGTTGGTGCCGCGCAGGCGACGCTGACCGGTGACGGCTGACCGCCGCATCAGCCTGCGCACGGCCGAGGCCTGGCGCCGGGGCGGGCTGGATGGGGAGCACGTGCGGGTCATCCAAAGTTCCTGGCGCGACCTGCCGTTCGACGTCGCCACGGCCGACCGGGTGAAAGGTTCCGCAGCGTTGGCTGTCTCCCGGCCATGAGCACGACTCGTCGCCTCCTGCGTCCCGAGCCAGCCGAGGGTTCTCGCCGACCGGCTCGCGTTGACCATGAACCCGGATGGCATGTTCACCGAGGAGGACCGCGCCCGTACGGCGCGGCTTCACCTGGGGTCGCCAACAGCCCGACGGCATGACCGAAGCCCGACTGTGGGCCACTCCCGAACTGCGCTCCTACCTCGAGGCGTGGCTCGCTAAGTTCGCCGCCCCCGGCCGCTGCAACCCGGCCGACGACGCCGCCATCGTCGACGGTGAACCCACCCAGGCTCAGGCCGACGCCGACATCCGGACCGTCGGCCAACGCCAGCACGACGCGCTGATGGCGTTGGTGCGCGGCCGGCTCGGGGACCCCGAATCTGGGCCAGCACAACGGCCTACCGGTCACCGTCATCGTCTCGGCGACCCTGCAGGACCTGCAGGCCAAAAGCCGGCTACGGGCTCACGGGCGGCGGCGCCCTGGTGCCGATGTCCGATGTGGTCCGCATGGGCAGCCACGCCTACCACTACCTGACCCTGTTCGACGGCGTCACCGGCCGGGCGTTGTGGCTCGGGCGCACCAAACGAATCGCCACCGCCGACCAGCGCAATGGTGCTGCACGCCAAGGAGCGGGGCTGCACCGCGCCCGGATGTACGGCGCCCGGCTATGCCGTCCAGGTCCACCACGCCGCGACGGACTGGTCCGACGGCGGCACGACCGACATCGACGACCTCACCTTCGCGTGCAAGCTGCACAACCTGCTGGTCGAAACCGGCGGGTGGACCACCCGCAAACTCCCCAACGGCGACACCGAATGGATCCCTCCCCCGCACCTGCCGTTCCCCGCCGGCACCAACACCTACCACCACCCCGAACGACTCCTACCCCACGAGGACCCGTGAGGCGCTCGGGAATGAATCGGCGGTCGGCTGCGCTAGTGGGTGGCATGACCTTCACCCTGACCGACGAATCGGCCCTGCTCAAACCTCTCGGTCTCGGGTTCAGCACGGCTGCCAACCGGATCTTCATGGCGCCGTTGACCCGGGGGAGAGCCGCGGCCGACGGCACCCCGAGTGATCTGCAGGTCGAGTACTACGCCCAGCGTGCCTCGGCGGGGCTGATCGTCACCGAGGCCACCGCGGTGTCGCCGGCCGGAAACGGCGCCTACGCCAACACGCCGGGCATCTACACCGAGGCACATCAGCGGAAGTGGGCCGAGGTCGCCGACGCGGTCCACGCGCGTGACGGTTTGATCTTCATGCAGATCTGGCACGTCGGCCGGATGGGCCATCCCGACATCAGCGGCGAGCAAGCCGTGGCCCCTTCCCCGATCGCCGCCGGCATGACCGCACACACGCCGACGGGCAAGAAGCCGCTTCCCGTTCCGCGCCCGCTCCAGAGCGCGGAGCTACCGGACACCGTCGCGCAGTTCCGCACGGCCGCGCGCCGGGCGGTCGACGCCGGCCTGGACGGTGTCGAGATCCACTCCGCCAACGGCTATCTGCTGCACCAGTTCCTGTCCGACTCGACCAACACCCGCACCGACCGCTACGGCGGTTCGGCGCAGAACCGGGCACGGTTGGCCGCCGAGGTGGTCGAAGCGGTGGCCGACGAGATCGGCCCGGAGCGGGTCGGGCTGCGGATCTCGCCGGGAAACACCGCCGGCGACATCCACGAGGTGGACACCGTGTCGGCGTACGAGGCTCTGCTGCAACGCATTTCCGGACTCGGCCTGGCGTACCTACACGTGCTGATCAACCCGGACGCTCCCGAATTCGGGACGGTGCGCGCACTGTGGCCGGGCACCTTCGTGCTCAACACCGGCCGGGAGGTGGAGACCAGCTTCTGCCACCTGGAGAATCTCGTCGAGTGGGGCGCTATCAGCGCGGCCGCGGTCGGCCGGGCGTACCTGGCCAACCCCGACCTGGTCGACAGGCTGCGGCTGGGTGCGGAGCTGACCGAACCGGACGTGGCCACGTTCTACTCACCCGGCCCCGCCGGCTACACCGACTACCCGACGCTGGTGCCGGTCGCCTGAAGCGACTTCTCGTGCAGCCGTTGCCGTTCCACGGTGGCCAGATAGAAGGCCCAGGCGAAGGCGAAACTGGTGAACAGGCTCGAGATGAAATACAGCCACGGCCTGCGCACCCCGCGCCGATAACCGTCGATGATGGTGAACATCGGCAGCAGGATGACGTTGCCGATGGTGTAGTCCTGGCTGGCCGAGCCGGCCGCGGGATTGTCGTATCCCAGTGTGATGAACTGCCACCAGCTTCCGCTGCCGGTGAACACGTTGCCCGTCCCGTCGGCGTACTGCTGGACGAACTTGATGTTGAAGTACCAGCCGAGCACGACGGAGACGATGCCGATGGCGTAGTAGAGCAGTTCGAGTACCGAGACCGCGGGCCCACTGGCGGGCCGCCGGAAGATCGACGGGTTGGACCAGATGATGAGGCCGATGACCACGACTGCCAGCACGGCGTGAACGATGAGCGTCATGGTCGGGAGTCTAAAGAGACCGCGCGGCTGTTTTGTCAAAATTGACAAAATGATCTGAGGTACGTTGCTTCCCCATGGTCCGGCCAGCACAGACGGCACGCAGCGAGCGCACCCGCGACGCGCTGCGCCGGGCGGCTCTGGTGCGCTTCCTGGCCCAGGGCCTGGAGGACACCTCCGCCGAGCAGATCGCCGCCGACGCGGGGGTGTCCCTGCGGACGTTCTACCGCCACTTCACCTCCAAACACGACCTGCTCTTCGCCGACTACGACGCCGGCCTGATGTGGTTCCGCGCGGCACTGCTGGAGCGCTCGCCGGAGGAGTCGATCATCTGCCTCGGTGCAGTCGGCGATCTTCGCGTTCCCCTACGACGTCGAGGCGGTCACCCAGATCGCGGCCCTGCGGGCGCAGGAACTCGACCCCGGCCGCATCGTCCGGCACACCCGTCAGGTGGAGGCCGAGTTCGCCGACGCCATCGCCGAGCAGCTCTCGCGCGGGACGGAGAGCGCCGCGCCCGACGAGCGACTGCACATGATCGTCACCGCGCGCTGCATCGCTGCGGCCGTCTTCGGCGCGATGGAGATGTGGATGGTCGGGACGGACCGCTCGCTCAACGAGTTGGCGCGGCTGTGCAGCGCCGCACTGCAGTCCCTGCGCGAGGGCATAGATACCGACTAGATACGGATCAGGTGTTCACACCGTGTCGTCGAGCTCGGCCGGTTCGGCGATGGTCAGCACCACGTCGACGAGGTGCGGGTTGGCCTCCAACCGGCGCTCCAGATCCCGCAGCGTGTGCGCGACCCGCGACTCGACCTGATCGCCTTCCAGGTCGACGCTGGCGACCACGAAAAGCTGTTGTGGGCCGACGAATTCGAGGCGGATGAACCGCACGGACGCGACCTCGGGCTGCTCCTCTATGCGGGCCACCACCGCGTCGCGCAACCAGGGCTCGCCCGGCTGGCCGGTGAGGAAGCGACGGTTGCGGTCGATCAAGATCACCGCCACCACATCAGCAGCAGGCCGACGAGGATCGACCCCACGGCGTCCCATGCCGCCACGCCGGTCAGCTGATGCAGCCCGATGCCGCCCAACGCGAGCACGATCCCGATCAGCGCGGCGCTGTCTTCGGCGAACACCGCCCGCACCGTGGGGTCGGAGGTCTGCATCGCGTACTCGAGGACCTCGCGGTCCAGTCGAGCGGGCGGCGCTGCGCAGCTGCCGCACCGCCTGAGCCCACGAGGTGCCCTCCATCACCAGCGCGATCGCCAGCACGACGTAGGCGACAGCGTAGTTCTCGTCGGCGGCGCGATCGTCGAGCAACTCGTTCACCCCGCGCCATACCGACACCGTCCCGCCCACGACGAACAAGCCGACCGCCGCGAGCAGCGACCACACATACACTTCGCGGCCGTACCCGAGCGGGCGCTCCCGGTCGGCCGTGCGGCTGCTGCGGCGGTTGGCGATCATCAGGAACGCCTGGTTACCGGTGTCGGCCCAGGAGTGCGCGGCTTCGGCCGCCATGGACGCCGACCCGGACATCACGCCGGCCACCGTCTTGGCCACCGCGACCACCAGGTTGGCGCCGAAGGCGACGGCGACCGTTTTGCGTGCTCTCGTCGCCGGGGCGGCGGCCGTGTCGTCGCCCAGCAGGTTGTTCACTGTGGTCATCCCTGTTCTGTACCCGTGGCATGCTGGGCGCATGCTTGCATTCCGCGCCGCCGTCGAGGCCGGTGACTTCGACGCCATGCCTGCGCTGTTCGCCGAGGACGTCGTGTTCCGAAGCCCCATCGCGCACAAGCCGTACCGCGGTCGCGACACCGTGGGCGTGATCCTGCGGGCCGTTTCGCGGGTGTTCACCGACTTGAGCTACGTGCGCGAGATCGGCGTGCCCGGCTCACCCGACCATGCGCTGGTGTTCACCGCCAAGGTCGGCGACCTCGACATCAACGGCTGCGACTTCCTCCACATCCGCGACGACGGGCTGATCGACGAGTTCACCGTCATGTTGCGTCCACTCAAGGCGGTCACCGCCTTCGCCGAGAAGATGGGCGTCGAGTTCGCCGACGAGATGGCAGCGGGCCGGACTTTCGGGCTGACTACGGCGTGTGCTCCCACGCATCGCGCGGGGGTTCGGAGGACCATCGATGGATGGCGCGGATCGCTGCTGACACCTTGATCGTCCGAGGTGAGCAGCGATCGGATGCCAGCTGGCTGTTCACCATTCGCTACATCGTCCACTTCGAACAGTGCGAGTTGGGGATGTGCTTCGCCGACTCCGTGCGCGTCTCGCAGGACTGTGCCGCGACTCCGGTGCCGTTCATCGCCTGCGATCGCTCGGTGCTGCGCAAGAAGCGGGTGGTGGTCGAGGACGGCGCGTTCAGCGGGCTGGAACCGCGCGACAGCATCGACGCGACGGTCTGCCTGCGGCGCCGTGGCGGCGACGACGAGCAGATTCAATCGGCGCGGTTGCGCAGAATCTCCGCCCAGTCGCCGGGCACCCGGCCACGCGGGCCGGGCACGCTTTCGCCGACCGGCCGGCTCTCCGGCGGAGCGAGATCCGGACCCTCGTAGTACTCGTCGCTCCGGTAGTCCCAGAACCAGTCCTCGCCGGGTTCGAACGAGCGGATGATCGGGTGTCCGCTCTCGCGCCAGTGCGCGGCGGCGTGACGCATCGGCGAGTCGTCACAGCAGCCGATGTGACCGCAGGCGGCGCAGCGGCGTAGGTGCACCCACCAGCCGCCGGCGGCGTCGCATTCGACGCATCCGGTTCCGCTCGGCGGGGCGGAGGGGTCGACCGCTTCGGTCATCGCACCAGCGTACCGACGTTCAAACCGGCCCAGCGGCGCTTGGTCATCGCTATGGTCGCGCCATGGCAGTCAAAGATTCCCGTGAAGTGGTCATCGAGGCGACACCGGAGGAGATTCTCGACGTCATCGCCGACGTCGAATCCGCCCCCAGTTGGTCGCCGCAGTACCAGAGCGCCGAGGTGGTGGACACCTACGACGACGGCCGGCCGCGACGCGTCAAGATCAAGATCAAAGCCGCGGGACTGACCGATGAGCAGATCGTCGAGTACAGCTGGGGCGACAACACCGCGTGGCTGGACGTTGATCAAGGCAGGCCAACTGAAGTCGCAGGACGCCACGTACACGCTGACGCCGGACGGCGACAAGACCAAGGTGCATTTCGAGATCACTATCGACACTTCGGTGCCGCTGCCCGGCTTCATTCTCAAGCGGGCGATCAAGGGAGGGACGGAGAGCGCCACCGACGGCCTGCGCAAGCAGGTGCTCAAGGTCAAGAAGGGCGGCTGAGTTATCTTCCGCTCGTGACCAATACCGGACCCCTGGCCGGGGTGAGGGTGATCGAGCTCGGCGGCATCGGCCCGGGGCCGCACGCCGCCATGGTGCTGGCCGACCTGGGCGCCGACGTGGTGCGGGTGCGCCGGCCCAGCGGCGGGCTGACGATGCCGGCCGAGAACCTCGACCTGCTGCACCGCGGCAAGCGGATCGTCGACCTCGACGTCAAGTCCGAGCCGCAGGCGCTGCTGGACCTGGTGGCCAAAGCCGACGTGCTGCTGGACTGCTTCCGCCCCGGCACCTGCGAACGGCTCGGCATCGGGCCCGACGACTGCGCCGCGGTCAACCCGCGGCTGATCTTCGCCCGCATCACCGGGTGGGGCCAGGACGGTCCGCTGGCCTCGGCCGCCGGCCACGACATCAACTACCTGTCGCAGACCGGCGCGCTGAGCGCCATCGGCTACCGCGACCGGCCCCCGGTGGTTCCGCTGAACCTGGTCGCCGACTTCGGCGGCGGCTCCATGCTGGTGCTGCTGGGCATCGTCGCCGCGCTCTTCGAACGGGAGAAGTCCGGCCTGGGCCAGGTGATCGACGCCGCGATGGTCGACGGGGTGAGCGTGCTGTCGCAGATCATGTGGACGATGAAGTCGACGGGCGCGCTGAAGGACGAGCGGGAGTCGTTCCTGCTCGACGGCGGGGCGCCGTTCTACCGGACCTACGAGACGGCCGACGGCGGGTACATGGCCGTCGGTGCGATCGAACCGCAGTTCTTCGCCCAGCTGCTGGCCGGCCTGGGCCTGCACGCCGACGAGGTGCCGGGCCAGTTCGACCGGGAGCGTCACCCCGAGATGCGCCGGCTCTTCACCGAGCGCTTCGCGAGCCGGACCCGCGACGAGTGGACCGAGGTCTTCGCCGGCACCGACGCCTGCGTCACCCCGGTGCTGACGTGGACCGAGGCCGCCCGCAGCGAGCATCTGCTGGCCCGGCGCACCCTGATCGAGGTCGACGGGACCGAGCAGGCGGCACCCGCCCCGCGGTTCTCCCGCACCCCGCCCGGTCCGGTGCGAAAGCCGCCGCAGGCCACCACCGCCCTGCACGAGATCGGTTGGTAGAAAAGAGGATTGGTCAAAGCCGGCCGCGGCGCATGCGTCATCGCTAGATTGTCGGTGTGGCCGTGCGGGCATCGCGGGAGATCGTGATCGACGCCGCGCCGGATGCCATCCTCGACGCGCTCGCCGACGTCGAGGCCGTACCGACGTGGTCGTCGGTGCACAAGCACGCCCACGTCGTGGACCGCTATGACGACGGACGCCCGCACCACGTCGAGGTCACCGTCAAGGTGATGGGCCTGGTCGACCACGAACTGCTCGAGTACCACTGGGGACGCGACTGGGTGGTGTGGGATGCCGAGCGCATCGCGCAGCAGCACGCCCAGCACGTCGAGTACACGCTGCGCCCGCGAGGCCGGCAAGACCCGCGTGCGTTTCGACATCACGATGGAGCCGTCGGCGCCGCTGCCCGAGTTCCTGATCAAGCGCGCCAAGCGGACGGTGCTTCAGGCCGCGACCGAAGGCCTGCGTCGGCGCGTCATGCGCGCAGCACGGCCAGGCGCCTGATCGCCTCGTCGAGAGTCTCGTCGCGCTTGCAGAATGCGAAGCGCACCAGGTGATTCCAGGCGCCGGCGTGCGGTGAGCCGGGATCGCAGAACGCCGACATCGGGATCGCGGCCACCCCGGCGCGCTCCGGCAGCTCGCGCGCAGAACGCGGTGCTGTCGGTGAAGCCGAGCGGGCGCGGGTCGGCGCACAGGAAGTACGTCCCGGCGCTGGCGTGCACCTCGAAACCCAGCCCGGTCAGCGCGGTTTCGAGCTTGTCGCGCTTGGCCTGCAGGGAGTTTCGCAGCTGCCCCACCCACGCGTCCTCGTGGTTCAGGGCGTAGGCCACCGCCGGCTGGAACGGCGCGCCGCCACATAGGAGAGGTACTGCTTGGCGGCGCGCACGCCGGCGATCAGCTCCGGCGCACCGCACGCCCAGCCGATCTTCCAGCCGGTGCAGTTGAACATCTTCGCGGCGCTGGAGATCGTCACCGTGCGCTCGGCCATGCCGGGGTAGGTGGCCAGCGGCAGGTGTTGCTTGTCGTCGTAGACGAGGTGCTCGTACACCTCGTCGCTGATCACCAACAGGTCCGCCTCGACCGCGAACTCGGCCAGTGCGCGCAGGTCGCGGTCGGACAGCACCATGCCGGTCGGGTTGTGCGGCGAATTGACGATCATCGCCGTGGTGCGCGGGGTGAGCGCGGCGCGCAGGGCGTCGACGTCGAGCGCGAAGCCGCGGCCGTCGGGCACCAGCGAGACGGTGACGCGGTTCGACGCCGGCCATCGCGATGACGGGGGCATAGGTGTCGAAAGCCGGCTCGATGAGCAAGCACATCGGAGCCGGGTTCGACCAGACCCAGCACGGCGGCGGCGATCGCCTCGGAAGCGCCGACGGTGACCAGCACCTCGTTCTCCGGGTCGAAGTCCATCCCGTACCGGCGCTGGCGTTGGGCGGCGATGGCCTCCCGCAGCGGCGCGATGCCCGGGCCCGGCGGGTACTGGTTGACGCCGTCGGCGATCGCCTTCTGGGCGGCTTCGAGCATGGCGGGCGGCCCATCCTCGTCGGGGAAGCCCTGGCCGAGGTTGACCGCGCTCGAGCCGCGCGGCCAGCGCCGACATCGCGGCGAAGATGTTGACCGCGTACGGCTGCAGGCGCTGGACCGTCGCCGGCCGGGCCGGCGACATGGAACCGGGTCATGCGCCGACAGTAACGCCACGGTGGTGAAACGGGCGCTCACGGCGCCGTGGCGTTACTGTCGGCGAGCGGACCGCGGCGGAGGTCAGACGCCCAACCAACAGGTTGGCCGAGCGGGCTGTTAGGGTGCCAGTACGGGGACTAGGCTCCCAAGGGGCCGGACGTCAACAAATCCGAACAGGACAGAAGGAGGAAACAAACCATGTCCGAAGAAGCTTTCATCTATGAGGCCATCCGCACGCCTCGCGGCAAGCAGCAAGAAGCGGCGCGCTGCACCGAGGTCAAGCCGCTGAACCTGGTCGACCGGTCTGATCGACGAGCTGCGCTCGCGGTTCCCCGACCTGGACGAGGACCTGATCAGCGACGTCATCCTGGGCGTGCGTTTCGCCGGTCGGTGACCAGGGCGCCGACATCGCCCGCACCGCGGTGATCGCCGCCGGGCATGCCCGACACCGTCGGCGGCGTGCAGCTCAACCGGTTCTGCGCCTCCGGCCTCGAGGCCGTCAACATGGCCGCGCAGAAGGTCCGCTCCGGCTGGGACGACCTGGTGCTCGCCGGTGGCGTCGAGTCGATGTGCCGCGTGCCGATGGGCTCCGACGGTGGCGCGATGTTCGCCGACCCCGCCACCGCCTACGACGCCTACATCGTCCCGCAGGGCATCGGCGCCGACCTGATCGCCACCATCGAGGGCTTCTCCCGCGACGACGTCGACGCCTACGCGGTGCGGTCGCAGGAGCGCGCCGCCGAGGCCTGGTCCGGCGGCTACTTCGCCAAGTCCGTGGTCCCGGTCAGGGACCAGAACGGCCTGCTGATCCTCGACCACGACGAGCACATGCGTCCCGGCACCACCGCTGGAGAACCTCGGCAAGCTCAAGCCCGCCTTCGAGGGGCTCGCCGCGATGGGCGGCTTCGACGACGTGGCGCTGCAGAAGTACCACTGGGTCGAGAAGATCAACCACGTCCACACCGGCGGCAACAGCTCGGGCATCGTCGACGGCGCCGCGCTGGTGCTCGTCGGTTCCGAGAAGGCCGGCAAGGCGCAGGGCCTGACCCCGCGCGCCCGCATCGTGGCCACCGCCACCAGCGGCGCCGACCCCACCATCATGCTCACCGGCCCGACGCCGGCCACGCTCAAGGTGCTCGACCGGGCCGGCCTGACGGTCGACGACATCGACCTGTTCGAGCTCAACGAGGCCTTCGCCTCGGTCGTGCTGAAGTTCCAGAAGGACCTGAACATCCCGGACGAGAAGCTGAACGTCAACGGTGGCGCCATCGCGATGGGCCACCCGCTGGGCGCCACCGGCGCCATGATCACCGGCACCATGGTCGACGAGCTCGAGCGCCGCGGCGCCAAGCGCGCCCTGATCACGCTGTGCATCGGCGGCGGCATGGGCGTGGCCACCATCATCGAGAGGGTTTAGGAGACAAAACATGGCAGAGAACACGATTCAGTGGGACAAGGATGCCGACGGCATCGTCATGCTGACGATGGACGACCCGACCGGCTCGCCAACATGATGAACGAGCACTACAAGGAGTCGATGCACAAGGCGGTCGAACGCCTTGTCGCCGAGAAGGATTCGATCACCGGCGTCGTGATCACCAGCGGCAAGAAGACCTTCTTCGCCGGTGGTGACCTCAAGGAGATGATCACACCTCGGCCCGGAGAACGCCGGCGAGGCTTCGACGAGCGTCGAGGACGTCAAGCGCGACCTGCGCACGCTGGAGACCCTCGGCAAGCCGGTCGTCGCCGCCATCAACGGCGCCGCGCTCGGCGGCGGCCTGGAGATCGCGCTGGCCTGCCACCACCGCATCGCCGCCGACGTCAAGGGCGTGCAGATCGGCCTGCCCGAGGTCACCCTGGGCCTGCTGCCCGGCGGCGGCGGCGTCACCCGCACCGTGCGGATGCTGGGCATCCAGAACGCCTTCATGGGCGTGCTGTGCCAGGGCACCCGGTTCAAGCCGGCCCAGGCCAAGGAGCATCGGTCTGGTCGACGAGGTCGTCGGCGTCCGTCGACGAACTGGTTCCGGCCGCCAAGGCGTGGATCAAGGCCAACCCCGAGGCGCACACCCAGCCGTGGGATGCCAAGGGCTACAAGATGCCCGGCGGCACCCCGTCCAGCCCGGCGCTGGCCGCGAACCTGCCGTCGTTCCCGTCGCTGCTGCGCAAGCAGCTCAAGGGCGCGCCGATGCCGGCGCCGCGCGCCATCATGGCCGCCGCCGTCGAGGGCGCGCAGGTGGACTTCGACACCGCCAGCCGCATCGAGAGCCGCTACTTCACCTAGCTGGTCACCGGCACCGTCGCGAAGAACATGATCCAGGCGTTCTTCTTCGACCTGCAGGCCATCAACTCCGGCGGTTCGCGGCCCGAAGGCATCGGCAAGACCCCGATCAAGAAGATCGGCGTGCTCGGCGCCGGCATGATGGGCGCCGGCATCGCCTACGTCTCGGCCAAGGCCGGCTTCGACGTCGTGCTCAAGGACGTCACCATCGAGGCTGCCGAGAAGGGCAAGGACTACTCGGAGAAGATCGAGGCCAAGGCCCTCGAGCGCGGCAAGACCACCGAGGAGAAGTCCACGGCACTGCTGGGCCGCATCACCCCGACCGCCGATCCCGCCGATTTCGCCGGTGTCGACTTCGTGATCGAGGCCGTCTTCGAGAACCAGGAACTCAAGCACAAGGTCTTCCAGGAGATCGAGGACATCGTCGAGCCGAACGCGCTGCTGGGGTCCAACACCTCCACGCTGCCGATCACCGGTCTGGCCACCGGGGTGAAGCGGCAGGAGGACTTCATCGGGATCCACTTCTTCTCCCCGGTCGACAAGATGCCGCTGGTGGAGATCATCCGCGGCGAGAAGACCTCCGACGAGGCGCTGGCCCGGGTGTTCGACTACACCCTGGCGATCGGCAAGACCCCGATCGTGGTCAACGACAGCCGCGGCTTCTTCACCTGCCGCGTCATCGGCACCTTCATCAACGAGGCGCTGGCGATGCTGGGCGAGGGCGTCGAGCCGGCAGTCCATCGAGCACGCGGGTACGCAGGCCGGCTACCCGGCCGCGCCGCTGCAGCTGTCCGACGAGCTCAACCTCGAGCTGATGCACAAGATCGCGGTGGCCAGCCGCAAGGGCATCGAGGATGCGGGCGGCACCTACGAGCCGCACCCGGCCGAGGCGGTCGTCGAGAAGATGATCGAGATCGGCCGTCCGTCGCGGCTCAAGGGCGCCGGCTTCTACGAGTACGTCGACGGCAAGCGCACCCGGCTGTGGCCGGGGCTGCGGGAGACGTTCAACTCCGGCACGTCCGACGCCGCCGCTGCAGGACATGATCGACCGCATGCTGTTCGCCGAGGCGATGGAGACGCAGAAGTGCTTCGACGAGGGCGTGATCACCACGACCGCCGATGCCAACATCGGCTCGATCATGGGCATCGGCTTCCCGCCGTGGACCGGTGGCGCCGCGCAGTTCATCGTCGGCTACCCCGGCGGCAAGGCAGGCTTCGTGGCCCGGGCCAAGGAGCTGGCCGCCAGAGTACGGCGACCGCTTCAACCCGCCGAAGTCGCTGCTCGACTAGCGAACACCAGCCGCGAAAGTCCCCGAAACAGCGGTGTTTCGGGGACTTTCGCGATTTCAGAGCCGCGGCTGCGCGCTTTCATCGCCGACGGATTCCGATGCAACTCCTCGCCGGCGAGCTTGACCGCCTGGCCGGGCCGGAACTCGAACCTGATGCAGGTATGGCCGGTCATCACCGCCCGTCCCCGGCTCGGGTGGCGTCGAGCCGCCAGAAGGTCTGATGACGTCGCGGACCTCGTTCTCGGTCAGTGCGGCGGCCAGATCGGTGGTCATGACTGGACATCGTCGTCGTAGCGGGTCCGGGGGACAAACCCGCGCGCTAGCGTTAACACCATGAGCGACGGCGGCAAGACGTTCAGCGACGCGCTGGCCGCCCGCCTCGCCGGCTACCGCGGCGCACCGTGCATCGAGTTCGAGGGCCGGTGGTACAGCGGCGACGACATCACCGCCTACATCGACGCGATCAACGAAACCCTGCGCGACGCCGGGGTCGCCGAGGGTGCAGCGGTGGGCGTGGTGGCCCGCAACCGGCCGCCGCACGCCGCGGCGGTGGTCGGGCTGCTGGCGGCGGGGCGCTGGGTGTCGATGATCTACTCCTTCCAGTCGCCCGAGGCGATCGCACGCGACGTCGAGCAACTCGCGCCGGCCGCCGTGGTCGCCGACCGCGAGGACTGGACCGAACCGGTGGTCGCCGCTGCGCGCCGGGCCGGCACCGCCGGTATCGCCCTGCACCTGCAGCCGCCGGCTGTCGAACTCGTCGCCCGGCCTGGAACGGTCGGGCCGCGACGACGGCGGTGACGGGTCCGCCGGGCTGCGGGTGCTCACCAGCGGGACAACCGGACCGCCCAAGCGCCACGAGATTCCGGTGGATGTGCTGGAGCACACGGTTTTCAGCGTGTCCGGTGGGACCGCCTCAGCCGACGACCCGCCCGAGCTGATGTACTGGCCGCTGGGCGGGATCGGCGGAGTGTGCCAGTTGGTCACCGGCGCCTACATCGGCAAGCGCATCGCTCTGCTGGAGAAGTTCAGCGTCGACGAGTGGGTGCGGGTGGTCAAGACGTACGGCATTCGGCGTTCGGGCCTGCAGCCCGCGGCGGTGCGGATGCTGCTCGACGCCGACCTGCCCCGAGCGCGACTGTCCTCGCTGGAGTACGTGGTGAGCGCATCGGGTCCGCTGGACGCCGGAGACCCGCGACGCCTTCGAGGCACGCTACGGCGTGCCGGTGCTGTTGGCTTACGGTGCAACGGAATTCGCCGGATCGGTGTGCACTTGGACGCCCGAGCTCTACCGCGAGTTCGGCGCCGCCAAGCGCTCGAGTTCGGGCCGGGTGCTGCCCGACACCGACGTCCGCATTCTCGATCCCGACACCGGTGCGGAGCTGCCGACGGGCGAGCAGGGTCTGCTGGCGGCCCGGGTCGCGTCGATCAGCCCCGGACTGGATCCGCACCACCGACCTGGCCTCAATCGACGCCGACGGATTCATCACGTTGCACGGCCGTGCCGACGGTGCGATCAACCGCGGCGGCTTCAAAGTACTGCCGGAAACCGTTCGCCGCGTACTGATTTCGCATCCGGCCGTCCGCGACGCCGCCGTCGTCGGAGTGCCCGATTCGCGACTCGGCGAGGTGCCGTTCGCCGCGGTGGAACCGACCGCCGGACGGCCGGCACCGGCAGCGGCCGATCTCATCGAGCTGGTCCGCAACCGGCTGCCCCGGCACTGCGTGCCGGTCGACGTCGTCGTGGTCGACGAACTGCCACGCACCCAGTCGCTCAAGGTGAGCCTGCGCGACGTGGCCGCGATGTACGAACGTACCTGAAGATCGCCGAAAGCGGCCAATCGCCGCCGTCGGGGACGAGCATCAGGGCATGACTGATCTGTGCCACCTGCCGGCGGGAGAGCTGGTGCAGCGGATGGCGGCGGGCAGCGTGTCCTGCCGCGAGGTCGTCGAGGCGCACCTGGACCGCATCGAAGCGATCAATCCGCAGCTCAACGCGCTCGTCGTCGCGACCGATCCGCAGCTGTGCCGGCAGCAGGCCGATGCCGCCGACGCGCGGGTGGCCCGCGGCGGGCCAGTCGGCCGGCTGCACGGGGTACCGGTGGTCGTCAAGGACGTCATCAAGGTCGCCGGGCTGGCCTGCTCCGGCGGCGTGGGACCGCTGCGCGCCGTCGCCGCCGACGACGCGACGGTCGTGTCGCGACTTCGCGCCGAGGGCACCATCGTGCTGGGTCTGACCAACGTGCCGGAGATGGGACGCGGCGGCGAATCCAACAACAACCTGTACGGACGGACCAACAATCCGTTCGACCTGTCCCGGACGCCGGGCGGCAGCAGCGGGGGATCGGCCGCGCTGGTGTGCGCGGGCGGGGCGGCGCTGTCCGTCGGGTCCGACGGCGGCGGCAGCATCCGCCAGCCGTCCCACAACACCGGCATCGCCGGGCTCAAACCCACCCACGGCCGGATCCCCAGGACGGGATCCGTCTTCGGCGACGCTTCGGGCATCTTCGGACCCTTCAATTGCTATGGCCCGCTGGCCCGTTCGGTGGCCGACCTGTTCCTCGCATTGTCGGTCATGAGCGGACCGGACCTGGGCGACCCGTACGCCGCCCCTGCGCCACTCGACAGTCCCGACGACGTCGATCTCGCCACACTGCGGGTCGCCACCTATCTCGACGACGGCATCTCAGCCCCCGGCGACGACGTCGCCGCCGTCGTCACCGCCGCGGCCGCCGCGATTGCCGAGACCGGCGCCCCAGTCCGGCACGGGCTACCCGCATGCGTGGGCCGCACGATGGATCTGCTCTGGCGATCGGTGTTTCTCGGCGGCGACCGCGGACAGGGCTTCGAAGCCGACCTCGCCGAAATCGGGGTGACCGACCCGTCCGAGGAACTGGCCGAGTTCCTGCGCCAGGCCCGCGATGTCGACTTCTCCCTCACCGACGCGCGGCGCCGACTGGCCGACATCGACGCGTATCGGATCGAGATGCTGTCGTTCATGCACGATTACGACGTGATCATCGGTCCGGCGATGCCGGACCCGGCCAAGCCACACCACCACGGCCTGGTGGAGATCGACGACTTCTCCCACCTCATGGTGCACAACCTGACGGGTTGGCCCGCGGTCGTCATCAGATGCGGCACCTCCGGGGGCGGTCTGCCGATCGGTGTGCAGATCGCGGCCCGGCCCTGGCAGGACTCGACCGCACTCGCGGTCGCGGCCCATCTGGAGACCGTGTTCGGCGGCTGGCGGCCGCCGGTGGTGGTCTCCTGAACCCGCCGATCCACGTCCCACTGGGGGATACGATTCCGCATGGCTTTGCTGTCGGGTAACGGAATGGCGCAGATGTGCGGTCGCAGTTGATTGTTGGTGCGCGACGGTCAGCGGACCGGGGCGTGGGAGGCCCACGGTGACGTGGTGGCGCCGTCGCCGGACTCCGGGCGACGAGCAGCGACCCGGCTGTCCCTTCTGCGGCTCCGGCCTTGATCCAGACGGCACCTGTGCGCGCTGTGGTGGCGTCCGGGAGTCCGCCACCCCGAGGGGGTGGCGCCCCGATCCCACCGCCCGCCACGAGGGCCGCTACTACACCGCCGGACGTCCGACCAACCGGGTGCGAAACGGCCGAAGGGAGGCCACCGACCCCGTCGGCGGCCGGCTGCTGCCCGGCTACGTCGAGGTGCCGAACGCCAGGTTCAGCCTCCGTTCGACCTGGCTCGCCACCGGCGCGGGAACCGCCATCATCGTCATGGTGCTCGCGGTGCTGTGGGTGCTGAGATCGCCCCACATGCCTTCCGCCCCGTCGCCTGAAGCCGCATACCTGGCAGCGCTGAAGGATTCCGGCCAGTTCAAGCAGTTCAGCTCCGACGCCAACGCGGTCGCCCACGGCCGGCAGGTGTGTCGACAACTCGACGGTGGTGCGCCCCAGCAAGGCGTGGTGGCCGACAAGTTCGCCGTCGAGGCCTTCTGCCCGCAATTCGCCGAGGGGTTCCGGATACTCGACACGGCAACAGTCGCAGGAGCTTTCGTCCTCACCGACAGCATCGGACTGGGCGCGATCGCCGCCGACGGCGGAGCGTGCGGCGGCGCCGGAGGCTATTCCGACATCGGGCCGAGCACTCCTGTGACCGTGGCGAACGATCGGGGCGAAGTGCTCACCACCACGTCACTCGGGCAGGGGAAGGGCGACGCCACCATGTGCACGTTCTCGTTCAGCTTTCCGGTCACCGAGGGCCAGGAGCGGTATGTCGTGTCCGTCGGCAGCCGGGGTCAGTTCACCTACACGTTCGGACAACTCACTGCTCACGGAGTCCAGATCCGACTCGGTCACTGACCTCGGCGGCGTCTCAGAGCGCCCCGAGGTCGGCCGACAGCCAATGCTCCGGCTGCATGAAGATCGCGACATTCGCGCCGAGCTCGCGGCGGGCGAAGTCGAGGTAGCCGTCGACCTTGTCGGCCGGCAGGTAACGCTTCGTCATCTCCACCAGCTGCTCGTCGGTGCCGGGCTCCATCCGGCTGACCGGTCCGTCGACCGAGACGTAGCGGATGCTGGGGTCGAGGTACTCGACCATCAGCGAGAAGTATCCGTTCGCCTCGATGAGCCGGGCCTTGCGGGAGCCGGAGCCGGTGAGGATCCACGGCTCGCCGCCCGGGGTGTACTGGTACCAGATCGGCACCGTGAGCGGACCCCGGGATTCACCCGCGTAGACCGACAGTGCCGCGATGTGTGGTTGGGCCAGAAACTGTTCGCGTACTTCTCGGGAAAGCGCCATACACTCCAGGCTAACCACGCCTCCGCGACCGGTGGCGGCCGTAAAGTCGACAACCATGCGCTTCGGAATGTTCATCCCGCAGGGCTGGCGACTCGATCTCGTCGGCATCCCTGTCGAAAACCACTGGCAGGTAATGCGAGACCTGGCCCTGGCGGCCGACGGCGGGGATTGGGACTCACTGTGGGTCTACGACCATTTCCACACCGTGCCGATGCCGACCGACGAGGCCACCCACGAGGCATGGTCGCTGATGGCCGCCTACGCCGCGACGACGTCGCGGATCAAGCTCGGCCAGATGTGCACGGCGATGAGCTACCGCAACCCGGCCTACCTGGCCAAGGTCGCGGCCACGACCGACGTCATCTCCGGCGGGCGGGTGCAGATGGGCATCGGCGGCGGTTGGTACGAGCACGAGTGGCGGGCATATGGGTACGGCTTTCCGTCCGCGGGTGTGCGGCTGGCGCGCTTGGACGAGGGTGTGCAGATCATGCGCGATGCCTGGCGCGACGGTCGAGTCAGCTTCACCGGCAAGCACTATCAGGTGGACGGCGCGATCGTCGCACCGAAACCCCTGCAGCAGAATGGGATTCCGCTGTGGATCGCCGGTGGCGGGGAGAAGGTGACGCTGAAGATCGCGGCGAAGTACGCCCAGTACACCAACTTCACCTCCGAGCCCGAGGGGTTCGCGCAGAAGTCCGCAGTGCTCGCCGAGCACTGCCGCGACGTCGGGACCGACTTCGGCGCCATCGTCCGCTCGGCCAACGTCAACGCGATCCTCGGCACCTCGGACGCCGATGTGAAGCAGCGGGTGCAACGGGTCCGCGATCGGCTGGCCGGGATCTGCGGCGACGGCGCCGCCGACGCCATGATGACCACGGTCAGTGCCCCCGGTTCGGCGGCCGGCACGCCCGAGCAGGTGATCGAGAGCCTTCGACAGCTTCAGGCGGCCGGCTGCGAGTACGCGATCTGCTACTTCCCCGAGGCTGCCTACGACCGATCGGGGATCGAGTTATTCGAGCGTGAGGTGATTCCCGCGCTGTCCTGAGCTGACCCGATCGCGCGCGAGAAGCATGTGCACAGATATGAGAATGGGGTTTCCGTTAGCGCCTAACAGTGTTGTACGATTCCGGCTGTGACGCAACGAGCGCTGGCCCCTGAGATCTCCACCTGGCCGCAGGAAACCCCCCAGCTCATCGGCAGTGAATGCGGAAGCTGTTCGGCTGTCGTCTTTCCCGCCCAGGAGCGCTGCCCGCACTGCAGCGCCGGCGACATGTCCCAGCTTCTGCTGCCACGGCGCGGCACGGTCGTGGCATGGACGACGCAGGGCTTTGCGCCCGGCGCGCCCTACGCCGGTCCTACCGGCAAGGATTTCGTCCCGTTCGGCGTGGGCTTGGTGCAACTCGGCCTGGGAGAAGAGGCCGTGGTGCGCGTGGAGGGCCGGCTGACCGAGAACGATCCGGAGAAGCTGAAGTTCGGCATGGCGGTCGAACTGACCATGGTGCCGTTCGCCACCGACGACGACGGCACCGAGATCGTCACGTTCGCGTTCCAGCCGGTCTGAAGCGGAAGGGCTCATTCATGACCAACGACGTCGCCATCATCGGGGTGGGACTGCACCCGTTCGGCCGCTTCGAGAAGACCGCCATGCAGATGGGCGCCGAGGCGATCCAGTCCGCGCTCACCGACGCCGGTGTCGCATGGAAGGACATCCAGTTCGGCTTCGGCGGCAGCTACGAGGTGTCGAACCCGGACGCGGTCACCCGGTTGGTCGGGCTCACCGGCATCACGTTCACCAACGTGTTCAACGCCTGCGCCACCTCGGCCAGCGCCATCCAGCAGACCGCCGACACCATCCGGCTCGGCAAGTACGACATCGGTATCGCGATCGGCATGGACAAGCATCCGCGCGGAGCATTCACCGACGACCCGGCCAAGCTCGCGCTGCCGCAGTGGTACGCCCAGAACGGACAGTTCGTCACCACCAAGTTCTTCGGCATCAAGGCCAACCGGTACATCCACGACCACAACATCTCCGAAGAGACCCTGGCCCGCGTTGCCAATAAGAACTTCCGCAACGGCGTGCTGAATCCGAACGCCTTCCGGCGCAAGGAGATCTCCGTCGAAGAGATCATGGCGTCACCGGTGCTGAACTACCCCCTGCGGCAGTACATGTTCTGCGCGCCCGACGAAGGAGCCGCGGCGGTCATCATGTGCCGCGGCGACATCGCGCACCGGTTCACCGACAAGCCGGTCTATGTGCGGGCGACCGAGATCCGCACCCGCAGATTCGGCGCCTACGAGGTGCACGGTACCTCCGCGCCCGTCGACGAGGACGTCTCGCCGACCGTCTACGCCGCCCGCGCGGCCTACGAGGCGGCCGGGATCGGACCGGAGGATGTCGACATCGCGCAGTTGCAGGACACCGACGCCGGCGCCGAGGTCATTCACATGGCCGAGACGGGCCTGTGCGCCGACGGTGAGCAGGAGAAGTTGCTGGCCGACGGTGCCACCGAAATTCACGGCTCGCTGCCGATCAACACCGACGGGGGCCTGATCGCCAACGGTGAGCCGATCGGCGCGTCCGGCCTGCGGCAGATGCACGAGCTGGTCCGGCAGTTGCGCGGCGAAGCCGGCGAGCGGCAGGTGCCGGGCAGCCCCCGGGTCGGGCTGGCACAGGTGTACGGCGCACCCGGAACCTCTTCGGCCACCATCGTTTCGCTGTAAGGCCTCGGCTCAGCGGGTCGGCGGCATGCCGAACGCGGCGAACAGCGACGGCTCCAGAAACACGGTGATCGCGCAGATCTCCGCCCGGCGGGTGGTGATGACGTGGATCGAGTGCGCATGCAGAACTCCGTCGTCACCGCGGCGGTACTCCGCGACAGCCGGCTGTCCGTTCGCCCCGGTCGGGATCAGCACGATGTCGCCCGCCGTCGTGAAGGCTCGCCTGGCGAGGAAGCGGGTCACCGCATCGCGGCCGTCGAACCAGACCGCGACGGGCGGCATTTCAAGTCGCACGTCGGCGGCCAGCAAGTCGGCGAGATCCGCGAGGTCCGCGTTCTCGAACGCCGCGCAGTAGCGCTCGAGCAGTTCCCTGCGTTCGGTTTCCGTCGGCACGGCCACGTCGTCTTCCACCGGCGACACCGCGGCGAGGTGTGATCGCGCGCGCTGAAGCGCGCTGTTGACCCCGGCCGGCGTCGTCCCGAGCAGTTCGGCGACCTCCGCGGCGCTGAACCCGACCACGTCACGCAGGATCAGGACGGCCCGCTGCCGCGCCGGCAGTTCGTGCATTGCCGTCATCACAGCCAGCCGGACGCTCTCCCGAGCCACGGCCCTGGTCTCGGGGGTCACCGAATCCGGAAGGGGCTCCAGCCACCGATAGGGCGTCGCATCGCCGTCGAGAGCGGCATCCGGATCGGCGGAGCTGCTCCCCAATCCGGCGGGCAGCACACGCCGGCCGCGATTCTCCAACGCGCGCAGGCAGGCCGTCGTCGCGATCCGGTACAACCAGGTGCGCAGAGCGGCACGTTCCTCGAACGCGGAGTAGCCCCGCCAGCCGCGCAGGAACGTCTCCTGCACCAGGTCCTCGGCGTCGTGCACCGAGCCCACCATCCGGTAACAGTGCGCGATCAGCTCGGCGCGGTACGGCGCGGCCTGCTCGATGAAGTCTTCCTGAACCGGCACGGCTGACGCTCCTTAGTCGATGGGGGTGGTCGGTGGGGTGAAGCACTACCGGTACAGATCCCTCCGGCACCGGAAAGTCATCGGTGACCAGGCCGGCGATGAGTTTTACCCCCGGTGCGTATCTGACTTGGTATGGACCTGGAAACGACATCGAGCACTTTGCAGCACACTTTGCACGACACGTTGCACGACTCGCTGGCCATCGTGACCGGCGCGAGCCGCGGCTTCGGGCGCGCCGTCGCCACCGCACTTGCAGCGGCCGGGGCGCATGTCGTCGGGGTGGCCCGGACCCGCAGCCAACTCGACGAGGTGCGCGCCGAACTCGGCGACACTTTCACGGCCGTGGCCGCCGACGCCGCCGACCCCGCCACGGCCGCCCGGTTGATCGGCGAATACCGGCCGCGGACGCTGGTCCTGTGTGCGGGGGCCGCACCCCTGATGGCGCCGATTCAGGACCAGACGTGGGAGAGCTTCAGCGCGAACTGGAACGTCGACGTCGCGCAGGCGTTTCACTGGACCCGCGAAGCGCTGCGGCGCCCGCTGGACCCGGGCAGTTCGGTGATCGTCTTCTCCAGCGGCGCCGCCGTCAACGGATCACCGCTGAGCGGCGGTTACGCGGGTGCCAACGCCACGGTGCGGTTCCTCTCCGGCTATGCCGCGACCGAGTCCGAGCGCGGCGGGCTGGGGATCGACTTCACCTGCGTACTACCGCAACTGACGCCGGCGACCGAACTCGGCGCCGAGGCGGTGCGGGCCTACGCCGAGCGGCAGGGCGTCGACGTCGACAGCTTTGTGCGGTCGATGGGAGCCACCCTGACACCACGGCAGGTCGGTACCTCCATCCTGCAGTTCGCCACCATGCGTCACCCCGACCACCGCGCGTACTCGCTGACCGCGGCCGGACCATTCCCGATCGCCTGACCCGAAAGGACGCACTGACATGCACACCCCACCGATCGTTTCACCCGCGCAGTGGCAGAGCTCGCTCGCGGAACTGCTGGCCGAGGAGAAGGAGCTGACCCGGGCCCGCGACGCGCTGGCCGCATCGCGTCGCCGCATGCCGTGGCTGGCGGTGGACAAGGACTACAGATTCGCCGGGCCCGACGGCGAGATGAGTTTGGTCGATCTGTTCGCGGGGCGCCGGCAGCTGATCGTCTACCGCGCGTTCTTCGAGCCGGATGTGCACGGCTGGCCCGACCACGCCTGCCGCGGGTGTTCGATGATGGCCGACCACGTCGGCAACCTGGCCCATCTCAACGCGCGCGACACGACGCTGGCGTTCGTGTCGCGGGCGCCGCAGTCGGACATCGGACGTCTCAAGGCGCGAATGGACTGGAAGATGCCCTGGTACACGATCACCGATGACTTCGACGCCGACTTCGGCGTCGACGAATGGCACGGCACCAACGCGTTCATCCGCGACGATCACGACAGCGTGTTCCGTACCTACTTCATCAACGCCCGCGGCGACGAGGCGCTCGGGACCACCTGGAGTTTCCTGGACATGACCGCACTCGGACGCCAGGAGAAGTGGGAGGACTCCCCGCAGGGCTATCCGCAGACCGCCCCGTACGAGTGGTGGGACTGGCACGATGAGTACGGAACGCATGCGCCGTCACGGTGGTTCGGCGACCCCGTTGCCGGTGACCCCGACGACCCGAGGCCGCCGCGCCAGGAACCGTGAGGAGGCGCCTCCCGGTGATCGACAACACCGCGTTGCAGTTCTCCCTGACCGTCCTCTTCATCGTCGCGGCGGCCTACTACCTGGTGCCGGCGGTGACGGCGAACCCGGTGTCCGATCGGGTCGACGCCGCCTTGCACGCAGTGGCCGGCCTCGCGATGGTTGCCATGCTGTGGCCGTGGGGGATGGTCATCCCGCCGATGGCGGGGGTGGTGGTGTTCACCGGGGCGGCGGGCTGGTTCGCCGTCAAGGCCGCCCTGGGCCGCGAAAACCCTTACCGCCATTGGTATCACGGGGCGATGATGGCCTCGATGATCGTCATGTGGATGGTCATGGCGGACCTGGGCCCGGCGACAGCCGGTCATTCGGACGCGGCGATGGCCCCGATGGCGATGGCAGGAACGGAGATGCCCCATCACCATGTCGTTCCGTCACCCTCGGCGCCGTGGATGGCGCACACGTCGCTGGCCCTGGGCGTGGCCTACCTGCTGGCGACGGCCTGCTTCGCGGTGGTCGGGTGGCGAACCCGCGGTGCGAGGCACGCCGCGGCCAGCACCGTGATGGCCGCGGGGATGGCGGCCTTCTTTCTCGCCACGGTATGACTAGATCGCCGGCCCGAGCAGGTCGTCGGCGTCCTTGATGACGTAGCCGTAGCCCTGCTCGGCGAGGAACCGCTGCCGGTGGGCCGCGTACTCCGCGTCGAGACTGTCGCGGGCCACCACCGAATAGAACACCGCGCCGCCACCGTCGTGCTTGGGGCGCAGCAGTCGGCCGAGACGCTGGGCCTCCTCCTGTCGGGACCCGAACGTCCCCGAAACCTGAACGGCAACAGACGCTTCCGGCAAGTCGATGGAAAAGTTGGCGACCTTGGAGACCACCAGTGTCTTCACCTCGCCACGCCGGAAGGCGTCGAACAGCGCCTCGCGCTCGGCGTTCTTCGTCGATCCCTGGATCACAGGCGCGTCGAGTTCGGTCCCCAGCTCGTCGAGCTGGTCGAGGTAGGCGCCGATCACCAGCGTCGGCTCACCGGGATGACGGGCGAGGATTGACTTGACCACCGCGATCTTCGAGCGTGCCGTCGAGCACAGCTTGTAGCGCTCCTCGGGCTCGGCCGTCGCGTACAGCATCCGCTCGTTCTCGGTCATCGTGACCCGCACCTCGATGCACTCCGCCGGCGCGATCCAACCCTGAGCCTCGATGTCCTTCCACGGCGCGTCGTAGCGTTTCGGCCCGATCAGGCTGAACACATCACCTTCACGCCCGTCCTCCCGGATCAGCGTGGCGGTCAACCCGAGGCGTCGGCGCGACTGCAGATCAGCCGTCATCCGGAACACCGGAGCCGGCAGCAGATGCACCTCGTCGTAGATGATCAGTCCCCAGTCGCGACTGTCGAAGAGCTCCAGATGGCGGTATTCGCCCTTGGTGCGGCGCGTGATCACCTGGTAGGTGGCGATGGTGACCGGGCGGATCTCCTTGCGCTCGCCGGAGTACTCGCCGATCTCCTCCTCGGTGAGCGACGTGCGCGCGATCAACTCGCGTTTCCACTGCCGCCCCGCCACGGTGTTGGTGACCAGGATCAGCGTGGTCGCCCCCGCCTTGGCCATCGCCGCCGCCCCGACCAGCGTTTTGCCGGCCCCGCACGGCAGTACCACGACACCCGAACCGCCCGCCCAGAAGGAGTCGGCCGCCATCTCCTGGTAGTCGCGCAGCTCCCAGCCGTCCTCCTTCAGGCTGATCGGATGCGCCTCGCCGTTGACGTAACCGGCCAGGTCCTCCGCGGGCCAGCCGATCTTGAGCAGCATCTGCTTGATGTGGCCGCGCTCGCTGGGATGCACGACGACGGTGTCGTCGTCGATGCGCGCGCCGAGCATGGGGATGATCTTCTTGTGGCGTAGCACCTCCTCGAGCACCGCGCGGTCCAGGCTCACCAGCGTCAGCCCGTGTACGGGGCTCTTCACCAGTTGCAGGCGGCCATAGCGGGCCATGGTGTCGACGATGTCGACCAGCAAAGGCTGCGGCACGGCATAGCGGGAGAAGCTCACCAGCGCATCGACCACCTGCTCGGCGTCATGGCCGGCCGCGCGGGCGTTCCACAGCGCCAGTGGGGTGATGCGATAGGTGTGGATGTGCTCGGGGGCCCGCTCCAACTCGGCGAACGGCGCAATCGCGGCCCGGGCGGCGCCGGCCAGTTCGTGGTCGACCTCGAGTAGCACCGTTTTGTCGGACTGCACGATCAGCGGTCCGTCGGTCATGGGCGTTCTCGCTGTGCTTCTCCATTGTCGATCATGGGCTCATTGTATTTGCCACGTACGACGGCATACCCCTGTAGCGTTGCGCTGTGCACAAGCAGAGCGGATTTCGAGCGTTCGGCGGGGTTTGCCCGTTGTCTCGGCTTTCCGGGGCAGGATTTAGGGCTGAGTCGGACGGCGCTGCGTGCCTGAACTACACGGGATAGGACAGGATCGACATGGAGCGGAGGAGTCGGCGCGATCGTTAAGTAACGGGCCGCGATGTTCGATGCGGAATCCGCTTGGTGTGTGGGGGTCGAATGGAACGTGATGGGGCGCTTTTGCTGACGCGCGGACAATCGGACTGCCAGTTTTCACCGGAATCGGGTCCGGCCGGTACAGGCCGGCGGGCTTCCTCCACCGGCGATCGGTTATACGCATGTCAGCTACCGTACGACTGGCGCGGAATCCGTATCGGTGCGGTGCCTGATTCCACTTCACGACAAACGGTCGCGGGTATTTCTCAAGCGCTGCGGTCCGACGATTTCGGACGAAAAGTCCGAAAAACATCTGCGCCGATTCACGGTGCGGTCCACCACCCGGCCGGGACCGTTCGTCAAATTCGCATTATTCGGGACCGTGGTCGATAATTACTTCTCAAGTCGCGGGTACGACAACTACCCGCTTTCGATGATGCCCGCTGCCGGTAACGAACTGGACCTGCGGATCGAATTCGATATCAAGGTGTTTGCCGCAGCGCGCACCGAAGGTCGGCTTATCGGTTCCGGCGGAAGTGGGGGGCGATGACCGCAGACGTGAGCGAGAAGCCATGAGCGCCGACCCCACCACTCGGCGATTGTTGTCGTTCGATCTTCTCGACGACGCCGAGCACGACGAACTCGACGTATGGGGTAACCGCGCTGCCTTGACCGAGCTGGTGCCGCCGACGGTGTCGATCCCGGAGTTGTTCGCCGCGCAGGTGGAACGGGCGCCGGAGGCTGTGGCGATCCGCTTCCGGGGCCGGTCGTTGACCTATGGGGACCTCGATGTGGCGTCGAATCGGTTGGCGCATCTGTTGGCCGGTCAAGGCGTGGGCCCGGGTGAGTGTGTGGCGGTGCTGTTCCCGCGGTGTGCGGACGGCATCGTGGCGATGCTGGGCGTTCTGAAGTGCGGTGCTGCCTATGTGCCGATCGATCCGGCGCATTCGGGTGCGCGGTTGGACTTCGTGTTGGCCGACGCGGCCCCGCGTGCGGTGATCACCTCTCGGAGTTGCGGCCCCGCCTCGAGGGGCGCGACGTGTGGGTGATCGAGGTCGACGATCCGGACCTGGCCGCCCAGCCGGGCACGGCGTTGCCGGCTCCGGTGCCGGAGAACATCGCGTACATGATCTACACCTCGGGGACCACCGGTGTGCCCAAGGGGGTGGCGATCGCTCATCACAATGTGACCTGGTTGGTGGGGTCGCTGGATGCGGGTTTGCCGGCCGGTGAGGTGTGGACGCAGTGTCATTCCTCGGCGTTCGACTTCTCGGTGTGGGAGATCTTCGGGACCCTGTTGTCGGGTCGGCGGCTGCTGGTGGTGCCCGAGGAGGTAGCGGCCTCGCCGGAGGAATTGCACACGTTGCTTGTGGCCGAGAAGGTCGGGGTGCTGACGCAGACCCCGTCGGCGGTGTCGATGCTGGGCTCACAGGACTTGGAGTCGATGGCGTTGGTCGTGGCCGGTGAGGCCTGCCCGACGGAGCTGGTGGATCGGTGGGCGGCGCCGGGGCGGGTGATGATCGATGCCTACGGTCCGACCGAGGCCACGGTATGTGCCTCGATGAGCACGCCGTTGATCGCGGGCACCGATGTGGTCCCGATCGGTTCGCCCATCGACGGGGCGGCGTTGTTCGTCCTGGACCCCTGGCTGCAGCGGGTGGCTCCCGGGGTGATCGGAGAGCTCTATCTGGCCGGTCGCGGCATCGCCGTGGGCTACATGCACCGCTCGGGCTTGAGCGCGTCGCGGTTCGTGGCGTGTCCGTTCGGGGGGCCGGGGTCGCGGATGTATCGCACCGGGGATCTGGTGCGGTGGGGCGCGGACGGTCAGTTGGAGTATCTGGGCCGCGCTGATGAGCAGGTCAAGATCCGCGGTTACCGCATCGAGCTGGGCGAGATCCAGTCGGTGCTGGCCGGGTTGGACGGGGTGGAGCACGCGGCGGTGATCGCCCGCGAGGACCGCCCCGGCGATAAACGTCTGGTCGGCTACATCACCGGGACCGCCGAGCCGGGCAAGATCCGCGCCCAACTCGCCGACCGGCTGCCGCCCTATATGGTGCCGGCCGCGGTGATGGTCGTGGATTCGCTGCCGCTGACGGTCAACGGCAAGCTCGACACCCGGGCGTTGCCGGCACCGGAATACGGCGGGGTCGGTGCGGAGTACCGGGCGCCGGGCAATGCGGTCGAGGAGATCCTGGCCGATATCTACGCCGAGGTGCTCAGTGTGGAGCGGGTCGGGGTGGACGATTCGTTCTTCGACCTCGGGGGCGACTCCATTTTGTCGATGCAGGTGGTGGCCCGCGCTCGGGCCGCCGGTGTGGTGTGCCGTCCGCGGGACATCTTCGTCGAGCAGACGGTGGCCCGGGTGGCCTCGGTGGTCAAGGTGGCCGGTGGCCATGCCGTGGCCGATGAGGGTATCGGGGCGGTGGTGGCCACCCCGATCATCGGTTGGCTGCACGATGTCGACGGGCCGGTCGATCAGTTCAACCAGACCCTGGTGTTGCAGACCCCGGCCGGGGTGAGCGAGGCCGACGTGGTCGCGGTGCTGCAGGCGCTGCTGGATCGCCATGCCACGCTGCGGATGCGGGTCACCGACGACGGCGCGGGCGGCTGGGCGTTGACGGTGCCCGAGGCGGGTTCGGTACAAGCCGCTGACTGTCTCTCGACGGCCGAGGCCCTCTCCGATGAGGTGTTGGTGGCGGCGCGCTCAGGACTCGATCCCGCGGCAGGGGTGATGCTACGCGCGGTGTGGATCGCGGGCACAGGTCAGTTGGTGGTGATGGCGCACCATCTGGCCGTCGACGGGGTGTCGTGGCGAATTCTGTTGGAAGACATCAATATTGCCTGGGCGCAGCATCACAGCGGCCAGCCCATCGTGTTGCCGACGGGCGGGACATCGTTCGCTCGGTGGTCCCGACTGCTCGATGAGCAATCCCGCTCAACGCAGGTCGCGGCACTGGCCGACACCTGGCGGCAGGTGGCCGCAACACCTGCGCTGTTGCCGGCGGTGCAGCCCGCGGTGGACACCTACGCCAGTGCCGGGCAGGTGTCGATGTCGTTGGATGTCGCGACCACCCGACGGTTGCTCGGTGAGGTTCCGGCGGCGTTTCACGCCGGTGTGCAGGACGTCCTGCTGATCGCGTTCGGGTTGGCGTTCAACGAGTACCTCGGCGCTGGTGGCGCAGCCGATCGGGATCGACGTCGAGGGTCACGGCCGCGACGAGGAGATCGCCGAGGACGTTGATCTGTCGCGCACGGTGGGCTGGTTCACCACGAAGTATCCGGTGGCGTTGGCGACGGGCGAATTGTCCTGGGAGCAGGTGGTTTCCGGGGATGCCGCGCTGGGTGCGGTGATCAAGGACGCCAAGGAGCAGTTGCGGGCGGTGCCGGACGGGTTGACCTACGGGTTGTTGCGCTATCTGAATTCCGACGTTGATCTGGGTGGGGCCGATCCGGGGATCGGGTTCAACTATCTCGGGCGCCTGGGTGCCGGGGCGGGGGATCTGTCGCAGGAGTTCTGGCGCATCGATCAGGACGCGCTGGCGTTGACCGGTGCGGCCTCGGCGATCCCGATGCCGTTGATGCACACCGTCGAGCTCAACGCGGGCACCCTGGACTCCGATGCGGGTCCGCAGTTGCAGGCCTCCTGGACCTGGGCGCCCTCGGTGATGGACGAGGCGCAGATCGAGCGGTTGAGCCGGTTGTGGTTCGAGGCGCTGACCGGTATCTGCGCCCACGTCCAGCACGGTGGTGGTGGGTTGACGCCGTCGGATCTGTTGCCGGCCAAGCTGACCCAGCCCCAGATCGACGAGCTGACCGAGCAGTACTCGGTGGCCGATGTGTTGCCGCTGACCCCGATTCAGCAGGGGTTGTTGTTCCACTCCACCTTCGCGCGGGGCACCGGCGAGGATATGTATGCGGTGCAGCTGGACATCACTGCGGCCGGTGTCCTCGACGGAGACCGGCTGCGTGATGCGGTGCACACCGTGGTCGGTCGGCACCCAACCTGGCGGCCCGGTTCTGCGATCAGTTCGGCGAGCCGGTCCAGGTGATCGCCGCCGAGCCGAAGATCGCCTGGCGGTATCTGGACCTTCGCGGTGATGACCGCAATCCGGATGAGGAGGTCGAGCGGCTCAGCGCGGCGGAGCGGTCCGCCGTGTGTGATCTGGTGGGGCGTCCGGCATTCCGGGCGGCGCTGATCCGCACGGCGAACAGCGAGCACCGGTTGGTGTTGACGTTCCATCACATCGTGATCGACGGCTGGTCGTTGCCGATCCTGTTGCAGGAGATCTTCGCCGGCTATTTCGGGCAGCGGCTGCCTGCGGCGGTTCCCTACCGCAACTTCGTCAGCTGGCTGGCCGAACAGGACCGCGAGGCCGCGCACGCGGCCTGGCGTGAGGTGCTGGACGGGTTCGAGGCCCCGACCCTGGTCGCTCCGCTGGCCCCGCCCGGGCCGCGCAGGGTGGATTCCTATCAGCTGTCGGCCGAGACCACCCGGGGATTAGGCGAGTTGGCCCGGTCGTGCCACACCACGATCAGCACCGTGTTGCAGGCGGGGTGGGCGCAGGTGTTGATGATGGCGACCGGTCAGCAGGATGTGGCCTTCGGCACCGCGGTGTCGGGGCGTCCGGCGGAGTTGGCCGGTGCGGACTCGATGGTGGGTCTGTTGATCAACACGGTGCCGATCCGGGCGAACACCACCGCGGCGAGCACGGTGGCCGATCTGTTGGCGCAGTTGCAGCGCGACCACAACAACACCCTCGAGTACGAGTACGTGGCGTTGACCGAGATTCATCACCTCACCGGTCACGACCGGCTGTTCGACACGCTGTTTCTGTATGAGAGCTATCCGGTGGACACCAGCGCGTTCATGGGTGTGCACGAGTTGACGATCACCGATTTCACCAGCCGGGAGTACAACCACTACCCGCTGTCGGTGATGGCCATACCGGGCCAGGAACTCGGCCTGCGGGTCGAATTCGACGCTGCGGCGTTCAGGCCCGAAGACATTGACACCCTGGTCGAGCGCTTCGAGCGGGTGCTGGCGGCGATGACCGCCGACCCGGCCAGCGGCTGTCGTCGTTGGATGTTCTTGATGACGGCGAGCGCGCCCGCCTGGATGGGTGGGCCAATCGGGCGGTGCTGAGCCGGCCCGGGCCGGCGCCGGTGTCGATTCCGGAGGTGTTCGCCGCGCAGGTGACCCGCGCCCCGCACGCGGAGGCGGTGACGTTCGAGGGTCAGACGTTGAGCTATGGCGAGCTGGATGAGGCCGCGAACCGGTTGGCCAATCTGTTGGCGGTGCACGGCGCGGGCCCCGGCGAGTACGTGGGGTTGTTGTTGCCGCGGTCGGCGGATGCGATCGTGGCGATGCTGGCGGTGCTCAAGTGCGGGGCGGCCTATGTGCCGATGGACCCGGCGGTGCCGGCGGCCCGACTGGACTTCATGCTCGCCGACGCCGCCCCCATCGCGGTGATCACCACCATGGAGTTGGGTCCGCGGTTGCAGGGATCCGGGGTGGCGGTCATCGAGGTCGATGATGAGGCGGCGTCGTTGTATCCGAGTACGGCGTTGATGGCGCCGGCGGCTGATGACATCGCCTATCTGATCTACACCTCGGGCACCACCGGTGTGCCGAAGGGGGTGGCGATCACCCATCGCAACCTGACCCAGGTGCTGGATCGGTTGCCGGCGGAGTTGCCGTCGGGTCCGGGTGCGGTGTGGTCGCAGTGGCATTCACTGGTTTTCGATGTGTCGGTGTGGGAGATCTTCGGGGCCCTGCTGCACGGCGGGCGGTTGGTGATCGTGCCGGAGTCGGTGGCCGGGGCTCCTGATGAGTTGCATGATCTGCTGGTCGCCGAGAAGGTCGGCGTGATCTATCAGACCCCGTCGGCGGTGGGGATGTTGTCCCCGCAGGGCCTCGACGGTGCTGCGCTGGTGGTTGCCGGTGAGGCGTGCCCGGGTGAGGTGGTGGAGCGCTGGGCGCCGGGTCGGGTGATGCTGGACGCGTACGGTCCGACCGAGGCCACGATTTATGCGGCGATCAGTGCGCCGTTGAGCGCGGGTGCCGAGGTGGTGCCGATCGGTGCCCCGGTGGCCGGTGGGGCGTGCTTTGTTTTGGATGAGTGGTTGCGTCCGGTGCCTGCCGGTGTGGTGGGGGAGTTGTATCTGGCCGGGCGCGGGATCGGGGTCGGCTATCTGAATCGGGCCGGGCTGAGCGCGTCGCGGTTCGTGGCGTGCCCGTTCGGGGCGTCGGGGGAGCGGATGTATCGCACCGGGGATCTGGTGCGCTGGGGTGCCGATGGGCAGTTGCAGTATCTGGGCCGTGCTGATGAGCAGGTCAAGATCCGCGGCTATCGCATCGAGTTGGGCGAGATCCAGTCGGTGCTGGCCGGGTTGGACGGGGTCGAGCAGGCGGTGGTCATCGCCCGCGAGGACCGCCCCGGCGACAAACGCCTCATCGGCTATGTGACCGGAGCCGCTGACCCGGTGACGGTCCGCGCCCAACTCGGCGATCGGCTGCCCGCGTACATGGTGCCCGCCGCGGTGGTGGTACTCGAGGCGCTGCCGTTGACGGTCAACGGCAAGCTGGACCGCCGCGCCCTGCCGGCCCCGGAGTATCAGAACGTGGCCCGCTATCGGGCGCCGGAGACCGCGGTCGAGCACAGCATCGCCGACATCTACGCCCACGTGCTCGGGGTGGAGCAGGTCGGGATCGACGACTCGTTCTTCGACCTGGGTGGGGACTCCATCTCGGCGATGCGGGTGATCGCCGCGATCAACACCGCCCTGGACGTCGACCTTGCGGTGCGCACCCTGTTCGAATCGCCGTCGGTGCACGCTCTGAGCGGCCATGTCGATGCGGGCTCCGGTTCACTGACTGCGGCGCACGGGCCCAGCTTCGCCGCGGTGCACGGCCGCGATGCGACCGAGGTGCATGCCCGGGATCTGATGCTGGACAAGTTCATCGATGCCCCCACTTTGTCGGTCGCGCCGACGTTGGCTCCGCCGACCGGGGAGCCGTCCACGGTGTTGTTGACCGGGGCGACCGGCTTCTTGGGCCGCTATCTGGTCCTGGACTGGCTGGCGCGCCTCGAGCAGGTCGATGGGACGCTGATCTGCCTGGTGCGGGCCAAATCCGACAGCAGGCCGCGCGCGATCGCCTCGAGGCCAGCTTCGATTCCGGTGATCCGGAGTTGTTGGCGCATTTCCGGGCGCTGGCCGGGCAGGGCCGGTTGCAGGTCATCGCCGGCGACAAGGGCCAGCCCAACCTCGGTCTTGGATGAGCAGCATTGGCAGGACCTGGCCGGGCGGGTCGATCTGATCGTCGACTCCGCCGCCCTGGTCAACAGTGTGTTGCCCTACAGCGAGTTGTTCGGCCCGAACGTGGTCGGCACCGCGGAGCTGATCCGCTTCGCGCTGAGCACCCGGCTCAAGGCCTACGCCTACGTGTCGACCTCCGATGTGGGCCGCCAGATCGAGCCCGCCTTGTTCACCGAGGACGCCGACATCCGGGTCATCAGCGCCGACCGCGTGGTGGACGGCAGTTACGCCAACGGCTACGGCAACAGCAAGTGGGCCGGTGAGGTTCTGCTGCGTGAGGCCCACGATCTGTGCGGGTTGCCGGTGGCGGTGTTCCGCTCCGGGATGATCCTGGCCGACCCGCGTTTCGCCGGTCAGCTCAACACCGCCGACACCGTGACCCGGATGATCTACAGCCTGATGCTCACCGGGGTGGCCCCGGGCTCGTTCTACCAACTCGACGCGCGAGGGCATCGTCAGCGGGCGCATTTCGACGGTCTGCCGGTCGATTTCGTGGCCGAGGCGATCACCACCCTGAGCGCCGGGCTGGCCGAGGGGTTCGCCACCTATCACGTGATGAACCCCCACGACGACGGCATCGGCATCGATGAGTACGTGGACTGGCTCATCGAGGCCGGCTACCCCATCGAGCGCATCGACGACTTCGGGCAATGGCTGCAGCGCTTCCACACCGCCTTGGCGGGGTTGCCCGAACACCAGCGCCAGAACACCGTCCTGCAGATGCTGGACATCCTGCTGCACAGCGCCCACGAGGTCGCAGCGCCCGAACCCACCCTGGGTTCCTACGCACCCGCCGACACGTTCCGCGCCGCGGTCCAACAAGCCAAGATCGGCCCCGACAACGACATCCCGCACGTCACCGCGGCCGTCATCACCAAATACGTCACCGACATGCAACTACTCGGACTGCTCTAGCCCGCCGGTTGGCAAGGGCTGCAACGCCTGGTCATCCTTCGTCGGCGGCGATCACCGATGTGACGCGATGTACGGCGAACTCTCGGGGACGGCCCTGAGCCGGATCCCAGGCCATCAACTGCCCGCCGTGCACCGCCAGCGGCCGCACCATGCGCTGGGTGGCCACTCCGGCGGCGTCGACGTAGCCGATCACCACGTCCTTCTGCAGATGGGCGGCCTGCTGCAGCAGAGCCATCGCCACCGCGGGATCCAGCCGCACACCCGCGAACGGCGACGCGTCGATTCTGCGCAACGTGGAAACCACGGCGGCAAGCGTCTCCCGACTCGGCTTGGTCAGCGACCGCAGCAGCCGGCGCTGCTGCGGGGCCGGCACCCGCGCCCACCGCTGGCGGATGTCGACGATGGCGCCCGAAGAGTCCTCGGCGGCCGGTGCGAAGCCGGCCGTCCGCAGTGCCACCAGCACATCACCGATCGGCGCCTGCGACACGGCGACCGTGGGCGCCAGCAGGCGCACATCGAGGGCATCGAGCGCAGGCGCGGCGACGGCATGAGCCAGCAGGGTGGGATCCTCGCAACGGATGAACGAGCTCGCCATCCCCACCCGCAGTTGTCCGTGGCGGCGTGCGACGTCATCGATCAGGTAGCTCAACCCCTGGGGCACAGGGGTCTTCGAATGCTTCTCGAAGAAGGCGTGCAACGTCCCGGCCGTTCGTCCGGTGTCCAGCGCATGCCTGATGGACGCCTCGCTGACGCGGTAGACCATCGCGGCACCGGCCGACTCCACGATGGCGACGACGGCGAGTTGCTCGGCCAGGTCACGTTCCAGCGGACCCGGTACCACGACGGTCAGGTCGGCCTGCACCAGGAAGTAGTCGATCGGCGCGGGCAGGATCTTGGCCATCGCCTCGATCGCGGCGTCTTCACTCTCGCCCAGCAATGCTCGCGCCGCGGTGCTCAGTGCGCCGCGGCCGACCAGTCCGAGCGCATGGGCCTCGTCGAGCAGGTGCGCGACAGGTTCGGGCTGCAGCCGCACCGCCCAGCGTGGTCGCCGCCAGATCAATGCCCGGGAGGCGTGTTCGGCATCGGTTCCCGCCCCCGGCGGCAGATCGGTCAACAGCCTCAGAAGCAACCGGCGATCCAGCGGTGCGGCGGTGGAGTAGAGCGAATCCGACAGTGCCGCATAGGGTTTGCCATCCGCGCCGCGGCTGCCGATGAGGCCGGGCCGGGACGGCAGATCCAGCCAGGTGGAGGCCAGCAGGTACCAGCGGGCCGCCGTCGACGCTTCCAGGAACCGGTCGGCGGCCACTGTCGGCGTCCAGTACGGCCCCGCACCGTCCGGCGGTTCCGGATCAGGCGAGCCGCTGGCGATCAGGCCGGCGGCCGAGGCGATCTCCAGCACAAAGCCCAGCCGCTGCTCGTCGACCCCGGTGACCTTGCTCAGCCGCTTCGCCTCACGAATGCCCAGGCCGCCGCTGCGCAGCTCCGGAACCGGTGCGGCTGAAAGGGTTTCGAGCACGACCTCGGTTTCGCGCATCAGGTCGATCACCGCGCCGGCCGCGGACGCGTCGACGTCTTTGCCGGTGGTGGTGCTGACCACCGCGTCCGGCGGCACCAGCTGGGCTGGACCCGGATCCTCCCCCCGCAGCATCTGTCCGACCTGGCGCGGCAGGATCACGGTGTCGGCGTCGATCTGCCGCAGCAGCCCCGCGGCCAGTAGGCGCGGCACCGGACGATCCGGAGGGGTGCCGGGCGCGGCGTCGCGGGTACGTCCCATCGGGGAGCCGACGACGAGCCGCTCGAGCAGCTCGCGCTGCGGTTCGTCGAGCTCCTCGAGCGCGGCGGCGATCTCCGCCGCGGGTCGGGAGGCGTCCTCGAGGATGACCTGACCGGGATACCAGGGCAACGCGGAGGACGCCTCGGTGGAGACCCGAACCGCGGTGTCTCCCCACACCAGCGCCCGCTCCCGCAGATCGTCCAGGCCCGCCAGCACCGCGTCCTGCGGAGCCCGGTCGCCGATCAGGCCGAGCAGTTTGGCGACCGGCACCGGCGTCGTTTCGGCATGCAGGACCAACAGGGCGTCGATCACCGCCAGCCGCAGGAAGTCCAGATCGTCGGTGGCCGCCTTGACCGACTGCCGGGCCATCGCCCGCGCCGCCAGGGCCGCGATGCTGCCCGGCGCCGGTTGGGCGAGGTCAGGGCGCAATTCCAGAAGGCGGATCAGTCGATCGTCGGGTAATTCCGCCAGCCAGGCGCCGAGCGGGACCGGCACCGGATCCCCGGTCGCGCCGCTGCTGCCTCCCGGGTGAACGTTGTCGGTCATTGCTGACCAGCGTAAAACAGCCAACCATGCGCGCGAGTCGGCCCGCGAGGTGTCAGAATGATGCGGTGGCAGACAAGACGCAGAAAACCAGGTATGTCGACAACGGCTGGCCGACCCGGGACCCCGAAGATCACCCGGTGAGCGAGCTGGCCGCCGACCGGGTGGGCGCACTGTCCCCGTTCGGCGATCTCGAGTTCCCGCTGCCCGCGGCCGAGCTGCCCTACCTTCACCCGGTCACCGTCGTAAACAAGTAACGGTGACCAGCGGGCCGCAGCGCCGCCTGTCGCACCTTGACGAACACGGCGCGGCGCACATGGTGGACGTTACCGACAAGGTTCCCACCGCGCGCACCGCGGTGGCAGCAGGCACCGTGCACACCACCGCCGAGGTCATCGCTCTCATCACCTCGGGCGGCCTGCCCAAGGGGGACGCTCTCGCGACCGCCCGGGTGGCCGGCATTCTGGCCGCCAAACGCACCAGCGACCTCATACCGCTGTGTCACCCCCTCGCCCTGACCGGAGTCGACGTCGACTTCGCGGTCGGCGGCAGCGAGATCGAGCTCACCGCGTCGGTGCGCACCACCGATCGCACCGGGGTGGAGATGGAGGCGCTCACCGCCGTCAGCGTCGCCGCTCTGACCGTCTACGACATGATCAAGGCGGTCGACCCGGCGGCTCGCCTCGAGGGCATCCGAGTGCTGCGTAAAGAAGGCGGCAAGACCGGGCTCTGGACGCGCGAGTCGTGAGCCGCTCGGCACGGGTCGTCATCGCCTCCACGCGGGCTGCGACCGGCGTCTACGAGGACCGGTGCGGCCCGATCGTCGTCGACTGGCTGGCCGGGCGCGGCTTCGGCGTTCCGGCGCCCGTCGTGGTCGTCGACGGCAGCGCCGTCGGCGACGCCCTGCGCGACGCGGTCGCGGACGGCGTCGACGTCGTCATCACCTCGGGTGGCACCGGGATATCACCGACCGATGCGACCCCCGAGGCCACGCTCGGGGTGATCGACTATCAGGTGCCGGGGCTCGCCGACGCCATCCGGCGCTCGGGACTGCCCAAGGTACCGACCTCGATACTGTCCCGCGGGGTCGCGGGGGTGGCCGGACGAACCCTGGTGGTCAACCTGCCGGGGTCACCCGGCGGGGTACGGGACGGCCTGGCTGTGTTGGCCGACGTCCTGGCGCATGCACTGGACCAGCTGGCCGGAGGGGATCACCGCCCATGACACGCATTCTGCGGGCCGCGCTGACCGACGGAGCCCTCTCGCTGAGCGAGCACGAGGAACTCGTGGCCAACGAGGCGGCCGGCGCGGTCGTCGGTTTCTCCGGCGTGGTGCGCAACCACGACAGCGGTCGCGGGGTGGTTCGGCTCGAGTACTCGGCGCACCCGCTGGCCCAGGAGGCCCTGTTCGAGGTGCTGGCCGAGGTGGCCGGGTCTGCCACCGGAGTGCGGGCATTGGCGGCCAGCCATCGCGTCGGGACGTTGCACATCGGTGACGCCGCCCTGGTGGCCGCCGTCGCGGCAGACCACAGGGGAGCGGCGTTCGAGACGTGCGCCCGGCTCGTCGACGCCATCAAAGAGCGGCTACCGGTGTGGAAACACCAGTTCTTCGCCGATGGCTCCGACGAGTGGGTGAATTCGGCCTGAGCCGGTGGCTACTGGGCCGGCGGAGCGTCTGCCGGCGCCGGCACCGCGGGCGCAGCAGGCGCAGCCGGGTCACCCGGCAGAGCGCCCATTCGCGGGTCGTTGGTTACCGGCGTGGTCATCGGCCGCTGGGTCAGCGCCAGCAGGGCGTCGTTGCGGCTGATCTCCTGGGTCTGGACCGCGTGCCAGAGCTCCTTGAGATACGACACGTTCGGGCCCGACTGAGGTCCGACCGGCTCCGTGCTGGTTCCGGGCGGCGGGTTGTCCGGACTCGTCAGATGCGGAACGCCGTCCGACAGCTGGCCGGATGCAACCGCGGTCGTGCCATCGGCACCCGGAGCCGGGGCGGCGGCCGGGGCCGGCGCGGGGGTGGTCGGCAGCACCGGCGGAACCGCGGGATCGGGAGCCGGTGCCAGCGGAGCTCCGTGCAGAGCCCATACCTGGGGCTGATCGGCCGCGGGCTGATCGGTCTGGGTCCAGTCGGCTTCGACGGTAACAGTCTGGTCGGCCGGCGCAGCGGGCGCTTCGGGGGCCGGAGCCTGCAGCGCGGTGTCGACGACGGGCTCGGCGGCCGGGGCTGGGACGTCGTTGGAGACCGCGACAATCTCGAGCTCGGGAGCGGGCGCCTCGGGAGCGGGCGCCTCGGGAGCGGGCGCAGCGGGCGCTTCGGGGGCGGGCGCAGCGGGCGCAGCGGGCGCTTCGGGGGCCGGCACGTCCTGCGGTGCCGGGGCGGGCGCTTCGGGAAGCGGGTTGTCGAGCGGGGCGGCATCGACGGCGTCGACCGCATCGACGGCCTGGACGCCGGCTGCGGCGTCGGCCGGGGCGGCGGGTGCCGGCTCGTTGACCACCTCGTTGACAACGTTGCGTGGCGTGGCGCCGGAGAGGCCGCGACCGCAGACCGGCCACGCACCCCTGCCCTGGCTGGCCAGCACGTGCTCGGCGATGGCGATCTGCTGGTCCTTGGTGGCCATGTTGGCCGCGGGGGCGAACTTGGTCCCGCCGTGCCCGGCCCAGGTTCCGGGGGAGAACTGCAGCCCGCCCTGGTAGCCGTTGCCGGTGTTGATCGCCCAGTTGCCGCCCGACTCGCAGCGCGCGACCTGATCCCACTCGGAATCCGGTGCTGCTTGCGCCTGACCGGCCATGGCGATGCCGCTGCCACCGATCACCGCGCCCGTGAAGGCGATCTTGGCGACGCTGATGGATGAAGAGGCGGGCTTGCGATGCCGTCCGCTCATAGATCGTTGTCCTCTCGTCACGCGCCTGCGAGGTCAGCTGTCGGGTTCGGGCTGGAGAGGTCGCCCGGCCGGGCCGTTCGAGAGCGAACGACGCCGACTTCACCCCAAGGAGCCGCTGGCGGCTCCAGGTCGATCACGGTGGACCGTTGGGTCCCCCGCCTCCATCCACGGTTTCTCGTTGGTCCCTCCGCTCCTTGGATGGAGCTCGGCGCTAAGAGCGGAGAGGGTCGGCCACTGGTGAGCTGGCTGACCTCACCGAGACGGTAATGGCTCATACGAGTGCCGTCATCTTTTGCAATTGGCGGCGTTTCTGCTACTGGCAAACCTTAATAAAGGTCTAAAGGCCCATGAGGACGAGGTGTCTGCCCAGGTAGTTCAGGCACTCCACCGTGCTGTGGCCATCTTGTGACCTGATCGTGATGTGACGTAAATCACGATCAGCCGCCGGCAAACGGGGGTAACACATCCAAAGTCTGGCCCGCAACCAGGGGATTGGTCCGTTTCCGGACCGCAACGCCATCACATAAGAATGAACACCTCTGCAACACGCGTGCTAATTCGTCACTGCGGCAACATAGTTCACTCACGATGTCGTCGACCGTCGCGCCGGGGGTCAGTGCCACCGCATCCGACTCCACGCCGGCCGCCGCTCGGGCGGCGGCAAAGAATCGAACCGTCACAGTGCCGACCTTCTCCACGCTTGTCACTCAGCCTCCGATCGCGCTCATCGGCCGCTGCGGCTGGACGAAGTCGGGATCGTTGATGCCGTGTCCGGCGGCTTTGCGCCACATCGCGGCGCGCCACCGGGCCTCGATGGCGTTGTCGTCGGCGCCGCTGCGCAGCAGCGCCCGCAGGTCGGTCTCCTCGGTGGCGAAAAGGCAGCTACGCACCTGCCCGTCGGCGGTCAACCTGGTGCGGTCGCAGGCCGCGCAGAACGCATGCGACACCGACGCGATGATGCCGACGGTCGCCGGTCCACCGTCGACCTGCCAGAGCTGTGCCGGCGCCGAACCGCGCGGCGCGGGGTCGGGGCGCAGGGTGAACTGCGCGCTGAGGGCCCGGTAGATGTCGTCGGCGCGCAGCGTGGTGTCGCGGTGCCACTGGTGGTCGGCGTCCAGCGGCATCTGCTCGATGATCCGCAGCTGGTAGCCGTACTTCAGGCAGAAGCTCAGCAGCTCGACCGCATCGGCCAGGCCGCCGGCCGGGTTCAGCACCGCGTTGACCTTCACCGGTCCCAGACCGGCGGCGGCCGCTGCGGCCAGTCCCGCGAGCACCTCGTCGAGCCGGTCGCGGCGGGTGATCGCGGCGAACCGCTCGGCATCCACGGTGTCCAGCGACACGTTGACCCGGTCCAGTCCCGCCGCCGCGAGTGCCGCCGCGCGCCGGGCCAGACCCACACCGTTGGTGGTGAGGGCGATCTCGGGGCGTGGACGCAGCGCTGCCGCGGCCGCCACCACATCTTCCAGGCCCCGGTACAGCAGTGGCTCGCCGCCGGTGAAGCGAACGCTGGTGACACCGAGGCGGGTCACGGCCACCCGCAGCAGTCGGGTCAGCTCGTCGAGGCTCAGCAGCTCGTCGCCGGGCAGCCAGTCCAGACCTTCGGCCGGCATGCAGTAGGTACAGCGCAGATTGCAGCGGTCGGTCAGCGACACCCGCAGATCGGAGGCCACTCGGCCGAAGGTGTCGACGAGCGGTCCCGCGAGCGGCATGCCGGCCGGCTCGGGCTCGCTGCCCTGCCGGATCGAGGGCAGCCCCAGCGGCGTCACCGTCATATCGGCACCCGAGCCTCGTCGACCGGCACGATCTCCTTGCCCAGCGGCATCAGCGAGACCGGGATGAGCTTGAGGTTGGCCAACGCCAGCGGAATGCCCACGATCGTCACGGCCATCGCCACCGCGGTGATGACGTGACCGATCGCGAGCCACACGCCGAACAGCACCACCCAGATCACATTGCCGATCAACGCACCCGGGCGCGGCCCGGGCTTGTCCACGATGGTCTGGCCGAACGGCCACAGCGCGTACAGGGCGATCCGCAGCGAGGCGAAGCCGAACGGGATCGTGATGATCAGGACGAAGCAGATGAGCGCCGCCAGCAGATAGCCGAGCGCCAGCCACAGGCCGCCGAACAGCAACCAGATGACGTTCAGGATCAGGCGCATGTCTCCTCCAGCGGTTTGCCCAGCCTACCGAACCAAAACTGGGGTGCTCCCGGGTCTGGCGTCCGAGTAGGATCGCTTCACGCGTCCTGCACAGGCGGGGCGCGTCGTCATGTTGTCATGGACCCGTCAGACAAGCAGGTGAGACCAGTGCCGACCGGCAAGGTGAAGTGGTACGACGCCGAGAAGGGCTTCGGCTTCCTGTCCCAGGAGGAAGGCGAGGACGTCTACGTGCGCGCCTCCGCTCTGCCCGCGGGCGTCGAAGGTCTCAAGGCCGGCCAGCGCGTCGAGTTCGGCCTCGCCTCGGGCCGGCGCGGGCCGCAGGCGCTGAGCGTCACGCTGATCGATCCGCCGCCCAGCTTGACCCGCACCCGCCGGGAGGCGGCCGCCGCCGAGCACAAGCACACCCCTGACGAGTTGCACGGCATGGTCGAGGACATGATCACCCTCCTGGAGGGCGCCGTGCAGCCGGAGCTGCGCAAGGGCCGCTACCCCGACAAGAAGGTCGCGCGCCGGGTCTCCGAAGTGGTTCGGGCCGTGGCCAGCGAGCTCGACGCTTAACTCGCTTCGGCACGCCGAACTGGGGAACACTGGTCGCGTGGGTTCCTACGTGGCCGGCGGCGGCGAGTTCAACCGCGACACCAACTACATCAACACCAGAATCACCGCAGACGGCCGGGACGGCTATCCGGTCGAGGCGGGCCGCTACCGGCTGATCGTGGCGCGGGCCTGCCCGTGGGCGAACCGGGCGATCATCGTGCGGCGTCTGCTCGGTCTCGAGGACGCACTGTCCATCGGGTTCTGCGGGCCCACCCACGACGAGCGCAGCTGGACCTTCGACCTCGACCCCGGCGGCCTCGATCCGGTGTTGAAGATTCCGCGTCTGCAGGACGCCTACTTCGCCCGGGTTCCCGGTTATCCCAAGGGAATCACCGTCCCGGCGATCGTCGAGGTCTCCACCGGCCAGGTCGTGACCAACGATTTCGCCCAGATGACGCTGGATCTCTCGACCGAGTGGACGGCTCACCACCGCGACGGGGCGCCGCAGCTCTATCCCGAGCCTCTCCGCGACCAGATCGACGACGTGGCCCAGAGCATTTACACCGAGGTGAACAACGGGGTGTACCGCTGCGGATTCGCCGGCTCGCAGGGGGCCTACGACAAGGCCTACGACCGATTGTTCACCGCTCTGGACTGGCTCTCCGAGCGACTGGCTACGCAGCGTTACCTGGTGGGCGACACGATCACCGAAGCCGACGTGCGGCTGTTCACCACGCTGGCCCGCTTCGACCCCGTGTACCACGGCCACTTCAAGTGCAATCGCGCCAAGCTGGCCGAGATGCCGGTGCTGTGGGCTTACGCCCGTGACTTGTTCCAGACGCCCGGGTTCGGTGACACCATCGATTTCGAGCAGATCAAGCAGCACTACTACATCGTGCACGCCGACATCAACCCCACCCGGATCGTCCCGAAGGGTCCGGACCTGTCGAACTGGCTGACTCCGCACGGCCGGGAATCGCTGGGCGGCAAGCCATTCGGCGATGGGATACCGCCGGGGCCGACGCGCGAGGGCGAGCGGGTGCCGACGGGCCACGGCGCGGGTTGAGGGCGGCGGGCTAGCTCCAGGCCATTCGCACCGACCACTCGGCGTGCGGGACGTCGCGCAACTGGCCGCTGGGGTCGATCACCAGCGTCAGCAGCTGCACCACGAGGCCCGTCAAGCGGCCGCGCTGCGGGTCGACGGACGGAATCGTCACCGCCAGATGGGTGTCGGGGCGGTACACCGTTGTGGTGGAGTTCTTTTCGTCGGAGTAGACCCGCAACAGCCGCCACGGTGCGCGGCCGATCGCCGTCGGCACCGACAACTGCACCGGGTAGCGCTCGCTGACGGCGAGTTCACCCTGGGTGTGCGGGGTCCGACAGTCGTTGAGGTTCACCACGTTGCAGTACACGTACGGACCCACGCGCATGGCCTGCCCGCGGGAGTAGACGCTGATCTCGGGCAGCTCCGATTCGTGGCCACGCGCCAGCAGCCAGGCACCGATGCCCGCGCCGGCCGACGCCAACACGACCAGGACCACGACAAGCCGGCGAGCCAGATGGGTCAACGGTTGGTCACCGCCGATGTCCCCTCCTGCTCGGCCACCACCGGCCGGTTACCGCCGAACCCGGGGATCAGCGAGTCGCCGCGATAGCTCACCACGGTTTGCGCCAGTCCGAGGATCAGGACCGACGTGATCGCGGTGAACCCTACCCACAGCTCGGTGTACACCAGCACGCCGATCGCGCCGCCGAGCACCCATGCGAGCTGAAGCACCGACTCCGACCGGCCGAATGCCGACGCCCGGGACTCCTCGGGCAGATCGTCCTGCAGCGAGGCGTCCAGCGAGGCCTTCGCGATCGCGCTGGCCGCCGAGGTGATCAGCGTGGCCACCGCCGCGACGATCAGATTGCCGGTGACCGCCGCTGCCAGGGCCGACACCGTCACCGCGATGGCGGCACGCACCACCAGTAGCGCCGGCCGGCCGAGCTGAAGGCGGGCCGCGGCGAAGTTGCCGCCGAAGTTGCCGATGCCGGCGGCCGCCCCGATCGTGCCCAGGATGCCCAGCTGAACCCACCCGCTGGCCTGATGCGCCTTCGCGACGAACGCCGGATAGAGGAACAGGAAACCCACCATCGCCTTGATGGTGCAGTTTCCCCACAGTGAGGTGATGATGTTGCGGCCCAACGGCTGCCGTGGCGATCCGGTGGTGGTTGCCGACTCGTCATCGGGCCAGCCCCGCCGCAGGGGGCCGCTGCGCCCGTGGTAGCTCAGGGTGGCGGGTACCTCGCCCTCGGTGACCTCGACCCAGCGCGGAATCCGCATCGACAGCGACGCACCCGCGAGGGTGACGAACACGACCACGAACAGCGCCCCGGGCAACTGGAACAGCGTGGTGAACACGTACTCCACTCCTGCGGCGAAACCGCCGCCGAGGATCGTGCCGCCCAGCAAGCCGAACACCGTGAGCCGTGAGTTCACCCGCACCAGGTCGATGGTCGGCGGCATGACGCGCGGGGTGACGGCGCTGCGCAGCACGCTGAACGACTTCGACAGCACCATCATTCCGAGCGCGCAGGGGTAGAGCACCCAGGACGGATAGCTGCCGGATGCGCCGTCGTAGTTCATGATCAGCACGATCGCCAGGCCGGTCCGTAGCATGAACGACGCCGCCAGCGCCGCGCGCCGGCCGTGTTGCACGCGGTCGAGTGCCGGGCCGATCAGCGGGGCGATCACCGCGAACGGTGCGATGGTGATCAGCAGGTACAACGCGACCTTGCCCTTGCTCTCACCCGAGGCGGCCGCGAAGAACAAGGTGTTGGCCAACGCCACCGCCATGGCCGAGTCCACCGCGAAGTTGGCCATCACCGGCCAGGTGAGCGCGGTCAGGCCGGACTTGTCGGCACCGTCGGCGGTGGCGGCGCGGTGGACCATCGAATACATCCGCGAACCCATCTCGCGGCTGCGCATAGCGGCGGCACGGGTGACGGTGATCCGCTCGCCGGCGCTGCCCCCCACTCCCCGGGGGTCCGACGCGGAGCCGGACCGCGGGCCGCCCTGGCCGCGCTCGGACCCCAGCGGTGGCAGGTAGCGGTTGGCGCTCGGCGTCGGGTTCGACCGCGGCCCGCGGGCGGTGCGGGCATAACCGGCATCCTCGCTGGGGTAATTGGACATCCCGGGATGCTCGCCGGACGGGCCGGGCGGATAGCGGCGGCCGGGCCCGGACATCGGTTCCCAGCTCGGGTCCTCACGCCGCCTTCCAGACACCGCTCGATTGTCCCTCATACCCGCTTGTCAGGGCGCGCACGTGACCGGTGTGGCTGCCATGACTCGGTGTGAGGCAATATTGGTGACGATGAACAGCCAGATCGAGTCCCCGCAGACGCCGGTAGCGGCCGCCACGGCCGAGCCGTCCGAAGCGGTGGCCGCCGTCCTCACCGGCGCAACCGAGCTGGCCCGCCAGGCCATCGTCGAGTTCAGCGGGGACACGGTCGGTGAGTATCTCGGCGTCGCCTTCGAGGACGACACCGCCGCGACGCACCGCTTCCTGGCCAGGATGCCCGGCTACCAGGGCTGGCAGTGGGCGGTCGTGGTGGCCGCCTACCCGGGCGCCGAGCACGCCACGATCAGCGAGGTCGTGCTGGTCCCGGGGCCGACGGCACTGCTGGCCCCGGGTTGGGTGCCGTGGGAGAACCGGGTCAAAGCCGGGCGACCTGGGTCCGGGCGATCTGCTGGCGCCGCAGGCGGACGACCCGCGGCTGGTGCCCGGATACACCGCCACCGGTGATCCGGCGATCGACGACGTGGCCGTCGAGGTCGGTTTCGGTCGCCGTCAGGTGCTCAGCGCACTGGGTCGCGACGACGCCGCGGAGCGCTGGCACGACGGCGATCACGGTCCGGGTGCGCCGATGGCCCGCGCCACCAAACGGGTGTGCCGCGACTGTGGCTTCATGGTGCCGCTGGCCGGTGCGCTCGGAGCCATGTTCGGGGTGTGCTGCAACGAGCTGTCCGCGGACGGCCGGGTCGTGGACTTCGAGTACGGCTGCGGTGCGCACTCCGATACGCCGGCGCCGGCCGGTGGCGGGTCGCCGATGTACGAGCCCTACGACGACGGGGTGGTCGAGGTGGTCGACGTGGTCGCCACCGCGACGGAAGTCGAGCCGGTCCAGGCCATCGAAGAGGCCCCGGTGGAAGAGGCTCCCGAGGAAGCCGCTCCCGAGTCTGTCGAAGCGGCCCCCGAGGAATCCGTTCCCGAGGAAACGGTCCCCGAGGAGTCCTAGCGCCCCTCGGCGGCGGCCTTGATGCGGGCCAGCGAGGTGTTCATCCCGTCGACGAGTTCCTTCTCGAAGCTCGGCACGCCGCCGAGCACCGCGTTGACCGTCATGGTCGAGACGGCCTTCACGCCGTTCTCGGCATGGCGGGTCTCCACCACCCGGGTGCCGGTCGCGGTCGGTTCCAGTTCGTAGCTCCACACCGTGTTGTTGGCGTTGACGCGGAAGGCGAGCTTGCGCTCCGGTATGACCTCGGTGATCGTCGACGTCGTCGGCCAGAACAGTCTGTTGCGCCGATTGAGGTTGACGGTGCGGGTGCCGGGGCGCAGCGGGCCGATCGACTTCATCATTCGGCACTGCGGGCTCCACTGAGGCATCCGGCTCAGATCGGAGATCAGGTTCCACACCGTGCCGACCGGCGCGTTGATCTCGACCTCTGCTTGCAATAGCGGTGCCGCCATTGGTGTCTCCTTCGTTCAGTTTCGTTCAGGGCTGGTGGGTATTCGGGCCTTCGGGTTGCTGCAGACCGGTCTGGGCGCCCCGCGCGCCGCGCTGGGCGGCGGTGCGTTGCCACAGGAATATCGACGTGCCGAGCACTCCGACGCCCAGCCCCGCGAGGGCGATGGGCCGCCAGGTTTCCAGGCTCGGCACCGCGAACGCGGCGATGGTGACCAGCGCCCACAGCACGGCGCCGGCGAGGATCACCGGCCGCGGGTCGAGCAGCACCGCGGGCAGCGCCGGGGGCTCTGGTTCGGGTGCGTCGGATGGCATTGTCGTCCAAACCTAACTGATGGCCCTTCCGCCGGTGCCCGGCGGCGGTGTCGTACTGTTCGCAGTGTGCACGACGGCGCGGACGGAGAAGGGTCAGTTGACCATACTCGTCGATCAAATCAGTTGAGCGACAACACTTTCGATGAACCAGATGGCTTGAATGTCATGGACATCGCCGATCCCGACGACTGCCGGGTCGACGACTTCCGCGATCTCAACAGCGTCGATCGCCGGCCCGACCTACCGACGGGCAAGGGTCTGGTGATCGCCGAGGGTGTGCTGGTGGTGCAGCGCATGCTGGCCTCGCGGTTCACCCCGCACGCCGTTCTGGGTACCGAGCGCCGGCTTGCCGAACTGGCCGAGGACCTCGCCGGGGTGCGGGCTCCGTTCTACCGGGCCTCGGCCGAGGTGATGGCCCAGGTGGTGGGGTTCCACCTCAACCGCGGCGTGCTGGCCGCGGCCCGGCGGGCGCCCGAGTTGTCGGTGCGCCGAGGTGCTCGACGGCGCGCGCACGGTGGCCGTCCTCGAAGGGGTCAACGACCACGAGAACCTCGGCTCGGTCTTCCGCAATGCCGCCGGCCTGGGCGTCGACGCGGTGGTCTTCGGGACCGGCTGCGCCGACCCGCTGTATCGCCGCGCGGTCCGGGTGTCGATGGGCCACGCCCTGCTGGTGCCCTTCGCGAGGGCCGAGAACTGGCCTGCCGATCTCGCCGACCTGCGGCGGCACGGCTTTCGGCTGCTGGCGATGACGCCGAGCCCGCAGGCCGCCACACTGGCGGCGGCGATGAGTGAGCTGGCCGGTGCAGAAGGTGGCAGTGCTGGTCGGCGCAGAAGGTCCCGGGTCTGACGGAAACGGCGATGCGGGCCAGCGACGTGCGGGTGCGGATCCCGATGTCGCGGGGCACCGACTCGCTCAACGTCGCCACGGCCGCGGCACTGGCGTTCTATGAACGGGTCAGGTCCGCGGGTTAGCCTGGCGCGGAACCGATCGACGCGGGGAAGGGTCTGGCGTGACCGAGGAATCGACGCCGTGGGGCACCGGCCTGACGGTCGCGGCGTTCGTCGCGGCGGTCACCGGCGCGGCGATCGTGGTGCTGAGTCTCGGCATGATCCGAGTGCATCCGCTGCTGTCGGTCGGGCTGAACCTGGTGGCCGTCGGTGGTCTGGCGCCGACGCTGTGGGGCTGGCGTCACATCCCGGTGCGGCGGTGGTTCGTGCTGGGAGCCGGCATCGGCGTGGCCGGCGGCTGGATCACGCTGCTGGCGCTGGCCCTCAACGGCTGACGGTCAGCGCTCGCCGCTGGAGCGCACGCCGAGCAGAACGTCCTCCCAGGCCGGAACGGCGGGCTTGCCGTTGGCGCGCTTGGTGCGGGCCGGGGGTTCCGGCTCGTGTTCGGCGGACGGCGCCGGCGGGACAGGCACATCCAGTTCCAGTTGCGCGATCGGCGCCACCGGGCGCAACGGCCGTTCGAAGTTGGGGTTGATCAGTTCACTGGCGGTGTCGTCGACCGCGGTGACGGTGCCGCCGTGGGCGCCGGGAGAGAACCGGAAGTGCGCGACGTTGTCGGACAATCCGGCCTGCCAGGCCATCTGCACCGTCCAGCGGCCGTCCTCGTTGCGCCACGCGTCCCAGTTGGTCGCGTCCGGGTCGAGGCCACGCGCGACCAGTGCGGTGGTGATGCTCTCCAGCAGCGTCAGCACCGCGGGACCGTCGGCCAGCACAGGGTGTGCCGCGGTCGCCAATTCGGCGGCGCGCTGACGCTCGAGCAGCACCGGATGGGCGAAACGCTCGACCTTGGCGATGTCGGTACCTGAGCTTTCGGCGATCTGCTCGACCGATGCGCCGGCCCGGATCCGGGCCTGAATGTCCTTGGGCCGCAACACGGATTTGACCTCGATGTCCTTCGGGTTCTGGCCCGTTCGCGAGCGTTCCCCGCGCACTGCGGCGCGGAGCCGATCGTCGACGGGCACAGCGAACTTGTCGGCCGGGTCGCGACCTTCACAGATGAGGTATTTCCCGTCGACATCGAGCCCGATAACCGTGAGTTCCCGCATGTCGACCTCCTTCGACCGGACTCTAGCTCAGCGCACGAAAGATAACGGGGAGGACACGCTGGCCCATCGAGGTGGGGTTGGTGGTGGGGTTGGAGGTGGGGTTACAGGCGCTCGACGACCCAGTCCACGCACTGCGTCAACGCGGTGACGTCGTCGGGCTCGATGGCCGGGAACATCGCCACCCGCAGCTGGTTGCGGCCGAGCTTGCGGTACGGCTCGGTGTCGACGATGCCGTTGCTCCGCAGCACCTTGGCGACCGCGGCGGCGTCGACCTCGTCGGTGAAGTCGATGGTGCCGACGACCTGCGAGCGCAGTGCCGGGTCGGCGACGAACGGGGTGGCGTACGACGACGCCTCGGCCCAGGAGTACAGCCGCTGCGAGGAATCGGCGGTGCGCTTGGTCGACCAGTCCAGCCCGCCGTTGCCCAGCATCCAGTCGATCTGCTCGGCCATCAGGACCAGCGTGCCGATCGCCGGGGTGTTGTAGGTCTGGTTCTTCAGGCTGTTGTCCACCGCGATCGGCAGCGACAGGAAGTCGGGAACCCAGCGGCCCGACGCGGCGATCGCCTCGATCCGCGCCAGCGCCGCCGGGGAGACGATCGCCAGCCACAGCCCGCCGTCGCTGGCGAAGTTCTTCTGCGGGGCGAAGTAGTAGGCGTCGGCCTCGTTGATGTCGACGGGCAGACCGCCGGCACCGGAGGTGGCGTCGATGAGGACCAGCGCGTCACCGGAGCCCTCGGGGCGGTGCACCGGGACGGCCACACCGGTCGAGGTCTCGTTGTGCGCCCAGGCGATGGCGTCCACCGACGGGTCGGACTGCGGCTCGGGCGCGCTGCCGGCGTCGGCCTTGATGACGATCGGATCGCCGACGAACGGATTGGCGGCGACCGCCGAGGCGAACTTCGACGCTGAACTCGCCGTAGGTCAGGTGCAGCGACTTCTTGTCGATCAGGCCGAACGCGGCGGCGTCCCAGAACGCCGTCGCGCCGCCGTTGCCCAGGATCACCTCGTAGCCGTCGGGCAGCGAGAAGAGCTCGCGCAGGCCGTCGCGGACGCGGCCGACCAGGTTCTTCACCGGCGCCTGGCGGTGCGAGGTGCCGAACAGCTCCGCGGCCGTCGTGGTCAGCGCGTGCAGCTGCTCGGGGCGCACCTTCGACGGGCCGCAGCCGAAACGGCCGTCGCCGGGCTTGAGGTGGATCTCACGGAGATGGCATGCGAAGCTGTCAGCCATGCCCCAAGCCTAGGAGCAGCAGGGCCAGTCCTGAAATCGAGGCGTTCAGCAAATCCGCAAATCGGGTATAGACAGTTAGGTGATACCTGCGGTACCGTTTGGACAACAACCGCCCTGATGTAAATCAACTGGGAGGCGTGTCATGGCTAGAACCAAAATGGTCAAGCGTTGGCGCCGCAACATGGAAGTGCGCGACGACGCCGGCATACGTGCGACATGCTGACCACCCTCTCTGAAGGGCTCGGTGCGGCGGAATTTCAATCCCGTACACCGACATCGACTGGGAGTCGCCGGAGTTCGCCGTCGTCGACAACGACGAGCGCTGGGTCCTGCCGGGCACCGATCCGCTCGGCCGTCACCGCTGGTATCAGGCGCAGCCGGTGGAGCGGCAGATCGAGATCGGCAAGTGGCGGCAGGCCAACGTCGCCAAGGTCGGTCTGCAGTTCGAGTCGATCCTGATCCGCGGCCTGATGAACTACGCGTTCTGGGTGCCCAACGGCTCTCCGGAATACCGGTACTGCCTGCACGAGTCGGTCGAAGAGTGCAACCACACCATGATGTTTCAGGAGATGGTGAACCACATCGGCGCCGATGTTCCCGGCATGCCGCGCCTGCTGCGCTGGCTCGTCGCCGTTGATCCCGCTGGCCGCCGGACCGCTGCCGATCCCGTTCTTCTTCGGCGTGCTCGCCGGAGAGGAGCCCATCGACCACACCCAGAAGAACGTGCTGCGCGAGGGCAAGGACCCTGCACCCGATCATGGAGCGGGTGATGGCGATTCACGTGGCCGAGGAGGCGCGCCACATCTCCTTCGCCCACGAGTACCTGCGCAAGCGGCTGCCGCACATGCGGGCCCGCAAGCGGTTCTGGCTGTCGCTGCACGTGCCGATCATCATGCGGGTGCTGTGCCAGGCGATCATGGTTCCGCCGCGCAGCTTCTTCCGTGAGTTCGGTATCCCGCGGCAGGTGCGCAAGGAGCTGTTCTTCCGGTCCCCGGAGTCGCGCCAGATGCTGCGGGACATGTTCGCCGACGTCCGGATGCTGTGCCGCGACACCGGATTGATGAATCCGGCCGGCAAAGATGATGTGGCGAATCTGCAAGATCGACGGACCGCCGAGCCGATACCGCAGCGAGCCGCAGCGCAGGCACGTCGCCAGCTGTCGCCTAGCCGCGTAGCGACCGCATGCCACATGTGATCACCCAGTCGTGTTGCAGCGACGGGTCCTGTGTCTACGCCTGTCCGGTGAACTGCATCCACCCGACGCCGGACGAGCCGGGATTCGCCACCGCGGAGATGCTCTACATCGACCCGGTGGCGTGCGTGGACTGCGGGGCCTGCGTCAGCGCCTGCCCGGTCGGTGCCATCGTCCCGGACAGCCAGGCTGACCGCCGAGCAGCTGCCGTTCGTCGCGCTCAACGCCGGCTATTACCCGGAGCGGCCTGCCGGGGTGAAGCTGCCCCCGACCTCCAAGCTGGCGCCGGTGCTGCCCGCACCGGCTGGTGCGGCGCGGTGCCGCGCCGCTGACCGTGGCCATCGTCGGCTCCGGGCCCGCCGCGATGTACGCGGCCGACGAACTGCTCACGCAGAGTGGCGTGCGGGTCAACGTCTTCGAGAAGCTGCCCACCCCCTACGGTCTGGTCCGCGCCGGGGTGGCGCCCGATCACCAGAACACCAAGGGAGTCACCGGCTGTTCGACCGGATCAGCCGCCGGCGCGGATTCACGTTCTATCTCAACGTGGAGGTCGGAGAACACCTTTCCCACGCCGAGTTGCTCGAGCACCATCACGCCGTGCTGTACGCGGTTGGCGCCCCCAACGACCGCCGGCTCGACATCGACGGTATGGGTCTGCCCGGCACCGGCACCGCTACCGAGACAGTGGCCTGGATCAACGGCCATCCCGAATTCGCCGAACTGCCCGTCGATCTCGGCCACGAACGGGTCGTGATCATCGGTAACGGCAACGTCGCACTCGACGTCGCCCGGATCCTGACCGCCGACCCCGATGCACCTCGCGCGCACCGACATCTCGGCTACCGCCTTGGCTGCGCTGCGCACTTCGGCGGTGCGCGAGGTGGTCATCGCCGCCCGGCGCGGCCCCGCCGACTCGGCGTTCACGCTGCCCGAACTGATCGGGCTGACCTCGACCGCCGAGTGGTCCTCGACGCCGGCGACCGCGAGCTGGTCCACGCGATCTGGCCGCCGTCGACGACGCCGTCACCGCGGCCAAACTGGAGATCCTGGCCAAGCTTCCCGAGCGCCGCCGGGCACGGCCACGCGTGCCGACGAATCCGGTTGGCCTACAAGCTGACCCCGCACCGCGTCGTCGGGCAGTCGACCGGGTGAGCGGCATCGAGTTCCGCCGTACCGGCACCGAGCAGCCGGTGCACCTCGACGCCGGGCTGGTGCTCACCTCGATCGGGTACCGCGGCAAGCCGATCGCCGGTCTGCCCTTCGACGAGGACGCCGACGTCGTGCCCAACCACGAAGGCCGGGTGGTCGATCCGGTCGAGCGGCCGACCGGTGGCCGGGGTCGTACGTCGCCGGCTGGATCAAGCGCGGCCCGACCGGCTTCATCGGCACCAACAAGTCCTGTGCCATGCAGACCGTGTCGCATCTGGTCGACGACTTCAACGCGGCACTGCTCGACGATCCGGCGTGGCGGCCGGCCGCTCTGGACGGGCTGGTTCGCGCACCGCCAGGCCCGAGTTGGTGGACGCGGCCGGCTGGCGGGCCATCGACGCGGCGAACTGACCGCGGGAAGCCGCCGGCCGCCCGGGCGAAGTTCACCACGGTCGCCGACATGGTGGCCGTGGCCGCCGCCGCATCGGAGCCGTCGAGGGCGGCGCGAATCGTGGCAAACCTTCGGCGCTGAGGGTGCCGGACCGCCAGGTCGGCGGCCGAGCCGGTCCACAGGCCGCCTTCTCAGCGGTTGGCGCCCATCTGGCCGACGGCTTCCTGGATCTCTTCGTAGCTGACCTCGCGCAGCGGCTGTCCCATCGACCAGAGGTGGCCGAACGGGTCCTGCAGCACCCCGTATCGGTCACCCCAGAACTGGTCCTCCAGTGGCGTGACGACGGTCGCACCGGCGTCGATTGCCTGCTGGAACTCGGCATCCACGTCGGCGACGGTGAGGTGGATCGTCACCGGAGTACCGCCGAGGGCCTTGGGCGTCATCGACTTCCCGCCGCACATCTCCGGGAAGTCGTCGTTGAGCATCACGGTCGAGCCGTTGATCGTGACGGCGGCGTTGATCAGCCTGCCGTCCGGCCCGGGGACCCGGCCGAGTTCGACGGCGTCGAATGCCTTGACGTAGAAGTCGATGGCGGCGGCCGCGTCATCGACGATCAGATACGGGGACAGAGCGGGTTGGACGGCGATCGCCATCAGTGCCTCCTCGAGAGCAGCGCGGCCCCGGTTGGGGTCGTCATCGGTATAGACACCTCACGGCGCCGCGAATCATCGGCTAGACCGATGCGTGCGCGATTTCGCTCCAGCCCTCCACTGCCTCCGGCGAGCGCGGCGCCGGCCCCACGTAGATGCGCCGACGGGCCGCACCAGCTTGCCCGAGCGTCTTCTGCTCGAGGATGTGCGCGCACCAGCCGGCGGTGCGGCCGCAGGTGAACATCGCCGGCATCATCTTGGCGGGCACCTGGGCGAAGTCCAGGATCACCGCCGCCCAGAACTCGACGTTGGTCTCGATGGCGCGGTCCGGGCGACGCTCGCGCAGTTCGGCCAGCGCCGCCTGCTCCAGTTCGGCGGCCACCTCGTAGCGCGGGGCCTCCAGCCGCTTGGCGGTCGCGCGCAGCACCCGGGCCCGCGGATCCTCGGCCCGGTAGACCCGGTGGCCGAAGCCCATCAGCTTCTCCTTGCGGTCCAGGATGCCCTTGACGACGGCGCGGGCGTCACCGGTGCGCTCGACCTCCTCGATCATCGGGAGCACCCGGGCCGGCGCGCCGCCGTGCAGCGGACCGCTCATCGCGCCGATGGCACCGGACAGCGCCGCGGCCACGTCGGCCCCGGTGGAGGCGATCACCCGTGCGGTGAAGGTCGAGGCGTTCATCCCGTGCTCGGCGGCCGACACCCAGTAGGCGTCGATCGCCTCGACGTGCCGCGGATCCGGCTCGCCCTGCCAGCGGGTCATGAAACGCTCTGTGACGGTGGCACATTCGTCGATGACCCGCTGCGGGACGGCGGGCTGGTGGATACCGCGCGCCGACTGTGCGACATAGGACAGCGCCATCACCGAGGCGCGCGCCAGATTGCTCCCGGGCGGTCTCGTCGTCGATATCGAGCAGCGGGCGCGTAGCCCCAGATCGGCGCCAGCATCGCCAGGCCGGCCTGCACGTCCACCCGGACATCACCGGTGTGGATCGGCAGCGGGAAGGGTTCGGCCGGCGGCAGCCCCTGGCCGAACCGGCCGTCGACCAGCAGCGACCAGGCGTCGCCGAAGGTGACCCGATCTCTGACCAGATCTTCGATGTCGACGCCGCGATACCGCAGCGCTCCGCCGTCCTTGTCGGGCTCGGCGATCTCGGTGGTGAACGCGACTACGCCCTCCAGGCCGGGGACGAAATCTTCCGGTACCGCAGTCATGGAAACGATTCTCGCACTCGCCGCCGGGCCAGTCTCTACCGGTCGGTAACCACCACCCGAACTGCGGCGGCGTACCGTTGGGCCGTGGTTATTCCCGATGGTGAGCGCCTTGCGGCGATGAGAGTGGAGTACGGCTCCGTCGAAAAGGACGGCAGCAGCGACCTCGACGTGGACTGGCTGGCCGAGGGCTGGCTTGCCTTGTTGCACAGGTGGATCAACGAGGCCGCCGAGGCGCGGATCGCCGAGCCCAACGCCATGGTGCTGGCCACCGTCGAGGCCGGGCACCCGGTCAGCCGAACCGTGCTGTGCAAGAGCGTCGACGACAGCGGCGTCACGTTCTACACCAACTACGACTCCGCCAAGGGCGACGACCTGGCGGCCACGCCCTACGCCTCGGTGACCTTCCCGTGGTACGCCCTCGGCCGGCAGGTGCACGTGCGCGGCGCCGTCACCAAGGTCAGCCCCGCGGAGACCGCCGAGTACTGGTCGAAGCGGCCGCGCGGATCGCAACTGGGCGCCTGGGCGTCGGCGCAGTCCCGGCCGATCGGGTCGCGCGCCGAACTGATGGACCGGCTGAGCGAGGTGACCGCGCGCTTCGCCGCCGACGAGCAGGTGCCCGTGCCACCGCACTGGGGCGGCTACCGCATCGCGCCTGAAGCTATCGAGTTCTGGCAGGGCCGGGAGAACCGGATCCACAACCGCATCCGGGTCGTGCCGGCGCAGGGCCGGATCGAGCGGCTGCAGCCCTAGCGGGCGACCGCGCGATCGGACTTCAGGTGCACGGGTTGGAAGGCCGCCGCCAGCACCGCGACGTATCGGCGCACCGCCAGCACCGGCTGCTCGGGGGACTGCTCGTCCATGCCGAGCACGGGGTCGAGGCCGCGCACGTACGGCGCCAGCGCCAGGTGCGGCAGGATCATCAGCAGCAGTGAGAGCAACGTGTCGGTGTCGGCGTCGCGGCGCACATCGTCGCGACCGCGGGCATCGTCCACCAGCGGACGCAGCACCTCGAGGTAGTGGCGGTGAACGACGGTCCGCACGCTCACCCGCGCGTCGGTCTCCACCTCGAAACTGGCGGCGGCGTGCAACGCCCGCTCCCGCGGGTGCTCGGCGAAGTAGGTGACCCAGGCATCGAGCAGGTCGGTGAGGAACTCGAAGAACGGCCGCGTCGGATCGAGCTCCCGGATGCGGTCCTCCATGTGGGACCGCACCCGCTGGCTGGCCACATCGCAGATGAACGCGTACAGATCCCGCTTGTCGGCGAAGTACTGGAACAGGCTGCCTTTGGCCACGCCGGCGCGCCGGGCGATGACGTTCAGACTGCCGCGCGAGAAGCCGTGGGCGGCGAATTCCGCCTCGGCGGCGGCCACCACCGCTGCCCGGCGCTCCTCGTCGAGACGAGCCCAAGTCACCGTCGGCATCACGCCTCCACATCAACTATGACCGCTGGTCATACTACTGTGATCCGGGCCACAGTCAATGGTTGATGTGTTGCCGTTCAAGCCCTTTGGCGGCGCGCGCGGGCGACGCACCCGGGCAGCGCGCGGGGCGTTTGCGTCCCGGCCCGCGCAGGTGCCACGCTCGACCGGCGGGGTGTCGCTGTGTCCCGTCCACACACTGATTCAGGAGAGCCCTAGTCGTGCGACGGCTGTTCGCGGACACCACGCCGTTGCGGACTCCGGATTTCCGTCGGCTGTGGCTGGCCGGCGTCGTCACCGTCATCGGCGGCAATCTCACCATCTTCGCCGTGCCGGTGCAGCTCTACGCGCTGACGCAGAGCTCGGCCTACGTGGGGCTGTCCGGGGTGTTCGCGCTGGTGCCGCTGATCGTCTTCGGGTTGCTGGGCGGCGCCTGGGCCGACGCGATGGACCGGCGGCTGCTGCTGATCATCGCCTCCTGCGGTCTGGCGGTGGCCTCGGTGCTGTTGTGGCTGCAGGCCGCCCTCGGATTCGACAACGTCTGGGTCGTGCTGCTTCTGCTGTCCGTGCAGCAGGCGTTCTACGCGATCAACGCGCCGACGCGCGCCGCCGCGATCCCCCGCATGCTGCCGATCGCCCAACTGCCCGCCGCCAACTCGCTGAACATGACGGTGCAGCAGTTCGGGGCGATCGTCGGGCCGCTCCTGGCGGGTGTCATGCTGCGGTGGATCGACCTGTCGACGCTGTATCTCCTCGACGCAGTGACCTGCGTGGTGCCGATCTGGGTGACCTTCCGGCTGGCGCGGATGCCCGCCACCGAATCCGCGGCGATCGAGGGTTCGGCGCGCTGGGGGGTGGGAGCAGTACTGGACGGCTTCCGCTATCTGGCCGGCAACCAAGTGGTGCTGATGTCCTTCGTCGTCGACCTCATCGCGATGGTCTTCGGTATGCCGCGGGCGCTCTTCCCGCAGATGGCCCACGAGAGCTTCGGCGGCCCGGTGACCGGCGGCACCATCCTCGCACTGCTCGCCGCGGCGATGGCGGTGGGAGCCGTCGCCGGCGGCGTCTTCTCCGGGTGGTTCCCCCGCATCCGGCGCCAGGGTCTGGCCGTGGTCGCCGCCATCGTGGTCTGGGGAGTGGCGATGGCCGGATTCGGACTGGCCAGTGGTGCGGCGGATGGACGGGCCGGCGTGATGTTATGGACTGCGCTGGTGTTCCTGGCGGTCGGGGGCGCCGCCGACATGGTTTCGGCGGCATTCCGGTCGACGATTCTGCAGGAAGTCGCCGCCGACGATGTGCGAGGCAGGCTCCAGGGAGTCTTCCTGGTGGTCGTTGCGGGCGGCCCGCGTCTGGGCGACACCGCGCACGGCGCCGCGGCCGCGGTGGTCGGCACGACTGCCGCCGCCGCGGGCGGGGGAGCGCTCGTCGTGTTCGGCGTGCTGGTCGCCGCTGTGGCGGTGCCGGCGTTCGTGCGGTACCGCGTCGGCCTTGCGCCGCCGGAAACCCCCGATGACGGCTTTGCGAAGTAGCGGTCCGGAGGACGGTTCGCGCCACTACGATCACCCCTTGTGAGCCACCTCAGGGGGGAGGCCGCACTCGGACTGCGAGAGCGGAAGAAGCAGCGGACCCGCGCGATGTTGGTCGACGCCGCGGTCGGGCTGTCGCTCGAACGCGGCTACAACGAAACCACCGTCGAGCAGATCGCGGCCATCGCCGACGTCTCGCCGCGAACCTTCAGCCGGTACTTCGCCACCAAGGACGCACTGGCGCAGCCGATGATCGAAGACCTGCTCGTCGCAGTGATCGCCGAGTTGCGCACCATCCCGCGATCGGTGCCGCCGGTGCTGGCCGTTGCCCGGGCCCATATCGACATGCTGCGCCGGGTCGCCTCCGGAGACGTTGCCGGGCTCACGCCGGGGCGGGTGGCCTTGATGCTGAATGTGCTGAACTCCTCGGACGCCCTTCGGGCCGCCGCGCTCGAATCCCGGCCCGCCCCCATCGTCGCCGACGTTGCCCGCCGTCTCGGCGTCCCGCCCGGCGACAAACTGGTCGAGGTCACCACCGCCACCTGGTCGGCTCTGGTGCTGACTGCCTGTGCCGACCTGCGTTTCACGCCCGACGAGGTCGGCGCCGCCGCCGACATGATGGCGGACGCGATCGAGCGGGTGCTTGCGCTGTTCATCGAGGTGTCGGCGGCGATGGTCCGGTCCGCGCTACCGTCGCAGTAGGTGATCATGGTGGACTGGGGACCGGCCCCCCGCGGGCGAGTCGGAACGATAACGACTACGTTCACCTAATACGGACCGCCATGTCAGGCGTCGAACTGCGCAGAAGGGGTTCAAGTGGCCGCCACTGACGACACCGCCAGCCTCCACTACCCGGGGGGCGAACTGGACTTGGAGATCGTCCACGCAACGGAGGGCGCCGACGGGTTCGCGCTGGGTTCGTTGCTGGCCAAGACCGGTTACACGACCTTCGACCAGGGGTTCGTGAACACTGCGTCGACCAAGAGCGCCATCACCTACATCGACGGTGACGCGGGCATCCTGCGCTACCGCGGGTACCCGATCGAGCAGCTCGCCGAGAAGTCCACCTTCATCGAGGTGAGCTATCTGCTGATCTACGGCGAACTTCCCACCGCCGACGAGCTGGAGAAGTTCACCACCCAGATCCAGCGGCACACCCTGCTGCACGAGGACCTGAAGCGGTTCTTCGACGGCTTCCCCCGCAACGCCCATCCCATGCCGGTGCTGTCCAGCGCGGTCAACGCGTTGAGCGCCTACTACCAGGACTCGCTGGATCCACTGGACAACAAGCAGGTGGAACTGTCGACGATCCGGCTGCTGGCCAAGCTGCCGACCATCGCCGCCTACGCCTACAAGAAGTCGGTCGGCCAGCCCTTCCTGTACCCGGACAACTCGCTGACGCTGGTCGAGAACTTCCTGCGGATGACGTTCGGGTTCCCGGCCGAGCCCTACCAGGTGGACCCGGAGATCGTCCGCGCGCTGGACATGCTGCTGATCCTGCACGCCGACCACGAGCAGAACTGTTCGACGTCGACGGTCCGGCTGGTCGGCTCGTCGCAGGCCAACCTGTTCACCTCGATCTCCGGCGGCATCAACGCGCTGTGGGGGCCGCTGCACGGCGGCGCCAACCAGTCCGTGCTGGAGATGCTGGAGAAGATCCGCGGCGAAGGCGGCGACGTGCGCGAGTTCGTACGCAAGGTCAAGGACCGCGAGGACGGCGTGAAGCTGATGGGCTTCGGGCACCGCGTGTACAAGAACTACGACCCGCGGGCGCGCATCGTCAAGGAGCAGGCCGACAAGATCCTGGGCAAGCTCGGTGGCGACGACGACCTGCTCAACATCGCCAAGGCCCTGGAGGAGGCGGCGCTCACCGACGACTACTTCATCGAGCGCAAGCTGTACCCCAACGTCGACTTCTACACCGGCCTGATCTACCGGGCCATCGGCTTCCCGACCCGGATGTTCACCGTGCTGTTCGCGCTGGGCCGGCTGCCCGGCTGGATCGCACACTGGCGGGAGATGCACGATGAGGGCAGCAGCAAGATCGGCCGCCCGCGCCAGATCTACACCGGCTACGGCGAGCGCGACTACGCGACACTCGACGGTCGCTGATTCAACCTCGCGTTCCCGTCGCACTCCCCCCACCCGCGAGCGTGCGTGTCCCCTGCCGACACGCCGCCCGATCGCACCGCTTCACGCACGCTCGGCCCGAGGGGTTGCATTCCGGACGGTTGTAGATTAACAATAGTTGTGTGATTACAACTGTCGGTGAGCTGAGCGCTCGGCGCAAGACCATCATCTTGGCGTCCTGCTGCCTGAGCCTGCTGATCGTTTCGATGGACGCGACCATCGTCAACGTCGCGATCCCGGCGATCCGCGCCGACCTGCACGCGTCTGCGCCGCAGATGCAGTGGGTCATCGACATCTACACCCTGGTGCTGGCATCGCTGCTGATGCTCTCCGGTGCCACCGGTGACCGCTTCGGTCGCCGGCGCATGTTCCAGATCGGCCTGACGGTCTTCGCCGCGGGTTCGCTGCTGTGCAGCGTGGCCCCCGACATCAACACCCTGATCGCCGCCCGTCTGGTCCAGGGCATCGGCGGCTCCATGCTCAATCCCGTTGCGCTGTCCATCATTTCGCAGGTTTTCGTCGGCCGTGTGGAACGGGCCAGGGCGCTGGGCTTCTGGGGCGCCGTCGTCGGTATCTCGATGGCGCTGGGACCCATCGTCGGTGGCTTCCTGATCGAGGCCATCAGCTGGCGCGCGGTGTTCTGGATCAACCTGCCGATCTGCGCGGTGGCCATCATACTGACCGCGATCTACGTGCCGGAGAGCAAGTCGGCCACCATGCGCGATATCGACCCGATCGGACAGCTGCTGGCGGTGCTGAGCCTGTTCGGGTTGGTGTTCGTCCTGATCGAGGGCCCCGGGCTGGGCTGGACGGACCCGCGCATCGTCGCGATCATCGTCGTGGCGACGCTGGCCTTCCTGGCCTTCCTGCGCTACGAGTCGCGCCGCCACGACCCCTTCATCGACCTGCGGTTCTTCCGGAGCATCCCGTTCGCGTCGGCGACGGTGACCGCCGTGTGCGTGTTCGCCGCCTGGGGGGCCTTCCTGTTCATGATGTCGCTCTACCTGCAGGGTGAGCGCGGGTACTCCGCCGCGCACACCGGCCTGATCTACCTGCCGATCGCGATCGGCGCGCTCTTCTTCTCGCCGCTGTCGGGCCGGATGGTCGGCCGCTTCGGCGCCCGCCCGTCCCTGCTGGTCTCGGGAGTACTGATCACCATCGCATCGGCGATGCTGACGTTGCTGACCGCGACCACGCCGGTGTGGGCGCTGTTGGTGCTGTTCACCGTCTACGGGATCGGCTTCGGGATGGTCAACGCGCCGATCACCAACGCGGCGGTCAGCGGAATGCCGAAGGACCGCGCAGGGGCCGCCTCCGCGGTGACCTCCACGAGCAGGCAGGTCGGTGTGAGTATCGGTGTGGCGCTGTGTGGTTCGGTGGCGGGTCCGGCACTGGCGATCGTGGGTGTCGACTTCACCGCCGCGGCGCGGCCGCTATGGTTCGTCAGCATCGGGCTGGGTCTGGTCATCGTGTTTCTCGCGGTCTTCTCCACCTCGGCACGGGCCGAGCGGTCCGCGGAACGCCTGGCGCCGCTGATCGAGGATCGACGGATCGAGGATGCCCATGTCGCATGATTCACTCGCCGACCGGGTGTGGCGGGCGATGTCCGCCGTCGTCCTGGACAACAAGGACGCCTGGCGGCGCTCGGCGGTGAGCCGAACCGGGTTGCCGTTCAGCAGGATCCGGATTCTGCGCCGGCTGTCGCGCCACCCCATGACGGTCAAGCAGGTGGCCGACGCGGCCACCCTCGACGCCCCCGCCGCCACCGTCGCCGTCAACGACCTGGAATCGCGCGGGCTGGTGATTCGCCAGACCGATCCGGAGAACCGGCGCTGCAAGCTGGTGTCGCTGACCGACGCCGGCCGCAAGGTCGTGGCCATCCTCGACGAGATCGAGGATCCGGCCCCGCAGGCCCTGGCGGCACTGGACAGCGACGATCTGGCCGCGCTGCACCAGATTCTCGCCAAGCTGGCCCGGTAGCCGGGTCAGCTCAGGTAGCCCTCGACCTCGCCGGCCGGCCGTACGGTCGCCTCACGGGGGTCGCCGCCGGTCTCCCGCAGGGCCCGGCGCTGGCGCAGGAGGTCCCAGCACTGGTCCAGTTCGGTCTCGACGAGGCGCAGCCGCTGGTGTTCTTCGGACGGGTCGAGTTCGCCGTGTTGCACCCGTTCGCGAAGTTCACGCTCCTCGGCGACGAGGTCGTGGATGCGTGCGAGGGTGTCGCGGTCGGTGGGTTTGCGTTCGTCTGCCACCCCACCAGTGTGCCCGACGACCCGGGCTCACGACGACGGGGACAGTACCGCGTCGAATTCGGTGCAGAACCAGTCCACATCCGACGGGGAGAACACCAGCGGCGGACGGATCTTGAGCACGTTGCCGTCCCGGCCGCACACCGAGAGCAGCACCCGCCGCTCGCGCATCGCGTTCACCAGGGTGCGGGCACCAGCGCGATCGGGGGCACCGGTGTCGGTGACGATCTCCACCCCGACGTAGAGCCCTGCACCGCGGACATCACCGAGTCGGGGATGCCGGTCCGCGATTCCGGCTAGCTCGGCCCGCAGCTCGCCGCCCACCGCGGCGGCGTTGGCCATCAGCTTCTCGTCCTCGATCACGTCCAGCACCGCCGCCGCGGCCGCAACGGTGACCGGGTTTCCGCCGAAGGTGTTGAAGTAGGCCACGCCGCGGGCGAAGTCGTCCAGCACACCGGCGCGGGCGGCCATCGCCGCGATCGGCAGGCCGTTGCCCATGGGCTTGCCCATCGTGACGATGTCGGGCACGACACCGTGGCGGAGGAACCCCCACATCGCGTCGCCGGTGCGGGCGAACCCGGGCTGCACCTCGTCGGCGATCAGCACCCCGCCGGCCGCTCGCACCACATCGGCCGCCGGCACCAGCACCGACGGGTCGGGGTAGATGCCGTCGGAGGAGAAGATCGTGTCCACGATCAGGGCGCTCACCCCGAATCCGGTGGCCCGCAGGTCCTCTGCGGCCGCGGCGACGTCGGCCCGGAACCGGGAGGCGAGTTCTGAGGCGGGAATGCGGTAAGAGTCGGGCGGGGCAACGGTTCGCACGTGCGGCCCGATGCTGGTGGCGCCGCCGATGGAGGGGGAGATCGCGGTGACCGCAGCCGTGTTGCCGTGGTAGGCGTCGCTGGTGATGATGACACCGGTTGCGCCGGTGTGCATCTCGGCGACCCGCAGCGCCAGGTCGTTGACCTCCGACCCGGTGCAGGCGTACATCACCCGGTCGATCTCGTCCGGCAGTGTGCGCAGCAGCCGCTCGGTGTAGTCGACGATTCCGCCGTGCAGGTATCGGGTGTGGGTGTTCAGCGTCGCCAACTGCCGGCTGGCGGCAGCGACCACATGCGGGTGACAGTGACCGACGCTGGCCACGTTGTTGTACGCGTCGAGGTAGCAGGCCCCGTCGGCGTCATAGAGCCGGGTACCTTCACCGCGGACCAGGTGGACGGGCCGGTCGTAGAACAGCCGGTAGGACGGACCGAGCACGCGGTCGCGGGCTGCGATCAACGAACCGGTGGCGGGATCGACCGGATGGTCCGGCGAGTAGCTGTTGGAGTCCATGATGTTGGAGAAACCCACGTCGCCACCCCTACCTTCGTTGGTCACGGCCCGCGGCCCGGCCGGTCAGCGTTCGTGAGCCTCCTCGAGAACGGTCCGGCCCAACTCTGAGTAGCGTTGTGGCGAGCCGTATTTCAGGATCACGGCCAGGACGATGCCGCCGATTCCGACGACGCCGACAACGTAGGGGATGAGGGTGAACACCCAGTCGGTGGACGCAGTACCGGCGGCGAACGAGGCGTTCTTGCCGAGTAGGTAGATGACGTAGAGCATCCCGAGCCCGCCGAGCAGCGGCGCGGTGAAGGTCCGGAACCAGTTGGCCGTCTCGGGGTGGTGCTTGCCCACATGGAAGTAGGCGATCACCGCGAAGGCGGCCAACGCCTGCACGATCAGGATCGCGCTGGTGCCGAGCAGTGCCATCAGCCCGTACAACCCGGTGTAGGGGTCGCGCCCGGTGAGCGCGAAGAACAGCACCACGATGGTGGCGAAGATGGTCTGCACCAGGCCGGCGATGTGCGGAGAGCCGTGGGTGGCGTGCGTGGCGCCCAGCGTCTTTCGCATCCCGGGGATGACGTTCTCCCGGCCGATCGCGTAGATGTAGCGGGCGGCGCAGTTGTGGAAGGCCATGCCGCAGGCGAACGATCCGGTCATCAGCAGGACCTTGAACATGTCCACGGCCCAGGTGCCCAGGTGCTCACCGACCGGGCCGAAGAAGATGTCGCCCGCGGTGGCCGAATCCTGAGCCAGCGCAACGGCCTTCCGCGGTCCGGTACCGACGATTGCCAGCCACGAGATGATGATGTAGAACACGCCGATCCCGACGACCGAGCTGATCACCGCGATCGGGATGATCTTCTTGGGGTTCTTGGACTCTTCGCCGTACATCGCGCTCGACTCGAAGCCGACCCAGGACCAGAACGCGAAGAACAGGCCGATACCCGCGGAGCCGGCCACCGCCATGGTGCTGCCACCGGCGCCGGTCACGGTGCCCGAAAGGTTGTGGAATGCGTTGAGCGGGTTGAGCGATCCCCACGACCAACCCTCCGGACCGCCGCCGGTGAACAGCACCGACAGCGCCATCAGCGACAGCATGACGATCTCGGTGATGAGGAACACCCCGAGCACCCGGGCCGCCACGTTGATGTCGAAGTAGGTCAGGAACAGGTTGATGACCAGCATGGCGATCGCGAACACGATCCACGGCACGTCGACACCGAACAGCGAGTTGAACGTGTCGTTGCCGAAGAACGCGAAGATGCCGATGAGCGAGGCCTCGAACACCATGTAGGCCATCGCGGTCAGGAAGCCGGCCCCGAGACCGACGATGCGGCCCAGCCCGTGCGAGATGTAGCCGTAGAACGCGCCGGTGGCGGTGATGTGCTTGCTCATCGCGGCGTAGCCGATGGCGAAGAGCGTCAGCACGATGGTGGCCACGAAGTAGCCGGCGGGTGCGTAGGCGCCGTTACCGAATCCGACCGCGATCGGGACGTTGCCGACCATCGCGGTGATCGGGGCGGCGGTCGCCACCGCCATGAACAGCACGCCGATCAGGCCGACGGCGTTGGGCTTGAGGCGCTGGATGCCGCTGCCGGACTCCGACGCAGCGGTGGCGGGTCCGGTGACAACGGGCGAAGAGGGCGGATCGATGATCTCGCTCATGTGCGGGTTCCCATCTGAAGGACGACGGTTGAGTCGGTCTCGTTTTTGGTCTGGTATGGCCCGGGAGACGACTGCTTCGGGGGAGCGATGGAGTTGTCGACGACAGCGATGTGATCGGACGCCGTCATTGTCACCCGGCCGGATGCCGTGGTCAACCGGAGGAATTGGCCGCAGCGGCAGTTGTTTCGGTGCGGTTTCGGCGAGTCCTCGCCGTGCAACAGCGGGGTTAATTGCGCCGTTTTGGTCTGCCCGCCGTGCCCACATGGGACACAATCGGACCCATGCCGGGACTGCCGCCGACTCACGAGTTGTTCGCGCGCGCTGCCCTACCCGCCTACGGTCGCGCACCCGGATCGCCGCTGCGGCTGCTGAGTATCTCCGAGAACGCCACCTACCTCGTCGACGACGGCGACCCGATGGTGTTGCGGGTACACCGGCCGGCATATCACCCGCTGGAGGCCATCCGCTCCGAGCTGGCCTGGATGACGGCCCTGCGCACCGAGACCTCGGTGATCACCCCGGAGCTGATCCATGCCCGCGACGGTTCCGACGTGGTGACCGCCGAGGTCGACGGCGGCGTGCTGCACGTCGATGCGGTGAGCTTCGTGCCGGGTTTCACGGCCGAGGAGGATCCCGACGCCGTCGGCTTCGACGAACTGGGCCGCCTGACAGCGATCATGCACAACCATGCCCGCCGCTGGACCGCACCCGGCGGATTCACCCGGTTCCGCTGGGACCTGGAGACCATCCTCGGGCCGGCGGCCCGGTGGGGCAACTGGCGACTTGCGCCCGGGCTCACCGACGCCGACCGCACGGACATCCAGGACGCCGCCGATGACATCACCGCGAAGTTGACCGAATTCGGCTGCGCTCCGGACAGGTTCGGATTGGTGCACGCCGACCTGCGGTTGGCCAACCTGATGATCGACCCGGGCGAACCGGGCGGCGCGATCACCGTGATCGACTTCGACGACTGTGGATGGTCCTGGTATCTGGCCGATCTCGGCGCCGCCGTCTCGTTCATCGAGGACACCCCGGCGGGCGAGCGCATCATCGCCGACTGGCTCACCGGTTACTTCGAGGTCGGTTCCATCCCGCCCGAGCACCTGTCGCTCATCCCGGCCTTCGTCATGATGCGCCGGGTCATGCTCACCGCCTGGATCGCCTCGCACTTTGACGCCGACGCCGCCATCGGGGTCGGTGAACAGTTCGCGCCGGACACCGCCCGGCTGGCCCGGACATACCTGCACGACCGCACCTGGCTACAGGACGCGATCTTCGAGTCCCGAGTGTAAGCGCCTGCGACAGAAGGATTCTCGATTATGTTCGACCTGAAGTCGACATCGGTCGTGGTGACCGGTGGTAGCAAGGGCATCGGCCGCGGAATCGCGTCGGTGTTCGCCGCCGCGGGTGCCGACGTCGCGATCGCCGCGCGGTCGGCCGACGACGTCGACGCCGCGGTGGCGGAACTGGACACCCTCGGCACCGGCAAGGTGCTCGGGGTGCAGACCGACGTGTGCGACCCGATGTCGTGCGCCAACCTGGCCGCAGCGGTGGTCGACGCGTTCGGCGGCCTGGACGTGGTGTGCGCCAACGCCGGCATCTTTCCCGAAGCGCCACTGGCCACGATGACGCCGGCTCAGCTCACCGAGGTGCTCGACGTCAACGTCAAGGGCAACATCTACACCGTCCAGGCCTGCCTCGATGCGCTGATCGCGTCCGGTCGCGGACGGGTGATCCTGACCTCGTCGATCACCGGACCGATCACCGGCTTCCCCGGCTGGTCGCACTACGGGGCGTCGAAGGCCGCGCAACTGGGTTTCATGCGCACCGCCGCAATCGAATTGGCACCGCACCGCATCACGGTCAACGCCGTGCTGCCGGGCAACATCTACACCGAGGGCCTGGCCGATCTCGGTGCGGACTACCTGGCCGGGATGGCCCGCGCGATCCCGGCGGGTGCACTCGGCAAGCCCGAGGACATCGGGCATCTCGCCGCATTTCTGGCCACGGTCGAAGCCGGCTACATCACCGGCCAGGCCATTGCGGTCGACGGCGGCCAGGTGCTGCCGGAGTCCCCGGATGCGCTCAGCCACTGACCGGCCATGGAGGAGTCAGCCGGGGGGCCCATCGCCGAGGACGTCCGTCGCCGCATCTTGTCGATGCTGGCGCACGGCGCACTGCAGCCGGGTTCCAGGCTGGGCACCGAGCGCGAGATGGCGGAGTCCTTCGCGGTGTCGCGTTCGACCCTGCGCAGTGCGCTGCTTCCGCTGAGCCAGGCCGGGGTGGTCGAGCGGCGCACCGGCCGCAACGGCGGCACCTTCGTGCGGGCCGACGTGGTGCAGCGCAACGCCGCCGAGCTGGCGGGACTGCCCGCCCGGCTGCGCAGCGGCGGTCATACCAGCACCACTCGGGTGCTGGCCACCGACCGTCGCCCCGCCACTGCCGTGGAGGCGACTGCACTGGAGATCAGAAGCGACGCTGAGGTTTTCGCGATCCGGCGGCTGCGGTTCGCCGACGGCGTGCCGCTGTCGCTGGACTACTCCTGCTTCGTCGCCTCGCACGTGGCCGACCTGCTCGAACAGCCGCTGGGCGGCTCGCTGTACGAGCTGTTCGCCGTCCGCTATGGCCTGGTGCCCGCCACGTCGACCGAGTCGATCGAGGTGGTCAGCGCCAGCCCGCGGGAGGCGGAGTGGCTCGGCATCCCCAATCGCCGCCCGCTGCTCGCGATCACCCGCGTCACCCGCGACTCCACGGACCGGGCGTTCGAGTACGCCTACGACCTCTTTCGCGCCGATCGGGTGCGGTTGACGGCGACGACGTCGACCGTGACAGCCCGGGAGCGCCGCGGCACCGACGGCCGGGTGGAGCGTTCCGTCAGCAGCGCATGAGCCGCCGACTACGGTGGGTGCGGTGACGACCAAACCTGAAATCGAGTTCCCCGAAGGACCGGCGCCCACCGAGCTGGTCATCAAAGACCTTGTGGTCGGCGAAGGCGACGAGGCCAAGCCGGGCGCCACGGTGGAAGTGCACTATGTCGGTGTCGAATACGACACCGGAGCCGAGTTCGACAGCTCGTGGAACCGTGGCGAGTCCATCGCCTTCCCGTTGCGCGGCCTGATCGCCGGCTGGCAGGACGGCATCCCGGGGATGCGGGTCGGCGGGCGGCGCCAGCTGACCATCCCGCCCGAGCAGGCCTACGGTCCGGCCGGCTCCGGTCACCAGTTGTCGGGCAAGACTCTGATCTTCGTCATCGACCTGCTGGGCACCCGCTGACTCCGTAGCGGGCTACAACGTCTCATCACCTACAACGTCTCATCACAAGGTCTCGTCGAGCTGGCCGAGCCGGTTGGTGAGGCGCAGGTTCTCCGAGTAGTCGACCGGACAACTGATGACCGACACGCCGTCGTCGTCGAGTGCGGCCCGCAGGGTGGGCAACAGCTCGTCGGCGGCGGTGATCCGGTACCCCGTGGCGCCGAAGCTTCGGGCGTAGGTCACCACGTCCGGGTTGGTGAAGTCGATGTAGTAGTGCTCACCGAGCTCGAGGTCCATCTTCCATTCAATGAGACCGTAGCCGCCGTCCTCCCAGATCAGCACCACCAGCGGGATGCGTTCGCGCACCGCGGTTTCGATCTCCTGGGAGTTCATCAGGAACGCCCCGTCGCCCATTACCGCCAGCACCTTGGAGTCCGGGCGGCCCAGCTTGACGCCGAGTGCGCCCGGCAGTGCGAACCCCATCGTCGACAGGCCGTTGGAGAGCAGGCAGGTGTTGCGCTCATACGTGGGATACAGCCGGCCCATCCACATCTTCACCGCGCCGGTGTCCACCAGCACCACATCGGCGCGGCCCATGGCCGCCCTGGTGTCGGCGACGATGCGCTGCGGCGCCATCGGATACCGCGAGTCGGCCTGCCCGCGACTCAGTTCCTCGGCCAGCAGGCCCGCGCCCGGGGCGGGCTCCTCGGAGTAGTGATGGCCGGCGAGTGCGTCGGCCAGCGCGTCCAGCGAGGCGCTGATATCGCCGATGATGCCGACGTCGACCGAGTAGTGCGCGTCGACCTCGGCGGGGAAGCGGTGAATGTGGATGATCTTCTTGTCGGAGTTCGGGTTGATCCGGACCGGGTCGAACTCCTGCAACTCGTAACCGACGGCGATGACGACGTCGGCGTGGTCGAATCCGAAGTTGACGTAGTCGTGGCGCATGAATCCGATGGTGCCGATGCTGTGCGGATGGTCGTCGGGCATCACACCCTTGCCGTGGAAGGTGTTGGCGACCGGCACGCCGAGTTCTTCGGCGAAGCGGATCAGCGCCGCGGTCGCATCGGCGCGGGCGGCGCCGTGGCCGGCCAGCACGACGGGGCGCTGGGCCTGCGCCAGGATGGCCGCGGCCCGCTGCACCTGGCTGGGCGACGGCGCGTCGGGGCGGACGACGTTGCGGGGCAGGGGTGCCAGTGAGTAGTCGGCGGTGTCGCCGTCGATGTGCTCGGGCACCGCGAGGTACACGGCGCCGGGGCGTTCGGACTCGGCCAGCTTGAACGCCTTGCGGAACATCTCGGGGATGGCACGCGGGGTCGGGATGCCGTCGGCCCACAGTGTGATGGGCCGGAACATCGCCACCAGGTTGACGTACTGATGCGACTCCTTGTACTCGCGGTCCTGCCCGACCTGCGCGGAGATGGCCACCAGCGGCGTGCTGTTGGTGGTCGCGTCGGCGACCCCGAGCTGCATGTTGATGGCCCCGGGACCGAGCGTGGCCGACACCACCGCGGCTTGTCCGGTCACCCGGCCGTACATCTCGGCCATGAACGCCGCGCCCTGCTCGTGGCGGGTCAGCACGTACCGGATCGGGGACCGGGCCAGCGCCTGGACGAATCGGATGTTCTCCTCGCCCGGTATGCCGAAGACCACCGTGACGCCCTCGGCCTCCAGACACTGGACCATCAACTGCGCGGCAGTGCTCATCGGCGACCTCCGGTGGCTCGGGACGTGTGGTGTCCATCTAACCCGTTCTTACCCATTCAGAGGCGTTGACGTCGCCGTAAGATATTCCGGCGCCACGCATTTCGTCGTGGCGTCCGATCCGATCGTGACGCGGACCGCGCCCGGGCCGGCCGGACGGTCACCGTCGCATCCGTCACGGCTGACCCGACGCTTGGCGTTGCGGGCGTCGTGTCGTATCGTGACGCCGTTCAGTAATTGACGTGCCCGTAAGGGCCGGAGGAGAGAACCGATGACGGGTTCCGGTGACGGGCGCGTGAGCGCCACGGCAACGCATTGGCGCACCGAATCGAGGTACTACCGCCGACCACCCGGGTGGGGCTGGCTGCTGGCTCTCCTGCTCGTCCCGCTGCTCCTCGGGCTGATCGGCTGGGGCACCCTCGGCAAGCCCAAGGTCACCGTGAGCACGCCGAGCATCAGCGTCACCGCCCCCAGCATCTCGGTGCCGTCGCTGAGCTTCGCGCCGCTGTCGATCCTGCGGAACGGCAACGACTTCACCCTCACCGGTGATCTGCCGGACCTCAAGGTCAAGACGTCACTGCTCAGTGCGCTCAAGGCGGCGCTCGGTCCCGGTGTCAACCTGATCGACAAGCTCAATATCAAAGCAGGCGTCACCGCGCCGGACTTCTCGGGCCTCGGTGCGTTGCTGAAGGCGGCCATCGACATTCCGGACTTCACGTTCAACGTCGAGGGCCACACCGTCACCCTCACCGGCACGGCGCCCTCGGATGCGGTCAAGGCCGCTGTCGAGGCCGCGGCCACCGCGGCATGGCCGAACGTCACGATCGTCAACAACATCGAGGTCACGGCCCCCGCGGCCGGCGGAGACTGCGGGGGACTGCAGGCCGCCATCGCCGCCGCGCTGAAGACGCCGATCAACTTCCAGACCGACGGCGTCACGCTGACGGCCGCGACCAAGCAGGAGCTGACCGCAGTGGCCGACAAGCTGAAGGGCTGCGCGAACGTCAAGCTCGCCATCATCGGGCACACCGACAACACCGGCAACGACGCCATCAACAACCCGCTCAGCGCCAACCGTGCCAAGTCGGTCGGCGATTACCTGGTCTCCCAGGGGGTTCCGGCCGGTGAGATCGCCACCAGGGGCGTCGGCGCGAGCCAGCCGGTCACCGGCAACGACACCGCCGCCGGGCGGGCCCAGAACCGCCGCGTCGACATCACAGTGAGCTAGGGAGTATCGACATGGGATTCGTCATTCAGTGGTTGTGGTATCTGCTGGCCTTCGTGGTCGGATCGGCTGTCGCCTGGGTGCTTGCCGCCCTGACGATCCGGCATACCAGCCGGGAAGAGGCCATCGCCGACCTTCCCGGCTCGCGTGAGATTGGAGCGCGGTGATGCATGACCTCAACTGGTGGCTGATGGCGTTGGCCTTCGCCCTGGGTCTCGTCGCGACCCTGCTGCTGACTGTTCGCAAGGTCACCCGCGAGGTTCCGGTCGGGCACTCGGTGTCGGCAAGCGCCGGCGCGGGTGCCGTGGCGGGCGGGGCAGCGGCGAAGCTGGCCGGTGGCGCGCTGGAGGAGCCCTACGGGACCGGGTCGGTCCGCGTGACCGCGGGTGCGGCCGCTCCGACGGGATACACCATCAAGGGCAACGAAGACTCGATGCTGTACCACACCACCGACAGCCCCTCCTACAAGCAGACGATCGCCGAGTTGTGGTTCAACGACGAATTGACCGCTCAGCGCGCGGGTTTCACGCGGTGGGACGCCAACCGCGGCGGCTCCTCCGGTGTCGCGAAGTTCGCCGACGTGCCGCCCGGTCCGTACGGCCGGGGTTCGGCCACGGCCGAGGCCGACGGCAGCGGCCCCGCCGGGTGGGCCATCAAGGGCAATGCGGATTCGATGCTGTATCACACGACGGACAGCCCGTCGTACTCCCAGACGATCGCCGAGGTGTGGTTCGGTGACGAGGAGACCGCCAAGGCGGCCGGCTTCGATCGCTGGGACAAGAACCTCAAGTAGCCGCTAGCGCCGCGACGGCATCACGTCACTGCGTGCGCAGCACGAAGCCCACACCCCGCACCGTGTGCAGCAGGCGCGGCGCGCCGCCGGCCTCCAGTTTCCGGCGCAGATAGCCGATGAACACGTCGACGACGTTGGTGTCGGCGGCGAAGTCGTAGCCCCACACGAGTTCGAGGAGCTGGGCGCGGCTCAGCACTGCGGTCTTGTGCTCGGCCAGCACCGCCAGCAGGTCGAACTCGCGTTTGGTCAGATCGACGTCGACGCCGTTGACGCGCGCGCGCCGGCCCGGGATGTCGACCTCCAGCGGACCGACCTGGATGGTCTCCGAGGAGAAGGTCGCCGTCGAGCCGCGCCGCCGCAGCAGTGCCTTCACCCGGGCCACCAGCTCCGCCAGGACGAACGGCTTCACCAGGTAGTCGTCGGCGCCGGCTTCCAGGCCCGCGACCCGGTCGTCGACCGAACTGCGGGCCGACAGCACGCAGACCGGCACGTCGTTGTCCATGGCCCGTAGTGCGGTGACGACGCTGACGCCGTCGAGTACCGGCATGTTGATGTCCAGCACGATGGCGTCCGGACGGGTCTCGGTGGCGCTGCGCAGCGCTTCGGCGCCGTCGACGGCGGTGGACACCTCGAATCCGGAGAGTCGCAGCCCGCGTTCCAGCGATGCCAGGACGTCGGGATCGTCGTCGACCACGAGCACGCGCGGTGAGGCCGAAGTACTGTCCATGGGCCTATCTTGCCTGATCGTCAGTCGTGGACGTGGGAGGCGGAGGGAACGATTTGACCTCATCTTTTGTTGAGGTTCTAGCGTGAGTGCCATCGCGGCGTAGCGCCGCCGTGTCGGCGGTGCGTGACATGATCGGAGTCGGGGGTCGGCCGCCGTGACTTGGTACACGTGAGGTGTAGCTGACAGGGAGACGAATCCGTCGTGGACGAGCTGACAACGCAACCGGTGGCGCCAGCCGGTCTGCGGTCGAATCCGGCCATCGCAGCGGCTCCCGCGCATCCCCGAGCGGTATCGGATCTGCTGCGCCTGCTGCCCTACCTGATGCCGTACCGCACCCGCTGGGTCGCGATGGTCGTCGTCGCGGTGACGAGTCTGGCCGCCACGGTGGCCATCCCGCTGATGACCAGGGCGGTGATCGACGGCCCGGTCCGCCACCAGGATCAGCACGGACTGTGGCTGGTGGGCGCGGCCGCGATGGCGGTGGGCATCTCCGAGGCGGTGCTGTGGTTCATCCGGCGCTGGCTGGTGGCCCGCGCCACGATGGGTGTGGAGGCCGACGTACGCAAGGACCTCTACGCCCGCCTGCAGATCCTGCCGATATCGTTCCACGGTCGCTGGCAGTCGGGTCAGCTGCTGTCCCGAATCATGAACGACCTCAGCACCATTCGGCGCTTCCTGTCCTTCGGTCTGGTGTTCCTGCTGCTGAACGTCCTGCAGATCACGGCGGTGACCGCCATCCTGCTCGCGATGTACTGGCCGCTGGGCGTGGTGGTGCTGGCGTCGATCGTGCCGGTGACCCTGATCGTCCTGCACTTCGAGCGCGAGTTCACCCGGCTCTCGCGCCAGGCGCAGGATCAGGCGGGCCACGTCGCGACCCACGTCGAGGAGTCCGCGCTGGGCCTGCGCGCGGTGAAGTCGTTCGGTCGCGAGGACCTCGTCTATCGGCGGTTCGACGAGCAGGCCACCAGGCTCTTCGAGACTCAGACCCGCAAGGTCTCGGTGTCGGCGAAGTTCTGGACGCTGCTGGAGATCATCCCCAACGTCACGCTGATCATCGTCCTCGGATTCGGCGCCTACGCGGCCGGCCACGGCCTGATCACCCTCGGCACCCTGGTTGCGTTCATCACCATGATGCTGTCGCTGGTGTGGCCGATCGCGTCGTTGGGCTTCCTGTTGTCGATGACCCAGGAGTCGATGACCGCCGCCAACCGCATCGCCGAGATCTTCGACGCACCGCGGGAGATCACCGACGGCGCCGGAGCCGCCGTGCCCCGCGGCGGCCGGCTGGAGCTGCTCGACGTCGGCTTCCGCTTCCCGGACAGTGAAGTGTGGGCACTGCGCCATGTCAACGTGACCGTCGAACCCGGTGAGACGCTGGCACTGGTCGGTGCCACCGGATCGGGCAAGTCGGTGCTCGCTGCGCTGCTGCCGAGGCTCTACGACATCACCGAGGGTCGAATCCTCATCGACGGCAGTGACATTCGCGACCTGACGCTGCCTGCTCTGCGGCAGCTGGTGGCCACCGCATTCGAGGACCCGACACTGTTCTCGATGTCGGTCGCGGAGAACCTCCGACTGGGGCGCCCCGGACGCCACCGACGACGACCTGCACCAGGCCATCGACATCGCGGCGGCCCAGTTCGTCTACGACCTGCCCTACGGTCTGCAGACCCGCATCGGCGAGCAGGGGATGAGCCTGTCCGGAGGTCAGCGGCAGCGGCTGTCGCTGGCGCGGGCGATCGTGGCCGCGCCCAAGATCCTGGTGCTCGACGACACGCTGTCGGCGCTGGACGTCCACACCGAGGCCGCCGTCACCGAGGCGCTGGGCCGGGTGCTGGGCGGGGTCACCGGCGTGGTCGTCGCCCACCGGGCCTCGACGGTGCTGCTGGCCGACAAGGTCGCGTTGCTCGACACGGTCGACGGTGCCGGCACCATCACCCACATCGGTACCCACGCCGAACTGCTGGCCGCCGTACCGCGCTACCGCTACCTGCTGGCCGCCGACGACGAACTCGACGACGGCTGCCCGCCGCGCCCGGAGTGGGAGGACGACGACGACCGTGAGCGCCTCGACCGCGCCTACGACGAAGCCTGCGAACAGCGGTCGGCGATGCGCCGGCCCGCCGACTATGCCGCGTTCGAGGGCCGCAACCGATGACCGCCACCGAATGGCGCGGGCGCCTCGACGACCCCGACGACGATCTCCCGATCGACGAGGCGGTGCCGCGCCGGCGCGAAGCGCGTGCGCTGCTGGGTTCGCTGTTGCGGCCGTACCGGCTGACGGTGGGCCTGCTCGCGCTTGTCGTGATCGCCGAAAACGTTGCGCGGCTTTCGGTTCCGCTGCTCGTGCAGCGCGGCATCGACCACGGTGTGCCGCCGCTGCTGGCCGGCGGCTCGGCGCGCGAGCTCATCATCGTGGTGGCGCTGCTGGGCGGTGTGGCGGTGGTGCAGGCGAGCAGCAGGCTGTTCTTCCTGAACCGGTCGGGACGGATCGGGCAGCGGGTGCTGCTGGAGTTGCGCCGCCGGGTGTTCCGCCATTTCCAGCGCCTCGATGTCGCCTTCCACGACCGCTACACCTCGGGTCGGGTGGTGAGCCGCTCGACCAATGACGTCGAGGCGATCCAGGACATGCTCGAGACCGGTTTCGACAGCCTGATCACGGCGGTGCTGACGTTGTTCGGCACCGCGATCCTGTTGCTGGTGCTGGACTTTCGGCTCGGCCTGATGTGCCTGGCGGCGTTTCCCGCCCTGGTGGCACTGGTGTGGTGGTTCCGCAACGAGTCGGCCAAGACCTATCGCAGGGTGCGCGAGAGCGCCGCGCTGGTGATCGTGCAGTTCGTCGAGACGATGACGGGCATCAAGGCGGTGCAGGCCTACCGCCGCGAACCGCGCAACCAGGAGATCTTCGAGGACATCGCCGACGAGTACCGCGAGATCAACGAGCGGACCTTCCGGCTGCTGGCCATCTTCATGCCCGGGGTCAAGCTGGTCGGCAACCTCACCACCGGGGTGGTGCTGCTCTACGGCGGCTATCGGGTTCTGCACGGCGACATGACCATCGGCACACTGACCGCCTTCCTGCTCTACCTGCGGATGTTCTTCGAACCGATGCAGGAGATCTCGCAGTTCTTCAACACCTTCCAGTCCGCCTCCTCGGCGCTGGAGAAGCTCGCGGGGGTGTTGGCGGAGAAGCCCGGAATCGCCGACCCCGTCGAACCGGTGCGGCTGTCGGCCGTCAACGGCGAGATCGCCTTCCACAACGTGGAATTCAGCTATGTTCGGGATCGCCCGGTTCTGCCCGGGTTGTCGCTGACTGTGCCGCCCGGACAGACCGTGGCACTGGTCGGCACCACCGGCGCCGGCAAGACCACGATCGCCAAGCTCATCGCCCGCTTCTACGACCCGACTGCGGGATCGGTCACCCTCGACGGTATCGACCTGCGCGACGTCACCCAGAGCGAACTCCGCAGCCACGTCGTGATGGTGACCCAGGAGAACTTCCTGTTCTCCGGCACCGTCGCCGACAACATCCGGTTCGGCCGGCCCCAGGCCACCGACGCCGAGGTGCATGCCGCCGCGGCCGCGGTGGGGGCCGACGAGTTCATCGCAGCCCTGCCGGACGGCTACGACACCGATGTGGCCAAGCGAGGCGGGCGACTGAGTGCGGGACAGCGGCAGCTGATCGCGTTCGCCCGGGCGTTCCTCGCCGACCCGGCGGTGCTGATCCTCGACGAAGCCACCTCGTCGCTGGACATTCCGAGTGAACGGCTGGTGCAGCGCGCGCTTCGCACCGTGCTGGCCGACCGGACCGCGTTGATCATCGCGCATCGGCTGTCCACCGTGGAGGTCGCCGACCGGGTGCTGGTGCTCGAGCACGGCCGCATCGTCGAGGACGGCACGCCCGATGAGCTGATCGGCTCCGGTGGGCACTACGCCGGGCTGCACCGCGCCTGGGTCGAGTCGCTGGCGTAGCAGTCTCGTCGACCGCGTCTGACATAGTGTGGCCCGTCGACGATCGAGGCTGCCGAAGGGACCGAGCATGGCGAGGCGACTGAATCGTGTCCGAAGCGTGGATGTGAGACGGCTCGTCCTCGGCATCGTGGCGCTGGTGCTCGTGATCGCCGCCAGCGTCGGCGGGTACGTCACGAGCCGGCACGCCACGAACCAGTCCACCTTCTTCGGCAACTTCGATGCCGGGGACCGGGTCGAGGTCACCGCGTGGATCACCCGGGTAGACACTGCGGCGCAAACCCTTTCGGTGACTCTGGTTGACATCCGCCCCTACGGATCGCTGGCCGACGGCGACAGCTCGAACTTCGCCGGCGATGCCGAGGTCGTCACCAACGCGCTGGGCAACTGGAAGACACCGATCATCGGCGGTGACTCGGCTCCCGACATCGACCAGCGCATCGCGCTCAACGGCGCGGTCACCGACTATCCGTTCGACCGGTACCAGGCGACGCTGGAGCTTCACGTGGTTCGCCCCGACGGGACCGAACTCCCCACTGCGATAACGCTGTTAAACACCGACCCGTTCTTCGCGATCTCCGCAACCTCCGCCCCGGCACCTGCCGGCGGATCCGTGCTGAACCTCGATGTGCGCCGCAGTGCGCCGACGCTGGTGTTCGCCGTCTTCATCATGGTGCTCATGCTGGGCCTTGCGGCGGCCGCCGCGGTGGCGGCGTACTACGTACTGCGCGGCAGACGCGGACTGGTGTTCGGCGCCTGCTCGGTGATGGCGGCCCTCCTGTTCGCGCTGATACCGCTGCGCAATGCCGTGCCGGGGAGTCCGCCGATCGGTTCGCTGATCGACTTCGCGTCGTTCTTCATCGCCGAAGCCGTCATCTCGATTTCGCTGATCTCCTGCGTGCTGCTCGGCTACCGGCACGAGATGGCTCGCGAACGTGCCGACGCGGCAGCGGCCCCCAGCGAGCCCTAGTCAGCGGTACGCCAGCCCGGACAGCCGCCACGCGAGCTCATGACGTACCGCCGGCACCGTTCCGGCCAAGCGCAGCAAGGTGTTTCGCAGCGGACGCACGGGTGCCGGGAGCGTCGCCACCCGGGTGAGCCGCCCGGTCAGGGTCACCACCTGTTCGGCGATCGGCCGGCGCTGATCGCTGTAGCCGTCCAGCGCGGTGCCGTCGCCGCCGAGCGCCGTGGCCAGGGCATCGGACAACGCCACGGCGTCCTGGATGCCGAGGTTCATACCCTGGCCGCCGGCCGGGCTGTGCACGTGGGCGGCGTCACCGGCCAGGACCAGCCGACCGGCGCGGTAGGTGTCGGCCACCCGGTGGTGGATGCGGAATCGCGATCCCCAGATGACCTCGGTGACCCGTAGGCGCCCCGGGCCAAAGGCGCGGGTGTCGAGCAGTTCCTGGACGAACGCCGCCGTCGGCTCCTCGGGGGCGTGCTCGAGCGGCGCGACGATCCGGTGGATGCCGTGCGGCAGCGGGGCGACCACGGTCAGGCCGGTGCGGGCGTAGAACAGGATCACCTCGTCGGTGGGCGCCTCGCCGTCGATGCGCACATCGGCGAGTGCGAACGATTCCGCGTACTCGCCGCCGGTGAACCCGATCCCGGCTTGCTGTCGCACGGTGCTGTGGATTCCGTCCGCCCCGACCACGTAGCGCGCCCGCAGCGTCTCACCGGTGTCGAACGTCGCGGTGACACCGTCGCCGTCCTGCACTGCGGCGGTCAACGACAGCGGCCGTCGCACCGACACCCCGAGTTCCTCGAGCCGCTCCGCCAGCAGCCGCTCGGTGGCGGATTGGGACAGCATCAGGGTGTACGGGTAGGCGGTGTCGAGGCCGGAGAAATCGATCGGGATCAGCACACTGCCTCGGTCGCGCATGCTGAACCGGGGGGCGGGCAGGCCTTCCTTGACCATCCGCCGCGCGACGTCGAGCTCTTCGAGCACCTCCAGCGACCGGGCGTTGACCGCCGCGGCGCGGGAGGTGTTGCCCCCGGCCGGCAGCGCGTCCACCACCGTCGCCGCCACACCGCGCAATGCCAGCATTCCGGCCAGCGTGAGTCCGGTCGGACCTGCTCCGACGACGAGGACATCGGTATCCGTCATGATCGTCCCTCCTAAGTCAACACTTGTTGGCATAACCCAGCGTGCGCCGCGTCATGGGCAATGTCAACACTTGTTGGCATACACTTGTTGATATGAGAAGGTCGTCGACGGAAACCAAGGCCGCCATCCTGGCCGCGGCCCGGGACCGGTTCGGCGCGCTGGGCTACCAGGGCGCCACCATCCGGGCCATCGCCGCCGGCGCCGGCATCGACCCGGCGATGGTGATGCGCTACTACGGCAGCAAGGAACGGCTCTTCGCGGCCGCGGTCGACTTCGACCTCAGGCTGCCCGACCTGTCCGGAGTCGATCCCTCCCAGCTCGGTGCCACCATGGCCGGGCATTTCCTCGATCGGTGGGAGGGCGACGAGGCGCTGGTCGTGCTGTTGCGATCCAGCACCACCAACGACGATGCCGTGGACCGGATGCGGCAGATCTTCGGTGAGCAGCTGCTCCCGGTCGTCGCCGCCGTCGTGCCCGCCGCGGTCGCCACCCAGCGGGCCGGCCTGATCGCCACCCAGATCCTCGGTCTGGCGCTGTGCCGGTTCGTGCTCGCCCTGCCACCGGTGGTGGCGATGAGCCGCGACGACATCGTGGCCTGGCTGGGCCCGACCATCCAGCGCTACCTGTCGACCGATGCGGGGCCGGATACTGGGACGTTGTGAAGCGTTTCGCCGACCGGGCCGACGCCGGCCGTCGGCTGGCCGAAGCTCTGGAGGACTATCGCGGCCGCGACGCGCTGGTCCTCGGCCTGCCGCGCGGCGGGGTGCCGGTCGCCTACGAGGTGGCCCGGGCCCTGGGTGCACTGCTGGATGTGCTGGTGGTGCGCAAGCTCGGTGTGCCGTATCAGCCCGAGCTGGCATTTGGTGCGATCGGTGAGGACGGAGCGCGGGTGCTCAACCAGTCGGTGCTGCGACACGTGCGGGTCGGCGAATCCGACATCGCCGCCGTGGAGGCTGACCAGCGCATCGAACTGCAGCGGCGCATCGAGCGTTACCGGGGCGGACGGCCGCCACTTCCGCTGGCCGGCCGGGTGGTGATCATCGTCGACGACGGCTTCGCCACCGGCTCCACCGCGCAGGCGGCCGTCATGGTGGCGCGCGCGCACGGCGCGGCGACGGTGGTGCTGGCCGCGCCGATCGGGTCCGGCGAGACCGTGGCCGCATTGCGCTCGGTCGCCGACGACGTGGTGTGCCTGGGCGCACCGGCCGGTTTCGTCGCGGTGGGACAGGGCTATCGCGACTTCCGGCAGACCACCGACGACGAGGTGTGCGCGCTGCTGGGAGCCCGCTAGGCCAACCCGATGCGCCGGTAGCGCGCCAACCGGGCGGCGTACCGGTCGTCGGCGGGGGCGTCGCGCAGGTCGTGCAACTCGCGGGCGATCGCCGTCGACAGCCGCCGGGCGAATTCGACCGGCTCGTCGGCGGCGTCCGGATGCTCGGGCACGATCGCGTCGACGATGCCGTTACGTAGCAGATCTGTCGACCGAATACCCTGTGCCCCAGCCATTTCCGCGGCGTGCGCGGTGTCGCGGAAGACGATCGCACTGGCGCCTTCGGGAGGCAGCGGCGCCAGCCAGCCGTGCTGTGCCGCCAACACCCGGTCGGCGGGCACCATCGCCAGCGCCGGGCCGCCGCTGCCCTGGCCCAGCAGCACCGACACGGTCGGGGTGTCCAGCGTCACCAGGTCCGACAGGCATCGCGCGATCTCGCCGGCCAGACCGCCCTGCTCGGCGTCGGCCGAGAGCGCCGGGCCCGCGGTGTCGATGACGAGCACCAGCGGCAGCCTCAGCCCGGCCGCCAGGGCCATCCCGCGCCGGGCCTCCTGCAGGGCGGCGGGGCCCACCCGGTGGGCAGGAGCGGAGCGACCGGGGAATTGATCGAGCCTCCCCACGACGCGCTGCTGACCCACCACCACGGCGGGCTGCCCGCCGAAGCGGGCCAGCGCGAGCAGTGTGCTGGCCGCCTCGCCCTGGGTGCCGGACAGCAACACGCGGTCGGTGGCGCCCTCGCGCAGCAGCCAGCCCACGCCGGGGCGGTCCGGCCGGCGCGAGGCCACCACCGAGTCCCAGGCCGGCGCCTCGACGATCGACTCCGGGGGATCGGCGGCGGGTGGCTCGGCGGGCCGGTCGGACACCACACTCAGCGCCCGGTCCAGGGTCGGTCTGAGGTTCTCGACGGCCACCACCCCGTCGATCACGCCGTGGCGCGCCAGGTTCTCGGCGGTCTGCACGCCGGGCGGGAACGGCTCGCCGTACAGCTGCTCGTAGACCCGGGGCCCGAGAAAGCCGATCAACGCGCCGGGCTGCGCGACGGTGATGTGGCCCAGCGAACCCCAGGAGGCGAACACCCCACCGGTCGTCGGGTTGCGCAGGTACACCAGATAGGGCAGGTGGGCTTGCTTGTGCACGGTGACCGCCGCGGCGATCTTGACCATCTGCAGGAACGCGACGGTGCCCTCCTGCATCCGGGTGCCACCCGAGCTCGGCGAGGCCAACAGCGGCAGGCGCTCGGCCGTCGCCCGCTCGACGGCCGCGGTGATGCGTTCGGCCGCGGCCACCCCGATCGAGCCGGCCAGGAAGCCGAACTCGCAGGCCACCACCGCCACCCGACGGCCGAACACGGTGCCCTCGCCGGTCAGGACGGCCTCGTCGAGCCCGGTGGCGGACCGGGCCCGGGCCAGCTCGTCGGCGTAATCGGCGTCGGCGGGCACGGCCAGCGGTGCGCGGTCCCAGCTGCGGAACGAGCCGGGGTCCAGCACGGCGTCGCGCAGCTCGCTGGCCCCGATCCGGCTCACGAGTCGAGGTTATCCGGCCAGTAGGCTGGCGCACATGATCGGTATCAACCGCGTGGGGGACGTGACAACCATCGAGTTGCAGCGTTCGGAACGACGCAATGCGCTCAATTCCGAGCTCGTGGACTCGCTGCGGGAGGCCGTGGAGAAGGCCGCCGCCGACGACGTGCGCGTCATCGTGCTCACCGGCCAGGGCACGGTGTTCTGCGCCGGCGCCGATTTATCCGGGCGACGTGTTCGCCGCCGACTTCCCGGACAAGGCGATCGCGCTGAACAAGGCGATCGACGCCGTGCCGATGCCGGTGATCGGGGCGATCAACGGTCCGGCGATCGGCGCCGGTGTCCAGCTGGCGATGATCTGCGATCTGCGGGTGGTCGCGCCGGGGGCCTACTTCCAGTTCCCGATCGCCAAATACGGTCTCGCCCTGGACAACTGGAGCGTGCGCCGGCTGAGCTCGCTGGCCGGATACGGCCGCGCCCGCGGCATGCTGCTGGCCGCCGAGAAACTGGACGCCGAGACGGCGCTGCAGACCGGGATGGCCAACCGGATCGGCGACCTGGCCGACGCCCAGGCCTGGGCCGCCGAGATCGCCGGGCTGGCGCCGCTGTCACTGCAGGCCTCCAAGCGGGTGCTCAACGACGACGGCGCCTACGAGGAGCAGTGGCCCACCCACAAGGAGCTGTTCGACAAGGCCTGGGGAAGCCAGGACGTGATCGAGGCGCAGGTGGCGCGCATCGAGAAACGCGCGCCGAGGTTCCAGGGCGCCTGATATGCCCCGTCATCCCCGGGTCGCTTCGCTCCTGCCCGCAGGGCGAACGGCGCTTCGACTGGTCGCCGGCACCGCATCGCTGGCCGGCGGCGGGTGGGTGCTGCGTGCCCTGAACGACGCGCCCGCCTCGCTGGGCGCCGGGCCCGGCGCCATTCGCGCCGTCGCGGACGGCTCGCCCAACTACCGCGACGGGGTGTTTCACAACCTGGACCCGGCCTCGGCGCTGAAGCTGGACGCCGAGGAGAACCGCCTGGTCCTGTTCGACATGATCTCGAGCCGGTCGGCCAGCCGTCCGCGCAGCCCCGTCCCACTGGCCGACCCGCCGGTCGGTGCCGGGTCCGAGCCGCTGGCGGTCAGCTGGCTCGGCCATGCGACGGCATTGCTGGAGATCGACGGCTACCGGGTGCTGACCGATCCGATCTGGAGTGACCGCTGTTCGCCCTCGCGGACGGTGGGCCCGCAACGTCTGCACCCGCCGCCGCTGCCGCTGGAGGCGCTGCCCGCCCTCGACGCCGTGGTGATCAGCCACGACCACTACGACCACCTCGACATGGACACCGTCCTGGCGCTGGCCCGCACCCAGCGCGCGCCGTTCGTCGTGCCGCTCGGGGTCGGGGCGCACCTGCGGGACTGGCACATTCCCGCCGAGCGGATCATCGAACTCGACTGGAACGAGAGCACCCGCATCGGCGAGTTGACCCTGGTGTGCACGCCGGCCCGGCACTTCTCCGGCCGCTTCCTGACCCGCAACACCACCCTGTGGGCGTCCTGGGCGATCGTCGGCCCGCAGCACCGCGCCTACTTCGGCGGCGACACCGGCTACACCCACAGCTTCGCCCGGATCGGCGCCGAGCACGGCCCGTTCGACCTGACGTTGATGCCGATCGGCGCCTACAACACCTCCTGGCCCGACATCCACATGAATCCCGAGGAAGCCGTGCGGGCGCACCGTGACGTCACCGACGCCGGCCTGCTGGTGCCGATCCACTGGTGCACCTTCCGGCTGGCGCCCCATCCCTGGGCCGAGCCCGTCGAGCGCCTGCTGACGGCCGCCGCCGAGGCCGGTGTCGACGTGGCCGTTCCGCAGCCGGGCGGGCGGGTGGTGGCTGGTGAGTCGCCGGCAATGAAGCGGCCCGCCGCGGAGGCGGCAATAGAACAGTGGTGGCGGCTGTGACGCACTACGGTGCAAGCCATGACCGCTCTGGCGAGACGCGCCGCGATCGTCGCACTACTGGCCGCACTGACCGCATGTAGCGGCACACCCGCCGCCGCCCGAGCCGCCGGCGCCGCTGTCGGATCAGCCGCCGCCGCTGGTGCCGGCGATGCCGCTGCCCGACAACGCCGTTGAGAACGCGGTGGCCAAGCTCGACGGCATCGCCGAGGAGCTGATGAAGTCCTCTGGCATCCCGGGCATGGCCGTGGCCGTGGTCAAGGGCGGAAAGGTGCTGTACGCCAAGGGGTTCGGCGTCAAGGACGTCCGAACAGGGCGACGACCCGGGAAACCGGGTCGATCCCGACACGGTGTTTCAGCTGGCCTCGGTGTCCAAACCGATCGGCGCCACCGTCGTCGCCCACGAGGTCGGCGAGAAGGTGGTCGGCTGGGACACCCCGGTGGTCGACAAGCTGCCGTGGTTCGCGCCTGTCCGATCCGGCGGTCACCAGGATGCTCACCATCGGTGATCTGTACTCGCATCGGTCCGGCCTGCCCGACCATGCCGGCGACAAGCTCGAAGACCTCGGCTACGACCGGCGCTACGTCCTGGACCGGCTGCGCCAGCTGCCGCTGGATCCGTTTCGAATCTCCTACGCCTACACCAACTTCGGCGTGACCGCCGCCGCCGAAGCAGTGGCGCAGGCCAGCGGCAGGCCGTGGGAGGACCTCAGCGAGCAGGTGCTCTACACCCCGCTCGGGATGACCTCGACGAGCTCACGGTTCGCCGACTACGAGGCGCGCCCCGACAGGGCGGTGGGCCACATCCACGTCGACGGCAAGTACGAGCCGCTCTACAAACGCGATGCCGATCCTGAGGCGCCGGCGGGCGGGGTCAGTTCGTCGGTCAACGACCTCACCCACTGGCTGACCATGGTGCTGGCCAACGGCAGCTACAACGGCCGGCAGATCGTCGACGCGAAGGCGCTGCTGCCCGCTCTCACGCCGCAGAGCGTGTCCAGCCCGCCCAGTGAGCCGGCGATGCGCTCCGGCTTCTACGGCTACGGATTCAACGTCGGGACGACCTCGGCGGCGCGGATGCAGTTCAGCCACTCCGGGGCGTTCGAGCTCGGCGCCGGAACCAATTTCGTCATCATCCCCTCGGCCGACGTCGCGATCGTCGCGCTCACCAATGCCACCCCGTCCGGTATCCCGGAGACGCTCACCGCCGAGTTCGCCGACCTCGTTCAGTTCGGTGAGGTGCGCGAGGACTGGCGCACGCTGTACAAGAACGCCTTCGCCGGAATGGACTCGCCCGTCGGGGAGTTGGTCGGCAAGCAGCCACCGGCCGATCCCGCCCCGGCGCGGTCCCCGGCCTCCTACGCCGGCACCTACGCCAACGACTACTGGGGGCCGGCCACAGTGGCCGAGAAGGACGGCAAGCTCACCCTGTCGATGGGCCCCCGGCCCGGATACCTACGAGCTGAAGCATTGGGACGGCGACGTTTTCACCTTCGGCTTCGTCAGCGAGAACTCGCCTCCCGGAAGCCTTTCCAAGGCCACCTTCGACGGCGGCAAGCTCACGCTGGAGTTCTTCGACGATTACGGGATGGGGACCTTCACCCAATGACCGTCAGCATGACCGCGGGCCTGTCCGACGCCGAAGTCGCCGCCCGGATCGCCGAAGGCAAAGCCAACGACGTGCCGGCGCGGGCCTCACGCAGCGTCTCGGAGATCGTGCGGGCCAACGTCTTCACCCGCATCAACGCCATCCTCGGCGTGCTGTTCCTCCTCGTGCTGGCCACCGGATCGCTGATCAACGGGCTGTTCGGCCTGCTGATCATCGCCAACAGCGGTATCGGCATCATCCAGGAACTGCGGGCCAAGAAGACCCTCGACAACCTCGCGATCGTCGGGCAGGCCAAACCCATGGTGCGCCGGCAGTCCGCGAACCGCGCAGATCGCCCCCAACGAGGTGGTGCTCGACGACGTGATCGAGCTCGGGCCGGGGGATCAGATCGTCGTGGACGGCGAGCTGCTGGAAGCGTCCACCCTGGAGGTCGACGAGTCGCTGCTGACCGGTGAGGCCGACCCGATCGGCAAGGTCGTCGGCGACACCGTCATGTCGGGCAGTTTCGTGGTCGCCGGGACCGGCGCCTACCGCGCCACCAAGGTCGGCCGGGAGGCCTACGCCGCCCGGCTGGCCGAGGAGGCCAGCCGGTTCACCCTGGTCAAATCCGAACTGCGCAGCGGGATCAACAAGATCCTGCAGTTCATCACCTATCTGCTCTGGCCCACCGGGCTGCTGATCATCTACACCCAGTTGTTCACCACCAACGTGGGCTGGCGGGAATCGGTGCTGAGGATGGTCGGTGCGCTGGTGCCGATGGTTCCCGAGGGCCTGGTGCTGATGACGTCCATCGCGTTCGCGGTCGGCGTGGTGCGGCTGGGCCGGCGGCAGTGTCTGGTGCAGGAGCTGCCCGCGATCGAGGGCCTGGCCCGTGTCGACGTGGTGTGCGCCGACAAGACCGGCACGCTCACCGAGAACGGCATGCGGGTCTCGGATCTGAAGGCACTGTCCTCCGATGACGCGGCCGCGGTGCTCGCCGCGCTGGCCGCCGACGATTCGCGGCCCAACGCCAGCATGGCGGCCATCGGCGAGGCCTATCCGGATTCGCCGGGCTGGACGACGACCGCCACGGCGCCGTTCAAGTCGGCGACCAAGTGGAGTGGCGCCTCCTTCGGCGAGCACGGCAACTGGGTGATCGGCGCCCCCGACGTGCTGCTCGACCCGGACTCGCCGGTCGCCGCGCAGGCCGAGGAGATCGGCGCGCGAGGTCTGCGGGTGCTGCTGCTGGGTTGCTGCGACCGCAGCGTCGACAGCCCGGACGCACCCGGGCGCGTCACCCCGGTCGCGCTGGTGGTCCTCGAGCAGCGGGTACGCCCCGACGCTCGGGACACCCTGGAATACTTTGCCTCCCAGAATGTCTCGATCAAGGTGATCTCCGGCGACAATGCCGTGTCGGTGGGCGCGGTGGCCGGGAGCCTGGGCCTGCACGGCGAGACGATGGATGCCCGCCAGCTGCCCACCGATCTCGATGCGCTGGCCGACACCATGGACGAATACACCACGTTCGGCCGGGTCCGTCCCGACCAGAAGCGCGCCATGGTGCATGCGTTGCAGTCCCGCGACCACACCGTGGCGATGACCGGCGACGGCGTCAACGACGTCCTGGCCCTCAAGGACGCCGACATCGGTGTCGCCATGGGCGCGGGCAGCCCGGCCTCGCGAGCGGTGGCGCAGATCGTGTTGCTGGACAACAAGTTCGCCACGCTGCCCTACGTCGTCGGCGAGGGCCGCCGGGTGATCGGCAACATCGAGCGGGTGTCCAACCTGTTCCTGACCAAGACCGTCTATTCGGTGCTGCTGGCTCTCCTGGTGGGATTGGCCGGCCTGAGCTCCAAGTGGTTCGGCACCGCCCCGCTGCTGTATCCGTTCCAGCCCATTCACGTCACCATCGCGGCCTGGTTCACGATCGGCATCCCGGCGTTCATCCTGTCGCTGGCGCCCAACAACGAACGCGCGCACACCGGGTTCGTTCGCCGGGTGATGACCTCGGCGCTGCCGTCGGGCGTGGTGGTCGGCCTCGCGACGTTCGTCTCGTACCTGATCGCCTACCACGGCCGCAACGCCACCACTCCTGAGCAGACCCAGGCGTCCACGGCGGCGCTGATCACGCTGCTGATCGGTGCGGTCTGGGTGCTGGCGGTGGTCGCCCGCCCGTATCAGTGGTGGCGGGTGGCGCTGGTGTCGGTCTCCGGACTCTCCTACGTTGTGATCTTCGCCATCCCGCTGGCCCGGGAGAAGTTCATGCTCGACCCGTCGAACCTGGCGGTGACGTCGACGGGCGTGGCGATCGGCCTGGTCGCCGCGGGGCTGATCGAGGCCATCTGGTGGATTCAGGGCCGAGCGCTCGGCGAACCTCGGATTTTGTGGCGATCCGAGCCTACGGTGCAAGATTGACCGGGGACACACCCTGGCGATCGAACGGGAAGGGTTGACTCATGGGGTTCCTGGACAAGGCCAAGGAAGTACTGACCGAGAACGTCGACAAGGTCGAGCAGGCGATCGACAAGGCCGGCGACATCATCGACGAGAAGACGCAGGGCAAGTTCAAAGAGACCGTCGACAAGGTGCAGGACGCGGCCAAGAACATCGTCGACAAAGGCGACCAACCGAAGACGTAGCGTATGGCGAAACTCTCGGTATCCGTAGACGTTCCAATACCGCCCGAGCAGGCGTGGCAGCACGCATCTGATCTGTCCCGGTACAAGGAGTGGTTGACCATTCACCGGGTGTGGCGGTCAAAGCTGCCCGAGACCCTCGACAAGGGCACCGTCGTGGAGTCCATCGTCGAGGTCAAGGGCATGCCCAACCGCGTCCGCTGGACGATCGTCCACTTCAAGCCTCCGGAGGCGATGACCCTCAACGGGATCGGTGTCGGCGGGGTGAAGGTCAAACTGATGGGCAAGGTACGCCCACAGGCCGCCGATGCCGAGGCGTCGGTGCTCACCATGGATGTCCACCTCGGCGGCCCCGCGCTGTTCGGCCCCATCGGGATGATCGTGGCCGGCGCGTTGCGCACCGACATCCAGCAGTCGCTGGACCGGTTCGTGGCGGTGTTCGCGCCCGGCTGATCCGAGGTCAGGCTCTGATCACGCGATGCGGCGTCGGGTAGGGATGAACCCGGGCTGCGGAGCGTGACGGCGGCGGCGCGGACCGGTGAACCTCGGCACGTCTGGACTCGGCCGAACCGAACCGCTCGTGGAGTCGGCTGATCAGCTGCTGGATGGAGCGGCGCTCCCGTTCGGCGTTGCGGATCAGCCCGCGAACGCGGCGGGCCTGGGTATGTTCACCGCGCCGCTGATAGCGCTCCAGCGCGGAGCCGTAGTTGGCCAGGACGGCGTCCAAGTCCTCGAGCTGGATCACCAGCATCGCTCGAAGATGCAGTGCCTGAAGGTGATCCGCGGATTCGGCCTGGGGCGCCAGCGCAACATCGTGGCTCCTCGGTGTCCTCACGGTCGAAACTGTAACCGACCGATGGTCGGACTCGCGCGCCGGCCGCGCACCGCCGGTGGCCGGGCCACCTCGCGTTCACCGGCCCGACAATTCCGGTCACCTCTTGCGCAATCGCCCGTCTGCATTCGATGATGTCCGACGTGGACCGTGCTGAAGAGCAGCGTCAGATCGACGCGGTGTTGGATCGGCTGATCCAGGCGTTCCCGTATGTGCCGGACGACGTGATCAGCGAAACCGTGGCCGATGCGCACCGCCGGTTCGACCGGGCCCGGATCCGGGAGTTCGTCCCGATGTTCGTCGAACGTCAGTGCAGGGCCCACTTCGAGCGGCATCCCGCCGTGGAGATCTCCGCCTGACCCCTAGGGCAGCGGTGCCGACCAGCGCAGCCGCGTGCCGCCGCCCTGTCCCGGAGTGATGGTGAACACTCCGGCGCATTCCTCGGCGCGTGCCGCCAGATTCGCCAGTCCGCTGCGGGTGATGCCGTCGGCGATACCCACGCCGTCGTCGGTGACGCCGATGGTGAGGTCGTCGTCGACGGTGAGCGACACGCTCACCGTGCGGGCCCCCGCATGGCGAACCACATTGCTGATGGCCTCCCGGACCACGGCCTCGGCATGGTCGGCCAGTGTCGCGTCGACCACCGACAACGGGCCGCTGATGTGCACGGTGGGTCGCACCGCGGAGTCGGCGGTCATCCGGGCCACCGCCTGTTCGACGCGCTGACGCAGCCGGGTGACGGTTCCGCCGTGCAGGTCGAAGATCGCGGTGCGGATCTCCTGAACCACCTCCTGCAGGTCGTCGAGAGCGCCGGTGATGCGGCGGGTGCCCTCGGCGCCGTCGGCCCCGAGCGCCCCCTGTAGCGACAAGCCCACGGCGAAGAGCCGCTGGATGACGTGGTCGTGCAGATCCCGGGCGATGCGGTCGCGGTCGGTCAGCACGTCGAGCTCACGCATCCTGCGCTGTGCCGTCGCCAGGTGCAGCACCAAGCCGGCCTGCATCGCGAATGCCGCGGTCATCTCCAGCTGGCTCTCGGTGAACTGCCGCCCGGGTTTCGCGACGCACACCAGTACTCCGAGCACCGTCGTCGGCTCGCAGACCGGCAGGACCAGGGCGGCCAGGGCATCGTCGCCGAGATCGCGGAATTCATTGAGCCGCAGCGGAACCCGGTCAGCGAAAGCCAGTCCGGCCGCTGTCCCCGACGTCGGCACCCGGCGTCCCTGCAACTCGTCCCGAGTGGACGCGGTGACCACCAGATCACCGGAGCCATCCGGAGTGAGAAGGAAACTGAAGTCGCTGTCGGTCAACGCCGAGGCCTTGCCGACGATCTCCAGGTGCACCACCGCCGGATCGTCACCGGCCAGCAGATTCGTGCTGATGTCGCGGGTGGCCTCGATCCATAGCTGGCGGGAATGGGCGGCCTGGTAGAGCCGGGCGTTGTCGATCGCTATTCCCGCCGCACCGGCCAACGCCAGCACCAGCACCTCGTCGTCTTCGGTGAAGACGGCGCCGCCGGCCTTCTCGGTCAGATACAGGTTGCCGTACACCTGATCTCGGATCCGGATCGGCACCCCGAGGAACGTTCGCATCGGTGGATGGTGCGGCGGAAAGCCCACCGACGCGGGATTGCGCGAAATATCCTCGACCCGAATCGCCTTGGGGGTGTTCGAGCAGTACTCCCAGCATGCCATGCCCGGTTGGCAGCGGGCCGATCAGCTCCGCCGTCGCCTGGTCGACGCCTTCGTAGATGAACCGTTCCAGAACGGGCTCCGGTTCGGCCCCGATCACACCCAGTGCGCCGTAGCGGGCGTCCACCAGATCCATTGCGGTGCGGACGATGGTGCGCAGGGTCCGCTCGAGGTCGAGCCCCGCAGTGACCGCCAACATCGCATCGAGGAGGCCGTCACGGACCTGGATGTCAACCATCTGACCTGCGCATCGTCTCGGCGGCGAACAGCGCGGCCTGCGTGCGTCCGGACAGGCCCAGTTTGGTCAGCAGCCGTGAGACGTAGTTCTTGACCGTCTTCTCCGCCAGGAACATCCGCTGGCCGATCTCGCGGTTCGTCAGCCCCTCGCCGAGCAGTTGCAGCAGAGTGCGTTCCGTCGTCGACAGGTCCCGTAGACGCTCATCCTGCTCGGTGTCCTTGCGCAGCCTCGACATCAACACCTCGGCGGCGCGGTTGTCCAACAACGACTTTCCGGACCCGACGGCCTTGATCGCCTCGGCCAGCTCCATCCCGCGGATGTCCTTGACGACGTATCCGCTGGCGCCCGCGACGATGGCGTCGAGCATCGATTGTTCGTCGGTGAACGAGGTGAGGATCAGGCAGCGCAACTCATCGTTGCCGGCGAGCAGTTCCCGGCAGAGGTCGATGCCGCTGCCGTCGGGCAGCCGAATGTCGAGCACCGCGACATCGGGCCGGGCCGCGGGAATGCGGGCGAGGGCTTCGGTGAGGGTGCCGGCCTCACCGACGACGCGGAGTTCGGGGTCGCTGCTCAGCAGTTCGGCGAGACCTCGCCGAACCACCTCGTGGTCGTCGACCAGGAACACCGTGATCACACCGCAGTAGAGCCCCGGAACGAGTCCGGCAACTAGGGACTTTGGTCCCGAAAAGACCTGACCAACGCCTTGTGTCAAGGGGCCCAACACGACTGGCGCGGGCCCGCGCCGACGAGCATCGTCATAGGCGGTACCGCGAGACCGGCGGTGGGGAGCCTGGAGGTGACGATGACGGAGATGTTCGAGCGGCATCGCACCGTGTCCTCCGGTGAGATCGTGGTCGGCTGTGACGGCTCGGCGTCCTCGCACTCCGCGATCCGTTGGGCCGCACACGAGGCGGGGATGCGCAACCTGGCGTTGCGGATGGTGCACGTCGGAGCCGCGCCCGCGGTGATCAACGTGATGCACCCGGTCCCGACCGACTTCGAGGATTGGCAGGACAAACAGGCCCGCCAGATTCTGACCGAGGCGACTGCCCTGGTTGCCGAGATCAGCACCGAGACGGGTGTTCCGGTGCGCATCGCCGCCACCGACATCTATCACGCCGCGCCCGTTCCCACCCTGATCGACTTGTCCAAGGACGCCGAACTGGTGGTGGTCGGCAGCCGCGGCATGGGGGCGTTCCGGCGGGGCCTGATCGGCTCGATCAGCACCGGACTGGTGCACCACGGGCACTGCCCGGTCGCGGTCATCCACGATGGGCCGGTTCCGCCCGCCCACCTGCCCGTCGTCGTCGGTATCGACGGCTCACCCGCATCGGTCGGCGCCACCGAGATCGCATTCGAGGAGGCCTCGCGTCGCGGTGTCGACCTGGTCGCCGTACACGCCTGGAGCGACGACAGCCTGTTCTCGGTGCCGGGGGTCGACTGGTCCGCCGTCGCCACCGGCGAAGAGGAACTCCTGGCGCAGCGGCTGGCCGGGACCGCGGAGGACTACCCCGACGTCGTGGTGCATCGCGTGGTGGTGCGCGACCAGCCGGCCCGGTATCTGGCCGAGCAGGCGCAGAACGCCCAGCTGTTGGTCGTCGGCAGTCATGGCCGCGGCGGATTCGCCGGAATGCTGCTCGGCTCGGTCGGCGCCGCCCTGGTCCACACCGTCACCATCCCCCTGATTGTCGCGCGCCGGCACTAGCACCCCACGGCGCGCGCACTGAGCCGGCGGACGGAGTTCTCCCCCGTCCGCCGGCTCGCTTTTTTTCTGGGTTCTCGAGGCGAGCGATGAGTCTGCGCGGTCCAGGCGGTCGGTATCGGTACCCCGACCGAAAGGACAACCCCGTGCCGACACGTCACGGCGCCCCGCTGGGCGCCCCCATCTGGATCGACCTGACCACCTCGGACCTCGACCGCGCGCAGCAGTTCTACGGGGCGGTGTTCGGCTGGACGTTCGCCTCCGCCGGCCCCGAGTACGGCGGGTACGTCGATGCCGCCAAGGATGGCCACCCCGTCGCGGGGATGATGGCCAACCACCCCGACTGGCGAGATACCGGACAGCTGGACGATCTACCTGCACACCGCCGATATCGCCGCCACGATCGGCGCGGTCCCCGGTGCGGGCGGTTCGGTGGGTGTGGAGCCGATGGAGATCAAGGACAGGGGCGCGATGGCGCTCGCGACCGACGCGGGCGGGGCGATGGTGGGAATGTGGCAGCCCGCCGGTCACGCCGGCTTCGAGATCGTCGGCGAAACCGGGACACCGGTGTGGCAGCAGCTCAGCACCCGTGACTACGGCAAGGACATCGACTTCTACCGTGAGGTGTTCGGCTGGCAGACCCGGGTGGAGTCGGACACAGATGAATTCCGGTACACGACAGCGTTGTTCGACGGGGAGCAGCTACTCGGTGTGATGGACGGCTCGCACATGCTTGGAGCCGGTGCGCCGTCGAGCTGGGCCACATTCTTCGGCGCAGACGACGTGGACAAGACGCTGGCGGTCATCTCCGAGGCCGGCGGGACGATACTGCGTGGCGCGGAGGACACTCCGTACGGACGGCTGGCGGCCGCGGCCGACCCCACCGGGGCGGCGTTCAATTTGTCGTCGCTCGCCGTCTGACCCTTCCGGGCTGGGAGGCGCGCTGCCCCTTGCGCAGGGTGTCGATCAGCTCGCGGTAGGGGCCGACGAGATAGGCCGTGTCGCCCGCCATCAGCTGGGTGTCGCGACGCGGGTGCAGCCGCACCGGGCAGCCGTCGCGGGCGATGGCGATCACCCGGGTCTGAGTGGACAGCTCGAACATTCGGAGGCCGTCGAGCTCGCTGCCCGGCCGCACCCGCACCCCGCCGACCATGAACGAGTGCTGGCCCACCGAGAACGTGCCCAGCACGTCGAGGCCCATGGCCGCGCCGATGAACCAGGGGGTGGCCAGGTCGACGGTGGAGCGCACCGAGGAGAACCCGAACCGCTGCCCGACCGCGTCGCCGAGTGCGCGGTCGTAGATGCGCAGCACCATCGGGATGTCGGGGCGGTGGAGCTGCGGCAGAGTGCGCGGCCCCAACATCTCACGCAGCACGATCCCGGTCTCGATGTTGACCATGTCGTCCTGGGTCAGTACCGCGATCGCGCGGGCGTCCTCGATCCGCGCCATCTCCAGCGTCTGGCGCAGGGTGGCGTCGCCGAAGATCACCGGAACGCCCAGCTCGGCCGCGCCGGCCAGGTACCGGTTGTCCTCGGTGCGCTCGATGACGGCCACGTCGCGGCCGGCGGTCTTGAGCATGCCGGCCACTCTGATCCCGAACGACCCCAGTCCGACCACCACGACGTGCCGGTGCAGGCGGCGCACCTTCTGGCGGCTGGCGGCGTGCGACAGCCGGCGCGACAGCAGTACGTCGGCGACGAACGCCACCACGATGGCCGTCGTCGCGACCCCGGCGAGCATCATGATGATGCTCCACAGCCGCAGCCAGGTCGGCTGGTTGAGGAAGTTGAAGTCGCCATAGCCCACGGTCGCGATGGTCTCCGCCGAGAAGTACAGCGCGTCGATCCAGCTCATCTTGGGGTTCGTGTAGAAGAAGCGCAGCATGACGGTCGAGCCGATCAGCAGCGTCGCCGAGGCCGCCAGCGCCCGGTAGAACATCGGGTTGAGGTCGTCGCGGAATGCGCGGACGGCGTCGGCGATCCGGCTGACCACCGGGCGTTCCCGCGGCGCCACGGTCATCGGCTTGGCGACCTTGATGCCCTGTTCGGCGAGCTCGTCGGCGGTGCCGATCATCGCGGTCCAGTCGCCCTCGTGCACGCGGACGTCCCGGCCGGGGCAGGGGATCACCTCGCCGGGTCGCCCGGAGTCCTCGCCGCGGATGATCGCCACCGGGGCCAGGTCGCCGTAGAGCTGGCGCAACGTGCCGTCGCGCGGCGCAGGGGCGCCGGAGACCACGAAGTCGATGCCTGCGACGGCGATCGTGTGGGTGGTGCGCTCCAGCAGCGCCTCCACCACGGACTCGGCCGCGAGATCGGCGACGTCGAGAATCGCGCCGGGACCATTCCCGTCGGCCATGGCCTCGCGCAACACGGTGTTGGCCAGCCGGGCGACCACCCGCACCCGCGGGTTGGACTGCCGGGCCAGCAGCGCGATCTCCAGGTTCACCGCATCGTCGTCGGCGACGCAGATCACCGCATCGGCCACTGCGATACCCGCGGCTTCCAGGCCGTCGGGGGATTGCAGCGGGACCACGCTGAGCTCGGCGTTGTTCAGCTCGTCGATGATTCGTATCGCGAGCGCATCGTCGCCGCAGACGATGGTGTGGCCTTGCATGGGAGCACGCTACTGCGGAAACCGTCGCGGCGACGGGTCAAGTCGAAGTATGGCTCAATCGGTGGCGGATCCCAGCTCGAAGTCGGCGAAGTCGAACCCCGGTACCACCACGCAACTCACCAGAGCGGGCTCGTCGTCGCGGGGGCGGGCGCGTTGCCAGTACCCCGGCGGCACCAATAGCTGCGGATGTTGGCCGGCCGTGATGTCCGGCCCCAGGACATGGGTTGTGGCGCTGTCTCTTTCACGACCGAATTCCAGGAGCAGCGGACTGCCTCGATGGTGCAGCCACAATTCGGCGCTGCGCACGGTGTGCCACGCCGACTGCTGATCGGGCATCAGCACGAACAGGATCGCCGTCCCGGCGCTGCGCGGACCGTTGTAGTCGGGCGGCAGCACCGACTCGCCGAGAGTCAGGTCGCTGCGCCAGGTCTCCCGGAACCAGCCACCCTCGGGATGAGGTGCCATGTCGAGCCGCTGAACCCAGTCGGGGAGTTCCGTCATTTACCGTCCTCGGTCGAATGTTGCGGTTCAGCCTAGAGATAATTCGGTTGTCGACATCCGCGTTGCCTCACTAACGTGGTGTCAGGTTGAGGAAAGGAAGGTCTCCGTCGTGGATCACAGCACCGCCATCGCGCCCGCTGTCCATCATCTGGGAGACCCATGCCGACTCAGCCACAATCCGCCGTCACACTGATCGATCTGGACTATGCCTGGCCCGACGGGACCGTCGCGCTGGACCGCCTCAACGGCACGCTGACCACTGGACGGACCGGCCTGGTCGGAGCCAACGGCAGCGGTAAGTCGACGCTGCTGCGGCTGATCGCCGGTGAACTGCTTCCCACCGGCGGACGCGTCGTCACCACCGGCGAGGTCGCGTACCTGCCGCAGACCCTCACCCACCAGGTCAGCACCTCGGTGGCCGCGGTGCTCGGGGTGGCCGAGAGACTGGCCGCGCTGCGGGCCATCGAATCCGGCGCCGGAACACCGACGCACTTCGCGCTGATCGGCGACGACTGGGACATCGAAGAGCGCGCCGCGGACGCGCTGCGCACGATCGGTTTCGGCGCCGAGGACCTGGACCGCAGGATCGGCGAGGTCTCCGGCGGCGAGGCGATGCTGGTGGCCATCACCGCGCTGCGGCTACGCCGCGCGCCCATCACGCTGCTCGACGAGCCGACCAACAACCTCGACCGAGACGCTCGCGCTCGGCTGTCCGGCCTGGTCGACGACTGGCCGGGCACCCTGGTGGTCGTCAGCCATGACGTCGCACTGCTCGACCGGATGGACAACACCGCCGAACTGCACGGCGGTCGGCTGAGCACCTACGGCGGGTCGTACCGCGCCTGGCGTGATCACCTCGACCGTGAGCAGGCCGCCGCCGCGCAGGCGGTGGCCGCCGCGGGCCAGACGCTCAAGGTCGAGAAGCGCCAGCGCATCGATGCCGAGACCAGGCTGGCACACCGGAACCGCAAGGCGCAGAGGGATTTCGATAACAAGCGCGCACCGAAGATCGTGATGGGCAACTGGGCGGCCTCCGCCGAGGTGGCGGCGGGCAAGCTGCGGACCGGACTCGACGACAAGGTGACGGCCGCGCAGGCGGCGTTGCGGGACGCCCAGGACAGGGTGCGCAGTGACGACCGCATCCACATCGACATGCCCGACCCGGGTGTGCCGGCAAGCCGCCGGCTCGCCGAGTTGCCCGGAAGCCGTGGGCCGCTGGTCGTTCAGGGGCCCGAACGGATAGCCATCACCGGACCCAACGGTGTCGGCAAGACGACATTGCTGGACGCCCTCGCGGACCGCAGCGCAGAACCGGCCGTCCGGTTGTTGACCGACCGGTTCGGCTACCTTCGGCAGCGCATCGACGGACTCGACGCGACGTCCAGCGTGCTCGACAACATCCGCGCCGCGGCCCCGGGCGCCGATGCCGCGCTGGTGCGTACCAGGCTGGCGCGCTTCCTGTTGCGCGGCGATGCCGTGCACCGCCCGGTCGCGACGCTCTCGGGCGGGGAGCGGTTCCGGGTCGCACTCGCCCGGCTGCTGCTGGCGGAGCCGCCGCCGCAGCTGATCATGCTCGACGAGCCGACCAACAACCTCGACATCACCAGTGTCGATCAGCTCGTCGACGCCCTGCGGGGGTATCGCGGGGCGTTGATCGTGGTCAGCCACGACGACGACTTCCTGAGCCGCCTCGACGTGAGCCGGACGCTCGCGATGCGGCTGCCCGGCGAGCTGACGGAAGCGGGTTAGGGTCTGAGGATGGCTCGCCTGCGCCCGGGGTGGTTCGTCGCGGTGTGCGCCGCGCTGATCGCGGGGAGCGCGTGGCTGCCCTGGCTGATGACGTCGGCCGCCGGCGGTGGCCATGCCAGCGCGATCGGCGGCACCGTCGGCAGCATCGTGCTGCCGGCCCGGTTCGGGGCCGGGCAGCTGATCGTGTTGCTGTCCTCGGTGCTGATCGTCACCGGCGCGATGGCGGCACGCAATTTCTCGCCCCGGCTCGCTGCCACTGCGGCCCTGGTGATTTCGGTGCTGATCGCCATCCTGACGTGGTTCTACTACCAGCTCAACGTCAACCCGCCGGTGAGCGCCGGATACGGGCTCTACGTCGGCGCCGCGTGTGCGCTGGGTGCACTGATGTGTTCGGTGTGGGCGCTGGCCGCAGCCCTGCTCGGCGGGAGGTCGATGCGGTGACCCGATTCGTGGAGCCGGTGACCCTGACCGGTGAGCAGTGGGTGACGCTGGAGCCGTTGAGCATCGCGCACGCGCCCGAGATCGCCAGCGCCAGCGCCGACGGTGACGTCGGTTCGTTGTGGTATACCGGCGCGCCGTCGCCGCAGACCGCCGCGGACTGGGTCGAGCAGATGCTGGCGATGCAGGCCGGCGACGAGGGACTGACCTTAGTGGTGCGGCGCCGTGGCGACGGGGTGCTGGTCGGTTCGACGAGCTTCGTCAATGTCGATGCGGCCAACCGGCGCCTCGAGATCGGCTACACCTGGTATTCGGCTTCGGCGCAGCGCACCGGAGTGAACTCCGAAGCGAAGCTGCTCATGCTCTCGCATGCGTTCGACGATCTCGGTTGCATCGCCGTCGAATTCCGCACGCACTACTTCAACCGGGCCAGTCGGGCCGCCATCGAGCGACTCGGCGCCAAGCTCGACGGGGTGCTGCGCAGCCATCAGATATCGGCGGACGGCACTCGGCGCGACACCGTCGTCTACTCGATCCTCGACATCGAGTGGCCTGCGGTGCGGACCAATCTGAGGTTCCGGCTCAGCCGCAACGGCTGAGCCGGAACCGTGGCAAATCAACCGGATTCGACGGTCGTGGGCTGGATGGACTTGACCCTGCCGCCGTGTGCGACCTCGATCCGCCGCGCCTTGGCGCGCTCGGCGAGCGGGATCGTCACGGTCAGCACGCCGTTCTCGTAAGTCGCGGAGATCTTCGTGGTGTCGATACCGTCACCGAGGGAGAGCTGGCGCCGGTAGGTGCCGAAGAATCTCTCGCTGGTCAGCCATTGGACCGAGTCTTCGGATCGCGACGAACGGTGCGCCGTCAGGGTCAGCGTGCCGTTGTCGACGCTGACGTCGACCGAGCCCGGGTCTACACCGGGCAGGTCGGCGGTGAGCACGTAATGGTCCTCGACCTTGTAGAGGTCCATCGGCATGAATCGGGGACTGCGACTTGTTCCGGATTGGCTGCTCAGCAAGCCGCGGGTCATGGCGTCGATGTCACTGAACGGATCAAAACGGAGCACAGCAACCCACCTCCTGTCATTCCCGGCGCCCACCACCCTGGCGGGCAGCAATCACTGTGCATCGCCAGATTAGCACTCCACCCCAGAGAGTGCTAAGAATTTTCGGACGGAAATCCGGCGGGCCGGCAGTAGGCTGAGCACGGTTTCGAAGGGAAGCAGATTGCGAAAATTGAACGCGCCGGTCTGGACCGTGATGGTGGCCGTGCTGGCGATGGCGTTGCTGGGCTGCTCGGGCGACAACGGGTCTTCCACCGCCACATGTGCCCAGGTCGAGGCGCCCATGACCGACATTCCCGCGCGCAGCGAACAGGAGCCCCGGCTTGCGCCTACCGCAGCCGCAGGGCTGGGAGCGCACGACCACGCTCGACTCGGACTCCATTCGTTTCGCGATCCGGGACCCCGCGCTGGCCGCCGACGGCTTCACTCCCAACGCCGTGGTGACGCTGCAGAAGGTCGGTGCCGACGCAGGCAAACCGCAGCAGATTCTCGACGCTCAGACTCAGACGCTGACCAAGAAGCTGAAGGTCACCGACATGCAGGCGACGCAGGGACAGGTGTGCGGTTCGCCGGCTCAAGCCATCACCTACACCGCCCCGAAGATGGGCAAGATCCCCGCCCGTAAAGCCACCTCGCTGGCGGCGGTCTTCCAGGCCGGCGACGCCAACTACGTCGCCACCGTCACCGTGCAGACCATCAAGGCCGGAGATCCCACCTACGCCAAGGATTCCGCGGAGATCATCAAGGGATTCCAGATCCTGCCGCCGAAGTGAGGACCGCTACGCCGGCACCGCGCTGATGTGCGCACCGGCCAGCGCCTCGCCGCACTGACTGCACGCGAACTCACCGGTGAACGTGTCTCCGCACCCGCGGTGAGTGAGCTCCATGGCCGGGCCGTCCGGCGCCCGGAACCACTGCTGCGCCCACTGCAGTGCTGCCACGAGAACCGGAAATAACGCCCGACCCTTGTCGGTCAGCAGATAGGTGGTGCGCTCGGAGCCGCCGGGATCGGCCGGTGACGTACACAGCACCCCGATATTGCAGAACGTCTGCAGTCGTTCGGCCAGCAGGCTAGGCGGGGCTCCGAGCTGGAGCTGGAAGTCGGTGAACCGGGTCGTGTCCAGGAATGCCGCCACCAGAAGGGCTGCGGCCCAACGGTTGCCGAACACGCTCATGGTCTCCGGGAACATCCCGGCCTGCCGGCTGGCACTGTCGGAATCCGACCGCCGCCGCGTCGCGGCGGCCGGCGCCGAGCGTGACCAGGCGCCGCTGGGCCCCAGGGCCAGGGCGACGTCGCTCGTGCGTCGCCTCGCAGCGGCAGCCGTCGCACCGCAACAACGGGGTGAACAGCTGCCCGCACGATTCGTGGTGCATCGCCGGCAGTTGCTCACGGTGGGTCGGCGACCCAGTTGCGCTCCCATTCCCAGATCGACAACAACGCCGGCCACAGCGAGGCACATCGCGGTGTGACGAGGTACTCGGTGCGAGACCGGGTAGACGTGTGCACCTCCCGTTCCAGGAGTCCGTCGTGGACCAGGGCCTGTAACCGGTTGGTGAGGACCGAGTTCGAGATCGGCAGGCGGGCCATGAACTGGCTGTAGCGGGTCGCTCCCAGCAATGCCTGCTGGACGATCAGCAGGTTCCACTCGTCGCCGAGGAGGCCGAGCATCCGGCCGACCGCGTTGGTGCCGCCGGGCGCCAGAACAGTGGGCGCGCCGGCGTCGACGACCTCTGGCACTACAGTCCTATCGACTCGGCTGCCGAATCGGTGGTGTGCCAGCGCCGCAGCGCCGACCCGGCGACCCACGTCGAATGCGTGCCGCTCGATATCCGTTCCGGCAGTTGAAGTTTGCACACCGGCCCGTCCTCGAGGCGGGCGGCGTCGAACACCAGACAGTAGGAGGCGTCGGCGTTCATGTCGGTGGTCAGGGTGACCAGATACCCGTCGTCCTCGGCGCTGCTGCCCACCCGGGGCGCCATGGCCGTCTCGCTGCCGTAGACGCCGTCGCCGAACGAGACGTGTTGCTCGGTTCCGGTCAGGACGTCGTGGCGGACCAGGCCGTCGAACAGGAACCAGCCGGGCTTGCCGGTAGCCGCGTAGGTGTAGCGGTAGGGCTCGCCGGCGTGACCGCCGTTGATCATGCCGAACTCGGTGATGCGTTCCGACAGCGGTTCTTCGGTGAGCCCGCCGGTGACCAGGTTGAGCCGCCAGCGGTGCAGTCGGGTCTGCATCTGGTCCAGTGCCAGGAACCGGAACGCCCGCTGCCACTTGGTGCCGGTGCCGTTGTCGGCCGGTTCCGGATCGCCCTGGAAGAAGCCGTCCAGCACGATCTCGTCGCCGTCCTCGTAGGCGTTGACGAAATGCAGCACGAAGGTGGGATCGGCCTCGAACCACTGGATCTCCGTGCTCGTGGCCGCGCCGCGGCAGCACGGCGAAGCGCGACGGCATGTCGCGGTGGAACCGCGCCACGTGCAGGTCCCGCTCGAGCGGCTCCGGCTCCCAGAACAGCGGGAAGTCGTTGAGGATCACATAGTTTCGGGTGAACGCCATGTCGTGCGGCAGGCGCGGGCCCGGCAGCGGCACGTCGACGTAGTGCACCAGGTCGTTGTTCTTGTCGACCACGCCGTAGTGCATGTAGGGCGCCGACTTGGAGTAGTTGAAGAACAGCAGTTCGTCGGTGCGCTCGTCGACCTTCGGGTGCGCCGACACGCCGCAGTCGAACGGGAAGCCACCGTTCCAGGTTTCCTTGCCCAGCGTCTCCGCGGTGAGTGGGTCGATGCGGTAGAGGTCGCCGCACTGGTAGAAGCTGCTCAGCGCGGTCCCGCGGTGGACGACGACGTCGGTGCTGGAGGCGTCCTTGAGCAAGGTGCGGGCTCCCCAGCCGTGGTCGACCTTGGCCAGCGACAGCGGTTCGGCCAGCCCCGGCCACAGCGGTCCGCCCGCAGCGTTCTCGGCGACGAAGCCGTCGGTCTGTACGAACCTGTTGCGGTAGAACGCTTTGCCGTCCCGGAAGCCGACGACATGCAGCATGCCGTCGCCGTCGAACGGGTGGTATGCCTTGAGCGCGGGGTGCAGCGGGTTCTCGGTGTTGCGCAGGTATACCCCGTCGAGGTCAGCGGGGATCTCACCCTCGACGGCGACGAGGTCGTCGGCGCGCCACTCGGTGCTCTGCGGCCGCCACGGCCCGGTGCGGTAGGGATGATCGTCGTCCTCGGGAAGCGTGGACAGGTACTTGCCGACAACCTCGACGTCCATTGTCAGGCCACCTCCGCCGATACCGACCACGAAGCTGACCGTCGTGGCGGTGCTGCCGCCGAAGTTCAGCGTGCCGAACCGTCGGGCGCCGTCGACCTGGTAGTCGCCGGCCAGCCCGCTGACCTGTTTGGCGGCGTCGAGCAGCATCCGGATGCCCGACGCACCGACCGGATGGCCGCCGCCGATCAGTCCGCCGCTGGGGTTGATCGGCAGCCGGCCGCCGATCTCGATCTCGCCGTTCTCGATGGCCTTCCACGACTCCCCGGGACCGGTCAGGCCGATGTGGTCGATGGCCAGGTACTCACTCGGGGTGAAGCAGTCGTGCACCTCGAAACCACCGACGTCGTCGAGGGTGACCTCGGCGCGACGCAACGCGTCCTGCACGGCGGCGCGTACGTGCGGAACCACATAGGGGTTGCCGGCGTCGCGGTCGAGTTTCTGGCGCAGGCCCAGGCCGACCGTGCGATGTCCCCACCCCTCGATCAGTCCGATCGGCCGGACGCCGGGGTGATCGCGCAGGAAGTCGTCGCCGACGAGGACGACTGCCCGCACCGCCGTCGGTCATCTGGCTGCAGTCGAACCGGCGGATACGGCCTTCGACGGGTGGGTTGGCCGTGTCGTCGTCGCCGTGGGTGGCCAGATCGGGCACCCGCCAGTCGCGGGTCTGGGCGTTGGGGTTGCGTCGGGCGTTGGCGAAGTTCAGCGCCGCGATGGCATGCAGGTGCGCCTCGTCGATGCCGAACCGGCGGTCGTACTCGTCGGCGACCTCGGAGAACATCGACGGCCACATGAACGTGCGCGTCGGCGCCCTCGTGGCCGGTCCACGCCGCCGCACCCAGATGCTGGGCGGCGGTGTCGCCGGGCACCGTCTTCTCCAGTTCGACCCCGACCACCAGCGCGGTGCGGTAGTTGCCGGCCCGCAGGTCGGCGATCGCGGCGAGGTGCGGCGACACTGCCCGAGGCGCAGGCGGCTTCATGGCGGGTCGCCGGTGTGTCCCACAGGCCGTCGTGGACGGTGGCCGGCATCGCGCCCAGATGACCCTGGCGCGGCGAACATCTCGCCGAAGGCATTGGCGACGTGCACGACGTCGATGGCCGAGGCGTCGATCATCGACTCGGCCAGCGTGTGGTCGACGACTTCGCGCGGTCAATCCGGCGAAGTCGGAGCCCTCGCGGGTGAGGTTGCGCGCGAAGTCGCTCTGATACCCACCGAGAATCCAGACATTGCCCGCCACACAGCCGAAGTTACTACAGCTAAGAGAGTAAGGAGACCGGAATTCGGCGAGTGAGTCAATTTACGGATAGGGCATTATGGAAACCAGGGGGCGGCCCCGCCGGCTCTTGGTCTGAACCGACAGGACCTGGGCGAGCGTAGTTGTCGACAACTACGCTTGCCTGGACCGAGCATTGCCCGGCCCGCTGGTCTGCAAACCAACCGTTGTCTCGAGCCGGTCATGACGGCGGCCGGCCCGCACGATGTGAGGAACACAGTCCATGACGTCGTCCAACCACGACTTGGCGGTCCGGATGGCCGAGTTGGCCCGGGCAACCGCACCGCCACGCAGTATCGACGAGGTGTCTGGCCGGGGTCACCGCGGCGGCGGTGGAGATGATTCCGGGAACCGACACCTGTGGCGTCCTGCTGATCGGCAAGGGCGGCAAGTTCGAATCACTCTTCGGCACTTCCGATCTGGTCTACAAGCTCGACGAGCTCCAGGAGCAGTGCAATGAAGGGCCGTGCATCACCGCGGCGGTCGACGAGCTGATCGTCCGCACCGACGACTTCTCCCAAGAGCGTCGCTGGCCGAAGTACAGCCACGCGATCTCCGGCCTCGGCGTGCGCAGTGGGCTGTCGTTCAAGCTCTACACCGGCGCGCCAGACCGCCGGTGCGCTGAACCTGTTCGGACTGCAGCCGCACGCGTTCAACGGCGAGTCGGAGGCCATCGGCTCGGTGCTGGCCGCGCATGCGGCCTCCGCGATTCTCGCCAGCCGCCACGGCGAACAGTTGGAGTCGGCGCTGAACACCCGCGACACCATCGGGCAGGCCAAGGGCGTGATCATGGAGCGATACAGCGTCGACGCGATGCGCGCCTTCGAGATGTTGCGCGAACTGTCGCAGACCACCAACACCCGGCTGATGGACATCGCGAACCGGGTCATCGAGACCCGCGGCGAATAGTCAGTAGTCCCAGTTGGTCGGGACGAAGCGGAAGGCGTCACCCGCCTGCGCCACCCGGCAGACGGACGGGAACGAGAGGTGAGTGGCCACGAGCAACTCGCCGCTCGCTGCCAGCCCCTCTAACAGCCGGATCCGGACGCGTGTGGCTTCCTCGGGGTCATGTTCGAACCCGTTCTGCCACTCGGGGTTGTCGAACCCGGGCTGGAACACCGCGTCACCGGCGAACGTCAGGCGCTCGCCGCGGGATTCGAGGCGCACGATGCTGTGCCCGGGCGTATGACCTCCGGTGCGAACGAGCCGCACGCCGGGCGCCACCTCGTACTCGGTCTCGAACGGCTGCAGCCGGCTGCGGTACACGTCCAAGAATCGCGAGGCCGTCGTCCGAAGGACGTCCGGAATCGGCGCGGGCATGACGGTGCGGGAGAAGTCGGGCGACGCCCAGAACTCGGCCTCGGCCGAGGCGAGGTGCACCCGTAGGTCCGGGCGCATCCGGGTCCTCAGTCCGTCGGCGAGCAGTCCGCCGACGTGATCCATGTGAAGGTGGGTGAGCACGACGTCGGTCACGGATTCCGGGGTGATGCCTGCGGCCTCCAGGCGCATGGCCAGCTGCCCGGCACGCGGGAAGTCTGGAAACTCCAGACCCAGACCAGAATCGATGAGGATGGTTCGTCCGCCGCTGCGCACCACGGCCACGTTCAGCGGCCAGTCGACGACATCCGGCGGCAGGAACATGTCGTCCAGCCAAGCCGCGAGGTCAGCCGAATCGGCGTTGGTGGCCAGCGTCGAGGTGGTGATCGGTAGGACCCCGTCGCTGATCACCAGCACGTCGATGTCGCCGACGTTCAGCGCGTACCTCGATGGGACCAGTTCGTCGTGCGCCGGCGCGGCGGGGTGTGAAACGTTGATCAAGCTCATGTTCGTCGCCTCCTGAGCGAGTTAATCGACGACAGTGTGGACATCACCCCGTCTTATCCGGAGAACGCACACCCGCAACGGGATTCATCCGCACACCCGCTTGACCGGGCTATGAGCGGTGGGTTGAGGACACCGCCGACTCCGAAGGCACCGGCGCCACCTCGCGTTTGGCCAGCTCGGACACCAGCCGGCGCGGACCCCCAATACGGGCGCGAACGACGCAACTCCAGCACCGCCGCCTCAATATGGGCGGGCATCTGATGCGGACAATGTCGGGGCCGATGGGACCGATCCCTCAGACCCTCCAAACTCTCGGCCTCATACCGAGCCAGCCACGCATGCACCGTCTGGCGCGACACCCCGATCTTTCCAGCCACCTGCGAAATCGACAGCCCGTCACTGATGACCGCCAACACAGCCTGATACCTCTGCTCAGCCACGCTGATCTCCCTCGTGAAGGGAGTGTCAAGAATCAGCCGAAGCAACTGTTAAGCATCAGCCGAAACACTGTCAGGCATCACCGGAAGCAGCAATGTCAAACATCAGCCGAGGTCATACACCTCTGACCTGTGCCCCCGGCATTGTCTGGTTTCACGACATAGTTGGCAGCTGTCCCGAGACATAGTTGACACCTCGGCATTTCGGGAGGTCAGCCCATGTCCAAGGCCCAGCTCGTCATCACCGCGGTAGTTCTGGAAGGGCGCAGCAAGAGCGCAGTCGCCCGCGACTACGAGGTCTCCCGCTACTGGGTCCACCAACTAGTCAAACGCTACGAAGGCGAAGGGGCGGCCGCCTTCGAACCCCGGTCACGCCGGCCCCACACCAACCCCCGCGCCATCGACGCCGACCTTGAAGAACACATCATCAGGCTGCGCAAAGCCCTGCACAAACAGGGCTACGACGCGGGAGCCACCACCATCGCCGAATACCTACGCCGCGACCCCGAAGTCCTCACGCCACCCGCGATCTCCACCATCTGGCGGGTGCTGTCCCGACGCGGCTTCATCACCCCACAACCCCAAAAACGCCCCCGATCAAGCTGGAAACGCTTCGAAGCCGACCTGCCCAACCAATGCTGGCAAGCTGACGTCACCCACTGGCACCTTGCCGATCACAGCACCGTCGAAATCCTCAACCTGATCGACGACCACTCCCGCCTGGCCATCGCTTCAGTCGCCCGCCGCACCATCACCGGCATCCACGTCGTCGAGACCTTCACCGAAGCCTTCACCACCTGGGGTGTTCCCGCCGCTGTACTCACCGACAACGGTGCGGTATTCACCGCCACGCCCCGACGCGGCGGCCGCACCGCCCTGCAAATCCTGCTCGGCGAACTGGGCATCAACTACATCAACTCCCGGCCCTACCACCCACAAACCTGCGGCAAAATAGAGCGCTTCCACCAAACACTGAAAAAGCGGCTCGGTGCCCTACCCGCAACCAGCACGATCGACGAACTGCAAAGCCAGCTCAACGAATTCGTCGACCACTACAACAACACCAGGCCCCACCGAGCCCTGCACCGGCACACCCCAACCGAGGCCTTCACCGCACGCCCGAGAGCCTTCCCCACCGGCTACCAAATCCCGCCGCACTTCCGCGTCCGCCACGACAAAATCGACGCCGCCGGCGCCATCACCATCCGCTACAACAGCCGCCTGCACCACATCGGACTGTCCAAACACCTCCGCGGTACCAAAGTCATCGTCTTGATCAACGACCTCGACATCCGCGTCCTGGCCCGCGACAGCGGAAAACTCATCCGCAAACTCACCCTCGACCCCAACCGCGACTACCAACCGCGCGGAGTAAAACCGGGTAACAGCCCCACAAACAAGCCCCACATGTAAATGATGTCCCGAGACACCTGTCAACGGTGTCTCGGGACATCACACCTGTGCCCCCGGCATGATTCGAACATGCGACACCGGCTTTAGGAGAGCCGTGCTCTATCCCCTGAGCTACGAGGGCGGACCGGCTGGCAGCTTACCGTGCCGGTCCGCGAGCGTTCGTTCCGCAGAGCGCGACCAGGGCGCAATGGCCGTGGGCAGGAGCGCCGGTGGGGTAGCCCCGGCGAAACCAGGCGGCGACCCACGAGACCGATGGCGCGGAGACTGAAATCCTGCTCATGGCCGTGGACTCCTCGGGAGCAGCGCACCCCATTCGTAGCGCGCCACCGCGGTCGCGTTGCTGTCGACCTCAGGGCCCATGTCCTGGGCGAGGCGGACCAGTGCGCCGGCCACCCGCCGACTGTCCAGATGGTGCCGGTGCGACGCCCGGGCGAGCTCGCCTGAGGCGGCGTCCAGGCTGCAGCGCCGCAACGCCACGATCACTCCTTCGGCGCGTTCTCGCACCCCTGCATCATCGCTGTCGTCGTGTCGCCGCATGCGATAGTCCTCTAACGCCGTCATCTAACGCCCCCGTCATCGCTGGTCCCGCCCTCCTCTTGGAAACCAGCCTTCCCGCGCGCCGGGCGGGGCAAACCACGCTGCCCGCAGCGAGTTCAGCGCAGTTCGGCGATGACGTCGGCGAAGTAGGGCCCGTGGTAGTCCTGCACCGTGAAGTACGTCACTCCGTAGCGCTCGCGCAGGGCCCGAAGCCTGTCGGCGATGTCGCGCGGTGTACCGCTGAGCACGCTCGGCATCGTCAGCAGTTCTTCATCGGTCGCCGTCGGCGCGTAGGCACGCGTCAGCGCCAGGTCCGGTACGCCGGAGGAGTCCGTGGGCACGGCGGTGATGGCCATGTTCAGTTCCAGCGCGGCGAAGCGTTCGCCCGCGGCGGCACGGACCAGCGCGATGCGTTCGGCGAGCGGATCGTCCGCGGTGTCGCTCACCGTGCCCCCGGTCAAGCCGATGATGTCCGCGTATTGGGCGGCGATGCGCAGCACCCGATCACCATTGCCGGCGATCAGGATCGGTATCGACGGTGCGTCTGCTTCAGGTACGCCGTGACGTGACGGAGATGATCGACCCGCTGTCCGGCTGTGGGGTAGGGGATTTCGGCGGCCTCGAACTCCTCTCGGACATAGCCGGTGCCCAGACCGAGGTCGAGCCGGCCGTCGGAGAGCAGGTCGATGGCGACGGCGTCGCGGGCCAGCAGTGCCGGGCTGTAGAACGCGGCGTTGAGAACAAGGTGCCCACCCGCATGTGGCGGCCGCTTCGGCGGCGGCCACCATGGTGGGGAAGGCGCCGGCGCGCCGATGTGGTCGGGCACGTGCAGGACGTCGAATCCCATTGCCTCGAACCTTCGCACCTTCTCGCGCAGCCAGGTCGATGACTTGACGTAGCGCAATCCGATTCCGAAGCGAAAGTCCCTGACCACCGCGCCATGTTACGTCGCGCCCGGGTTTGGCGGACCACGCATGCGGGCATTCCACGCCGACGATGAGCGTGCCGAGTGTCGGTGTGGAGGAGGAGTTCCTCCTCGTCGACCCGCAGACCGGGGAACCGGTAGCCCGCAATGCCGATGTCGCCCGGTACGCCGGCGAGCGCGGCGTCGACCTGCAACTGGAGCTGACCACGTGTCAGGTGGAGACGGCGACCGATAAGGCGGACACCAGTTCGCAACTGCGCGAACAGATCACCCGCCTTCGCCGCGTCGCCGCCGACGCCTCCGCAGCAGCCGGTGCGACCCTGTTGGCTGTCGGACTGCCGCCGACGGTTCCGCACCACTTCCCGATCACCGACACCCCGCGCTACCACCAGATCGCCGAGCGATTCGGGATGATCGCGCACGAACAGGGCATCTGCGGATGCCACGTCCACGTCGAGGTCCCCGGACCGGGAAGCGGCAATCGCTGTCAGCAACCGGTTGCGGCCGTGGCTGCCGCTGCTGCTGGCGCTGACCGCCAATTCGGCGATCTATCGGAACACCGACACCGGCTACGCGAGTTGGCGCAGTGTGCTGTGGGCCCGCTGGCCGAGCGCGGGGCCGCCGCCGCATGTGGAGTCCGCCGCACACTACGACGCGGTCGTCGCCATGATGCTCGACGCCGGGGCGATGCTCGACGACGGCATGGTCTATTGGGACGTGCGGCCGTCCAACAAGTTCCCCACTCTGGAGGTCAGGGTCGCCGACGTGCCGGCCACCGCCGCCGAGACGGTACTGCTGGCGACACTCGTGCGGGCGTCGGTGATGACGGCACTGGCGGCTCACCAGCGAGGTGAGCCCACCCCCGCGTCGACGACCACGCTCTGCGGGCTGCCTACTGGAAGGCCGCCCACGACGGACTCGACGGTCAGGTCATCGACGCCTTCGAACGGGGGGCCTCGGCGCCGACGTCGCGGGTCCTCGGGGAGTGGCTGGCCGTGCTGCAGCCGGCGCTCGACGAACTCGGCGACGCCGAGTGGGTGCACTCCGAGCTGGGCCGGATTCTTCAGGAGGGCAACGGCGCCATGCGTCAGCGCCGGGCGTGGCAGGAGCGCGGCGAGATCGCCGACGTGGTCGCCGAAGCGGCGGCGACGACGCTCAGGTGAGTGGCAACTCGGCGACGACCTGACCGGTTGGTGCCGTCGAGCCGGTGCCCGGCTCGACAGTGAACTTCAAGGCCTTCGAGGTGCCCAGGTTTTGAGCACCGCCGTCGTCGACGGTGACACGGCTTTGTCGTCCATGGTTCCGGCCGACGTCTCGCCGGTGTCACTGACCAACCACATCTGGTACACCGTGCCCGGGGATGGCGGCGGGACGTTGTTCATCACCAGCACGCCGGCGTTCTTGTCGCGGGAGAACACCACCGTCGCGGTGCCGCCGCCCGGGATGTCACCGGAGATGGTGTGCACGTCCGGCGCGGCGAACACCTGCTGCGCGGTCGACGGCTGCTGGGGCGCCGGGCGCATCGCCAGCCCCACGCCCACCGCGACGAGTCCGATCACCACGGCCGCCGCGGCGGCCAGGACCGTCGCACGCCAGCCGCGGCCGGTCGACGCCGACGGGGCGGTGGGCAGCGCGCGCACGTTGTCGTCGGCGACCGCCGCGAGCAGACGCTGGCGCAGATCGGCCGGCGGTTCTTCGGCACTGGCCGAGGACACCGCCGCCATCGTCTCGCGGACGGCGCGGACTTCGTCGTAGAACGCATCGGCCATCGGCAGGCCGGCGTGCACCAGCCTGCTCTCGATCTCGTCGCGCTCGGCATCGGACACCGCGTGCAGCGCGTACGGGACGGCGAGGTCGATCAGCTCGCCGCCCGCGGCGTCGTCGAGTGGTTGAGTCATCGCAGCACCCTCATCGGACACCCAGGCAGTTGCGCAACCCGCGCAGGGCATCGCGCATCCGGGACTTCACTGTGGCCAGGTTCGCCGACAGCCGCTCGGAAACCTGCACGTACGTCATGCCTCGGTAATAGGCGAGCTCGATGCACTCACGTTGCACGTCGGTGAGGCTGTCCAGGCAGGCGACGACCTGACGTTGCTCATCGCTGGTGATCACGGCGTCGCTGACATGGTCGGTGGCGGTTTCCACCGTCGCCGCGCCGTAGCGCGATTCGCGCTGGGTGGCGGATTGCTCTGAGCGCACCCGGTCGACCGCGCGCCGGTGCGCCAGCGTCAGCAGCCAGGCCAGAGCGGTCCCGGAGGCGGGGTCGTAGCTCTCCGCGGTTCGCCACACCTGCAGGTAGACGTCCTGGGTGGTTTCCTCGCTGTATCCACGGTCCCGCAACACCCGGGTGACGAGGCCGTACACCCGGGCACGGGTGGCGTCGTAGAAGGCGGCGAATGCGTCGGAGTCGCGCTGGGCAACCCTGCGCAGCAGCGCGTCGAGGTCGGCGGTGGTCACGGTCACCGTCGAGGTCCGGATATTGTCGCTGGCATCGAGCCGTAGCCTAGCTGGCTGCCTCATCGGACGGTCAACCAGACACGTCACGACGGCATCCACGAACGGTTCTTTGCCGTCCACGCCGGACCAGCCGCTGAAACCGTCATCGCTTGCGGCATTCTCTCGTTCTGCGGCGCGGTTGGCCGCGGCACCAACGGTACGCCGCGCAGCCGCAGGATCAGGGCCTGGACACGAAGGCTCAGCGCCGCCATCTGCGGAGCCAGCGGCGCCGTGATCTGCAGTTGCAGGATCTGACCGATGGTGGCGCGCCGCCGGGTGCCGCGCCAGGTGGCCACCAGTGCCGGCTGGTTGTCGCGGTGCAGCGATACCGTCACGTCAAGTGTTTCCGCCGGCCGCGGCGCGCGCACGAGGTAGTAGCCCTCGACGCCGTTGAACGGCGAGGTGTAGAACCGCTTGGGCGCCATCACCGGCAGGTCCTCGTCGGGGGGCAGCAGGTAGGCGTGCCGCTCGCCGGCGATGTTCTGCACCTCGGCGATCACGCACCGCAACTCGCCGGACGCGTCGTGGCACCAGAACAGGCTCAGCGGGCTGAAGGCGCGGCCGAGCACTCGCGGCAACAGCAGCGCGGTGATGCGCCCGCCGGGCAGCTGGATGTCGTGGTTTGCCAAGAATGCGTCCACGCGCTGGCGCAGGGTGTCGCCCGGAGCGCCGTCGAAGTGGTCGACGGCCTCGAAGCGGGCGAACGGCCGCAGCCACCGGGGCAGCCGGGGGAGCTGGTCGACGTCGACGTACCAGCTGTAGCTGCGGTGTTCGGCGTAGTGGTGGACAGGGGATCGCCGCAGGTGGGTGATACGAATCGGATACACCGCGGGGGTCATGGCGCAGTTCATCGTTTCCACAACCGGTATTCGGAGCATCGGCCCACTCGGATTGGTGCGGGCGTAACGTCTGCCGCCATGACGGCGCTGATGTTCACCGGCGGCACGGTCTGGACCGCCGCGGGCACCCCGGACCAGGACGCCTTGTTGGTGGTCGACGGCGCGGTCGCCGCGGTCGGTGCCGATGCGCACCGACTCGCCGCCGCTGTCGACGATGTCGAGCAGGTCGACCTCGACGGCGGCTTCCTGATGCCGTCCTTCGGCGACGGGCATGCGCATCCGCTGTTCGCCGGGCTGGAGTCGTTCGGCCCGCTGATCCGTCCCTGCACCTCGCTGGCCGGGATCGTCGACGCGGTGCGGGTGTACGCCGACGCCCATCCGGAGGCGGACTGGATCCTGGGCGCCTCCTACGACAGCAGCCTGGCGCCCGAGGGTCTGTTCGACGCCCGCTGGCTCGACGAGGCGGTGAATGACCGGCCGGTGGTGCTCCGCGCTTGGGATTACCACACCGTGTGGTGCAACTCGGCGGCGTTGCGCCGCTGCGGCATCGACGAGAACACCCCGGAGCCCGAACTGGGCGAGATCGTGCGCCGGCCCGACGGATCGGTGCTCGGCACGCTGCGCGAGTGGGGTGCCGTCGACCTCGTGCAGGCCCACGCGCCGGGATACGGAGCCGACGTGCGGATCGCCGCCCTCGGGGTGGCCGCCGACTACTACCTGGCGCGCGGCGTCACCTGGGTGCAGGACGCGTGGGTGACCCCTGAGGAGGTCGACACCTACGTCGAGGCGGCCGCCCGCGACGCGCTGCGGTTACGGTTCAACCTCGGCCTCTACGCCGACCCGCGCCACTTCGGCACCCAGCTCGACGGGTTCGCCGCCGCCCGGCACCGGGTGGCCGCGGCCGCCTCGCCGTACCTGACCGCGAACACGGTGAAGTTCTTCGCCGACGGGGTGGTGGAGAACGAGACCGGCGCACTCCTCCGCCCGTATTGCTCGGGGCTACACAGCCACGGCATGAGTGTGTGGGGCGACGACACCCTGGCCGAGGCGGCCCGGCGAGTCGATGAGCTCGGGTTCCAGATCCACATCCACGCCATCGGCGACGCCGCGGTCCGCCAGGCCCTCGACGCCATCGAGTACGTGGTGACCCGCAACCCGCCGCGGGACCGGCGGCCGGTGATCGCGCACGCCCAGCTCGTCGACGATGCCGACCTCGGCCGGTTCGCCGCGCTCGGCGTGACGGCCAACATGCAGCCGCTGTGGGCGCAGATGGACGCCCTGATGACTGAGCTCACGATTCCCCGGCTGGGCAGCGAACGCTCCGACAAGCAGTACCGGATGAACAGCATCGGGCGTTCGGGCGCCAGGCTGGCGTTCGGTTCGGACTGGCCGGTGTCCTCCGGCGCTCCGCTGGACGGCATCGCGGTCGCGCTGTCCCGCCAGACCAGCGACGGACAGCCGCCCGGCGGCTGGACGCCCGAAGAGGTGCTGTCGGTGGACCAGGCGCTGACGGCCTACACCGCCGCGGTCGCCGAACAGGCGTTCGCCGACCACGAGGCGGCGCCGTGGGGCCGGCTGGAGTCGGGGGCGGCGGCCGATCTGGTGTGGCTGGAGCGCGACCCGCATTCCGTTGCGCCGCAGGATGTCCCGGCGCTGCGGGTGCGGGCGACCTACCTGGCCGGCCGGCGGGTGTACTAGCCGGGATCAGTCTCTGATGAATCCTTTGGTACGCATCAGGAACTCGGCGAGGAAACTGTCGTGCGGCAGTTCGGGCGCGGTGAAGCAGGTCGTGATCCCACCGGAGTAGACGTTGGCGATCGTCGGTTCACCGAGCAGGTCGTCGATCAGTCCTTCGTCGCGGGTGATCGCATTGACGACCAACGAATTCCGCAGTGGCGCAATCGCGTCCGATCTCGACCACCGGGAGACCCAGACGCAGGGGAATGGCAATTCGGTGTTGAGCGTGTCAGTTACGGGGCGGTCCAGCAGGTGGACCGCGGGCCGCAATGTCGCCCGGCCGTCACCGAGGTCACCGACGACCTGGTCGGCTCCGAGCACCGGGACGGCCCCGGCCGCCCGAGCGGCCAGGTAGGTCGCCATCGAATGGGCGAGCTCGACCGGCTGCGTCGGCAGCAGTTCGATCGCTGAAAGTGCTTGTGCGATGGCTTGAGCCAGCGGCGCAGGGTCGCCCTCGTACAGCACCGCGGTGGCATTGACACATGCCATGCCGCCTAGTCGACCGATGGAGTCGACGATGACGTCGAGGTATTCGCGCCAGTCCTGCTCGGCGGTGAGGAGGATCTTGGTGCGGCCCGGGCCGTTGACGAAGACCTTCGGATCGCCGCCGTACTTGGCGACGACATCGCCGCCGCCGTACACCATAGCCAGATCGGCCGACCTGATGATCTCGTCGGCCCCCCGATGATCGGTGGGCAGGTAGGTCACATCGTCGTAGCGGAATCCCGCTTCGCGCAGGCAGCTGATGATCCGATGGGCGGTGAACGGCTCTCGGCGCGACGGCCGCACCGCTACGCGATAGCCCAAAGCCAGTGCCTGTGGCCACAAGCCGTGAATTCCCGGGGCGTTCCCGGAGGCATGTACACCGAAGACCTCGCCTCGACGCGACCAGACGGCGACTCCCTGTCCGGGCCGGGCCTCTCGCCAGTCGAGCACCGCTCCTATCGGTCGGGCCGGGGAGATCGCATCCAGTGGCGAGCGCACCGCGTCGGCCACCTCGAGAGCCTGGGCACGGGTCACGGCGACCGGCAGGCCCGAGACCCCGCTTGCCAGTTCGACATACTCGTTGAACCCGAGGCCCGCGACGGCCGAGCAGGTGAACAGTTCGGCGGCGCCGCCGAGTGCGACCAGCCGCCGATCGAGGGGCAACGGTCTGATCTTTCGTTGCTCGGCCATGGTCCGAGCGATGAAGAGCGGCGGTGCGATGGTGACCTCGGCCACCGGCGTACCGGACGTGTCGGTGATGACCTCCCTTGCCCGGGAGTGGTATTCGCCTTGCGGTCCCAGCCCGGGCAGCTCGACCAGAGTCGTCGAAGTCACGTCAGTAGACACCCTCGATGACCGACTCGCCATCGAAGGTGGCGACCGGCGCGACTTCGGCGACCGAATCGCCGACCTGACCCTCGGGCCCGGGCATCCTGATCGCCGTATCGCGTTCGAGGTTGTTGGGGATGAACATGCCCTTGCTGATGTAGTTCATCACGACCTGTCCGCGTTCGCCGTAGTCCACCGGCGCCCCGCTCGCCGGGTCGACAACCCAGAACACCACGTACGGCGTGCGGGGGTCGAAGACGACCGGCCGTCCGTCCGAGCCCGGCCGCGTCTTGGCCTGCGACAGGATCATGGTGCTGCCAAACACCATGGCGATGGTCGTGGCCGGAAAGATGTCTCGCAGCAGGTCCAGGGTGTCGATGTCGACATGCGCTCCGCTGAGCAGCGCGAATCGGACCTTGTCGTTGACCAGGGCGGCCATGTCGTCATCGCGGGCGATGGCCTCCAGCAGCGGAGGGGTGGTATGCAGGTTGACGATGTCTTGGCTTCGCAGAATCCATCTGGCCTGATCGAGGACGTGGGCGACATAGGCGGATAGCTCGGCGGCCGCGTTGCGGGCGACGAGCTTCTTGACCCAGCGCGGATCCACGTCAACCGTGTGGCAGACCGAACCCAGTTGGGCCGAGACGGCACGGGAGAAGTAGCCGACGCCATGGGGGCCGCTCGGCATCAGGCACAGAAACCCGCGTCCGCCGACGAATCCGGCGGCGCTGAAGTCCTCGGTCTGCCACTGCACGATCTGTGCGACCCAGTCGGGTAGCTGGATGGTCCGTTTCGGTGCCCCGGTCGTACCGCCGGACTCGAAGATCATGGGGATCGGCGCCGGTGTCCCGTACCCCCGGGGGATCAGGTCGCCGGCGGAGACGTCGCGCAAGTCATTGACGCGGTTGGGGAACAGGCGCAGGTCCGCGAACGTCCGCACGTCGGTCAGCGGGTTGAACTCCAGTGCGCTCGCCGTGCGGAGCCAGTACGGAGATCCCGTTTCTGCGCTGAAATGCCACGCGATCGCTGTCCGGAGATACGCCGCGGGATCGTCCGGTGGCGCGCTTCGCGGCAGGTCCAACAGCGACACTTCGACGTCGAACACAAAGCCGATGGTGTCGTAGGGCCGACGGCGCGGCAAGCAGACATGGCGCTGTTCACCGATTGGCCTGCGGCTGTTATCCGGCTGCTAGCCGGGCCAGGAATGCGCGGCCGCGACGAGCCCCTGCACCAGTAGCGATGTCGCAGGCGAGAGGCCGTCGTCGCCGGGCAGTTGGCTGCGCGGGCTGATTCCGCGTACCCGCGCTGACAGTTCGAGCTGCGCGCCGCCGCCGCGCGCCCGGTTGACCGGGTTGTCGGGGTGCAGGCCGCGCAGTTCGGCCGGGATGGCGTCGAGGTCTGTGACGACCTGATAGCCCGGCACGTCGATGTGCCGCGCGAGGTGGCGGGCCAGGCTGCGGTTGCCGCCACCCGCGAGCAGCTGGGTGCTACGCCCGATGCGGCCGTATCCGTGCAGCGACACCACCACGTCGACGTGCGCGAGGAACTCGGCCAGGCGCACCGACTGCTCGGCGAGGTAGCGCGCGGACGGCAGGTGGTGCGGATAGCCCTCGGGGTGGCGCAGTAGGTAGACCGAAGCGCCGGCCGCATCGGCTGCGCGATCGGCGATGACGTCGGTCATCTGCTCGAGACCGCCGCCGTGGATGGCCAGGAACCCGAAGCGGGAACGCAGCCGACTGACCTCGACCACGGCCGGCTCGGCGATCAACTCCGAAAGTGTCTGCGGCGCAGGGTGATCCGGTGCCACGGCGGGCCTGGGCCAGTGCGTGGGATCCCAACGGTGCAGGAAGTCGATCCAGCGTTGCGGCAGCCCGTGGTGGCGGGCGCCGTCGATGATCCGCTCCAGGTAGCCCGGTCGCGGCGGTCCGGGTTCGATGCGGTGGTCGACGTAGACCCAGGCCGGCGACGGACCGGTGTCGGTGTGCACGGTCAGCCGGTCACGTCGGTAGCGCACGGGCACGCCTTCGGCGCTGTCCAGCGTCGCCAGGTCGTGGTCGGTCAGCCACCACAGCACACCGTGCACGCGGCTGCCGGTGAACGGCTCCACCGTCGCCACACCCCGCTCGTTGATGAGCCAGTCGTGATCGGCCAGCATGGCCGGTTGCGGGTCGGTCGCGCCGGGGCAGCGACGTGCCATCTGCTGCACGCACAGGTTCGACCCGTAGGCGAAGTACGGGTGCCGCTTCGCACTCATCAGCGTGCGACGGTCAGGTAGATCAGGCCCACGTTCAGCAGAATAATGATCGCTCCCACCGTCCAGCCCAGCGCGGAGGTGATCCGGTGGTTGACGTCGGAACCCATCAGCTCCCGATTGCCGGTCAGGCGCACCAGTGGCACCAGCGCGAAGGGGATGCCGAAGGACAACACGACCTGGGAGATCACCAGCGCGCGGCTGGGGTCGACGCCGACGGCGAGGACCACCAGGGCGGGGACCAGGGTCACCAGCCGCCTCAGCAGAAGAGGGAAGGACTTGCGCAGCAGCCCTTCCATGATCATCGCGCCGGCGTAGGCGCCGACCGAGGTGGAGGCCAGTCCGGACGCCAGCAGCCCGATCGCGAAGAGCAACGCGACCGTGGGCCCCAGGGTGTCGCGGACCGCGGCGTGTGCGCCCTCGATCGAATCGGTGTCGTCGCGGCCCTGCAGGTTGGTCGCCGCGACCAGCAGCATGGCCAGGTTTACCGCCCCGGCGACCAGCATCGCGATGCCGACATCCCAGCGCGTCGCGCGCAGCAGCCGGACGCGGGGCGGGCCGCTGTCGGGGTGCCCATGGCGGTCGCGGGCCAGCCCGGAGTGCAGGTACACCGCGTGCGGCATCACGGTGGCGCCGAGCATCGCGGTGGCCAACAGCACGCTCTCCACCCCCTGGAAGCCGGGAACGAGCCCGGCGATCACCTCGCCGGGCGGCGGTGTCTTGACGAACAGGCTGGACAGGAAGCCGATCGCGATGATCAGGAGCAGCCCGGTGATGATGCGTTCGAAGACGAGTTGCCCGCGGCGGTCCTGCACCGCGAGGAGCAGCAACGACACAACGCCGGTGATGATGCCGCCGAGAAGGAGCGGCAGGCCGAACAGCAGCCGCAGCGCGATCGCGCCGCCAACGACCTCGGCCAGGTCGGTGGCGATCGCCACTAGCTCGGCCTGCAACCAGTACCCGATGCGAGTGGGGGTGCGGGTGTGGTCCCGGACCGCTTCGGGCAGGGTTCGGCCGGTGACCAGACCGAGCTTGGCGGAGAGGTACTGCAGCAGTCCGGCCATGACGTTGGCCAGCACGATCACCCACACCAGCAGGAAACCGAACTGTGAGCCGGCGCTGATGTTGGCCGCGACGTTGCCGGGGTCGACGTAGGCGATCGCCGCCACGAAAGCCGGGCCGAGCAGGGTCCACCCAGCCTTCAGCGGGACATGGGTCTTCTGTGCCAACCGAGCAGCTCTCTATCCGGTCATACGAATCAAAAAGTTAGGGTAACCGAAACCTTCGGCTTCCTCATCACCAACCGGAAAAGATGTCCCTGAGGCCGACCCCGAATCCGCCGTACATCGCGGGGAAGGGGTCGGTCAGCGCGGGGTTGGGCGAGGTGGTGATCTGCGAATGGCCGGGCGTCTGGCAGATCGTCGTGTTGGGTCCGGGGTCGGCGCACACCGGTGCCGCGCCGGCCGGAGCCGCGAACAGAACAGCCGCGACAGCCGCGAGAACGAGCGGAAACGGGTGGCGCAGCGTGCTCCGCATGGCATGTCCTTCGTGGCCGGCAGTTCCCTCAACCGGCAGAGTACAACCCCTTGCCGGTGACCAGCGGCAGGTCGATCGTGGTGCAGATACCCGGCGGGGCCGCGACGACGGCAGGGATCGCGTTGACGATTCGCATGGCGGTGGCCAGCACCCCGGCGTGGTTGTGGTCGCCGTTGGGGCTCGACAGGCAGAGGTCCAGTGCGTAACAGGGCTCGCCAGTGATCTCGATGCGGTAGTTCCCACCCTCCTGGGCGGGCTGTGGCCACTCCGGGCAGAGGTCATCGCGCAGCCGGGTGACGTGCTCGAGCACGATCGCGGGAGCCCCGTCGACCAGTCCGATCACTTCGAAGCGCAGCGCGGCGGCGGTGCCCTTCGCGATGTGGCCGCTGGCGATCTCGAAGTCCTCCGGCGCGGGCTCGCGGACGTAAATCTCCTCGAGGCCGTCGAGTTCGAGGCCGAGGCCCGCGGCGAGTTGCCGGACCACCGAGCCCCATCCGATGCTCAGGACACCCGGCTGCAACAGCATCGGAATCTCGTCCATCGGCTTGCCGAAGCCCATCACGTCGAACATCACCGTCGCGCTGTCGTAGGTCGCGTAGTTCACGATCTCCATGCAGCGGAGCTGCTCGATGCTCTGGCAGGTGCCGGCCAGCGCCAGAGGAATCAGGTCGTTGGCGAATCCGGGATCGATGCCATTGACGAAGATGCTCGAATTCCCTTCCCGCGCAGCCTCTTCCAGCGGGGCGATCATCTCGTCGGGGATCACCTGCCAGGGCCACTGCAAGAACACCGGGCCGCTGCCGACGATGTTCACGCCGGCGGCCAGGATGCGGCGGTAGTCCTCGAGTGCCTCCATGAGCCGGTTGTCGGCCATGGCGTTGTAGACCACGCACTGCGGCTTGGTGGCCAGCACCTCGTCGAGGTCGGTCGTCGCAAGCACGCCGGTCGGCTCGGACAGCCCGACGAGTTCGGCGGCGTCCTTGCCGGCTTTGGCGTCCGATGACACCCATACAGCGGTGAGCTCGAACTCCGGATTGGTGATCAACGCGGTCAGCGCATGGGCGCCGACGTTGCCGGTGCCGATCTGTGCGACACGGATGGGCATGGCTCTCCTTACAGGTCGGGGATCGGGAGATCGAGGTTGGGGACGGTCAGGCCGCCGTCGACTTCGAGCATCTTGCCGGTGAGGAAGCTGGCCGCCGGCGATGCGAGGTAGACCGCAGCGGCGGCGATGTCCAACGGGTCGCCGAGGCGGCGCATCGGGGTGGCCTTCTCCATGGGGTCGCGCAGTTCGTCGTTGGAGGCGATGATCTCCAGCGCCGAGGTCAGGATCGAACCCGGGGCGATGGCGTTGACCCGGATCCGCGGGCACAGGTCCAGCGCGGTCAGCCGGGTGTAGTGCGCCAGCGCGGCCTTGGCGGTGCTGTAGGCGGCGAATCCGCGGCCGGCCAGGCGGCCCATCGTCGAGCTGATGTTGATGATATTGCCGCCGCCGGAGTGCTCCAGCATGAGCGGCACGGCCGCGACGGTGAGGGCGTGCGCGGTGAGGACGTTGAAGGTGAATGCGTCCTTCATGTCCTTGACGCTGGTGGTCAGCAGGGTGTTCGGCATGGTGCCGCCCACGTTGTTGACGACGATGTCGAGCTTGCCGAATGCCTCCACCGCTGTCCCGGCGAGTTCGGCCGTCGTCTCGGGGTGGGCGAGGTCGCCGACGACGATGTGGGCTCGCCGCCCCACCGATTCGATCTGCTTGGCGACGGCTTCCAGCTCGGCCTGGGTGCGCGATGCGATGACGACGTCCGCGCCGACTTCGGCGAACGCGACGGCGATCGCGGCGCCGAGGCCGCGACCGGCCCCGGTGACTACGGCGACTTGACCGTCAAGGCGAAATTTGTCGAGGATCACGTGTCTCTCTTCCCTTGTCGGCGAACACCGTAACAAGATGGCGGCGTCGCGGAACCCTGATTTCCGACCCAAACTGAAACACGTTCTAGTTTGGTCACTTCTCCGATTCGGCTGTCCCGCGGGGTGGGATTCGCCCGTGTTCATGCCTGCTGACCGCGTTTGCTGAAGCCCGCGGAATCGGTCGAATTGTGCCGTTCAGCAGGCATTGCTCGCCCAGTACGAATATGTTCAATTCGGCCCGACGTCGGGCTCAGTCGAGGCAGGGGCTCGCTGTGCACATCGCCATCCGCAAAAAGCTGATCGTCGTCCTGGCGATCGGGATGACCGCGGTTCTCGGATACGTCTCGCCGATCACCCAGATCGTCGTCAAGCTCACCGCCACTGGCGCTCTACATGGACGGCACCGGCCAGCCGCTGAGCCATTCCGTACAACACCCCGGACTATCATCTCGAGCTACATCGACCGGTCCGACAACAACTACGTCGGGCCGTCCGGGTTGTGCTCCGGTGGCAATGACCCAAATGCTTGCGACCGGGTGGCGGTGTACGGCCCTGAGCAGTTCTGGCCCGATGACCGGACTGTTCGACATGAGGTTCGATCGTCCCGCGCGCTCGGTCTGCAAAATCTCGACAATTGTCTCCGCGGAACCTGGCGTGCACAAGGACTCTGCCGCCGTTCACCAGCACCGGTCCGGGAGCGGTCAGTGACTCGGCTTACACAGTGCTGGGTTACTCGCAGAGCAGCTCTATCGCGAGCCTCGAGAAAGCTGCGTTGATCGCCCAGCACTTCGCCGGGGCGGCCGTCAGCTTCGTGATGCTGGCGAACCCGAACCGGCCCAACGGCGGCATCCTCTCCAGGTTCGCCGGGCTCTCCGCATCCTCGGCGTCACCTTCAACGGCGCCGACGCCGACGAACTCCGATCCGGGCTCGACCCGTTTACGACCGTCGACATCGCCCGGCAGTACGACGGCATCGCGGATTTCCCCACCAATCCGCTCAACCCGCTCGCCGTCCTCAACGCCATTCTGGGCGTGGCCTTCCTGCACTCGAAATACAACACCGCGACGGGGCACCTCGAATTGCAGGGCCAGTACCAGGACACCACCTACTACATGATCCCGTCGGACACCCTCCCACTGCTGATGCCGGTCAAGGCCATGCCGGTCGTCGGGCCGCTGCTGGAGACCGCGCTGGACCCGTTTCTTCGGGTGCTGGTGGAAGCCGGCTACAACCGGACGATGAATCCTGGCACGCCCAATTCGCCGTTCTACTTCCACCCGCTCCAGACGCTGGTGAACCTAATTGCGGCCATACCAGTCGCGATGGACAATGTCCTCTCCCTGCTCAGCGGGAATCCGGCCTACCGGCCGCTGGGCACGACGAAGCCCGGCCCATACGGCGTCGGCGGGCCTCCGGTCCGCACCGTCGACGTCGACCCGTACGGGCCGCCCACCCCCGCCCTGATGGCGGCGCCGGCGCCAATGTTGATGTCGCTCTCCGGCTCAGCCGACCTGTCCGCGAGTGAACCGCTCATGACTGCCCGCTCGATGGCGCTGTTCTCTGTCGAACCCGATCCGCCGGTCGTCGAGGAGGAGGCGAGCCTGCTGACGGAACCGACCGATCTCACAGTGCAGACCGAGTCGCCGGTCACGACGGATCCGACACCCTCGGCGACGACCGATCCGACCCCGTCGGCAACGACGGAACCGGAACCGACACCGTCGGCGACGACGGATCCGGCGCCCACCGCGGCCACCGATCCGAAGCCCTCGGCGACCACCGAGTCAACGCCCACGGCGACGGCAGATCCGACACCGACGGCGGAACCCAAGCCCTCGACGCTGACCGAACCCAAGCCCTCGACGCTGACCGAACCCAAGACCACGACGCTGACCGAACCCAAGACCACGACGCTGACCGAACCGAAGACCACGACGCTGACCGACCCGAAGACATCGACGACGACCGACCCGAAGACATCGACGGCGACCGACCCCAAGACTTCGAGCGGTACCGAGTCGACGACCTCGGGCGGCACCGGCACGACGTCCTCGGGTGGTACCGGCACGACGAGCAGCACCGACTCGAAGACCACTAGCAGTACTGATTCGAAGACGACGAGCGGCACCGACTCGAGCACCTCGAGCGGCACCGACTCGAAGACGTCGAGCAGCGGCGCCGCCGCGGCCTGACGGGGCCGCTACTTCTTGGCGGCGGCCTTCTTGGTCGGAGCCTTGCGGGCACTCGCTTTCTTCGCCGGTGCCTTCTTGGCTGCGGCTTTCTTCGCCGGTGCATTCTTCGCATCCGCTTGACCGTCGGACGATTCGCCTGCGGACTCCGAGCGCCGCCTTCGCACACTGGCCTCGAGTTTGGCCAGCAGGTCGGAAACATCCTCGGTCTCGTCGAGTTCGGCGGGCTGGTCCTCGGTGGTGAACGCCTCGCCGCCCTCGAGCTTGGCCTCGACCAGCTCTTTGAGCTGCTCCTGATAGGTGTCGTGGAACTGCTCCGGGTGGAAGTCGTCGGCCATCGACTCCACCACCTGGCCGGCCATCTTCAGTTCGGCCGGCTTGATCTCGACCTTCTGGTCGAGTACCGGAAAGTCCGGGTCGCGGATCTCGTCGGGCCACAGCAGCGTGTGGACCACCATCACGTCGCGCTTGGAGAAGTCCTTGACCCGCAGCGCCGCCAACCGGGTCTTGTTGCGTAGGGCGAAGTGCACGATTGCGACGCGGTCGGTCTCGGCGAGCGTCCTGGCCAGCAGCACATAGGACTTCGACGACTTGGAGTCCGGCTCCAGAAAGTAGCTTCGGTCGTACATCAGCGGATCGATCTCGCTGGCCGGCACGAATTCCAGCACCTCGATCTCGCGGCTGCGCTCCTCGGGCAGCGTCGCGATGTCCTCGTCGGTGATCACGACGGTCTGGCCGTCGTCGGATTCGTAGGCCTTGGCAATGTCGCGGAACTCAACGACCTCGCCGCATACCTCGCAAACGCGCTTGTAGCGGATGCGGCCGTTGTCTTTCGCGTGCACTTGGTGGAACTTCAGATCGTGGTCTTCGGTGGCGCTGTACACCTTGACGGGAACGTTCACCAGACCGAACGCGATCGAGCCCTTCCAGATGGAACGCATAAAACCCAGTATGCCGCCCTGACCGGCGGCGGCGGGTCAGACAGCCGCCGGCATTCCGGGATTCGGTCCGAGTGGCAGGTCGGGGTTCGCTCCCGGGAAGCTGCCCATGAAACCCTGATCGGGGGAGTACCGGCAGTTGCTGTTCACCGGATTTTGATCCCCGGAGCAGAAGGGCACCAAGTCTTGCGGATCGGCCCCGGCGGGCGCCGCGCCGATCAATGCTGCGGCTACCAGCAGCGCGGCCGCGAACATCCTGGTCATTGGCCCACGGTACAGCGGGTAATACCGTGGCATGGTGAATAACGTGTGGCCGCCGGATGCGACGACCGGTCCACGCGTGAATCTCACCAATGCCGACAAGGTTCTCTATCCGGCCTCCGGCACCACCAAGGCTGACGTCTTCCGGTACTACACCACCATCGCCGCGGTGATGCTTCCGCACATCGCCGGCCGGCCCGTCACCCGCAAGCGATGGCCCAACGGCGTTGATGAGCCGGCGTTCTTCGAGAAACAGCTGGCCAGTTCGGCCCCGGACTGGCTCAACCGCGCCACCGTCCTGCACCGATCGGGCAGCACCACCTACCCGCTCATCGACAGCTCGACCGGTCTGGCCTGGATCGCCCAGCAGGCCTCGCTGGAGGTGCACGTTCCGCAATGGCGTTTCACCACGACCGGAAAGCCTGGTCCGGCAACGCGTTTGGTTTTCGATCTCGACCCGGGCGAGGGCGTGAGTATGTCGCAGATGTGTGAGGTGGCCAACGCCGTCCGAGAGTTGATGGACGATATCGGGCTGGCGGTGTACCCGCTCACCAGCGGTAGCAAGGGTCTGCACCTCTACGCTCCGCTGGCCGAGCCGGTCAGCAGCAAGGGGGCGGTGGTGCTGGCCCGCCGGGTTGCCCAGCAGCTCGAGCAGAACATGCCCAAGCTGGTGACCGCCACGATGACCAGGAGCTTGCGGGCCGGCAAGGTGTTCCTGGATTGGAGCCAGAACAACGGCTCGAAGACCACGATCGCGCCGTATTCGTTGCGGGGGCGTGAGCGCCCGACGGTCGCTGCTCCCCGGACCTGGGACGAGATCGGCGATCCCGGCCTGGCGCATCTGGAGTACGAGGAAGTGCTCGCCCGGGTCGCCCGCGACGGCGACCTGCTTTCGGGCCTGGACAGCGATGTGCCGCAGGAGGACCGGCTCACCACGTACCGGAGCATGCGGGACTCGGCGAGAACGCCCGAGCCGGTGCCCAGGGCGCAACCCGAGTTGGGGCACAACAACACCTTCGTCATCCAGGAACACCACGCCCGCCGGTTGCACTACGACTTCCGCCTCGAGCGCGACGGCGTGCTGGTCTCGTGGGCGGTACCGAAGAACCTGCCCGACACGCCGGCGGTCAATCATCTGGCCGTTCACACCGAGGACCACCCGCTGGAGTACGCGACATTCGAGGGCGCCATCCCGAAAGGCGAATACGGCGGCGGCAAGGTCGTCATCTGGGACACGGGCACCTACGAAGCCGAGAAGTTCCGCGACTCGGGGGACAAGGGCGGCGAGGTGATCGTCGACCTGCACGGCCGGCGGATCTCCGGGCGATACGCCCTGATCCAGACCAACGGCGATCAGTGGCTGGCGCACCGGATGAAGGAGCAGCCCACGCCGCGCCTGCAGGACTTCTCGCCGATGCTGGCCACCCTCGGGTCGGTCGACAAACTGGCCGCCGCCCAGTACGCGTTCGAGGGCAAGTTCGACGGCTATCGTCTGCTGGTCGAGATCGAACACGGCAGGCTTCGGCTGCAGTCGCGAAGCGGACGCGACATGACCAACGACTACCCACAGCTGGAATCGCTGGCGGCCGACCTCGCCGACCACGACGTGATTCTCGACGGCGAGGTCGTCGCGCTGGATGAAGACGGCGTGCCGAGCTTCGGCGAGATGCAGAACCGGGTGCGCGCCACCAGGATCGAGTTCTGGGCGTTCGACATTCTGCAGCTCGACGGCCGCTCGCTGCTGCGCGCGAAGTACCGCGATCGGCGCAGGGTGTTGGAGACCTTCGCGGAGGGAACGGATCTGATCGTGCCGCCACTGCTGTCCGGGAACGGGCCGGAGGCGCTGGCGTATTCGCGGAAGAAGAAGTGGGAGGGTGTGGTCGCCAAGAAGTGGGATTCCACCTACCAGCCCGGCCGCCGCTCGGCGTCGTGGATCAAGGACAAGAACTGGAACACCCAGGAGGTCGTTATCGGCGGCTGGCGCGAGGGCAACGGCGGCCGCTCCAGCGGGATCGGCGCATTGCTGGTCGGCATCCCCGGCAAGCGCGGCCTGCGGTTCGTGGGCCGGGTGGGCACCGGCTTCTCAGAGAAGGACCTGACCAGACTCAAGGATCTGCTCGCTCCCCTGCACACCAGCGAATCACCCTTCGAGGCAAGGCTTTCCACCCAGGACGCCAGGGGCGTCACTTATGTCCGGCCTGACCTCGTCGGCGAAGTGCGCTACAGCGAATGGACGTCCGACGGCCGGCTGCGCCACCCGAGCTGGCGCGGACTACGGCCGGACAAGGATCCTGCCGACGTGGTTTCCGAACAGTTCTGACGTCAAATGGCTTGTACACCAAGCATGTTCATCGCCTCTCTCAGCCCGCGGGTGGCCAGCTCATCGGCCAGCTCATTGTCGGCGACTCCCGAGTGTCCCTTCACCCAGAACCATTCGACCCGATGACGCGCGCAGGCCAGCTGCAGCCGCTGCCAGAGGTCGACGTTCTTCACCGGCTGCTTCGCGGCCGTCATCCAGCCGTTGCGTTCCCAGCCGAGCACCCACTTGGTGATGCCGCTCCGGACGTAGGTGCTGTCGGTGTAGAGGTGCACCAGCACGGGTCTGGTGAGCGCCTCCAGCGCCATGATCGGGGCGGTCAACTCCATCCGGTTGTTGCTGGTCTCGCTGGGCTCGCCACCGCACATCGCGCGAACGTGCTCACGATGGCGCAGCACCGCACCCCAGCCGCCGGGACCGGGGTTCGGACGGCACCCGCCATCGGTGTGGATCACCACTGGCTCCTCGGGCATGGGCCGAGGATAGGCACAGCGCCCAGCGGTCGACTCAGCGACGCGCCGATATCATCGCCGACCGGACCGACATCCCGAACGACTGGTGCTTGAGCGTGGTGATCCGGCGGCCGGGCTGGACCGCGTCCTTGACCGGTGTCGTGCGGTCGCCGAAGAACAACGCCGTCGCGTCGATGTCCGCCACGACGTAGGTGATCCCCCACAACGTGGATGGACCATCGCCCGCCGTCTCCGGTGAGCCGACGACCTCGACGATGACATCCCCGAGCCGGAAGAAGATCTGGCGGATCGCTTGTCCACCGAGTTCGCCGTCGCGTTCCCGTCGCGGGTCCAGACCGATGGCCGCCAGCGACTCGATCGTCCGACCCAGGTCGGGCGACAGGAGCACGACGTGGTCGATCGTGACGACGCCGTTCGGGTGCGCGCCCGGTGTCGCCACGACCGCATCGGTTCGCGTGGTCGGGATGCCGTCGAGGTCGCTCGAGCCGTCTGCCGGCAGGCCGCGCAATGACCACGCGACGATGCCGCTGCCTGCGTCGCGCCCGACCAGTCGGATGCCCACGCCGCCGACCCGGCAGACGGCGTCGGGGCCGACGCTGAACCCCGCTCGCATCCACGCGTCCACGGGATCAGCGACCTGGAGTTGGTCGACGGTGATGGTCAAGCGTCAAGCCTAGGGGATCAGCAGGGCCTTGCCGGTGTCGGCTTCCCGCCCGCCCGGCTACGACGCGACGATGTCTTCTGTGCGCTTCTGCTGTGGTGGTAGCGAGTCTTGCGGCGCATGAGTTTTCAGCTCATCGATGAGTTGGCGTAGACGTGGTTCGGCGTCCTGACCCTGATAGCAGTCCAGCCAGGTGGCCAGGGTGGCCAGCAATCCGCCGCTGAGTGGAATGCGGTAACGCGCGCTGGCGCTGATCAGGCGTTCGATCGCGGTGAAGGTCTCGCCGATTCCGATCGCAATGTAGATCCGATCGGAATCGGCGCCGGTCAGGTACGGGCGCGCTGCGGCGGCGAGTTCCCAAGCCAGCGCGTCATCATTGGGAGCCAGCCGGGTCGGCTCTCTACTCGGTGTGGACACCGTGCCTCATTCCGTCGGAGGTCTGGTCTGCCCTACACGGTAGGGCGCGGGACTATTGCGCGCTTCACGTTTGGACACCACCAAGCCGCGCGAACTGTGGCTGGCATCCGCCGAATGTCAAGCGTTCATTAACCGTTCGCAATTGGGCCGCTCATCGTTCACGCTGCTTCGCCGTCATCGTTCTCGATGAGTCTCTCGGGGTGGTGGAAGTCGTTGGTGCCGCCGGGGAGTGGCAGTTGGGGTGGTGGGATCCATTGGGTGTCGCCGTTGGCGAGTTTTCTTGTGGTCCAGCCTTGGTCGAGCAGTTGGTGGTGCGGTGTGCAGGCGAAGGTGAGCTGATCGATGTCGGTCTTCCCGCCGCTGGCCCAGTCCTGGACGTGGTGGACTTCGGAGAGGTAGCCGGGGGCGCTGCAGCCGGGTGCGGTGCACCCGCGATCTTTCGCGTGCAGCACGATGCGTTGGTCGGGGGTGGCGATGCGTTTGGTGCGCCCCAACCACAACGGGCGCCCGGTGACGCCTTGTCGAAGATGCTCAGGTAGTGCCAGGCGTGGGCGGCCATCCGGATCAGATCCGAGATCGGCAGCAGGGTGCCGGCGGCGGTGACGGCGTGCCCGGCCTTGTCTTGGAGGTCCTGCACGGTGGCGGTGGCGATGACGGTGACCGGCAAGCCGCGGTGGGTGCCCAGCTCCGGATCGCCCAACCGGCTACGCACCAGCGCGGCCAGCGCGTCGTGTTGGCGTTGGCCGTGGCTGCGCGTATCGCGCAGCGCGACGTCCTCGGCGGGTTCGCCGGTCAGGACTGGTGTTTGGTCGTCGGGGTTGCCCATGCCGGGGGCGGCGAATTTGGCCAGCCAGGCATCGAACATGGCCCGCAGCTCCGGGGTCGCGATCAGCTTGCCGGTGCTCATGCCGTCGGGGCGCTGCCCGCCGCACCAGACGAATCCGCGCTGGCGGGCCCGGTCCTCATCAGAGAAGGTGCCGTCGGGGTTGATGGTCAACGCCAACCGTTCGGCGACTTTTTCCAACTGATCCGGGCGCAGGCTGGTCGCGTGCGAGGCCAAGGACCGGTCCGCTTTGGCGACCTCGACCGGGCCGACGTGCCCGGGTAGGTCGCGGAAGAACTTCTGGATGACCTTCAGGTGTTCGGCGATCGAGCACCCCGGCGTTCCAGGCCGCGGCGGTGGCCGGCAGCTGCGGGGGCAACGGTTCCCCGGTCAGGCTGACCCGCGGGCCCAGCTGTTCGGCATCGCGCAGGCGTCGCCGCGCCTCGGCACGGCTGATCCGCAACAGGTCGGCGAGCACGAGGTAGACCGGCGGGCACCCCTGGATGTGCTCCAGGTGAGCGACCACGGCATGGGACAGGGCGACCTGGCGGCGCCGCGCGGTCTCCAACCGCTCGAGGACCTCGAAACGCTTCGCCGGGTGCCAGCGCGTCGACGTCGACCGCCCTCAATTCCTCGACGAGGGTGTCGAGGTCGTCGAGAACCGAGTCGATAGAACGCATGTTCGAATCATATATCGGCGGCACCGACACTGATCGCCCGCCAGATGCGCCCTGTGGATGAACGCCGGTCTGTGGAAACCCGGCCCGCCCGGCTAGCCCCGCAGAATCGGCCGGAGCGTGTCCAGCACCGCAGGGTCCTCGATGGTCGAGGGCAGCGGCTCGTCCTTGCCGTGGGCGATCCCCCGCATGGTCTTGCGCAGGATCTTGCCGGAGCGGGTCTTCGGCAGCGCGGGCACCACGTCGACCAGCTTGAAGCACGCCACCGCACCGATCTCGTCGCGCACCGCCGCCACCAACTGTTCGGCGAGACCCTCGTCGGACGCGCCGGCTTTGAGCACCACGAGTCCGCGCGGCACCTGGCCCTTGATCTCGTCGGCCACCCCGATCACCGCGCACTCGGCCACTGCCGGGTGCGCGGCCAGCACCGCCTCGATGGATCCGGTCGACAACCGGTGTCCCGCAACGTTGATCACGTCGTCGATGCGGCCCATCACGAACAGGTAGCCGTCGTCGTCGAGGTACCCGCCGTCACCGGTGAGGTAATAGCCCGGATGCTCACACAGATACGACGCCTCGAACCGGTCGTCGTCACCCCACAGCGTCGGCAGGGTGCCGGGCGGCAGTGGCAGACCGATGCAGATGGCGCCCTCCTCGCCGGGGCCGCACTGGGAACCGTCGACGCGCAGGATCTGCACGTCGTAGCCGGGCATCGGCACGGTGGGCGAGCCGGCCTTGAGCGGGAGTTGTTCGACTCCAACAGGATTAGCGGCAATCGCCCAGCCGGTCTCGGTCTGCCACCAGTGGTCGACCACCGGGATGCCCAGCTTCTCGGTCGCCCAGGCGTAGGTGTCGGGGTCGAGTCGCTCGCCGGCCTGGAACAGGTAGCGCAGCGACGACAGGTCGTAGCGGCCGATATGCGAGCCCTCGGGATCCTCCTTGCGGATCGCCCGGATCGCAGTCGGCGCGGTGAACAACGCCTTCACCCCGTGCTCGGCGGCGACCCGCCAGAATGCGCCGGGATCCGGTGTGCCGATGGGCTTTCCCTCGTAGAGCACCGTGGTGGCACCGGCCAGCAGCGGGCCGTACACGATGTAGGAGTGGCCGACCACCCAGCCCACGTCGGAGGCGGCCCAGAACACGTCGCCGGGGTTGATGTCGTAGACGTTGCGCATGCTCCACAGCAGCGCGACGGCATGCCCGCCGTTGTCGCGGACGATGCCCTTGGGCTTGCCGGTGGTGCCGGAGGTGTAGAGCACGTAGAGCGGAGTCGGTGGCGGCGACCGGCACCGGGTCGACCGGTGAGGCGCCGGCCATCACCTCCGCCCAGTCGAGGTCGCGGCCGGCCGACCAGTCCGCACGGATGCCGGTCGCGCTGAACGATCACGCAGGCACTCGGCTTGTGCGCGGCGAGCTCCAGCGCGTGGTCGAGCATCGGCTTGTACTCGACGACGCGAGACGGCTCGATCCCGCACGACGCCGAGACGACCACGACCGGCTGCGCGTCGTCGATACGGGTGGCCAGCTCATGGGCGGCGAACCCGCCGAACACCACCGAGTGCACGGCGCCGAGCCGGGCGCACGCCAGCATCGCGATGACGGCCTCCGGGATCATCGGCATGTACAGCACCACCCGGTCACCCTTGCCGACCCCCAGACCGCGCAGGACACCGGCGAAACGTGCTGTCTCGTCGAGCAATTCCCGGTAGGTGTACGTCCGCTTGGAGCCCGTCATGGGGGAGTCGTAGATCAGCGCGGCCTGATCGCCGCGACCGTCGGCGACGTGGCGGTCCAGGGCGTTGGCGCAGGTGTTCAGCTCCCCGTCGGGGAACCAGCGGTAGAACGGTGGTCGGCTGTCGTCGAGGATGCGCTCGGGTGCACGCGTCCACGACACCGCCTCGGCCGCCTCCGCCCAGAATGCGGCGGGATCGCGACGCTGGCGTCGAACAACTCGCGATAGCCGCCCATACCGGCTCCTCCCGTCGTTGGGTGCTAGCACGGTAGCGCGGACGGGCGCCCGCCTCAGGCCAGGGCGGCGAGATTCGTCACCGACCGCCGGACATCCGACTCCAGGATGCGCGCCACGAGCCGGCCGATCGGACCGTTCAACAACCCGCCGGACAGATCGGCCACGAGGTGAAAGCAGGTGCCGGGATGGTCTGCCACGACCTTCATCGTGATTCCGATCCTGATGCCGGGCCGGCCGTTGCCGGTCAGCTCGATCACGTTGGGCTCGTCATAGCCGGTAACACACCAGTGGATGGTGTTCCGGAAGCCCTTGACCTTGATCAGCGACGACACGCAGGTGCCCTCCTCGATCGCGGCCGGCACCGGGCTGCGCCAGCCAGCGAAGATCGTCATCCACTCCTCGAATCGCTGCAGATTGGAGGCTAGATCCCAGGCGCGGCGAGGCGACACATCGGAGGGCACCGAGACGTCGACTGTGGCCATGGGTCGCCTATACCCGGTGCCTGCCCGGGGCTAACCTGCACCGCATGGCTGCTGTGGAATTCGAAGAAGTCGACCGACGGTATCGCCGTCGTCACCATGAACCGGCCCGAACTGCTCAACGCCATCGACGGTGCTCTGCTGGACGGGGTCGACGAGGCGCTGGACAAGCTCAGCGCGTGGCAGTACCGGGTGGCGATCCTGACCGGTGCCGGGCGCGGGTTCTGTGCCGGGGCGGATCTGTCCGGCACCGGGCGGCCGTGGGTGCCGGATGCCGCGGTGCCGTTCAAGACGACGTACGACGCGCAGGTCCGGCTCGCCGACCAGATGACCCGGCTCTACGAACTGCCCATCCCGGTGGTGGCCGCGGTCAACGGGGTGGCCGTCGGCGGCGGGCTGGCGTACGCGCTGCACTGCGACGTCCGGATCGCCTCGGAGACCGCGAGGTTCGGCTCGGTGTTCATCAAGGCCGGCTTCTCGTCGATGGACATGGGCACCAGCTACCTGCTGCCCAAGATCGTCGGCGCCGGGCGTGGCGCGCGAGCTGATGCTCACCGGCCGGATCATCGATGCCGGGGAAGCCGACCGGATCAACCTCGTCCACGAGGTGGTGCCGCCGGAGACACTGATGGAGGCCGCACTGGGGATGGCGCGAACCATCGCCGCCAACAACGCTTTCGGCGTGTGGCAGACCAAGACCGGCCTGAACGCCGCGCTTGATGCGCCCAGCCTGCGCCACGCCAAGGAGATCGAGAACCGGACCCAGGTGCTGACCGGATTCACCAACAACCCGCGGGAGGCTGCGATGGCGCATCGCGAGAAGCGGGTGCCACACTGGGATCCGCTGTGACGCTTACACCTTGGCGATGACGTTCTCGGCGAACCATTCCAGGTTGCGGATCTTGGCGTCCAGCGGCTCGGTGTCCGGCCCCTTCACGTAGGGAACCCGGAACCCGACGATCACGTCGGTCACACCCTTGTCCTCCAACCGCTTCACCCCGTCGACGGTGAAGCCGTCGATCGAGATGACATGGATCTGGAAGTCGTCGCCGGTTCGGCCCTCCTCCTCGCGGTAACGTGCCAGCTTGGCGAGCAACTCGTCGAGATCCTCGGTGCCGCCGCCGTGCATCCAGCCGTCGTTGCGGGCGGCCCGGCGCAACGCTGCGTCGGCGTGACCGCCGATCAGGATCGGGAGCGGCTCGGTGGGTGCCGGCGTCATCTTGGTCTTCGGGATGTCGTAGAACTCGCCGTGGAACTCGAAGTAGTCGCCGGTGGTGAGCCCGCGGATGATGTCGATGCACTCGTCCATCCGCTTACCGCGCTTGGCGAACGGCACACCCATCAACTCGTAGTCCTCCGGCCACGGGCTGGTGCCCACACCCAGCCCGACCCGGTTACCGATCAGGGCGGCCAGCGAACCGGCTTGCTTGGCCACCAGAGCGGGCGGGCGGATCGGCAGCTTGAGGACGAAGAAGTTGAAGTGCAGCGTCGTGGTCACCGCGCCGAGGGCCGCCGTCAGCACGAACGTCTCGATGAACGACTTGCCGTCCAGGAACTCCCGGTTGCCGTCGGGGGTGTACGGATAGGTCGAGTCCGACTCGAAGGGATAGGCGACGCTGTCGGGAATGGTCATCGCCGCGTAGCCGGCGGCCTCGGCCGCCTTGGCCAGCGGGATGTAGAACTTCGGATCGGTCATGGCTTCGGCATAGGTGAATCGCACGCCGCCGATACTAGAACGTGTTCTAGTCACCAGGCGCCAATTGGCTGTTCGGTTGCCGACACATTCTGCGCTGAAGATGGATGGCATCAGGTGGCAGGTTCGTGACGAAGGGGTCGGGACCTGCGGGTGACGATATCCGAACACTCCAACAGAGCGAGCTGGTTCTGCAGCTGCCGAACACGATGCGGGCGATCCGACGCCGTCCCGGACCGAACGCCAGGTTTCGCTGCCAGTGACCGACGCAGCGGCGGTGACGTCTGCCCGGCGCGGATTACGCGGGTATCACGGTGCCCATGGCGTGGTGGTGAGACCGCATCGGCCACCCACGACCATGCCGAGGCTGCTCGACGAGATCCAGGGCAGCGGCACCGCGAGGGTCCGTGTCTGTCAGCGGCGTGGCAGCATCGCGATCATCCGGATCCGGGACCTCACGACCGAGTGTCGCTGGCCGCAGCTTCCGGCGACGCGTCGTGCAGCAGACCCCGGTTCGCGCGATGGTGTGCTTCCAGATGTTCGTCGACCGCGAAGACGATGGGCGCACTGAACTTCTACGCCGACCGAGTCGCCGCCTTCGACGACGAGGCCGTCGAGATCGGCCTGATCTACGCCACCCATGCGGCGCTGGTCTGGCAACTCGTGCGCCGCGACGAGAGTTTCGCAGCGCGCTGGCCAGCCGGGACATCATCGGCCAGGCCAAGGGCATGCTGATGGAGCGCTACGGCATCGACGCGGTCGCGGCGTTCGAATTGCTCAAGCGGTTGTCCCAGAACTCCAACACCCCGGTCGCGACTTGGCCAGGCGGCTCGTCGATACCGAGCGCCGCCGGCTATGACCAGCCTTCCCAGCGACCGCGCGCGGGCCGCCGCCACACACGAGCAGTCGGCGATGCAGGCCGGCCTTGGCGAGGGCAATGCCGACTGCGAGCGGCACCAGGACGCGGCGGCGCATCACCGCGCGGAGGCCGAGCGACACCTGATGCTGGCTCGGGAGGACGCTACGGCGCGGCTCCATGAGCAGCAGTGCGCCGTTGACGGGCCCGCAGCCAATCGGAACGCCGAGCACGTCACACGCAAGCTGATGTGCTTCCCGCGCCGGTTGACGGCCTCGACGATCACCTCCCCGGCGGCAGCGTCGACGAAGGCGTTGCCGATGAGCGGCTTGATCTTCTCGATCGGGAGCCCGATGTCCAGCGCGGTGAGCGTGTGCCGACCGTCTCGTCGGCCCGCAGCCCCCACAGCTCCTCGCAGCCGCGATTCCACAGGACGACCTGCATCTCGCGGTCGACGATTACCATCCCGCGGTCAACGGAGTCGACCAGCGAAGTCCAGGAATGTCCGCGCCTCGTCGAGCTCGGAGCTGCGCTCCCGCAGCGTGTCGTTGATGGTGCTGCAGCTCGTCGTTGGTGGACTGCAGCTCCTCGTTCATCGTCTCGAGTTCTTCGTTGGTGGACTGCAGCTCCTCGTTGGTGGTCTCCAGCTCCTCCACCGTGGACTGCAGTTCCTCGTTGGTGGTCTCGAGTTCTTCGTTGGTGGACTGCAGCTCCTCGTAGGCCGCCTCCAGCTGGCCGTTGGTCGTCAACCAGCTTGTCCAGCAGCGCCCGGGTGGCGGTGACGTCGAAGAAGGCGATCGACACGCCGAGCAGCCCGTTCTCGACGTCGATCGAGGGGTTGACGTGGATCTCGAACCACACCGTCTCGGCGCCCGGGCGCTGCCACTGGACGTCCTGTATGCGGTGCGGAGCGCCGCTCGACCTTGGCCTGCTCGATGTAGGTGCGCAGTTCGATCGGACGGTAGGAGCACCTCCAGGTCGCGCAGCAGCCGGCCGACATCGCGGGCCGACAACCCGAACATCGCCTCGGCCTGCTGATTGATCATGGCGACGGTGTCGTCGTCGGTCACCACGATCTGCGCGACGGGACTGGCCCGGAAGGCCAGGTCGCGGACAGCGCCAGACTGGTGAGTCGCCCAGCCGGTCGGCGCCGTTGACGGCGGATCGACCCGGTCGCGTCGGCCGGCGAGCCGGCCGCCTTGCGGAAGATCCGGTTCTTGAGGTCCAGCGGCGTGAACTTGTCGCTGTGACTCAGCAACATCTCCGCATGCCCCAGGAACAGTGTGCCGCTGGGCGCCAGCGCAAAATGCAAGCGCGTCCAACACGTTTCGCTGGGTTTCGGCGTTGAGATACATCAATGTGTTGCGGCACACCAGCAGGTCGACCCGAGAGATCGGGGCGTCCTTGACCAGGTCGTTGCGGCCGAAGATCACCGCCCGGCGCAGATCCTTGCTGAAGACGTACCGGCCGTTGACCTGCTCGAAGTACTTGGCGAGCAGGTCCGGCGGCACCGATCTCGACCGCCTTGCGCGTCGTAGGAGGCCGCGCGTGCCTCGGCCAGCGCCTGCTCGTCGACGTCGGTGGCGTAGATCTTCACCCGCTGCCGAAAGTCGTCCGGTACCCAGCGCCTCGGCCAGCAGCATCGCCAGTGAGTAGGCCTCCTGCCCGGACGCGCAGCCCGGCGCTCCACACCCGGATCGGGTCGTCCGGGCCGCGCTCGGCGAGGATTTCGGGAATCACCTCGTCGCGGATGACCTCCCAGGCCTCCGGGTCCCGGAAGAACGCCGTGACGTTGATCAGGATCGTGTTGAACAGCGCCGCGAACTCGTCGGGCTGGCCTGCAGCACGTCGAGATACTGCTCGAAGCGTCGCAAGCCGATGTGGCTCATCCGGTGCCGCACCCGCCGCATCAGTGAGGTGCGTTTGTATCCGGTGAAGTCGAACCCGCGGGTGTCGCGCAGATAGCGCAGCAGCGCCTCGAAGGCCTTGTCCTGGCTCGACGTCCTTGTGTCCCATTCTACCCGGCCGCGGCGACACATCCGTGGCTTTACATACCGGCTCAGAGCGGTTCTCCGGACCGATGACGCCCACACCATCTTGCCGTCGGCCGTCGGGCGACTGCCCCAGGCCCGGCACAACGCGTCGACGATCTTCAGGCTCGACATCTCGTCGGCGCCCAGGGCGTCCTCCCGGAAACTCGGCGATGCGGTGCTCGGGTCGTCGACGGCGATCGTGACTTCGTCGCCCCTGGCTCTCGAGCCGAAGGCCGGCCGGTCCGTCGCTGTGCGCGAACGCGTTCTCCACGAGCGCAGTCACCACGACCTTGGCTGACCGGCAGCAAGTCGACTTGGTACCAGGCGTGCAGCCAGTCGGCGACAACGTCGCGGGACTGCCCGACGCTGCCGGCGATCGGCGAGAGTGCGGCCGGGCCCGTCGACGTCCGGTGGATCGGCTGCGCCGCGACAGCGCCGCGATCGCGTCGAGGACATCCGTACACCTGAACATACCGAGTAATGCCGTTGCGGTGCAGCATCTTCCGGCCACGCGTCAGCTGCATACCAGCAGCAGAGGCACGTCGGGCCAGCGCCCGATGTGCCAGCGAGCGCTGGTGAAAACGGCCAGCGCGGTTTCGGATGGGACATCGAGCCGGTGATGTCGACGATCACTGCCCGCGGCTCGTCGAGTGCGGCCTTGATGATCGTGTCCCGCAGCGTGCGGTAGGTGGTGCTGTCCAGCACGCCGTCGACGTTCAGCACCACCACGCCGTCGGTGTGGTCGGTCAGCGAACGTGCATGCTGGTCATCCGTCACGATGCTCCCGGCGGCGCTGGACGACGCTTGGCGAAATGCGTTGGCCAACAGGTCCATCGCCTGCTCGGCTTGGTCGGCCGCGGCGGTGTGGCGGTCGGTCAGCCTGCCGGGACCGACTTGCCGCGCCATGTTGCGCGCCAACTTCGCCTTTTCCTCCAGGCTGCGTATTGCTGTCCACAGGGCGCGCCTCCACTCTTGTCGTGCGAGCCGCAACAGGGCTTCCGCTGTCCAGGCATGGCCAACCCGGCAGCGGTAGTTGTTGCCGTCGACCTCCATCAGCGTGCCTCTGCAGTCCGGGCAGGTATAGCCCGACGGCGGGCCGAGTTCTTCGGCCTCGAAAGACGTGGACAAATGACGGCTCCATGCGCGATGCGGTTCTCCAACTCCATGCTCCGGTCGGGTTCATGAGGTGGTCCTCGGGTTCGTCGGTCGCCAATTCGTCAGCAACCTGCCCGAGGTCCGCCGCGGCCGCCTCGGTGGTCGACGACGCCGGCTTGCAGTGCGTGGCAGGGCAGGTAGGGGAACAGGGCGTCCGCGGGCTGCTGGACGATGGTGGTTCCACCGCGACGCGGATGGCGGCCAGTCCGAGCACCCCGTCGTCGAGCACGCCGGACATCAGGACGCCGACGCGCGTCGATCCCCAGTTCAGCGCGACCGAGCGAAACAGTGCGTTGATCGCGGGCCGGTGGCCGTTCTCGGACGGTCCTTGCCCCAGAACCAGCCGGTCCCGTCCAGCAACAGATGGTGATTCGGGATGGCGACGTAGATGGTTGCCGGCTGGAGCTCTTTCACCGTGCGGGCCCATACGCGGGCAACGGTCCGCTGCGGTCGATGATCGGCGCCAGCACGCTCGGCGCGCTCGCCGGCAGGTGCAGAGACCACGGTGACGGCGTAGGGCAGGTCGGCGGGCAGCCCCGGCGAAATGGGTCAGTGCCTCCACGCCGCCGGCTGACGCCCCGACCGCCACCACGCCCCGAAGGGAGGCGGGGGAACCGTTGCCGGAAGCTGTCATGGGTCCGCCTACCCGGTGACCAGACGGACAACCCCGTCGACGTGGATAGACGAATCGGCCTCCGGCGCTCATCGCCCGCATTCGGATGCATCCTCAGTATCCGGCTCCGCCGAATGACAGGCGGACCGGGCGAGCATCGCGGTCGCATCACTCCGCAGTCGTCACGGTACGGGTTCCTCGCTTCTGAGCAGCCGCCTCAACGCAGTCGCCGCGCTGATCGTGCCGGTCGCCGACACCGAGCACACCGTGCCGGTCGAGCTCGGGATTCGTCGCCGCTCGATCAGTCATCTGTCGCGCAGCGGCTTGTCGCGGCACGGTCTGCGTCACCGGTGAAGTCTGGTGCCTTGGCAACGGGAAGCATGCGACAAGAGACCCGAGGAAGGACGGCCATGAGCGCGGTGTCCAAGGCGATGTATCTACCGCTGTCGATTGCCACCAGCGTGGCGCGGGTGGAATGTTGGCCCGAGGGCGATGTTCTCCCAGGTGTGGAAGCGGATCGGCGATTCTGACAAGTGCCGCCCGACCCGAAGGACCTCAGCCGTCCGGGCCGTGAAGCGCTACTGGGTGCGGCCCTGCAGGGACTGGTTTTCGGCCTCGTCCGCGCCGCGGTCAGCCGCGCCGGCGCGCGGGGATACCGGGCCGTGACCCACCAGAATCCGGTCTGAGCACCGCGGGTAGCTACTCGCCCGGTTCTTCGGAGGAGGTGGCGACCACGGGCTTGTCGCTCCAGGTGGCCTTGGCGCCGGAGTCGCCGATCCGGTAGACCTGCACGATCGTGGCCACGCTCGCGATCACTACGAAGACAGCGACCACAGCGGACAGCACCGTCGAGAGCGGCCTTGCCGCGGCCGGCCTGCACGTGTTGCACCGCGAGCAGGAGCACGCGCGACGAACAGCAGCGCCAGCGAGAAGTAGATCATCGTGTCGCCCAGTTCGGTATGGGCATGCAACATGGCGAGCGGCGCCACCCGATGTTGCAGCCACTCGCCGGCGTCGGTGGTCAGCGGCGTCAGGATGGCGGTGATCGCGCGAGCGCGAGCACCAGCCAGACCAGCCGCTGCCGCGCCGCGGGCCACAGCGCACACAGGATCGCCAGGACCGCGGTCAGCGGTGCCAGCACCACGATGAAGTGCACGAACAGCACGTGGGCGGGCAGCCCGTTGAAAGTGGACAATCTGGTGTCACTACCTCGATGGTTTGACGATCGGCATGCGAATACTACATGCGGCGGTGGTGATGCTCTTTCGCGGCCACCAGGGATCATGAGATCCGTGACCGATCCTGCACCCGAAAGCGCGGCCCGGCTTGCCCGGCTCGTGCCTGGACCTGCTGGCGGTCACGCTCGCCGCGCTGGCCGCCGGGGGTGTCGCCTGGCTGGTGGGCGCACGGGCGGTCGCCGACGCCTGCTGGATCGCCGGAACCGTGGCCGCGATCGTCCCGGCGCTGTGGTGGGTCATCGCCGCGGTGCGGTCGGGCCGGCTCGGGGTGGACGTCCTGGCGGTGCTGTCGCTCGTCGGCGCGCTGGCGGTGCGCGAGTACCTGGCCGGGGCGTTGATCGGCGTCATGCTCGCCACCGGGCAGGCCCTGGACGCGGCCGCTGCACGCCGCGCGACCAAGGACCTGCGGGCGCTGCTGGACCGGGTGCCGCATACCGCGCGGCGGCGCATCGCCGACGGCGTCGAGGTGGTCGCGGTGGAGGCCATCGCGGTCGACGACGTGGTGATCGTCGGGCCCGGTGAGGTAGTGCCCGTCGACGGCGTGCGTGCTGTCCGAGTCGGCGGTCATCGACGAGTCCGCCCTGACCGGTGAGTCGGTGCATGTCCGCCGGAGCGCGGTGACGCGATGCGCAGTGGAGCCTGAATGCCGGCGGGGGGCTGGAGATGCGGGCATCGGCCACCGCCGCCGACAGCACGTATGCGGGCATCGTGCGGCTGGCGCGGCAGGCCGCCGCGGAGTCGGCGCCTGTGGTTCGGATCGCCGACCGGGTCGCGGCGTGGTTCCTGCCGCTGGCGCTGGGCGTGGCGGGACTGGCCTGGCTGTTGAGCGGAACGCGCCGAGCGGGCCGTCGCCGTTCTGGTGGTGGCGACACCGTGCCCGCTGCTGCTGGCCGCCCCGGTCGCGATCGTGTCGGGACTGTCTCGGACGTCGCGGATCGGCGTACTGGTCCGCGGCGGTGGCGCGCTCGAAACCCTTGGCCGGGCAAGCACTTTGGTGTTGGACAAGACCGGCACATTGACATCGGGCCGGCCGCGCGGCACCGACATCGCGGTGGCGCCGGGCTGGACGGTCGACCAGGTCCTCGGCCTGGCTGCGTCTGCCGACCAGACTGTCTCCGCACATGCTGGCCACCGCGATCGTCGAGGAAGCGCGGCTGCGCGGCGTGGCGCTGACGCATGCCGACTGCGGTCAGCTGAGGAGGCCGGCACCGGGGTCGCTGCGGTGGTGGACGGACGCCGAGTGGCGGTCGGCAATCTCGAACTCGACGGCGAGCTTGCCGGGCTGGGCGTCGCGGTGCTGTCCCGCGCCTCGTTGGACGGCGCGGTGATCGCGTGGGTGCGGGTAGATGACGACCTCGCCGGGCGCGATTCTGCTGACCGACCCGCTGCGCCCGGACGCGCCGCGCACGCTGCGACGGCTACGCGCGGCCGGGATGACCCGCGTGGTGATGCTCACCGGTGACCGGCCCGCGCCGGCCGAGCAGATCGGCACCGTCCTGGGTCTCGACGAGGTTGCTGCCCAGCAGACTCCGGCGGACAAGGTGGCCCGGGTTCGGGCCGAACGCGGGAACGCGCGGTGACAGCCATGGTCGGCGACGGCGTCAACGACGCGCCCGCGCTGGCCGCCGCCGACGTCGGGATCGCGATGGGCGCCCGCGGCTCCACCGCCAGTTCCGAGGCGGCCGACATCGTGCTGACCGCCGATCGGCTCGACCGGCTCGCCGACGCCAAGCTGATCGCCCGCCGCTCGCGGCGGATCGCGGTGCAGAGCGCGGCTGTGGGTATGGGATTGTCCCTGGTCGCGATGGGTTTCGCGGCCTTCGGCTGGCTGCCACCCGCGTTGGGTGCGCTGCTGCAGGAGGGCATCGACGTGGCGGTCATCCTCAATGCGCTGCGCGCGTTGCGTGGTGACCACACCGGCCCGCCGCCGCTGACCCAGGATGCCCGGAGATGGTGCGGCGGTTCTCCGCTGAGCACGACCGGATGCGTGACGACCTGTCGATCTTGCGCACACCGCCCAGCAGGTCGCCGCGGGTGATCTCGATGCCGCGATGGCGTCGCTGCGCGCCGCCGACGGCTTCCTGCAGGACACCCTGCTGCCGCACGAGGACGCCGAGGACAGCGTGCTCTATCCCGGCACTGGCCGCGCCGCTGGGCAGCGCCGAGGCCACCGCCACGATGAGCCGCATGCACGCCGAGATCCACCGGCTGGCACGGCGCCTGCACAGCCACCGCGAGCTGGCCGACGGGGCCGGGACGGTACGGCCCGAACAGTGCCGACGACCTGCTGGCCTGCCTCTACGGCCTGCATGCCCTGTTGTGCCTGCACTTCGTGCAGGAGGAGGAGAACTTCTTCGTGCTCGCGCCGGCCGTGATGAATCCCGGCCGAGCAGCCGTGACGGCGGACCGGCGCGCTGGCTGACCCGCAATGTCCGGGTCCTCTCGGCGGTGTCCTTCCTGCAGGACGCCGCCAGCGAGCTGCTGTACCCGCTGCTGCCGATCTACCTGACCGCCGTGCTGGGTGCGCCGCCGTCGGTGGTGGGCGCCATCGAGGGTGCGGCGGAGGGCGCGGCGTCGCATGACCAAACTGGCGGTCGGGCCGCTGGGTGACCGATTCGCCAAACGCCCTCTGATCGCAACCGGCTACGGGATGGCGGCGCTGGGAAAGGTGATCATCGCGGTCGCCGGCGCCTGGCCGGGAGTGCTGGCCGGGCGGGTGGTGGACCGGCTCGGCAAGGGCATCCGCGGCGCGCCGCGCGACGCGCTGCTGGTCGATGGAGTCGAAACCAGTCGGTGCGCGGAAGGGTGTTCGGCTTCCACCGCACGATGGACACCCTCGGTGCGGTGGTCGGCCCGCTGCTCGGACTGGCCGGTTACGAACTGCTCGACCACCGCATCGCGCCGCTGCTGTACATCGCGATCGTGCCCGCCGTGCTGTCGGTGCTGCTCGTGTTCCTGGTGCAAGAGAACAACGTCGGACCGGGCCGCGACCACCACGGCCAGCCCATCTTTCGTGGGCTGCGTGAACTGCCGCGGCGCTACTGGCGGGTGACCGGCACTGCTGGTGGGCTTCGGCGTCGTGAACTTCCCGGATGCGCTGCTGCTGTTGCGGCTCAACGAGATCGGGTTCGGCGTCGTCGGTGTGATCCTGGCCTACGTTGGCTACAACCTGGTGTACGCGCTGGGCAGTTTCCCGGCCGGTGTGCTGGCCGACCGGCTTCCCCGCCCGGCGGTGTTCGGGTTCGGTCTGGTGTTCTTCGCGATCGGCTACATCGGCTTGGGGCTGACCACGAACCGTCGCGGCATGGCTGTTGATCGGGGCCTACGGACTGTTCACGGCGTGCACCGACGGCGTCGGCAAGGCCTGGATTTCCTCGCTGGTCGGCTCTGACCGTCAGGCCAGTGCCCAGGGTGTTTTCCAGGGTTCCAGCGGTCTGGCGGTGCTGGTGGCCGGGCTGTGGGCCGGATTGCTGTGGGGTGCCGACGGCCGGATGCCGCTGCTGGTGTCCGGCGTTGTGGGCGCTTGCTTCGCGCGGTACTGCTGGCTGCCCTGGCTGTTCCGGCGCGCTGGTTAGGCTCGCCGGTATGCGGCTGCATCCACGTCATCGGCATCGGCGCCGGCGACCCCGACTACGTGACGGCGCAGGCCGTCCGGCGCTCTAACGACACCGACGTGTTCTTCGCGATGGACAAAGGCGAGGCCAAGAGCGATCTCGTGGCGCTGCGTCGGGAGATCTGCGCGCGGTTCATCACCGAGCACGGATACCGCTTCGTCGAACTGACCGATCCCAAGCGCGCCGCCGACGGCGACTATGCGCAGGCTGGTCGCCGAATGGCACGCCGCGCGGGCGCAGGCTGTGGGCCAAGGCGATTCGAGACGAACTCGGACCGGACGGTGTCGGCGCCTTTCTGGCGTGGGGGGACCCGTCGCTGTACGACAGCACGCTGCGGATCCTGGAACAGGTCGTCGAGCACGTGGAGTTCAGCTATCGACGTCATTCCCGGGATCACTGCCGTGCAGGCGCTGACGGCCCGGCACCGCATCCCGCTCAACGACGTCGGCGAGCCCGTGCTGATCACCACCGGACGACAGCTGCGCAACAACGGGCTGACCGGCTCGGCGGTGGTGATGCTCGACGGTGAGTGTTCGTTTGCCTGATGCCCGCCGCAGACCCGGATCTGGTGGGGTGCCTACCTCGGCACAGCCTGACGAGCTCCTGGTGGCGGCACGGTCGGTGACGACGGTGAGCGCATCGTCCGAACTGCGCGCCGAAGCCCGCGCGCGGCACGGCTGGATCATGGACGCCTACCTGCTGCGCCGAGTCGGGCTAACGGTCGACTGTCCGGCGGGCGGAGACCGGTCGAAGCACCGCCGAGTGTCGCGCGGTCCGCAGCATCGCCGAACTCGACCGGTTTGAAGGGCTTCGGTGAGCGACGACGCCAGGTCCTTGAGCGGATGGGAGCCAACGGGTGTCGGTGAGGCTTGGCCAAGGCCGGCGCGGGTTCGCCGACATGGTCCGGCTCGGGCTCGGACGACGCGCTCGACCGGGAGCCGCCGAGCACGGCTTGGAAGCGACTGCCCGGACAGCGTGCGCCGGTGGTCATGGCCGGAGCGGCAGCGTGAAGCCGCACCGGCGACGGCCGGCGGACTGCTCGTTCGTGGTGGGACTGAGGGTGACGTCGGGGCCGCTTCTCCGTACGGGCCCGGCATCCTGGTCCGAGCGGCCGGGCGCCGGCGCATCGGACAGTCCGTGTCCACGCCGGTCGGAACGGCGACGATCAGGTTGACGCCGAGGGGAGCGGGTTCGGAAATAGTTGAACCGGGCTGGTCGTGGGCTGCCCCGGGCTGACGGTCCGGTTGTATCCGGCTTCGACGAGAACGCGACAACCGGATCGACGGAGTCGGCCGCGATCGGCCCCAGAATGGGCACCTGCGCCACCGGCATGAGCAGGGGGAGGGTGCGGGTCGGGATCAGGTAGTACGTGGTGTCGCCGTACTGGTCCTGCAAGACCGCGTCGCCAGGCTGACGCTCCGTAGTCGCCGTGCAGGTAGTAGATGCCCATCCGGGTTGAGGTCGGCCAGATGTTCAGCGGGTTGGTAGGGAAGTCCGGACCAACCGTCGTACTGCCGGGTGATGTCGACAGTCTGGAACTGGGTGTCGGTGGGCGTCGCGCCGCTGAATGTCACGCCCAGGATCGGGATGGAGGCGCCGTCGAAGCGCTCGAGGACGCCGCCGTTCGGACGATTCGGGTTGCCGATCAGCACGAACGAGACGTCGGGTCCCGTTCCCACCGGATACTGGGCCGCCAGCGCACGCTTCTCCAGCGTGGCGATGGTGGCACTCTGCGAGTAGCCGAACACCACGAACGTGTCGGTCGGTGCGGGCGGTGCCGATCCCACCTCGCCGTTGTAGACGCAGCCGGACGCCTTGATGCAGTTGTCGAGGTTCTGCCGCCCGGCGGCGACCGAGTCGTCGAATGTCATGTCCCGCCGAGCCGGTGTCGAACCGGAACTGCTCGGGGGTGATCACCGCGACCCGGTTGGTGACCGGGCCGGGAGTCCCCGTCGGATCGGGCGCCTGGCCGTCGGTCGCCGCCGGATCGATGTAGTTGACCGCGGCCGTCGCCATGTACTGCTGTACGAAGCCCGCGGTCTCCGGTGGCGTCGACAGCGGGTGTCCGGTCCCGCCCATGATCAGCGCCGTGGTGGCCGCGAGCGTGAACGCCGACGTCATCGTCGCCGTCAGGGTCAACAGAACCACGGCTGCGATCGTCAGGACGACGAGGCCCGCCGGCGGATGGCGACAGGCACGTGAACCCCCAACTGAAGCAGTGACGACACAGCGCGCTTCGAGCCCCCAAACGTGAGGTTCCCCACCCGCCGCACTCACCTCATTAAACTGCCGATCGATCTCAATAGCAAATGCCAACTGGTTTACGGCGAGAACGACGTTCTACCTGTTAACGCTGACGTCAAGGGCATTTGCGATCGCACAGAACTGTTTGCCTCGGTGACGTCAGCAACCTCGTCCTAGCTATGGATCGGCCCACTCCGGAATCGACCGACCGTCGTGCGCGCCGCGACGTGGCAGGATCTCCGGCCATGGGACCGTTTCTGCTCCGCGCCGCCGTGACCGGACTGGCGCTGTGGGTCGTCACGCTGATCGTGCCGGGCATCGCCTTCGTCGGCGGCGACACCACGCTGCAGAGGGTCGGCATCGTGCTCGTCGTCGCGGTGATCTTCGGATTGGTCAACGCGGTCATCAAGCCTGCCGTGCAGATCCTCTCGATTCCGCTCTACATCCTGACGCTGGGCTTGATCCACGTCGTGATCAACGCGCTGATGCTGTGGATCACCGCGTGGATCACCGAGCACACCACGCACTGGGGTCTGCAGATCAACCACTTCTGGTGGACGGCGATCTGGGCCGCGATCGTGCTCTCGATCGTCGGCTGGGCGTTCTCGCTGCCGTTCCGCAGCGCCGAACGCGCTGTCGGCGGCTAACCGGCACACTGGAGTCATGCCCGAACTGCCCGAGGTCGAGGCCCTGGCCGACCATCTGCGCCGGCATGCGGTGGGCACGCCGGTGGGCCGCATCGACGTCGCCGCGCTGTCGGTGCTCAAGACCTTCGACCCGCCACCGAGCGCGCTGCACGGCCTGACCGTCACCGGCGCCCACCGCTGGGGCAAGTACCTCGGCCTGCAGGCCGGCGAGCTGGTATCTGATCACCCACCTGTCGCGGGCGGGCTGGCTGCGCTGGTCGGACAAACTGGCCGCCGCGCCGCTGAAACCGGGCAAGGGACCGATCGCGTTGCGGGTCCACCTGGGCACCCCGGGTGACGCGCCGGGGTTCGATCTCACCGAGGCCGGGACGCAGAAGCGGCTGGCGGTCTGGCTGGTCGACGATCCGGTGAAGGTGCCGGGCATCGCCGCGCTGGGACCCGATGCGCTGGAACTCGGGCCGCGAGCAATTGGCCCGGGTCCTCGCCGGCAACAGCGGACGGATCAAGACGGTGATCACCGATCAGAAAGTCATCGCGGGCATCGGCAACGCCTACAGCGACGAAATCCTGCATGTCGCGAAGTTGTCGCCGTTCGCGACGGCCGGAAAGCTCACGGAGCCGCAGTTGGCGGCGTTGTACGACGCCATGGTGTCGGTGCTCACCGATGCCGTGCAACGGTCGGTCGGGCAGCAGGCCGCAACGCTGAAGGGCGAGAAGCGATCCGGGATGCGGGTGCACGCCCGCACCGGGCTGCCCTGTCCAGTATGCGGCGACACCGTGCGGGAAGTCTCGTTCGCCGACAAGTCTTTTCAGTACTGCGCGACATGTCAGACCGGCGGCAAGGTGCTGGCCGACCGGCGGATGTCGCGGCTGCTCAAGTGATCGTTAAGCTGGCGCGGTGACCAGGCAGAGAATCCTCATCACGGGTGCCAGCTCGGGCCTCGGCGCCGGTATGGCCCGAGTCTTCGCAGCCAAGGGGCGCGATCTGGCGCTGTGCGCGCGCCGCGTCGACCGGCTTGAAGAACTCCGCTCCGAGCTGACCCAGCGGTACCCGGGCATCACGGTCGCCGTCGCCGCACTCGACGTCAACGACCACGATCAGGTGCCCAAGGTGTTCGCCGAACTGGCCGGTGAACTCGGCGGCATCGACCGTGTGATCGTCAATGCCGGAGTCGGCAAGGGCGCGCCGCTGGGCTCGGGAAAGCTCTGGGCCAACAAGGCCACCATCGAGACCAATCTCGTCTCGGCGCTTGTGCAGATCGAGACCGCGCTGGAGATGTTCACGGCGGCCGGCTCGGGACACCTCGTGCTGATCTCCAGCGTTCTGGGTAACAAGGGGGTCGCCGGCGTGAAGGCGGCCTACGCCGCCAGCAAGGCGGGGGTGTCGTCGCTGGGCGAGTCGTTGCGGGCCGAATACTGCCTCGGGCCCAATCAAAGTCACCGTGATCGAGCCCGGCTACATCGAGTCGGAGATGACGGCGAAGTCGAACTCCACCATGCTGATGGTCGACAACCAGACCGGTGTGCGCAAGATCGTCGACGCCATCGAACGCGAGCGGGGACGGGCGATCGTCCCGGGCTGGCCGTGGATTCCGTTGGTGGTAATGCTCAAGGCGCTGCCGCCACGTTTCACCAAGCCGTTCGCCTAGCGAACCCGGCTCGGATGTGGGCCGGGCCTCGCTTCGCCTGGCGGCTCAGCGAACCCGGCCCCGATGTTGGCCGGGCCTCGCTTCGCCTGGCGGCTCAGCGAACCCGGCCCCGATGTTGGCCGGGCCTCGCTTCGCCTGGCGGCTCAGCGAACCCGGCCCCTCTCAACCCGGTAGTGGCGCACCAGCTCATCGGTCGAGGAGTCGGACTGCTCGGCCGGTGAGCCGTCATCGGTGATCACCGGAAGCAGCGCCTTGGCCTGCGTCTTGCCCAGTTCGACACCCCACTGGTCGAACGAGTCGATACCCCAGATGACGCCCTCGGTGAACACCTGGTGCTCGTAGAGCGCGATCAGCTGGCCCAGCACCGACGGCGTGAGCCGGGTCGCCAGGATCGACGTCGACGGCCGGTTGCCCGGCATCACCTTGTGCGGCACCACATCTGCCGGCGTGCCCTCGCCCGCGATCTCGGCGGCGGTCTTGCCGAATGCCAGCACCTGGGTCTGGGCGAAGAAGTTGCTCATCAACAGGTCGTGCATGCTGCCGGTGCCGTCGGCGGTGGGCAGGTCATCGACGGGCTGACTGAACCCGATGAAGTCGGCGGGGATCAGTCGGGTGCCCTGATGCAGCAGTTGGTAGAACGCATGCTGGCCGTTCGTTCCGGGCTCGCCCCAGAAGATCTCGCCGGTGTCGGTGGTCACCGGGGTGCCGTCGGCCCGCACCGACTTGCCGTTGGACTCCATCGTCAGCTGCTGCAGATACGCCGCGAACCGGGACAGGTCGTTGGAGTACGGCAGCACCGCCCGCGTCTCGGCGCCGAAGAAGTCGTTGTACCAGAGCCCGATCAGCCCCAGCAGGACCGGTGCGTTCTCCGCCAGCGGCGCGGTCGCGAAATGCCGGTCCATGATGTGGAAGCCGGACAGGAAGTCGGCGAAAGCCTCGCGCCCGATCACCGCCATCAGTGACAGGCCGATGGCCGAGTCCACCGAGTAGCGGCCGCCCACCCAGTCCCAGAAGCCGAACATGTTGTCGGTGTTGATGCCGAACGCGTCGACCAGTTTCTTGTTGGTCGACACCGCGACGAAGTGCTTGGACACCGCGGCGTTGCCGAGCGCGTCGATCAGCCAGCGCCGCGCGGCGGTCGCGTTGGTCAGGGTCTCCAGCGTCGAGAACGTCTTGGAGGCGACGATGAAAAGCGTTGTCGCGGGGTCCAGTCCGTCGAGCTTGGCCACCAGGTCGGCCGGGTCGACGTTGGAGACGAACCGGGCCGAGATGCCGGCGTCGGCGTAATGGCGCAACGCCTGGTAGACCATCACCGGCCCGAGGTCCGAGCCGCCGATACCGATGTTGACGACGGTCTTGATCCGCTCGCCGGTGGCCCCGGTCCATTCGCCGTTGCGCAGCCGGTCGGTGAAATCGCCCATCGCGTCGAGGACCGCGTGGACGTCGGCCACCACGTCTTGCCCGTCGACGACGAGCTTCGCGTCGCGGGGTAGGCGCAGCGCGGTGTGGAGCACGGCGCGGTTCTCCGAGGTGTTGATGTGCTCACCGGAGAACATCGCGTCGCGGCGCTCCTCCAGGTGTGCGGCGCGGGCCAGGTCCACGAGCAGTGCCAACGTGTCCCGGGTGACCCGGTTCTTGCTGTAGTCGATGTAGAGGTCACCGACGGTCATGGTCAGCGCACGCCCGCGGTCGGGATCATCGGCGAAGAGCTCCCGCAGGGTGGTGTCGGCGACCTGGTCATGGTGGCGACGCAGCGCGTCCCATGCGGGGCTGGCGGAGATGTCTGCAGTCATTCCATCGACCCTAATGCGGCGAGATGTCCAAAGGTGTACATCATGGAGGTATGAGCACCCCAGACATTGAACGGCTGTTGGCGTCGGTCCCGACCGGATTGTGGATCGGAGGTGAGGAACGCCCCGGCTCGTCGCAGTTCGACGTCCTGGACCCGTCGAACGACCAGGTTCTGATCTCGGTGGCCAACGCGACCGCCGACGACGCGATCGCGGCCCTGGACGCCGCGTGCGCCGTGCAGGCCGACTGGGCGGCCACGCCGGCCCGTGAGCGCGGCGAGATCCTGCGCTCGGTCTTCGAGACGATCATCGAGCGCGCCGACGACCTGGCGGCGCTGATGACGCTGGAGATGGGCAAGGTCTTCGCCGAGAGCATGGGCGAGGTCAAGTACGGGGCCGAGTTCTTCCGCTGGTTCGCCGAGGAGGCGGTCCGCATCGGCGGCCGCTTCGCGCCGAGCCCGGCCGGCAACGGCCGGATCATCGTCACCAAGTCGCCCGTCGGGCCGTGTTACGCGATCACCCCGTGGAACTTCCCGCTCGCGATGGGCACCCGCAAGATCGGACCCGCGATGGCCGCGGGCTGCACCATGCTCGTCAAGCCCGCGCAGGAGACTCCGCTGTCGATGCTGCTGCTGGCCAAGCTGATGGACGAGGCGGGACTGCCCAAGGGCGTGCTGTCGGTGCTGCCCACCAACAACCCGCGTGAGGTCACCACCGCCCTGATCGACGACGGCCGGCTGCGCAAGCTGACCTTCACCGGCTCGACCGGGGTGGGCAAGGCGCTGGTGAAGCAGTCGGCGGAGAAGGTGCTGCGGACCTCGATGGAGCTCGGCGGCAACGCGCCGTTCGTGGTGTTCGACGACGCCGACGTCGACGCCGCAGTCGACGGCGCCATGCTGGCCAAGATGCGCAACGGCGGTGAGGCCTGCACCGCCGCCAACCGCATCCACGTCGCCAACTCGGTGATCGAGGAGTTCACCGACAAGTTCGTCAAGCGGATGGGCGAGGTCAACCTCGGCAACGGCCTGGACCCGTCGGCCAAGCTGGGACCGCTGATCAACGCCAAGCAGGTGGCCAGCGTGCAGGAACTCGTCGACGACGCCGTCGAGAAGGGCGCGACCGCGGCGCTCGGTGGTCAGGCGCCGGGCGGACCGGGCTGCTTCTACCCGGCCACGGTGCTCGTCGACGTGCCGCGCGACGCCCGCATCCTGAAGGAGGAGGTCTTCGGACCCGTCGCGCCGATCATCGGCTTCGACACCGAGGCCGACGGCATCGCCGCCGCCAACGACACCGAGTACGGGCTGGCCGCCTACATCTTCACCCAGTCGCTGGATCGTGCGCTGCGGGTGGCGGAGTCACTCGAGGCGGGCATGGTCGGGGTGAACCGCGGCGTGATCTCCGATCCGGCCGCGCCGTTCGGCGGGGTCAAGGAGTCCGGCTTCGGTCGCGAGGGCGGCTACGAGGGCATCGAGGAGTATCTCGACACGAAGTACATCGCGCTGACCAACTAGGTCTCGTGCGGACAGCAGCGCTAGCTGTGGCCATCGTCACGCTTGCAATTGCAAGCGGCGGCTATTCCGGGGTGAGACCGTCGTCCCGATTGGAGCCCGCCATGAACGCCGCGACCCGAAAGTTCGGTGATCAACCCACCCGACCCGTCCGCCGGGGAGTGCCCGACCTGGTCGTCGCCCAGGTCACCGGCGCGATCGGCGGACTGATGCTCGCGCTGGACCAGGTCGTCTCGTCCGACCCCGAGGCGCCACAAGATCGTCGACAAAGAGCTCACCCGCTGCTAGCCGCGCGCCGCCACCGATCTCCGGGCATTCGCACCTAGAGTCAGAACCCCGGAGCAAGGGAGGGCTCAACGTGACCGCGGCGCCGGCGCGCTCTGCTGCGCAACGTCGATGGGTCACCCCCGCCCTGGAGCGCGGCTCGGCGCAATCCGGTTCCCTCGGCGAGCGCCGGCGTGGCGGCGCTCAACGGCATCCGCGGTATCGCGGTCGCGCTCGTCCTAGTCGGACACGGTGGCATTCCGGGCGTCGCCGGGGGCTTCATCGGCGTCGACATCTTCTTCGTGCTCAGCGGATTCCTGATCACCTCCCTGCTCCTCGACGAACTCGGACGGACCGGCCGTATCGACGTGCGCGGGTTCTGGATCCGGCGCGGTCGACGGCTGCTGCCCGCACTTCTGCTGATGGGCATGGCGGTGGTGTCCGTTCGCGCGCTGTTCCCGCCGGACGCCGTGGAGACCCTGCGGACCGACGCCGTCGCGGCATTCCTGTGGACCGCCAACTGGGCGTTCATCGCCCACAAGGCCGACTACTTCAGCCAGGGCGCCAACCCGTCACCGCTGCAGCACACCTGGTCGCTGGGGGTCGAGGAGCAGTACTACCTGATCTGGCCGCTGCTGCTGGCCGCGATCGCGATACTGCTCGCCGCGCTGGCAAGGCGTCGCGGCGCGACGGCCTCGCTCGCCACGGTGCGCACCGTCGTGGTCGTCCTGGCCGGTCTGGGTGCGCTGGCCTCGGCGGTCGAGGCCGTCCTGATGTCATCGGATGCTTCGTTGAACCGCGTCTACTTCGCCACCGACACCCGGGCCCAGGCGCTGCTGATCGGTGCCGCGGCGGCAGCGCTGCTGGTCCGGGACTGGTCGGCGGTGATGGCCGGCTGGTCGCTGATCCGCTCGCGGCGGGTCGAAATGGGCCGCGCGCATCGTCCCGGTGGTCGGGGTGGCGATTCTGGCAGCGGCCGTACACCGTGCGACGGGGAGCGCCGCGGAGTTCCGGCACGGACTGCTGGTCGTCGTCGCGTTGGCCGCCGTCGCGGTGATCGCCCCGGTCGCGCTCGACCAGAGCGGCCCCGTGGCCCGCGTGCTGGCGGTGCGGCCGCTGGTCTGGCTCGGCGTCATCTCCTACGGCGTGTACCTCTGGCACTGGCCGATCTTCCTGGTGCTCAACGGAGAACGCACCGGCTTGTCCGGCTACGCCCTGTTCGCCGTCCGCTGCGTCGCGACGCTGACCGCCGCGGTGGTGTCGTGGTGGGTGATCGAGCAGCCGGTCCGGCGCTGGCGGCCCGTGCACGTGCCGCTCGTGCGGTTCGCCGGCGCGACGGTCGCCACCGCGGTGGTCGTCACGGTGCTCGTCGTGCCGACGGGGCCGGCCCCGGTGGCGGCCTTATGCCCGATGTGTCTGCCGCCGCCATGGTGTCACCGGTGGAGACGGTGCGGCCCGGGCCGCCACCTCAAGCCGGCGCCCGGCTGCACACGGTGGCCGTGTTCGGCGACTCGATCGCGTGGACGGTGATGCGGTATCTGCCGCCCACGCCCGGCATCAACTTCCTGGACCGAACCACCATCGGCTGCGGCCTGGTCCGCGGCGGGCCATACCGGTACAGCGGCCAGACGCTGGAGCAGAAGTCCGAGTGCGACACCTGGCCGGAACGCTGGTCCGAGCGGATCGCCCACGATCGTCCCGACGTCGTCCTGCTGACGGTCGGTCGCTGGGAGACGGTGGATCGGATGTGGCGCGGGAAGCTGGACGCATATCGGCGACCCGGACTTCGACACGTATCTGCAGGCCGAGCTGCAGCGCGCGCTGGAAATCCTGGGCGGCAGCGGCGCCCGGATCGTGGTCACGACGGAGCCCTTCAACCATCACGGCGAGCGGCCCGACGGCAGCCTGTATCCGGAAGATCAGCCCAGCCGCGTCAAACGCTGGAACACCCTGCTGCGCGGCGTCGTCGAGGACCTGCCGAACGTCGAGGTGCTCGACCTCAACAAGAAGCTGGCCCCGAACGGCTACTACACGGCCAAGATCAACGGCGTGCTGGTGCGCAGTGATGGTGTGCACCCGACACCGAATGCGGTCAAGTGGATGACGCCCTGGCTCGTCGACGCAGTGAGCTAGTTGTTCTTCGCAGGCAGCTAGTGCCCGAGCCGGCCGCGACCCATGCGCAACAGCAGCATCGCGAAATCCTTGCCCTCCGGGCCGAGTTCGCTGTAGCGCTCGATCACTTTCATCTCGCGGCTGTGCACCAGTCGGGTACCACCGGAGGCCATCCGGGCGCGGCCGATCTCTTGCGAGACCTCGGTGCGGCGCTTGACGGCGGCGAGGATCTCCGCGTCGAGGCGGTCGATCTCGCGGCGCAGGTCGTCGATGTCGGGCATCCGCTCGGCTTCTACAGTCATCGTTCCGTTGTCCTCATCTGTAGGTTCTGGTCTCATCCGGTCCGGGCCCCACACACGAGACGAGCCCCGGATCCGGATGCGGACCACGGGGCTCTGGGTCGAGCAGCTAGACCACCCCGGGCACCGCGGAGCGGTACCCGTAGAAAAATCGCTGCTCGGAAAGCACACGCCGAGTGTGCCACTCCGGAGGCCGTCTTCGCAAAAAGACTGTCGCCATATAGCGGTAGGTTGGGGCAGACATGAGTGTGCACGTGACGGAATACCAGCCCCCGGCGGACGTAGCCGAACTGCTCGACGGTCTGAACCCGCCACAGCGCCAGGCGGTGCTGCACGAAGGTGCGCCCCTGCTGATCGTGGCCGGCGCCGGGTCGGGCAAGACCGCCGTCCTGACGCGCCGGATCGCGTACCTGCTGGCGGCCCGCGACGTCGGGCCCGGCCAGATCCTGGCCATCACCTTCACCAACAAGGCCGCCGCCGAGATGCGCGAACGGGTGGTGGCGCTGGTGGGTCCGCGCGCCCGCAACATGTGGGTGTCGACGTTTCACTCGACCTGCGTGCGCATCCTGCGCAACCAGGCCTCCCTGCTGCCGGGCCGCAACTCCAACTTCTCGATCTACGACGCCGACGACTCGCGCCGCCTGCTGCTGATGATCGGCAAGGACATGGGGCTCGACGTCAAGCGGTATTCGCCGCGGCTGCTGGCCAACGCGATCTCGAACCTGAAGAACGAGCTGATCAGCCCCGAGCGGGCGGTCGAGGCGCTGACGCCCGACGCCGATGATCTGGCCCGCACCGTGGCGAGCGTGTTCGGCGAGTACCAGCGCCGGCTGCGCACGGCCAACGCGCTGGACTTCGACGACCTGATCGGCGAGACGGTCGCGGTGCTGCAGAACTTCCCGCAGATCGCGCAGTACTACCGCAGGCGGTTCCGGCACATCCTGGTCGACGAGTACCAGGACACCAACCACGCCCAGTACGTACTGGTCCGCGAGCTCGTCGGGCAACCGGCGGCGGGATACCGGCGACGATACCGCCCAGCGAACTGTGCGTCGTCGGCGACGCCGACCAGTCGATCTACGCCTTCCGTGGTGCGACCATCCGCAACATCGAGGACTTCGAGCGCGACTTCCCCAACGCGACCACCATCCTGCTCGAGCAGAACTACCGCTCGACGCAGAACATCCTGTCCGCCGCCAACTCCGTGATCTGCCCGCAACTCGAACCGGCGCGAGAAGCGGCTCTGGACCGACGCCGGCGAGGGCGAGCTGATCGTCGGCTACGTCGCCGACAACGAGCACGACGAGGCCAGGTTCGTCGCCGGCGAGATCGATGCACTGGCCGACGGTGCCGCTGGGGCCGGCGAGTTCACCTACAACGACGTCGCGGTGTTCTACCGGACCAACAACTCGTCGCGGTCGCTGGAGGAGATCTTCATCCGCGCAGGCATCCCGTACAAGGTCGTCGGCGGCGTTCGGTTCTACGAGCGCAAGGAGATTCGCGACATCGTCGCCTACCTGCGGGTGCTGGACAACCCCGGTGACGCGGTCAGCCTGCGCCGCATTCTCAACACCCCGCGGCGCGGTATCGGCGACCGCGCCGAGGCGTGTGTCGCGGTCTACGCCGAGAACACCGGCAGCACCTTCGCCGACGCGCTGGCCGCCGCGGCCGAGGGCAAGGTCCCGATGCTGAACACCCGCTCGGAGAAGGCGATCACGAGCTTCGTCAACCTGCTCGACGGCCTTCGCGGCCGGCTCGACGACGAACTGGGCGACCTCGTCGAGGCGGTTCTGGACCGCACCGGATACCGCGCCGAGCTGGAGTCCTCCAGCGACCCGCAGGATCTGGCCCGGTTGGACAACCTCAATGAATTGGTCAGCGTCGCACACGAATTCAGCATCGACCGGGCCAACGCCGCGGCGCTGGCGAGCGAGGACGACAGACACCGAGGACGAGGACGTGCCGCAGACCGGCGTGCTGGCCGAGTTCCTGGAACGGGTGTCGCTGGTGGCCGACTCCGACGAGCTGCCCGAGCACGACTCCGGCGTGGTCACGCTGATGACCCTGCACACCGCCAAGGGGCTGGAGTTCCCCGTCGTGTTCGTCACCGGTTGGGAAGACGGAATGTTTCCGCATATGCGGGCGCTCGGCGATCCGACCGAGTTGTCGGAGGAGCGCCGGCTGGCCTACGTCGGCATCACCCGCGCCCGGAAGCGGCTCTACCTCAGTCGCGCCAAGGTCCGCTCATCCTGGGGCCAGCCCATGCTCAACCCGGAATCGCGCTTCCTGCGCGAGATTCCGGAGGAACTCATCGACTGGCGGCGCACCGATCCCACCCCGTCGTTCAGCGCCCCGGGACGGGTGTCCCCGGGTGGCGGCGGTGGGATGTTCGGTACGCCGCGACCCTCGCCTGCGCGCTCCGGCGGCGCGGGCAAGCGGCCGCTGATGGTGCTCGAAGCGGGTGACCGGGTCAACCACGACAAGTACGGCCTCGGCCGCGTCGAGGAGGTGTCCGGGATGGGCGAGTCGGCGATGTCGCTGATCGACTTCGGCAGCGCGGGCCGGGTCAAGCTGATGCACAATCACGCACCGCTGCAGAAGTTGTAGCGATGCCGGGGGACTACGGCCCCGGGGCGAGTGGTTTCGGCCCGGTCAGCATCCTGGTTCTGGTCCTGCTCGCCCTGTTCGTGGCCGCGGCGATCTGGGTTTCCGCCAACCCGCGGATGCTTTCGGCCGGATGGGGCAGAATCCGCGACTCCGCGGTGGCGGCCTGGGTGGACCGGCACCTCGGCGACTTCGGGGCCGCCCTGGCGAAGCGCTTCTCGGTCAGCGTCGCCGTGGGTCTGGCCCTGCTGGCCGGTTTCGTCGTCGTCGCGGGACTCGCGGCGGCCTTCACCGAGATCCTCGAGGACGTTCTGGTCGGCGACGGCATCAACGGCATTGACGAGCCGGCCGCCCACTGGCTGGCGGGCCATCGCGACTTGTGGCTGACCATCGCCTTGAAGGCCGTTACGGTTCTGGGTAATTCGATGGTCGTGGCGGCTGTGGCGGTGCTCGTGACCGCCGTTGTCGTGTGGCGGTCGGGGACGTGGCTGCCCGCCGTGCTGGGTCTGATCGGCGCCGGCGGGCATCGGACTGGTGATCGTGACCGCCAAGGCGGTGGTGGGCCGCAGCAGGCCGGCCTCGCCGTTCGCGGTGGTCTCCGAGAACGGTTACTCCTTCCCATCCGGGCACGCCACCGGCACGGCGGCGGTGGCGCTGCTGTGCGCCTGGATGCTGAGCCGCTGGGTGATCGGCTCGTGGCCGGGCCGGGTTGCGGTGTGGAGCCTGGCGGTCGGCGTCACCGGCGCCGTCGGATTCTCCCGGGTCTATCTGGGCGTGCACTACGTCAGCGACGTGCTGGCGGGCTGGCTGCTCGGCGCGGCCTGGGCCGGCGCGGTCATGCTGGTCGGATCGTGGTGGCACGACATCCGGCTCAGCGCAGCCGGCACCAGCGGCGAGTCGCGGGGTGCAGTGCCAGCGACAGACTTGCCAGCGGCAGCACCGGAATGACGTAGACGGCCAACGGGATTCGCGCTCCCGCCACGAACACGCTGCCGAATGTCAGCAGCGCCACCACCGCGCCGAAGGCGATCAGGTATCGGCCCACCGAGCGGCGGAGCAGCAGCAGGATCACGCCGGCCACCGTCGTGACCGCGAACAGCAGCGTCAGGAAGCCGACCGCGACGCAGAACAGCCGGTCGCTGCCCCACCATCCGGTGATGAGGTCGGTGGCGACCACCGCGGTGGCCCAACCGCTGACGATGCTCACCGCGCTCGCCGCGATCGCCGTCCTGCCAGTCGACAGATCGACCTGAGCCAGTCGCCCGGGCACCGACACCGGTGCCGCGCGGCCGATCAACCCCGTCGGGGCGTCCTCGAGGGGCGGGCGCGGAATGTGCGTCGTGCGGGGTTCGCCCGCCGCTGGAAAAGGCCCGGTCGGTGCACGACGGATGATGCCCGTTCGGGTCTCGTCGGCCCGGACGCTGGGAATGGGTCCGGACGGCTGGCGCCGGATGATGTTCGGGGTGGAGCGCGGGTCGTTCGGCGCGGTCACCAGGTCAGCCGGCGTAGGGCCCGAGCTTGATTCCTCGGGCGGCAAGCCACGGCGCCGGGTCGATGAAGTTGGTGCCGTTCGCCAGGATCGAGAAGTGCAGGTGCGGGCCGGTCGAGTCGCCCCGATTGCCGATGGTGGCGATCTGATCGCCGGCGAACACGCGCTGGCCGACCTGGACCAGCCAGGTGTTGACGTGGCCGTACAGCGAAACCGAGCCGTCGGAGTGCCGAATCTTGACCCACGCCCCGTAGCCCGCGGTGGGTCCGGCGTCGGTGACGATTCCGTCGGACACGGCGTAGATCGGGGTGCCGATCGGGCCGGCCAGGTCGATCCCGGCGTGCAGCGCGCCCCAGCGGTAGCCGAACCCGGAGGTGTAGATGCCCTTGGTCGGCATCACGAACAGCGGGCGCTGCAGTCGCGCCTCGCGCTCGGCGCGTTCCTGGGCGAAGGCGGTGCCCTTGGCCAGCTCCTCGCTGTGCACCGCGACATCGGCAGCCGGCTTCACCATGATGAGCTGCATGCCGCGCGGCGTCGTCGTCACGGCGCCGTCCATCGGGGTCTTCTCTGCGGCCAGCACGGTTTGCGAAACGACCTTTTCCGGCGGCTTGACCGAGGTGTATGCCGCGGCGGCGGCGGCACCGGCCGCCATTGCGGCGATCATGACCCGGCCCTTGGCCGCGCTGGTCGGCTGCCTGCGGTGCTGTGGGGTGCGGGGCAGGATGTCGGTGTCTTCGGTGTTGGAGAAGCGCGGCCGCTCGAGGGGGCGGCTGTCCCGCTTCGCGAACTCGGCGGGCACGGCCAGGCGCAGCGGCGCGAGATCGTCCACATCGTGCATGTCGTCGAGCTCGGGGCTGTGCACGACCTGAGCTTCGGTGTCGAAGGCGGTGTGCTCGCGGAAGTCGAGGTCGTGCAGGTCACCGAATTCGTTGAACGGGATGATGTCCGTGACGTCGACCCGCGCGGGATCAAACGCCCTGCTCAGGGGACGCGCAGCCAGCTTGTCTCCGTTGGGAGCGGTGGCCGGCAGATGCTGCGTCAAAACGGATAGTCCCTCTAGTCGTGACCAAAGCGTTATCTAGACCCAGAGACGTTAACCAAATTCCAATGGAGGTGGCAACCCATGGCGCTATTCCGCTGAGGATTGTGAAATGAATCACTTCTACTCGGCGGTGAGATGGACCACATGACTGGTACGCGGCGTCAGTGGTCGGTTCGGCTGTCGATACAGTTCCCGGGGAGCGAGTTCCGCAAACGCAACCGTCAGCGCCGACACAGACAGTGAGCCTCATGGATCTTTTCGAGTATCAGGCGAAGGAGCTGTTCGCCAAGCACAACGTCCCCACCACCCCGGGCCGGGTGACCGATTCCCCCGATGACGCGAAAGCCATCGCGGAGGAGATCGGCAAGCCGGTGATGGTCAAGGCACAGGTCAAGGTGGGTGGCCGCGGGAAGGCCGGAGGCGTCAAGTACGCAGCCACCGCCGATGACGCCTACACCCACGCCAAGAACATCCTCGGCCTGGACATCAAGGGCCACATCGTCAAGAAGTTGTTGGTCGCCGAGGCCAGCGACATCGCGGAGGAGTACTACATCTCCTTCCTGCTCGACCGGTCCAACCGCACCTACCTGGCGATGTGCTCGGTGGAGGGCGGGGTGGAGATCGAGGAGGTGGCCGCCACCAAGCCGGAGCGGCTGGCCCGGATTTCCGTTGACGCCGTCAAGGGTGTCGACCTGGCGTTCGCCCGCTCGATCGCCGAGCAGGGCCACCTGCCCGCCGAGGTGCTCGACGCCGCCGCGGTGACGATCGCCAAGCTGTGGGAGGTCTTCGTCGGCGAGGACGCGACGCTGGTCGAGGTCAACCCGCTGGTGCGCACCCCCGACGATCAGATCCTGGCGCTGGACGGCAAGGTCACCCTGGACGCCAACGCCGACTTCCGCCATCCCGATCACGTGGAGTTCGAGGACAAGGACGCGACCGACCCGCTCGAGCTGAAGGCCAAGGAGAACGACCTCAACTACGTCAAGCTCGACGGGCAGGTCGGCATCATCGGCAACGGAGCCGGACTGGTGATGTCCACGCTGGACGTGGTGGCCTACGCCGGCGAGAAGCACGGCGGCGTGAAGCCGGCCAACTTCCTTGACATCGGTGGCGGCGCCTCGGCCGAGGTGATGGCCGCCGGGCTCGACGTGATCCTGGGCGACAAGCAGGTCAAGAGCGTGTTCGTCAACGTCTTCGGTGGCATCACGGCATGCGACGCGGTGGCCAACGGAATCGTCAAGGCGCTGCAGATGCTCGGTGACGACGCCAACAAGCCGCTGGTCGTGCGTCTCGACGGCAACAACGTCGACGAGGGCCGTCGCATCTTGTCCGAGGCGAACCATCCGCTGGTGATCCAGGCCGAGACCATGGACTCGGGCGCCGACAAAGCCGCCGAGCTGGCGAACAAGTAAGGGAGCCAACGGAATATGTCTATCTTTCTGAACAAGGACTCCAAGGTCATCGTCCAGGGCATCACCGGCGGCGAGGGCACCAAGCACACTGCGCTGATGCTCAAGGCCGGCACCAAGGTGGTCGGCGGCGTCAACGCCCGCAAGGCGGGAACCACCGTCTCGCATACCGCGAAAGACGGCTCCGCCGTTGAGCTCCCGGTGTTCGGCACCGTGGCCGAGGCGATGAAGGAGACCGGCGCGGACGTCTCGATCGCGTTCGTGCCGCCGAAGTTCGCCAAGGACGCGATCATCGAGGCGATCGATGCCGAGATCCCGCTGCTGGTGGTCATCACCGAGGGAATCCCGGTGCAGGACAGCGCCTATGCGTGGGCCTATAACCTGGAAAAAGGTGGAGCCAAAGGTCCTGCGATTCGCATCATCGGGCCGAACTGTCCCGGCATCATCACCCCCGGCGAGTCGCTGGTCGGCATCACGCCGAACAACATCACCGGCAAAGGCCCGATCGGCCTGGTGTCGAAGTCCGGCACGCTGACCTACCAGATGATGTACGAGCTGCGTGATCTCGGCTTCTCCACCGCCATCGGCATCGGCGGCGACCCGGTCATCGGCACCACGCACATCGACGCCATCGAGGCGTTCGAGAAGGACCCCGAGACCAAGGTCATCGTGATGATCGGCGAGATCGGCGGCGACGCCGAGGAGCGCGCGGCCGACTACATCAAGGCCAACTGCTCCAAGCCGGTCGTCGGCTACGTCGCCGGCTTCACCGCGCCGGAGGGCAAGACCATGGGCCACGCCGGCGCCATCGTGTCGGGCTCCTCGGGCACCGCCGCGGCGAAGCAGGAAGCGCTCGAGGCGGCCGGGGTCAAGGTCGGCAAGACGCCGTCGGCGACGGCGGCACTGGCCCGGGAGATCTTCGAAAGCCTGTAACCCAGCGCGGGCGGCGGATTGGAACACGTTCTCGTTTTCGGTTAGCCTGGCGAACTAACACCCGCCAGGAGGTTTCCAATGCCGTCGGTCGACCCGCGCACCCCCGTCCTCGTCGGCGTCGGGCAGTTCACCGAGCGCATCGACGACCCCGGCTACCGGGGCATGTCCGCCGTCGACCTGGCCACCGAGGCGGTGCGGGCCGCCCTCGCCGACACCGGCGCGGACGTGGCGGCAGTGGCTGGGGCGATCGAGGTGTTCGCCGGGCTGCGGCAGTTCGAGATCTGCACCCCGTTCGCCAAGCCGCCGCTCGGCTGCTCGGACAACTACCTGCGATCGGTGGCTCGGCGGGTCGGCGCCGATCCCGCGCGTGCGGTGCTCGAGTCCATCGGCGGCAACGGCCCGCAGAAGCTGGTGACGGAGTTCGCCCGGGCCATCGCCGCCGGCGACGCCGAGGTCGTGTTGGTCCTCGGCTCGGAGCCGGGATCCACGGCGAAGTACTTCGCCGGCCGTGATGACAAGCCGGACTTCACCGAACACGTCGGCGGCCAGCTCGAGGACCGTGGCTACGGCTTCGAGCAGTACATGAGCGAGTACACCGCGACCCACGGGCTGACCGGCGCGCCCGTGCAGTACGGGTTGCTGGACAACGCGCGACGAGCCCGGTCGGGCGTCAGCGTCACCGATTACCGGCGCGACATGGCCGAGCTCTTCGCGCCGTTCTCGAAAGTCGCTGCGAAGAACCCGTTCTCGTCCTCGCCGGTGGAGCGCTCGGTGTCGGAGCTGATGACGGTGACCGACGAGAACCGGATGATCTGCGACCCGTATCCGCGGCTCATGGTGGCCCGCGACACCGTCAACCAGGGCGCGGCCGCTGTGATGATGTCGGTCGAGGCGGCACGGCGGCTGGGCGTGCCCGAGGAGAAGTGGGTCTATCTGCGCGGGCACGCCGACCAGACCGAGCAGACCCTGTTGGACCGTGTCGACCTGCACCTCAGTTATTCCGCCAGAAATGCTGTTGCAGAAGCACTTCGGGTTACCGGCATCGGCGTGGACGACGTCGCCACCTTCGACCTCTACAGCTGCTTCCCGTTTCCGGTGTTCGCGGTGTGCGACGCCTTCGGACTGGCGAGCGACGACCCGCGCGGACTCACCCTCACCGGTGGCCTTCCGTACTTCGGCGGGCCGGGCAACAGCTACTCGCTGCACGGCATCGCCGAGACCGTGGCCCGAATGCGCGACAACCCAGGGACATTCGGGCTCGTCGGCGCCAACGGCGGCATCATGAGCAAGTACTCGGTGGGGGTCTACTCCACCGAGCCCGCCGACTGGGCACCCGACCGGAGCAAGGAACTGCAGGCCGACATCGCCGCACTGCCGACGGTCGCCGTCACTCGTAACGTCGACGGCTCCGGGGTCATCGAGACCTACTCGGTGCGCTACGACTGGCCCGAGCGCACCGGTGTCATCATCGGCAGGCTGGATGCGGATGACAGCCGGTTCATGGCGCTGACCACCGACGAGACCCTGGTGGCACTGATGAGCGACGACGATCCGATCGGCGCGGCCATCACCGTGAAGTGCGACGGCGACGGCGTCAACCGCGCAACGCTGACCTAGCCTCAGACCATCGCGGCGAGCTTGCCGGCCAGCCGCTCGACGTAGGCGGCGACTTCGTCGGCCGGCTTGTCGGGCAGCCCGAACAGCACCTCGGTGACGCCCAACTCCCGCCAGTGCGCGAGCTTCTCGGGCACCGGCTTGAAGTCCAGCGCCACGATCTGCGGGGCGCCGTCGCGCCCGGCGGCCGCCCAGGTGTCCTGCAGCAGCTTGACCGGCTCGTCGATGTCGAAGTCGCGCGGCGTGGTGATCCAACCGTCGGCGGATCGTGCGATCCACGTGAAGTTCTTCTCCGTGCCCGCCGCCCCGACCAGCACCGGGATGTGCGATTGGATCGGCTTGGGCCACGCCCAGCTGGGACCGAAGTTGACGAACTCGCCCTCGTAGGCGGCTTCTTCCTCGGTCCACAGTTCGCGCATGGCCTCGATGTACTCGCGCAGCATGGTGCGCCGCCGGCCCGGGGGCACGTTGTGGTCGGCGAGCTCGTCGGTGTTCCAGCCGAAGCCGACGCCGAGGCTCACCCGACCGCCGGACAGATGATCAAGGGTGGCAATGGATTTCGCCAGCGTGATGGGGTCGTGCTCGACGGGCAGCGCGACCGCGGTGGACAGCCGCACCCGGGAGGTGACGGCGCAGGCGGTGCCGAGACTCACCCACGGATCCAGGGTGCGCATGTAGCGGTCGTCGGGCAGTGTCTCGTCGCCGGTGGTGGGGTGGGCGGCGTCGCGCTTAACCGGGATGTGGGTGTGCTCGGGCACGTAGAACGTGTGAAAGCCGTGGTCGTCGGCGAGCTTGGCAGCGGCCGCCGGAGTGATCCCGCGATCGCTGGTGAAGAGCACAAGTCCGTAATCCATGAGCAGAATTAGAACGTGTTCCACCTCTGCTGGGCAAGGGCGGGGTCCCGCTGACCGGTGTGCCGCCGGCCGCATCGGGAACGCCTCGTCCCGGGCGCGCACGACGGCGCGCCCGGGACCGGGTCGATTCAGCTCAGGGCTGCTGGATCTCGGTGTCGCCGGAGGAGGCCGGCGACTTGGCGTAGTGACGCAGGAACGCGGTGGAGGCGATCGCCGCGGCGACGCCGACCACACCCCACAGGATGACTGGGAAGATCAGCGATCCGAACAAGAAGTCGTACGTCAGCGCCAGGTAGACCGTCCAGATCACCCGGTAGATCGACCAGAATGCGACCAGGCCGCAGCTGATTCCGATCAGCAGGCTGCGCTGGCGATCCACGCGGTCGATCTGCCGCTGGATGTTCGCGGGGACGATGGTCGAGATGTTCATGTGGTGTCTTCCTTCCTGGGCCGCGCGTTGTCGGCGACGTGACGAAGGCAAGTGAAATGCGTGGTGCCGGCTACCGATCCCAACAACTCGCGGCGAATTAAACCCGTGACCGCCGCCGCGGCCGCCACGACCATGGGCCACCATGACGACTGAACGCATCGCCGACCATGTGAAGTTCGCCTACTGGGTGCCCAACGTCAGCGGAGGGCTGGTCACCAGCACCATCGAACAGCGGACCGACTGGAACTACGAGTACAACGCGAAGCTCGCGCAGACGGCCGAGAACAACGGCTTCGAGTACGCGCTGTCCCAGGTCCGCTACGGGGCCAGCTACGGCGCGGAGTTCCAGCACGAGTCGACGAGCTTCTCGTTGGCGCTGCTGCTGGCCACGCAGCGGCTCAAGGTGATCGCCGCGGTGCATCCGGGTTTGTGGCAGCCGGCAGTGCTGGCCAAGCTCGGCGCCACCGCCGATCATCTCTCCGGTGGCCGGTTCGCGGTCAACGTGGTGTCGGGCTGGTTCAAGGACGAGTTCACCCACTTGGGCGAGCCATGGCTCGAACACGACGAGCGCTACCGGCGCAGCGCGGAGTTCCTACAGGTGCTGCGCAAGATCTGGACCGAGGACGACGTGGACTTCCGCGGCGACTTCTATCGCATCCACGACTTCACCCTGAAGCCGAAGGCGCTGAACACCCCCGAGCGGCCCAATCCCGAACTGTTCCAGGGCGGTAACTCCACGGCGGCGCGGCGCAACGGCGGACGCTACGCCGACTGGTACTTCTCCAATGGCAAGGACTTCGACGGTGTCACCGAGCAGGTCGTCGACGTCCGCGAGCACGCCCGCGAGGCCGGCCGGGAGGTGAAGTTCGGCCTGAACGGGTTCATCATCGCCCGCGACTCAGAAAGCGAAGCACGAGAAGTCCTCCGCGAGATCATCGCCAAGGCCAACCGGCCCGCCGTCCAAGGCTTCCACGACGCGGTTCAGCAAGCCGGCAGCTCGACGTCCGACAAACGGGGCATGTGGGCGGACTCGAGTTTCGAGGACCTGGTCCAGTACAACGACGGGTTCCGCACCGAGTTGATCGGCACACCCGAGCAGATCGCGGAGCGCATCGCGGCCTACCGCAAGCGCGGTGTGGACCTGATCCTCGGCGGCTTCCTGCATTTCCAGGAGGAGATCGAGTACTTCGGCGCGCGGGTGCTACCGCTGGTGCGCGAAATCGAGGCAGCCGAGCACGGTTCGGTCGGGGCGCCGGTGCTGGCGTCGGGTTGAACCCCTCCGCCTACGCGGGCGTGACACGCCGATGGTCGCGGGCCGCCACAGCGTGGTGCGCTAGCGTGGATGGTCGTACTGACTTCAAGTCCGTTCGCGAGCCATAACCGATGCAGCGCCGCACAGTGCGGTGCCAGAAAGCGAAAAGCGCCGCGCGACGCGGCGTGACAAGGCTGGAGGAGAGGCCATGACGTACCCGCCCACCAACCCGGGCTACCCGCCGGCGCAGTCACCCGGGTCCTACGGTCCAGGAGGGCCGGCCTACGGGTCGGCCGAGGCCGGGCCGAGCAAGTTGCCCGTCTACCTGACCGCCGCGGTGGTGGTGCTGGGCCTGGCCGCGTACCTGGCCAGCTTCGGGCCGGTGTTCACGGTCAATGCAGAGTTGGGACCGTTCGGCGGTGCCGAGTTGACCGGCAGTGGGGGCGGCTTCCCGATCATCGCGGCGCTCGTCGCCGCCCTGCTCGCGGCGACGGGCCTGCTGCCCAAGGCCAGGAACTTCTCCGCCGTGGTCGCCGTCCTGTCGGTGCTGGCGGTCCTGCTGGTCATCGCCCAGGTGGTCACCAAGCCACCGGGCTTCGCCATCGGGTGGGCGCTGTGGCTGGTCCTGCTCTTCACGCTGCTGGAAGCCGGAGTCTCGATCGCGGCGCTCCTGTTGGAGGCCGGCGTGATCACGGCACCGGCCCCGCGGCCGCGTTACGAGCAGCAGCAGTACGGCCAGTACGGCCCGCCCCCGGGGGGCTACTACGGCCAGCCCGGCCCGCAGCAGGGTCCTCCGCAACGCCCCGGCTACCCGTCCCAGTACGGCGGCGGCTACGGGCCCGGGCCGTCCAGCGGTTTCAACGACCCCGGTTCGCAGAGCGGCTCGCCCACCCCGCCGACCGGGTTTCCCAGCTTCAGCCCGCCCCCGTCGGTGGGCTCGGGTCAGCAGCAGCCGGCGTCCGGGCAGCCCGGGCAGCCCGGGCAGCAGTCGGAGGCGCCGTCCCCGGCGCCGTCGTCGGGCCCGAACCCGTCCTGACCGGACGCTCCTCGCGCAGCTCGCCTGACCGGCGCGTCGAGTGACACGGATGGAGGACACCCCCGGCACGGCCGGCACGCAGCAGGCCCGGGACCTGGTGCGGGTCGCGTTCGGCCCGTCTCTGGTGGCGCTGATCGTCATCGCCGCGGTGACGCTGCTGCAGCTGGTCATCGCCAACAGCGACATGACCGGCACGCTGGGCGCGATCGCGAGCATGTGGCTCGCCGTCCACCAGGTGCCGATCTCGATAGCCGGGCATCAGCTTGCGGTCCTGCCGCTGCTCCCCGTGCTGGTGATGGTGTGGGGGACCGCCCGAACCACCGCGCAGGCGATCTCGCCGCGGGCGTCGTGGTTCGTGATCCGCTGGGTGGTCGCCTCGGCGCTGGGCGGTCCTCTGTTGATCGCGGCCATCGCGCTCGCCGTCATCCACGACGCCTCGTCGGTGATCGCCGAACTGCAGACGCCCAACGCCCTGCGCGCGTTCTCCGGTGTGCTCGCGGTGCACGCCATCGGCGCTCTGCTGGGTGTGGCGTCGCAGGTGGGCCGCCGCGCGCTGGTGCTGCTGCGGCTCCCGGCGTGGGTGGCCGACGCGGTGCGGGCGGCCGCGGCCGGTCTGCTGGCCCTGCTCGGGTTGTCGGGCGCCGTCACCGCCGCTTCGCTCGTCGTGCACTGGGGCACGATGCACGAGCTCTTCGCGATCACCGATTCGTTCTTCGGCCAACTCAGCCTGACGGTGCTGTCCGCGCTGTACGTGCCGAACGTGATCGTCGGCACCTCGGCCGTCGCCGTCGGCTCGAGTGCCCACATCGGGTTCGCGACCTTCAGTTCGTTCACCGTCTTCGGTGGCGACATCCCGGCACTGCCGATCCTGGCGGCGGTTCCCACACCGCCGCTGGGACCGGTGTGGGTGGCGCTGCTCATCGTGGGCGCCGCATCCGGGGTCGCGGTGGGGCAGCAGTGTGCGCGACGCCCCCTGCCGCTTCCGGCGGCCTTCGCCAAGCTGGCGGTCGCCGCCCTGATCTCGGCGGTGACGATGGTGGTGCTCGGTTACGCCGGCGGCGGTGAACTGGGCAACTTCGGCGGCGTCGGGGTCGATCAGGCGACCTTCGGCCCGGCGGTGTTCCTCTGGTTCTTCCTCGTCGGCGGGCTTACGGTGGTCATGGCGGGCGGCATCAGCCGACGCCCGAAGCGAGCGCCGCGGCCGGTCGAACCCGAGCCGGAGCCGCTGTTCGACTCCGAATTCGCGCCGGAGTCCGAGCCGGAGCCGATGTCCGAGCCGATCGAGTTCCCCGAGCGTGAACCCGGCGCCGAGGACGGTGCGGAGTCTCGCCGCGAATCCACACTCGGCGAGCCGGCACCCGAGTCGGAACCGCAACCCGAACCCGAGCGCGAGCAGCGCCCGCCGCCCCCGCCGGCACCCGATCTCGAAGACCTCGAAGACCTGATGATCGTCGACGACGACGTCGGGCCCCCGGCCGAGCACTGAGGCCGAGCCCCGATGGGGACGGGAGGCTAGGCTCATCGCCGTGCAGCATCCCCTCCACGTCCCCCCAAGCGCGCCGGCACGGTTGGTCGTTCTGGCATCGGGGACCGGATCGTTGCTCGAATCGGTGCTTGCCGCGGCCACCGGTGACTACCCGGCGCGGGTGGTGGGAGTCGGGGTGGACCGCGACTGCCGCGCGGTGGAGATCGCCCGGGCCGCCTCGTTGCCGACGTTCTGCGTGCGACTGGCCGACCACGGCGACCGCGCCGACTGGGACACCGCCATCGCCGACGCCACCGCCGCGCACCGCCCTGATCTGATCGTATCGGCCGGGTTCATGAAAATACTTGGACCGGAGTTTCTTTCGCGCTTCATCGGTCGTGTCGTCAACACCCACCCGGCGCTGCTGCCATCTTTCCCGGGCGCGCACGGGGTGCCGGAAGCCCTGCGGTACGGGGTCAAGGTGACCGGTTGCACCGTGCATCTGGTCGACGCCGGGATGGACACCGGCCCGATCCTGGCCCAGGAGGCCGTGCCGGTGCTCGACGACGACGACGAAGAGAGCTTGCACGAGCGCATCAAGGTCGTGGAACGACGACTGCTGGTGGACGTGCTGGCCGCGCTGGCGACGCGCGGTGTGACCTGGAGTGGCAGAAAGGCGACCATAGGATGACCGCGGGGACATTGATCGGCAAGAGGGCGATTCGGCGCGCGCTCATCAGCGTCTACGACAAGAGTGGCCTGATCCCCCTCGCCCAAGGTCTGCACGACGCCGGCGTGGACATCGTCTCCACCGGCTCAACAGCCAAAACCATTGCCGACAAAGGTATTCCGGTCACCCCGGTCGAGTTCGTGACGGGTTTTCCCGAGGTGCTCGACGGGCGGGTGAAGACGTTGCACCCCCACATCCACGCCGGCCTGCTGGCCGACACCCGCAACCCCGAACACGTCGCCGCCCTGGAGCGACTCAAGATCGAGCCCTTCGACCTCGTGGTGGTCAACCTCTATCCGTTCAGCGAGACCGTCGACTCCGGGGCGGAGATCGACGAGTGCGTCGAGCAGATCGACATCGGCGGGCCGTCGATGGTCCGCGCCGCGGCCAAGAACCACGCCAGCGTCGCGGTCGCGGTGGATCCGCTGGGCTACGACGGTGTGCTCGCCGCGGTCCGCGCCGGCGGGTTCACGCTGGCCGAACGCCAGAAGCTGGCCGCGCTGGCGTTCCGGCACACCGCCGAGTACGACGTCGCCGTCGCCAGCTGGATGGACGCCACGCTGGCCCCGGAGGAGGACCAGTCCCCGCTGCCGCCGTGGTTCGCGCGGACCTGGCGGCGCACCTCGCTGCTGCGCTACGGCGAGAACCCGCACCAGCAGGCCGCGCTGTACCGCGACGACATCTGCTGGCCCGGGCTGGCGCAGGCCGAGCAGCTGCACGGAAAAGAGATGTCCTACAACAACTTCACCGATGCCGATGCGGCCTGGCGGGCGGCCTTCGACCACGAGCAGATCTGCGTGGCGATCATCAAGCACGCCAACCCGTGCGGCATCGCCGTCTCGGCGGTGTCGGTGGCCGACGCCCATCGCAAGGCGCACGAGTGCGATCCGCTGAGCGCGTTCGGCGGGGTGATCGCGGCCAACACCGAGGTGACCGTCGAGATGGCCGAGTTCGTCTCGGAGATCTTCACCGAGGTGATCATCGCCCCGGCCTATGAAGCCGGAGCGGTGGAGGTCTTGGCGCGCAAGAAGAACATTCGCGTGCTGGTGGCCTCCGAACCCCCCGTCGACGGCGTGGAGATCCGACAGATCAGCGGCGGGCTGCTGATGCAGCAGCGCGACAGCCTCGATGCCCCCGGCGACGATCCGGCCGGCTGGACGCTGGCGACCGGCGCGGCCGCCGACGCGGCGACGCTGGCCGATCTGCGGTTCGCCTGGCGCACCTGCCGTGCGGTGAAGTCCAACGCGATCGTGATCGCCGCCGACGGCGCCACCGTCGGGGTGGGCATGGGTCAGGTCAACCGCGTCGACGCCGCCCGGCTCGCCGTGGAGCGCGGGGGCGATCGGGTCCGCGGCGCGGTGGCCGCCTCCGACGCGTTCTTCCCGTTCCCGGACGGACTGGAGACGCTGACCAACGCCGGGGTCCGGGCGATCGTGCACCCCGGTGGATCGATGCGCGACGACCTGGTGACCGAGGCCGCCGCCAAGGCCGGCATCACGCTGTATCTCACGGGCGCTCGCCACTTCGCCCACTGACGGTGGTGCGCCGAGCGGGACGTTGAGGCACGTAAAACGGTCGGAAGCGTGACGTAACGGCACACTCGCCATGAGTAGTTCGCCGGACAGTCGTAGCGTGGAGAGGTGACTTCACCGAACGACCTTCCCCGCACGCTCGGCGAACTGCGTGCATCCGGGCACCGTGAGCGCTCCGTCAAGCAGGAGATCCGGGAGAACCTGCTCACCGCGCTGGCCGAGGGCCCAGGAAACGAAAGGGAGATCTGGCCGGGCATCTTCGGGTTCGACGAGACCGTGCTGCCCCAGCTCGAGCGGGCATTGATCGCCGGTCACGACTTCGTCCTGCTCGGCGAGCGCGGGCAGGGCAAGACCCGGCTGCTGCGCTCGCTGCAGAATCTGCTCGACGAGTGGACGCCGGTGATCGCCGGCGCCGAGCTCGGTGAGCACCCGTACTCGCCGATCACCCCGGAGTCGGTGCGCAGGGCCGCCGACCTCGGTGAGGACCTGCCGGTGGCCTGGCGGCACCGCAGCGAGCGGTACTACGAGAAGCTCGCCACCCCGGACACCAGCGTGGCCGACCTCGTCGGCGACATCGACCCCATCAAGGTCGCCGAGGGCCGCAGCCTCGGTGACCCCGAGACCATCGCCTACGGCCTCATCCCACGGGCGCACCGTGGCATCGTCGCCGTCAACGAGCTGCCGGACCTGGCCGAACGTATCCAGGTCTCGATGCTCAACGTGATGGAGGAACGCGACATCCAGGTCCGCGGCTACACCCTGCGGCTGCCGCTCGACGTTCTCGTGGTGGCCAGCGCCAACCCCGAGGACTACACCAACCGCGGGCGCATCATCACGCCCCTCAAGGACCGGTTCGGCGCCGAGATCCGGACGCACTACCCGCTCGAGCTGGACGCCGAAGTGGGCGTCATCGGCCAGGAAGCGCACCTCACGGCGCAGGTCCCCGCCTATCTCATGCAGATCATCGCCCGCTTCGCCCGCTACCTGCGCGAGTCGAGCTCGGTGGATCAGCGCTCCGGGGTGTCGGCGCGCTTCGCGATCGCGGCGGCGGAGACCGTGGCGGCCTCGGCGCGGCACCGCGGCGCGGTACTCGGCGAGGACGAGCCGGTGGCCCGCGTGGTCGACCTCGGCACGGTCATCGACGTGCTGCGCGGCAAGTTGGAGTTCGAGTCCGGCGAAGAGGGTCGCGAGCAGGCGGTGCTCGAGCATCTGCTGCGGCGCGCCACGGCCGATACCGCCCAGCGGGTGCTCGGTGGCATCGACGTCGGCCCGCTGGTGGCCGAGGTCGAGGGCGGCTCGGCGGTGACGACGGGTGAGCAGGTGTCGGCCAAGGCCGTGCTGGCAGCGCTGCCCGGGCTGCCGGTGATCGACGCCATCGCCACGCGGGTGGAGGCCGAGACCGAGGGCGAACGCGCCGCGGCCCTCGAGCTCGCGCTGGAGGCGCTGTATCTGGCCAAGCGGATCGACAAGGTCAGCGGCGAGGGCGAGACCGTCTATGGCTGATCATGCCTAAGCGCGCGCACGGACATGACTCCCGGTACTCGGCCTACACCGGGGGCCCCGATCCGCTGGCGCCGCCGGTCGATCTGCGCGACGCGTTGGAGCAGATCGGCCAGGACGTCATGGAAGGCACCTCGCCCCGGCGAGCACTGGCCGAACTGCTGCGCCGCGGCACCAAGGACATGAAGGGCGCCGACCGGCTGGCCGCCGAGGCAAACCGGCGTCGCCGAGAACTCTTGGCGCGCAACAATCTTGACGGGACACTGCAGGAGATCAAGAAGCTGCTCGACGAGGCCGTGCTGGCCGAGCGCAAAGAACTCGCCCGCGCCCTCGACGACGACGCCCGGTTCGGCGAACTGCAGCTGGAGGCCCTGTCGCCGTCACCGGCCAAGGCCGTGCAGGAGCTTTCGGAGTACGACTGGCGCAGCGGCGAGGCGCGACAGAAGTACGAACAGATCAAGGATCTGCTCGGCCGCGAGATGCTCGATCAGCGGTTCGCCGGCATGAAGCAGGCCCTCGAGAACGCCACCGACGAGGACCGCCAAGCGGTCAACGAGATGCTCGACGACCTCAACGACCTGCTCGACAAGCATGCGCAGGGAACCGACACCCCGCAGGACTTCGGAGACTTCATGGCCAAGCACGGCCAGTACTTTCCGGAGAACCCGCGCAACGTCGACGAGCTGCTCGACTCGTTGGCCAAGCGCGCCGCGGCCGCCCAGCGGTTCCGCAACAGCCTGAGCGCCGAGCAGCGGGCCGAGCTGGATGCACTGGCGCAGCAGGCGTTCGGCTCGCCGCAGCTGATGAACGCGCTCAACCGGCTGGACGGGCACCTGCAGGCGGCGCGTCCGGGCGAGGACTGGGACGGGTCGTCGGAGTTCTCCGGCGAGAACCCGCTCGGCATGGGGCAGGGCGCGCAGGCGCTGGCCGACATCGCCGAACTCGAACAGCTCGCCGACCAGCTGTCCCAGAGCTACGCCGGTGCCACCATGGACGACGTCGACCTCGACGCGCTGGCCCGGCAACTCGGTGACCAGGCCGCCGTCGACGCGCGCACGCTCGCCGAGCTCGAACGCGCGCTGATGAACCAGGGTTTCCTGGACCGCGGCTCCGACGGCAAGTGGCGGCTCTCGCCGAAGGCCATGCGCCAGCTCGGACGGACCGCGTTGCGTGATGTGGCCCAACAACTTTCGGGTCGCCACGGCGAGCGGGACACCCGCCGCGCCGGCGCGGCCGGCGAGCTCACCGGAGCCACTCGGCCGTGGGCGTTCGGCGACACCGAGCCGTGGAACGTCACCCGCACGCTCACCAACGCCGTGCTGCGCCGGGCCGGCAGCACGGAGCGCGTCGACGATCGACGGCTTCAGATCGCCGTCGAGGACGTCGAGGTCTCCGAAACCGAAACCCGCGCGCAGGCGGCGGTGGCCCTGCTGGTCGACACCTCGTTCTCGATGGTGATGGAGAACCGGTGGCTGCCGATGAAGCGCACCGCCCTGGCGCTGAACCATCTGGTGAGCACCCGGTTCCGGTCCGACGCGCTGCAGATCATCGCGTTCGGCCGCTACGCCCGGACGGTGACGGCCGCGGAGCTGACCGGACTGGAAGGCGTTTACGAGCAGGGCACCAACCTGCACCATGCGCTGGCCCTGGCGGGCCGGCACCTGCGCCGCCACCCCAATGCCCAGCCGGTGGTGCTGGTGGTGACCGACGGCGAGCCGACCGCGCATCTCGAGGACTTCGACGGATCGGGCGGAGGTTCTTCTGTGTTTTTTGATTACCCGCCGCATCCCCGCACGATCGCCCACACCGTGCGCGGCTTCGACGAGATCGCCCGACTCGGCGCGCAGGTGACGATCTTCCGGCTCGGCAGTGATCCCGGGCTGGCCCGGTTCATCGACCAGGTCGCCCGCCGGGTGGAGGGCCGGGTCGTCGTTCCGGACCTGGACGGCCTCGGCGCGGCAGTGGTGGGGGACTACCTGCGGTCCCGGCGACACCGACGCTGAGAGAACGAACTACTGCGCAAGCTCGTCGGAGCCACTGGCCTTACGGTTCTTGCGCTTGATCCCCACCCCGCCCCACAGCGAGAAGCCGCGGATCGTCACCTTCGGCGCGCCCGGTGTGCCCTGCGCGCTGACATCGTGGTCGAAGCCGCCCATCACGCCGACGCCGTGGATCTCGACGTTCACCTCCGGCGGCAGCAGGATCGTCTGCCCGCCCATGATCGAGTACGCGTGGATCTCGACATCGGTCGAGGTGAAGTCGGCGTATCGCAGGTCCACCACGCCGCCACCGAACAACGTGAACGTCGTCATCCGGCCGGGCACGTTCCACCGGCCGCGCCGCTCGAAGCCGCTCAGGATGGCCAGAAGCAGCGTCGAGGGCGCCGGTTTGCAGGCGCCGCGCCCGTGTGCGGTCTCCGGTAACCCCGGCAGGTCGTCGGTGAGCCGGTCCAGTTGTTCGTAGGTTTTGGCGCCGTACGCCTGGGCCAGACGCTTCTCGTACTCGCCGAGCGGCAGTCGGCCCTGGGACGCGGCCTCGGTGAGCACCTGCGCGACCTGAATGCGGTCAGTGTCGGCGGCGCGCGTCGATGCGTCCCGCGGCGTCAAGTTGCTCATCGTCTACGAGGGTACGACTCTGCCTCGCAACCGCAAGGGCGTTCGCTGATCTGTCACAGTAGCGTTCTACCGCTGCCCAGTTCGGCGGCCTCTTCTGCAGGAACGCCAGCATCCCTTCCCGAGCCTCGTCGGAGACGAACAGACGGGCCGATTCGACGGCCAGGCGCTCGGCATCGCGGTCGAATCCGGCCAGGATTGACGCCGTGGTCAGCGCTTTTGACGCGGCCAGGCCCTGCGGCGATCCCCGGCCCAGATCGGCGACCAGCCCGTCGACCGCGGCCGTGACGTCCTCGGCGGCGACCGTGATCAGCCCGATCTCGGCGGCCCGCTCGGCGGAGAACGTCTCGCCGGTGAGGTAGTAGCGGGCAGCCGCGCGTGGCGACAACTTCGGCAGCAGCGTCAGCGAGATGATGGCCGGCGCCACCCCGATCCGGGCCTCGGTCAGCGCGAAGGTGCTGCGCGGGCCCGGCCACCGCGATGTCGCACGCGCCGACCAGACCGAGGCCGCCGGCGCGGACATGACCGTCGACGGCGGCGACCACCGGCAGGGGCGCTTCGACGATCGCGCGCAGCACGGCGGCCAACTCGCGGGTCCGGGCCGCCGTCGATTCGAACGGATCACCGCCGGACGCTTCGCTGAGGTCTGCGCCGGCGCAGAACGTGCCGCCGGTGTGGCCGAGCACCAGCACCCGCACCGCGGGATCTGCGGCGGCCTCGCGCAGACCGGCGTGCAACTGTTCGACGAGACGGCCCGAGAGGGCGTTGCGGTTGTGCGGTGAGTCCAGCGTCAGCCGGGCGACGTGTCCGTCTTACCGCAGTAGGTGACGAGAGCGTCGTCATCTCAGTAGGACCGCGGCAGACCGAGCGAGGTCTGGGCGATGAAGTTGAGGACCATCTCCCGGCTCACCGGCGCGATGCGGGCCAGCCGGGACGCGGTGACCGCCGAGGCGATGCCGTACTCCTTGGTCAGCCCGTTGCCGCCCAGGCGACTGCACCGCCTGGTCGACGGCGCGGACCGAGGCTTCGCCGGCGGCGTACTTGGCGATGTTGGCAGCCTCGGCGGCGCCGCCGTCGTCGCCGCTGTCGTACAGGGTGGCCGCCTTCTGCGTCATCAGCTTGGCCAGCTCGATCTCGATGTAGTTCTGCGCCAGCGGATGCGAGATGCCCTGGTGCGCCCCGATCGGGGTCTTCCACACCTGCCGGGTCTTGACGTAGTCGGTGGCCTTGCCGATGGCGAACCGGCCCATGCCGACCGCGCTGGCCGCGCCCATGATCCGTTCCGGGTTCAGCCCGGCGAACAGCTGCGCGATCGCGGCGTCCTCCGAGCCGACGAGCGCGTCGGCGGGCAGCCGGACATCGTCGATGAACACCTGGAACTGGTTCTCGGGGCTGACCAGTTCCATGTCGATCTTGGTGAAGGTGAAGCCCGGTGTGTCGGTCGGCACGATGAACAGCGCCGGACGGAGGTTGCCCGTCTTGGCCGTCTTCAGGTGCGGCCGACCACCAGCACGGCCTGCGCCTGGTCGACGCCGGAGATGTAGACCTTCTGCCCGGACAGGATCCAGTCGCTGCCGTCGCGGCGGGCGGTGGTGGTGATGCGGTGCGAGTTGGAACCGGCATCGGGTTCGGTGATGGCGAAGGCCATCGTGATCGAGCCGTCGGCGATCCCGGGCACCCAGCGCTGCTTCTGCTCCTCGGTGCCGAACTTGCTGATGATCGTGCCGTTGATGGCGGGGGAGACCACCATCATCAGCAGCGCGCAGCCGCTGGCCGCCATCTCCTCCATGACCAGGGACAGCTCGTACATACCGGCGCCGCCGCCGCCGTACTCCTCGGGCAGGTTGACCCCGATGAAGCCGAGTTTTCCTGCCTCGCTCCACAGTTCGTCGGTGTGCTCGCCGGCGCGGGCCTTCTCCAGGTAGTAGTCCTGGCCGTAGTTGGCGGCCATCGCCGCGACCGCCTTGCGCAGTGCCTGGCGTTCGGCGCTCTCGATGAAGCTGGTGTCGCGTCATGTCTCTCCTTCTTCTGCTTGCCGGGTTCTGCACCCGGGCCAAGACTGTGCCCACCTCGACCTGCTGGCCGACGGTGACGTCGAGTTGGGTCACGACGCCGTCGGACGGCGCGGTGATGGTGTGTTCCATCTTCATCGCCTCCAGCCAGATCAACGGCTGGCCGGCGGTGACGGTGTCGCCGAGTGCGGCGCCCAGTCGGATCACCGCGCCAGGCATCGGTGCCAACAGTGATCCCTTCTCGACGACCGAGCCGGGCTCGGGGAAGCGCGGCACGGCGGTCAACGCCACCGCGCCGAGGGGGGAGTCGACGTAGACCTCCGCTCCGTAGCGGGCGACCGCGAACGCGGTGGCCACGCCGCTGGCGTCGGCGAGCACCACCTCGTCGGGGGATGCCGAGATCAGCGCGACGCCGCCGTCGTCGGCCAGCGTCACGCCGCGGCGGGTGAACCGGTAGCCGACCCGGAGTTCCGCCCCGGCCACGTCGCGGTAGGTCTTGTGCTGGTCACCCGACGCGAGATTACGCCAGCCGCTGGGGATCTCGCCCATCACGGTCGCGGCCGCCCGGTTGTGCGCGACCTCGGCCAGAGTCGCGGCCACTGCCGAAAGCCGTACCACGCGATCGTCGGCCAGCGGTTGGGCCAGGTCGGCCAGACCGTGGGTGTCGAAGAACGCGGTGTCGGTGGCGCCGCGCAGGAACGCCGGGTGGCGCAGGACGTTGACCAGCAGATCGCGGTTGGTCGTCAGGCCGTGCAGCCGGGTTCGGGCCAGTGCGTCGGCGAGCACACCGGCGGCCGTGCTGCGGGTCGGGGCGAACGAGATCACCTTGGCCAGCATCGGGTCGTAGTGGATCGAGACGGTCGAGGAGTCGACGATCCCGGAGTCCAGCCGGATACCGGTGCCGGTGAGCGAATCGAATTCCGTTGTGGCACGGGTGACATCGAAGAGATGGATGTGTCCGGCCTGCGGCTGCCAGTTTCGCGCCGGATCCTCGGCGTAGATCCGGGCCTCGATCGGAATGCCCCCGGGTCGCGGGCGGCTGGGCATCGAGGCGCTCACCGTCGGCGATCTGCAGTTGCAGCGCAACCAGATCTAGGCCGGTGGTCAGTTCGGTGACCGGATGCTCGACCTGCAGGCGGGTGTTCATCTCCAGGAAGTAGAACTCGCCGTCATCGTCGGCCAGGAACTCCACCGTGCCGGCGCCGGCGTAACCGATGGCGCCGGCGGCCAGCCGGGCGGCCTCGAAGAGCCGCTCCCGCATGCGCGGGGTTGCGTTCGACCAGTGGGGAGGGTGCTTCCTCGATGATCTTCTGGTGGCGGCGCTGGATGGAGCACTCCCGCTCGCCGACCGCCCATACGGTGCCGTGCTGATCGGCGAGCACCTGGACCTCGACGTGGTGGCCGGTGGGCAGGTAGCGCTCGCAGAACACCGTCGGATCGCCGAACGCCGACTGGGCCTCCCGGCGGGCGGCCTGCACCTGGGCGGAGAGGTCGGCCAGGTCGGTGACCACCCGCATGCCGCGGCCGCCGCCGCCGGCGGAGGCCTTGACCAGTACCGGCAGCTGGGCCGCGGCCACGGTGTCGGGGTCGAGCTCGTCGAGCACCGGGACGCCCGCGGCGGCCATCAACTTCTTGGCCTCGATCTTGGACCCCATCGCCTGGACCGCCGCGACGGGCGGGCCGATCCAGGTCAGCCCGGCCTCGATCACCGCGGCGGCGAATTCGGCGTTCTCCGAGAGGAATCCGTAGCCGGGATGGACGGCGTCGGCGCCGGCCGCGCGGGCGGCCGCGATCAACTGCGCGCGCGTCGAGGTAACCGCTGATGCCCGTCCAGGCGCGACCCGGACATCGGCCTCGGCGACGTGGGGCGACGCCGGCGTCGGGATCGGTGTAGACGGCGACGGTACCGATGCCGAGACGACGGCAGGTCGCGAACACCCGGCGGGCGATCTCGCCCCGGTTGGCAACCAGTACTCGGGTGATCACTTCTTGCCCTCTGATCTTCGCGCAAGCGCTCATCGCGCTCACATCCGGAAGACGCCGAAGTTCGACGTCCCCTCGATCGGGCCATTGGCGATGGCGGACAGGCACATCCCCAGCACGGTGCGGGTGTCGCGGGGATCGATCACCCCGTCGTCATAGAGTCGGCCGGACAGGAACATCGGCAGCGACTCCGCCTCGATCTGCGCCTCGACGGCGGCCCGCAACGCGGCGTCGGCGTCCTCGTCGACGGTGCCGCCGCGCGCCTCGGTGGCCGCGCGATTGACGATCGACAGCACCCCGGCCAGTTGCGCGCCGCCCATCACCGCCGATTTCGCGCTGGGCCAGGCGAACAGGAACCGCGGATCGTAGGCCCGCCCGCACATGCCGTAATGGCCTGCGCCGTAGGATGATCCGATCAGCAGCGAGATGTGCGGCACCGTCGAGTTCGACACCGCATTGATCATCATCGACGCCGTGCTTGATCATGCCGCCTTCCTCGTAGGCCCTGCCCACCATGTAGCCGGTCGTGTTGTGCAGGAACAACAATGGCGTGTTGGACCGATTCGCCAGCTGGATGAACTGGGTGGCCTTCTGCGACTCCTCGCTGAACAGCACGCCGCGGGCGTTGGCCAGGATTCCCAGCGGGTAGCCGTGCAGGTCGGCCCAGCCGGTCACCAGCGAGCCGCCGTACAGCGGCTTGAACTCGTCGAAATCCGAGCCGTCGACGATGCGGGCGATCACCTCGCGGGGATCGAACGGGATACGCAGGTCGGCGGGCACGATGCCGAGGAGTTCCTCGGGGTCGGCCAGCGGCTCGACGACCGGGCGGGGCTCGGGGACCTCGCTTGACCCAGTTCAGCCGGGCCACGATCCGGCGGCCGATCCGGATGGCGTCGCAGTTCGTCGACGGCGAAGTAGTCCGCCAGACCCGATATCCTGGCATGCATTTCGGCGCCGCCCAGCGACTCGTCGTCGGACTCCTCACCGGTGGCCATCTTCACCAGCGGCGGTCCGGCCAGGAACACTTTCGAGCGTTCCTTGATCATCACCACGTGGTCGGACATGCCGGGCATGTAGGCGCCGCCGGCGGTCGAGTTGCCGAACACCAGCGCGATCGTCGGGATCCCGGCGGCCGAGAGCCGGGTCAGATCGCGGAACATCTGCCCGCCGGGGATGAAGATCTCCTTCTGGGTGGGCAGGTCGGCGCCGCCGGACTCGACCAGTGAGATGACCGGCAGCCGGTTCTCGAACGCGATCTGGTTGGCGCGCAGGATCTTCTTCAATGTCCACGGGTTGCTGGTGCCGCCCTTGACCGTCGGGTCGTTGGCGATCAGCACGCACTCCACACCCTCGACCACGCCGATCCCGGTGACCAGGCTGGCCCCCACCTGGAAGCTGCTGCCGAACGCGGCCAGCGGGCACAACTCCAGGAACGGCGAGTCGGGATCGACCAGCAGCTCGATGCGCTCGCGCGGGGTCAGCTTGCCCCGGGCGTGGTGGCGTTCGACGTACTTTGGCGCCGCCGCCGGCCAGGGCCTTGGCCAGCTCGGCGTCGAGCTCGGCAAGTTTGGCTGCTCATCGCGTCGGCGGCCTCGGCATAGGCCGGCGAGCGCCGGGTCGATGGTGCTGCGCAGCGCGGTCATGACTGGTATCCCAATGCCTTGGCGGCCAAGTCCGGTGAGGATTTCGGTGGTCCCGCCGCCGATACCGAGGATCCGCATGTCGCGATACTGGCGCTCGACCTCGGACTCGGTCATGTAACCCATCCCGCCGAACAACTGCACGGCCTGGCTGGCCACCCATTCGCCGGCCTCCACAGCGGTGTTCTTGGCGAAGCACACCGCGGCGATCAGATTCGTCTCTCCTGACGAGTTGCCGCTCCACCACATTGCGCGAGTACACCCTCGCCACGTCGGTACGCCGCGCCATCTCGGCCAGGGTGTTCTGCACGGCCTGCCGGGAGATCAGCGGCCGTCCGAAGGTCTCCCGATCGCGGCACCATTGCACCGTGAGGTCCAGGCAACGCTGCGCGCTCGAATAGGCCTGGGCCGCAAGCCCGATGCGCTCGGACACGAAGGCCTGCGCGATCTGGGCGAAGCCGGTGTTCTCCGCGCCGACGAGGTTGGCCACCGGCACTCTGGCGTCGATGTAGCTCAGTTCGGCGGTGTCCGACGAGCGCCAACCCATCTTGTCCAGCCTGCGGCTGACCTCGAAACCGGGAGTGCCCTTATCGACGACCAGCAGCGAGACCCCGGCCGCACCCGGCCCGCCGGTGCGCACCGCGGTCACCACGTAGTCGCCCCGCACCGCGGAGGTGATGAAGGTCTTGGCGCCGTTGACGACGTAGTGGTCACCGTCGCGCACCGCGGTGGTCCGCAGATGCCCGACGTCGGAGCCGCCGCCGGGCTCGGTGATCGCCAGCGAGCCGATCAACTCGCCGCGAAGGGTTGGCCGGACGAACTTCTCGATCAACCGCTCGTCGCCGCTGGCGATCATGTGCGGAACGGCGATGCCGCAGGTGAACAACGACGCGAACACCCCACCCGGGGTTCCGGCCTCGTGCAGTTCCTCGCAGACGATCAGCGAGTCCGCAGCGTCACCGCCACCGCCGCCGACGGATTCCGGCAGTTCGGCGACCGAGCAGCCCGGCCTGTGCGGCGCGCCGGCTGAGGTCGCGGGGAAGCTCACCGGCGCGCTCCCACTCGTCGATGTGCGGCAGGATCTCGCGTTCGGCGAAGCCGCGCACCGTCTTTCGCAGCTGCTGGCGTTCCGGAGTGGTCCAGATGCTCATGTGATGATCTCCTCCGGAATGTCGACGTGGCGGCTGCGCAGCCACTCACCCAGGCCTTTGGCCTGCGGATCGAACCGCGCCTGATAGGCGACGCCCTGCCCGAGGATTCCCTCGATGACGAAGTTCACGGCGCGCAGCTGCGGCAGCAGATGGCGGCTGACCGTCAAATCCGCTGCCTCGGGCAGCAACCCGCGAAGCGCGTCGACCGTCAGGGCGGTGGACAGCCAGCGCCACTGCTCGTCGGTGCGCACCCACACCCCGATGTTGGCCGAACCGCCCTTGTCCCCGCTGCGGGCGCCGGCGATGGTGCCGAGCGGCAGCCGGCGGGTCGGTCCGGGGCTCGGCGTCGGGGGCGTCGGGGGTGGCTCGACGTCGGCCAGGTCCAGGGTCTCGTCGGCCGGCGGAATCGGGACCCGGGTGCCGTCGGGGTGCACGGCGACATGTGAGACGTCGGCGGCAGGGACGTAGCCCGCGGTGAACACCCCGTAGACCTGTCCGTCGCCGGGCGGGGCGGTGGTGGTGAACCCCGGATAGCTCGCCAGCGCGAGTTCGACTGCGGCCGAGGTGAATCGGCGCCCGACGACGGCGGGATCGGCATCGCGGACGACGCAGCTGTACAGCGCGCTGGCACCCTGCTCGGTGTCGGCGTCGACGTGGTCGGTGCGCGCCAGTGTCCATTCCAGCTCTGCGGGACGGACGGTGAGCGCCGCCTCCAGCTGCCGGCGGATGAGCTCGGCCTTGGCCTCGATGTCCAGACCGGTCAGCACGAACGTCGCGGAGTTGCGGAAGCCGCCGATGCTGTTGAGCGACACCTTCAGCGACGCGGGCGGCGGCTCGCCCCGCACCCCGCTGATCCGCACCCGGTCCGGGCCGTCCTCGGTGAGCGTGACCGTGTCGAACCGGGCGGTCGCATCGGGATTGGCGTAGCGCGCACCGCCGATCTCGTAGAGCAATTGCGCCGTCACGGTGCCGACACTGACCTGGCCACCGGTTCCGGCGTGTTTGGTGATCACCGCCGAGCCGTCGGCGTGCACCTCGGCCATAGGAAAGCCCGGGTGGTTCAGGTCGGGGATCTCGGCGAAGAAGGAGTAGTTGCCGCCGGTGGCCTGGGTTCCGCATTCGATGACGTGCCCGGCCACCACCGCCCCGGCCAGCCGGTCGTAGTCGTGGCGGCTCCAGCCGAAGTGCGCGGCCGCCGGGCCCACCACCACGGACGCGTCGGTCACCCGCCCGGTGACCACGATGTCGGCGCCGGCGTGCAGGCAGTCGACGATTCCCCAGGCTCCCAGGTAGGCGTTGGCCGTCAGCGGCGAACCCAGGCCGAGTTCGGTGGCCCGGTCGAGGAGGTCATCACCCTCGACGTGGGCCACCGTGGTGGGGATGCCGAGCCGCTCGGCCAGCGCGCGAACGGCGTCGGCCAGGCCGGCCGGGTTGAGACCGCCCGCGTTGGCGACGATGCGCACACCCCGGTCGTGCGCGAGGCCGAGGCACTGCTCGAGTTGACCGAGGAAGGTCTTGGCGTAGCCGCGGTCCGGGTTCTTCATCTTGTCCCGGCCGAGGATCAGCATCGTCAGTTCGGCCAGGTAGTCGCCGGTCAGGTAGTCCAGGTCACCGCCGGTGAGCATCTCGTACATGGCGGCGCTGCGGTCGCCGTAGAAGCCCGAACAGTTGCCGATCCGGACCGCATCCGACACGTGCGTGTTCTCCCATCGACGCCGATGACCAACCAACCGGTAGGTTATCCGCTGCGGCCGGTCGTCTGTCAATGGCCTATCAATGGCCTATCAATGGCCTATCAATGGCCTGCCGGCTGCGTGCGGGTTTTGGAGTAGGGACTGCTCGGCGGCTATCCTGTGAGCAATCGCCGGCGCCGGTCGTGCGCGCGGCAGCACTCACAAGGAGATTCTCGATCATGGCTGTGCCCAAGCGCCGGATGTCGCGCTCGAACACCCGCAGTCGGCGTGCGCAGTGGAAGACCGAGGCCACCGGTTTGGTCAACGTCTCCGTCGCCGGCCGTCAGCACAAGGTTCCGCGCCGGCTGCTCAAGGCCGCCCGCCTCGGCCTGATCGATCTCGACAAGCGCTGACGCCGGCTCTCAGCCGCGAAACGCCTGTTCGGCGCGCCTCTCAGAAGAATCTCAGGCGTTGGGTCGACACTGGTTGCCGTGCGAATCCTTGTCGTCGATGACGACCGTGCGGTACGAGAGTCATTGCGCCGCTCCCTTTCTTTCAACGGCTACTCCGTCGACCTGGCCCAGGATGGGCTCGAGGCGCTCGAAGCCATCGCCAGCGACCGCCCCGATGCGCTCGTGCTCGACGTGATGATGCCCCGCCTCGACGGCCTGGAGGTCTGCCGCCAGCTCCGCAGCACCGGCGACGACCTGCCGATCCTGGTGCTCACGGCGCGGGACTCGGTGTCGGAGCGGGTGGCCGGCCTGGACGCCGGCGCCGACGACTACCTGCCCAAACCGTTCGCGCTGGAGGAGCTGCTGGCCCGGATGCGCGCCCTGCTGCGCCGCACCGGCCCGGAGGACCAGCACGACTCGGCGATGATGACGTTCTCGGACCTGACGCTCGATCCGGTCACCCGCGAGGTGCACCGCGGCAAGCGCGCCATCAGCCTCACCCGCACCGAGTTCGCCCTGCTGGAGATGTTGATCGCCAACCCGCGCCGCGTGCTCACCCGCAGCCGGATCCTGGAGGAGGTGTGGGGTTTCGACTTCCCGACCTCCGGCAACGCTCTCGAGGTGTATGTCGGCTACCTGCGCCGGAAGACCGAAGCAGAAGGAGAACCGCGGCTGATCCACACCGTGCGCGGGGTGGGTTACGTGCTGCGTGAGACACCGCCCTGATGTCAGTCCTGAGGCGGCGCGCACGGAAGGCCCGGGCGCCCGAGCAAGCCACCACATCGCTCTCGCTGCGATGGCGGGTGATGTTGCTCGCCATGTCGATGGTGGCGATGGTCGTCGTGTTGATGGCCGTCGCGGTCTACGCGGTGGTGTCGGCAGCCCTGTACAACGACATCGACAATCAGTTGCAGAGCCGGGCGCAGCTTCTGATCGCCAGCGGGTCGCTGGCCGCCGACCCCGCCAAGGCCATCGAGGGCACCGCCTATTCCGATGTCAACGCGATGCTCGTCAATCCGGGGCGGTCCATCTACACCGCGAACCAGCAGGGTCAGAGCCTGCCCGTCGGTGAGCCGGAGAAGGCGGTCATCCGCGGTGACCTGTTCATGTCGCGACGCACGGTCTCCAACCAGCGGGTGCTGGCGATCCATCTGCCCAACGACAGCTCGCTGCTCATCTCCAAGACACTGGCGCCCACCAACGCGGTGATGACCAAGCTGAAGTGGGTGCTGCTCGCGGTCGGCGGGATCGGTGTCGCCATCGCCGCGATCGCGGGTGGCATGGTGGCCCGGACCGGCTTGAGACCGGTGGCGCGGCTCACCGAGGCCGCCGAGCGGGTGGCCCGCACCGACGACCTCCGGCCCATCCCGGTGTTCGGCAGCGACGAACTGGCCCGGCTCACCGAGGCTTTCAACATGATGCTGCGGGCGCTTGCGGAGTCCCGGGAGCGGCAGGCCCGGCTGGTCACCGATGCCGGACACGAACTGCGAACCCCGTTGACGTCGCTGCGCACCAACGTCGAGTTGCTGATCGCCTCGATGGCCCCGGGCGCGCCCCGGCTACCCGAGGACGAGATGGCCGAGCTTCGTTCCGATGTGGTCGGCCAGATCGAGGAATTGTCCACTCTGGTCGGCGATTTGGTGGATCTGACTCGGGACGATGCCGGCGGTGTCGTGCACGAGCCGGTCGACATGAGCGAGGTGGTCGACCGCTGTCTGGAGCGGGTTCGGCGGCGGCGCAACGACATTGAGTTCGACGTCGATGCGCTTCCGTGGCAGGTGTACGGCGACGCGGCGGGCCTGTCCCGGGCGGTGCTCAACCTGCTCGACAACGCCGCGAAGTGGAGCCCGCCGGGCGGCCGGGTCGGCTTGCGGCTGCGCCAGGTCGACGCCGCCCATGCCGAGCTCGTGGTGTCCGATCACGGGCCCGGAATCCCGGCCCAGGAACGGGGTCTGGTCTTCGAGAGGTTCTACCGGTCGACATCCGCACGGGCGATGCCCGGTTCCGGCCTGGGCCTGGCGATCGTCAAACAGGTTGTCATCAAGCACGGCGGCATGATCCGAGTCGGGGACACCATTCCGGGCGGCCAGCCCCCCGGGACGTCCTTCTGCGTGCTGCTGCCCGGACGGCCGATCACGCCATCGATGCACCCGGAGTCGCACCCGGAGCCCTCGGCTGAGAGCGAAAACACCCGGAGAACTCCGAAAATGAACGGCCGCAGCGAGAGCTCCGAAGAAAAACATGGTGCTGCACAGAGTGTTGTCTCAGTCGATTCTCAGTCGTAGCAGGCAAGGTTAGTCCCGACAGCGCGCATCTCTTCTCGAAGAAAGAGCAACCCAGCCACATGACCGACCATCCGAGGTACTCCCCGCCGCAGCACACCGGCAATCCGGCGCCGAAGCAGCATGCGGCGCCGGGCTATCCTCAGGCGCACCGCCAGGCCGGTTACCAGCAGCCCTACGACTGGCGCTACGCGACCCAGCAGCAGCCGTACCGAGAGCCCTACGACCCGTACCGTGCCGGGCGCCCGACCCACGCCGGCGCGCCGACGACGATGATCGCAGCGCCGCCGCGGACACGTTCCCGCGCAGGCGCTTTGACCGCGGGCGCACTGGCGATCGCGGTCGTCTCGGCTGGTGTCGGCGGCACCGTGGTGCTGCTGGCACAGCCGGACCGCGAGCCGGTTTCGAGCGTCGGTGCGCCGGCGCCCAACGGACCCAACAACGTGCCGGCGGCGAACCTGCCGATCGGATCGGTCGAGCAGGTGGCGGCCAAGGTGGTCCCCAGCGTGGTCAAGCTGGAGACGGAGATGGGTCGCCAGTCCGAAGAGGGCTCGGGAATCATCCTGTCCTCCGACGGCCTGATCCTGACCAACAACCACGTCGTCGCCGCGGCGAAGGGCCAGCCGGCGCCGAACGCTCCCGTCATTCCCGGCGCCCCGACGCCCCCGGGCGGTCCGGCTGGTCCCGGTGGCCCGACGGGCCCCGCCGGCGGCGGCCCGACCACGACGGTGACCTTCGCCGACGGCCGCGTCGTGCCGTTCACCGTTGTGGGCACCGACCCGGCCAGTGACATCGCGGTGGTTCGCGCCCAGGGCGTCTCGGGTCTGACCCCGATCACGCTGGGGTCGTCGGCCAACCTGCGGGTCGGCCAGGATGTCGTCGCCATCGGCTCGCCGCTGGGCCTGGAGGGCACCGTGACGACCGGCATCGTCAGTGCGCTCAACCGGCCGGTGGCCGCGGGCGGCGACGCGAACAACCAGAACACGGTGCTCGACGCCATCCAGACCGACGCCGCGATCAACCCCGGTAACTCCGGCGGCGCGCTGGTGAACATGAGCGGCGAGCTGGTCGGCGTCAACTCGGCGATCGCCACGCTGGGCGGCGATTCCCCGGACGCGCAGAGCGGTTCGATCGGGCTGGGCTTCGCGATACCGGTGGATCAGGCCAAGCGCATCGCCGACGAACTGATCAGCACCGGCACCGCCTCGCATGCGTCGCTGGGTGTGCAGGTCAGCAACGACACCACCACCCACGGCGCGAAGATCGTCGAGGTCACCAAGGGTGGGGCCGCAGCCACCGCCGGTCTGCCCAGCGGTGTCGTGGTCACCAAGGTCAACGACCGGGTGATCGGCAGCGCCGACGCACTGGTCGCCGCGGTCCGGTCCCGCGCGCCCGGAGAGAAGGTGACGCTGACGTACCTGGATCCGGCCGGCGCCAGCCAGACCGTGCAGGTCACCCTCGGTAAGGCGGCTCAGTGATCGCGGGTGGTCGGTGAACATCCCATGACGCTGGCAGGAGCGGCTGCGCCGCTGTCCGGCCCCGGATATACGGTGGCAGGCATGGAACAGCCTGGGGAGATGGTGGGGCGCGCGCTGGTCGTCGTCGTCGACGACCGCACGGCGCACGGCGATGAGGAGGACCACAGCGGGCCGTTGGTCACCGAGCTGCTCGCCGAGGCGGGGTTCGTCGTCGACGGCGTCGTGGTGGTGTCGGCCGACGAGATCGAGATCCGCAACGCGCTGAACACCGCGGTCATCGGGGGAGTGGACCTGGTCGTCTCGGTCGGTGGCACCGGTGTCACGCCGCGCGACGTCACACCGGAGGCCACCGTCGACCTCCTCGACCGTGAACTGCTGGGCATCGCCGAGGCGCTGCGCGCTTCCGGGTCTGTCGGCCGGTATCACCGACGCCGGGTCTGTCCCGCGGGCTGGCCGGCATCTCCGGCAGCACGCTGGTGGTCAACATCGCGGGTTCGCGTTACGCCGTCCGCGACGGTATGGCGACGTTGAACCCGCTGGCCGTCCAGGTCATCGGCGAACTCTCCAGCCTGGAGATCTGAGAGCAACGCTCCCGCGGCAGGCTCGCCGGGGGTGTCTGCGGCGTACGGTTTTCGTTGAGAATGCCGCAATCTCCTGGGGAGTCGCTATGTTACAAGCTCGTGAACAGGGCAAACATCAAGATTGTGATCTTCGTCACAATTCGACGGCTCAGTGATGGGCGCGCCACGCGCCCGACAAAGGCACAGTTAACAAGATCTTCGGTACGCGAACTGCCTCAGGAGTCGTCGGATGAGACGGGATGCCGAATCCGAGTCCGCCGACGACCGGAACGCGATCGATTGGCTGCGGGATAACGTTCCGCCGCACCACGATTGACGATTCGACCTGGTGGTTGCCGACCGGACGAGTGCGCGCCGGTGCGCCGGCGAAGATTCAGGCCGCCGCAAACACGGACGACTTCTGGGCGGCCGTCGCGGCATACGGATTTCGTAGCCCATTGGCCGCCATTCGGCGGTCAGCAAACTTTCGCCCGCAACCCGCTCGTCGGCCCGGCGCGCACGTACGCGTTGCCGGACGGATGCCATGCCGTTATGTTCCTCGTGTCAACGATGAGCAGAGCGTAAGAGCAGACTGTGAGGCTTCTCATTTGATCTGCTCGAACGCGGTGTGCGGTGTCAGCATGATCGGGACCCCGAGCACGAACCACAACTCGGTGAGCCTCGCGGATCACCGTCGACACAGCTAGGGAGAACATGAAGGTTATCGGTCGGGTGCTGGTGGCGATGGTCGCCGCCGTCGCGGCGTTGTTCGTCGGGACGGGTACCTCTCACGCAGGTTTGGACAATCAGCTGAGTCTGGTCGACGGCGGTGGCCGGACGATGACGATTCAGCAGTGGGACACCTTCCTCGACGGCGTGTTCCCGCTGGACCGCAACCGGCTGACCCGCGAGTGGTTCCACTCCGGCAAGGCCGTCTACAGCGTCGTCGGCCCGGGTGCCGACGAGTTCGAGGGCACCTTGGAGCTGGGCTACCAGGTCGGCTTCCCGTGGTCACTGGGTGTGGGCATCAACTTCAGCTACACCACGCCCAACATCCTGCTCGACGACGCCGACATCTACCCCGACGCGGCTTCAACCCGCTGGGCTCGGTCATCACCCCGAACCTGTTCCCGGGTGTGTCGATCAGCGCCGACCTGGGCAACGGCCCCGGCATCCAGGAAGTCGCCACCTTCTCCGTCGACGTCGAAGGCCCCAACGGCTCGGTGGCGGTGGCCAACGCCCACGGCACCGTGACCGGCGCCGCCGGCGGTGTGCTGCTGCGCCCGTTCGCCCGGCTGATCTCCGGGGCCGGTGACAGCGTCACCACCTACGGCGAACCCTGGAACATGAACTGACTCCCTAGCGCGACAACAAAACGGCCCCCGGCTCTCGCCGGGGGCCGTTTTGTGTGCGGGCGTCAGTCTCTGTCGCCGCTGGTGTGCTTGGCGGTGTCTGGGCTGGGCCCGGTCCCGGGGCCGGTCACCTGCTTGACCGCCCCGGACTGATCGGCCAGCAGGTCGCGGATCTCGGTGAGGATGGCCAACTCGGTGTCGTCGGCCTGCTCGACCTCGCCCTTCTTGCGCAGCCGGTTGTACGGCATGACGACCAGGAAGTAGACCACCGCGGCAACCAGGATGAAGTTGATCAACGCCGACAGCACGACGTTCAGGTCGATGGTCTGGCCGCCGCCGATGTCGATCTGCAGGATGCCGTACTCGGTGTTCTTGTCCGCCCCGATGCGGTTGATCAGCGGCTGCAGGATGCTGTCGGTGAACTTGGTGACCAGCGCGGTGAACGCGGTACCGATGACGACCGCGACCGACAGGTCGACGATGTTGCCGCGGGAGAGGAACTCCTTGAAGCCCTTGAGCACGAGGATGGCCTTTCTTGCCAGGTATCGAAAGTCGTTCGGCGATGAATCGTATCCGCTGAGCAGCCGGTCGGCCGGCTTCGCGGCATTCAGTGGATCGTCAGGGTGACGGTCTGCACCAGTGTGGCGCCGGCGAGGGCGTTCGCGGCCCCGGCGGGCAGCGCGACCAGCACCACCCGGTCGTTACCGGCGCCGGCGGCCTTCTGCTTGGCGAGACCAGCACCACGACCGCGTTGGTCGCCACCACCCGCGGCTGGGCGTCGTCGTCGGCCGACGGGGCGCCGAGAACGTCGACGACATCGCCGGGCCGGATCAGATCCAGCACCGCGGCGTCGGCCAGGTGCAAGCGGCACGATGCGGGCGTCGGGTCCGGCGGCCAGCCCGGCCAGCCGCGAGCCCGAGCACGCGAGCGTCGGTCAGCACCTCGCCGCGCCGGGTCGGGCCGGCCAGGGTCGCGCCCACCACCTGTCGAGGTCGGCCAGAGCGCCGTCGGGAAGCGTCGGTGGCCGAGCGCTTTTCGATGCGCAGAGTCGTCCGGCGGTCAAGCGGTCACGCCCGGGCTGAGGTCGCGCGCGGCGACGACCACGTCGGCCTGCGCGTCGGCGGGATCGGGCCGGAGCGCGGCGAACCGGCGAGCACGACGAGGCCGCCGGCAGCGATGCGGCGCGCCAGCACGGTGCGGGTGAAGTCCGGGCGCAGGGCGCGCCAGAAGCCGCTCGGCAGAGACGGATTGAGCGATTCGGCCCACGCCGCCACGCTAGAGGCGCTGCGGCGCCAGGCGGCTTCACGCGGGCGACGTCGCCTGTTGATAACCTGCGGGCTAGCTGGAGGCGGCCGCGGCCGGGCGCCGGGGTGGACGAACCGCTGGAACTCGAGGAGGTGTCGCCGGAACTCGGAGGACTTCTCGAACTCGACGACTCGCTCCGAGCCCGAGGTCTTCTCCGAGCTCGACGATCCGGACGATTCCGACTTGGCGGCGGTCGAACTCTTGGCCGACTCACGGCTGTCGGTGCGGTAGAAGCCGCTGCCCTTGAACACCACCCCACCGAGTTGAAGAGCTTGCGCAGCCGGCCGGAGCACTGCGGGCAGGTGGTCAGCGCGTCGTCAGTGAACGCCTGCACCGCATCGAAGCGGTTATCGCACTCGGTGCAGGCGTAGCTGTAGGTCGGCACATGAACCTCCGGAAGGACTTAGCTTGTTAGCACTCTATCGTGCCAAGTGCTAGAACCGCTATGTGTCGAGTATCATTCCCGCACACCGTGAACTGGGGGAGGGCAACGGTGAAATGCCGAAAGCGTTCGGGGGCACCGCGGTGCATGTGCCGATGGCCTCACCGCATCGCCGAGTCAACCCCTGCTGCGGGGTCAGGGCGTGCGTCATGCGGACGTCATGCGGTTCGCTGGGCAACTCGTCGACGATCTCGTCGTCGCGAACCACGGCGATCAGCCGGGCGCCGGGGCACGCAGCGGCAGCGAGCGGTCGTAGTACCCGCCGCCGCGTCCCAGCCGGACTCCGCTGCGGTCGACCGCCAGTGCCGGCACCAGGATCACCGTCGCCTCGCCCACCGCCGTCGGCCGGCAGCCAGCGGCTCGGCCGGTTCGAGCAGCCCGAACCGTCCCGCGACCAGCGCACCCGGGACGGTATTCGCCCCACAGCAGAGGCCGGGGGCGCCGTCTGCGCCGGTTCGGGTGACGGGCAGCAGAACCCGGGTACACCGTTCGTCGGCAGGCGATCCACCAGGGCCAGTGAGCCGGGTTCGGCCCCGACCGGCACGTATGCGCAGACGGTGTCATCGGGGCCCACGACCGCATCGAGGTGGTCGCACAGCTGCTCGCGCCTCGGCTCGGCGCACCGCGTCCGGTACGGCGCGGCGGGCCGCCAGCAGAGCGGCCCTGCAGCTGAGCTTTCGTACCGGCGAGCACGTCGTCCACCATGTCAGCGCGCGGCCTGGATCGCGCCAGAGTGAAGGGCCAAGATGTTGCGGTCAGGGTGTGAACGATGACGTCGGGACAGGTTCCGTTTCCGCGCACGGCGATCGTGCCCGCGGCGGCCTCGGGACGCGATTCCTACCGGCACCAAGACGGTGCCCAAGGAACTGCTGCCGTGGTGGACACCCCCGGGATCGAGCTCGTGGCCGAGGCGGCCGAGGCGGGCGCCGAGCGGCTGGTCATCGTGACCTCCGAGGGCAAGGACGGCGTGGTCGCCCACTTCGTCGAGGACCTGGTGTCTCGAGGGCACGCTGGAGGCCCGCGGCAAGAAGGCGATGCTGGCGAAGGTCCGCCGCGCCCCGGCGTTGATCAAGGTCGAGTCGGTGGTGCAGACCGAGCCGCTGGGCCTCGGTCACGCGGTGGGCTGCGTCGAGCCGGTGCTGTCCGCCGACGAGGACGCGGTGTCGGTGTTGTTGCCCGACGATCTCGTGTTGCCGACCGGGGTGCTGGAGACCATGGCCAAGGTGCGGGCCAAACGCGGCGGCACGGTGCTTGTGCGCCATCGAGGTCGCCGCCGGAGGAGGTCAGCTCCTACGGAGTGTTCGACGTCGAGACGGTGCCGGATGCGGCCAATCCGAACGTGCTCAGGTCAAGGGCATGGTGGAGAAGCCGCAAGGCCGACGAGGCGCCGTCGCTGATATGCCGCGGCGGGTCGCTACATGCTGGACCGGGCGATCTTCGACGCGCTGCGCCGGGTGGAGCGCGGGGTGGGCGGCGAGATTCAGCTCACCGACGCGATCGAGCTGCTTGATCAAGGATGGCCATCCGGTTCACGTCGTCGTCCACCGCGGGTCTCGACACGACTTGGGAAATCCCGGCGGCTACCTGAAGGCTGCGGTTGACTTTGCGTTGGATCGTGACGACTATGGCCCGGATTTGCGGCGATGGTTGGTGGCGCGACTAGGCCTGACCGAACAGACCGACCAGTAGGAGCTGCGGCGGGCCCGCGCTGATCCCGGCTCGAGGCAGAAAGGCGCGCGGTGCGTTCGGTAGAGGAACAGCAGGCCAGGGTGGCGGCCGCTGCGGTGGCGCCGAGGCCGGTGCGGGTCGCGATCGCCGAGGCTCAAGGCCTGATGTGCGCCGAGGAGGTGATCAACGAGCGCCCGCTGCCGGGTTTCGATCAGGCTGCGATCGACGGCTATGCGGTCCGCAGCGTCGACGTCCTCAGCGGTGGCGGGGCCGCCGATATCGACGACGAGGACGCGCAGGCGCGACGTCAGCCTGCCGGTGATGGGTGTGATCGAGGCGGGCGCCCGGACGCCCAGCCGGTTGCAGCCGCAAGCAGGCCGCACGGGTGCAGACCGGTGCGCCGATGCCCACCCTGGCCGACGCGGTGCTGCCGCTGCGGTGGACCGACGGCGGCCAGTCCCGGGTCCGGGTGCTGCGTGGTGTGCGCTCCGGCGCCTACGTCCGCCGCGCCGGCGACGACGTTCAGCCGGGCGACGTCGCGGTGCGGGCCGGGGCGATCATCGGCGCCGCGCAGGTCGGCCTGCTGGCGGCGGTGGGCCGGGACCGGGTGCTGGTACATCCGCGGCCGCGGTTGACCGTGATGAGCGTCGGCGGCGAACTGGTCGACATCTCCCGCACGCCGGGCAACGGCCAGGTCTACGACGTCAACTCCTATGCGCTGGCGGCCGCCGCGCGCGACGCCGGCGCCGAGGTGAACCGGACTCGGCATCGTCAGCACCGACCCCAAGGAACTGCGCGAGGTGGTCGAGGGTCAGCTGAACCGGGCCGAGGTCGTCGTCATCGCCGGCGCGGTCGGGGGCGCGGCCGCCGAGGGCGTGCGCTCGGTGCTGTCCGAGCTCGGCGAGATGGAAGTGGCGCGGATCGCCATGCACCCTGGTTCGGTGCAGGGCTTCGGCCAGCTGGGCCGGGAAGGGGTGCCGACGTTCCTGCTGCCCGCCAACCCGGTCAGCGCGCTGGTCGTGTTCGAGGTGATGGTGCGGCCGCTGATCCGGCTCTCGCTGGGCAAGCGTCAGCCGATGCGGCGTGTCGTGCAGGCCCGCGCGCTGTCACCGATCACCTCGGTGGCCGGCCGCAAGGGCTTCCTGCGCGGGCAGCTGATGCGTGACCAGGACACCGGCGAATACCTGGTGCAGGCGCTGGGCGGAGCGCCCGGCGCGTCGTCGCATCTGCTGGCGACGTTGGCGGAGGCGAACTGTCTGGTGGTGGTGCCCGCCGAGGTGGAGCAGGTGCGCACCGGGGAGGTCGTCGACGTCGCCTTCCTCGCGCAGCGGGGCTGACGACTCGCGTGAACCTGTGGCGGAACAGCTCCGTTCATCCTGGGTGGCCCAGCGCGGTGGGGCCCGTGCGGGTGGCGGCCGGAGTCGTCCGGCTGCGGCCGGTTCGGATGCGCGACGGGGCGCAGTGGAGCCGGATCCCGGCTGGCCGACCGGTCCCGCCTGGAACCATGGGAGCCCACTGCTGAGGTGGATTGGACTGTGCGCCATGCAGTTTCGTCGTGGCCACCGGTGTGCTCCGGGCTTCGTTCCGAAGCGCGCAAGGGCCGCATGCTGCCCTACGTGATCGAACTCGACGGCCAGTTCCGCGGACAACTGACGATCGGCAACGTCACTCATGGTGCGCTGCGTTCGGCATGGATCGGCTACTGGGTGTCCAGCGACGGTCACCGGCGGCGGGGTGGCGACCGGTGCGTTGGCGCTGGGTCTGGACCATTGCTTCGGGCCGGTGACGCTGCACCGGGTCGAGGCCACCGTGCGGCCGGAGAACGCGGCGAGTCGCGCGGTGCTGGCGAAGGTCGGGTTCCGGGAAGAAGGTCTGCTGAAGCGCTACCTCGACGTCGACGGGGCGTGGCGCGACCACCTGCTGGTGGCGCTGACGGTCGAGGAGATCGAGGGTTCGGTGACCGGCCGGCTGGTGCAACGGGGACTCGCGCGCTGGGCCTGAAATCGACACGTCGATGTTACTAATGTGACTTTTGTGGCTGATGGTGCTTGTGCAGGCCCTAAATTACAAGTGTGTAATTGAGTGCGGCGCGCCGTCTCGGGTTGCGTAGGTCACGGACCTAGCCTGGACGGGAAAGGAGCAGGCCACCATGCCAAGCATCCCCCAGTCATTGCTCTGGATCTCACTCGTGGTGCTCTGGCTGTTCGTGTTGGTGCCGATGCTCATCAGCAAGCGCGACGCTGTCCGGCGGACGAGTGATGTCGCGCTGGCGACCCGCGTGCTCAACAGCGGCGCCAAGTCGCGGCTGCTCAAGCGCAAGGGTGCCCGGCGGCCGGGCATCGGCACGATCCCGACTGGCAGCCGGAACGACGACGAGTTCGACGACATCGACGAGGTCGACCCGGTGGCGCCGTGCAGCCGGTGCGGACCCGTTCGGTGGTCGTCATCGCCGCTGTGGCCGAGCAGAGCCGAGAACCGGACTACCTCGACGTCGACGTTGTCGACGAGGATTCCGGCGCGCTGCCGGTCGGTGGTGGCGCGGCCCGCGCGCAGAACTCCAGCCCACCCTGTTCGACGAGACGGTCGAGCCGGTGGCCGAAGATGCCGGCCGAGCCCGTCGCCGAAGTGCCGGCCGAGCCCGAGGTGGAGGACGAGACCGAGAGCGTGGCGGAGGGTGAGGCCACGGATCAGTTCGAGGCCATCGCCGACGACCGGCCGCAGGACGGTACGGCCGATGAATACGAATACATCGAGGACACATCGGGTTTGGAGGCGGAGGACGATCCCGCCACCGCCGTGACGCCGCGCAGCGGCCGGTCGCGGCGCCTGGAGTCGGACCACCGCCGCCGCGGTGAGCGCGCGCAAGTACCGGTTCCGCAAGCGGGTGCTGCTGGTCATGGCGGCGCTCATGGTGGTCACGGCGGTGCTGTCCTTCACCGTGAGCCCCGACCTGTGGTGGGCGTGCGGCGTCAGCGCGGGCGTGACGATTCTGTACCTGGGCTATCTCCGTCGTCAGACTCGCATCGAGGCGCAGGTGCGCCGGCGTCGGCAGCAGCGCATGGCGCGATCACGCCTGGGTGTCGAGAACACCGAGGACCGCGACTTCGACGTGGTGCCGTCGCAGGCTGCGCCGGCCCGGAGCCGCGGTGCTCGACATCGACGACGAGGACCCGATCTTCGAGCATCTCGACGAGGTGCCCGTTCGCCCGTCACTACGACCTGCCGCGGGCGGCCGGTCAGTAGGCTGGCGCGTTTTCGGCGGGCGAGGTCCAAACTGGTAGCCTGCTAGCGACCAAGGGGCTATGGCGCAGTTGGTAGCGCGACTCGTTCGCATCGAGTAGGTCGGGAGTTCGATTCTCCCTAGCTCCACAAGGATTAGGCGCCTATCAGGCGGGCGGGTCGAAGTGCACCCACTTCGATGCGCCGGGCGGCCCGACGCACTGCACCGGTATTCCGGGAACCTGGGTCTCCAAGCTGCTGCCGCTCAGCGGTATCTGGCCGTTCGTACCCGGCGTGGCGCAGGGCAGCGTCACCGCGGCTTCACCGATCAGGGGCCCGGTCGGCACCCAGACACCCTGCGCGGAGCAGATCAGAGTGCTCTTGTCGGACGTCAAACCGAAGACGAACGCGATGCTGGGCGTGCAGGGCGTGCCCGCGACCACATTTCGTGCCACGCCGGGGAGGCAGTCCGCCGCGTTGCACGATGCCGCTGACTCGGGCGCGAAGGGCAGTGGCGTCGCGATCAGTCCGCACGCAACGGTGGCTGCAACGATGATCCTGCGCACATCAGCCCCTCGACGATCGGAATGGCCTTGCCGGGCCAGTCGAGCCTAGCGCGGAGGCCGGCGGATCGAGTCCTGTTTCGGGCTGCGCACCGTGGGAAATGCAACCAAAAGGTTGCCTTTCGAGCCGAACGCGACTAGCGTGATGAGCAACCAGGAGGTTGCCTATGTCTGATGACCGGATCGAAAAGCACACCGTTCTCCACGCACCGCTGGATCGCGTCTGGCGGGCGATCAGCGACTCGGCGCAGTTCGGCACATGGTTCGGAATGTCGATCGACGGCCCGTTCGTGGCGGGTACCACGGTGACCGGAGTCATCGTCCCGACCACTGTCGACGACGACGTAGCCGCCCAGCAGGAGCCCCACGCCGGAATGTCGGCGCCACTGAGGGTGGTGGCCGTGGAACCGCCGACGCGACTGGCCTTCCGATGGAACCCGTTGCCGGGCGAGGAGTTCGCCGACCTGACCACACTGGTCGAGTTCACCCTCACCGAAGTCGACGATGGCGTGCTGCTGCGCATCGTCGAGTCGGGTTTCGACCCGCTGCCGGCCGGCGCGCGTCGGTCGGCGTTCGACGGCAACTCCGAAGGCTGGACCATGCAGCTGAAGCTGGTGGCGAAGTATCTCGCGCTGGTCGAACACGAGTGAACGCCTCGGCGGTCGCCGCGCCGCTCTTCGGCGCCCTCGGCGACCGGCACCGCCTGCTGATCGTGAACCGGCTCTGCGACACCGGACCCTCGTCGACATTGCAGCTGACGCAATCGGTTTCGCTCAGTCGCCAGGCCACCACCAAGCATCTGGTGATCCTGGAAGCGGTGGGTCTGGTCACCAGCGCCAAGCGCGGCCGAGAGCGGATCTGGACGGTCCAGCCGACCGCGATCGATCAGGCCAGTGGCTATCTGGATGCCTTGTCGCGCCGATGGGATCAGGCGCTCGGGCGGCTACAGAAGTTCGTGGAGGATTGACGGCGGTCACCGTTGGCAAAGCCGACGCATTGGCATAACGTAGCTCTTCCTTGCTCCGCCTGGGGCCGGCGCGACGCTCGGGAGGAGTGAGCGCTATGACTCACTGGATGGTCAGCCACGTCTCCGGCTGGCTGGTCTTGCTCGGACTGATCGTCGTCGTCGCCGGCGGCGCGGGTCTGATTCAGGTCACCGTCCGTCGCGTGTACCCCGGACTCAAGGACGGCGCGCACAACGACGTCCTGAAATTCACCTATGGGGTCATCGGATTCGTGTACGCGTTCTTCATCGGCTTCGTCGTCTCCGCGATGTGGGGCCACATCAACGAAGCCGACGCCAAAGTGCGCACGGAGGGCGCTGCCGGGGTGCAACTCGTCCGCGATTCGACCGTCTTCGACGAGGCCGACGGTGTCCGGATCCGGCAGAGCCTGCTCGACTACGAGCGTGCAGCCCTGGCCGAGTGGCCCGTCGCGGCTGACGGAAGGGCGCTACCCGAGGCCGACCGGGCGTTGGCACGGGTCCATTCCGCATACCAGGCCGTCCAGCCGCGCACTGATGGGCAAAAGTCAGTGCTGTCAACGTCATTCACTAATCTGAACAACCTCAGCCAGGCCCGCACCGAGCGGGTGCTCGAAGCCGGCACCGACACCGGACCTCCGTGGTCGTTGTGGGTGGTCATCCTGTTGACCAGCGGGTTGGTGCTGGGTTGTGCCATCACCTACGGCGTCGAGAGCCCGGCCATGCACTATCCGATGGTCGCCGTCGTGGGCGTCTTGGTGGCCACCAACCTGTTTCTGGTCGTGGAGCTCGGCAGCCCGTTCATCGGCGAGGTCGCAACCTCGCCGGCGCCCTTGGCCGAAGTCGTCACCGTGCTGTCGACGCCGCAGGGGTAGTTCAGGGCGCGACGGTCAGGGTCACGTTGTACAGCGACACGAGATCGCAGTTGCTGGCGAAGATTCGTGCGTTTCACGCTAGGTTGTCCACCAAGGGAGCGGCCGGAGGGGTGTGGGGGGTACCGATTTCCACTGAAACTGGGCGACCAAGCGCTCGGCGGGCGCTTGTCGCGGTGTGGTACGGCGTCATCTGTCATGTCTGCTTCGCGGTGGCCATAGCGAGCATGATGGTCGCGATGTACTTCGGCATGAGCCGATCGCTGGGCGCGTTGCCGCGGCCGTGGAGTTGGTTCGCCAATGCCGCTCTGCTGCTTCTCTTTCCGCTGATGCACTCGGTGCTGCTCAGTTCGCGTGGCCGCGCACTGCTCGTGCGCCTCGCGCCAGCGGGTACCGGTGCCACGTTGACCACCACCACGTTCGTGATCATCGCCGCGGTTCAGGTGTTCGCGCTCTTCGCGCTCTGGACGCCCAGCGGGACGATCTGGTGGCACGCGCGGGGCGTTGCCATGGAGTTCATGGTCGCTCTGTATGCGGCATCCTGGTTGCTTCTCGGCAAAGCCATTACGGACGCAGGCATCAAACTGCAGACCGGCAGTCTGGGCTGGACCGCCCTGCTCCGCGGCAGGAAGCCCGTCTATCCGCAGATTCCGCGGACGGGCCTGTTCCGGTTCACCCGGCAGCCGATCTACGTCGCGTTCACCCTGACGCTGTGGACCGTGCCGACGTGGACGCCGGACCAACTGGTCGTCGCGCTCACCCTCACGGCATACTGCCTGATCGGGCCACTTTTCAAAGAGGCCCGGTTCCGGCGCGTGCACGGGGCGGCCTTCGACTCCTACGCCAGCGGGGTGCCCTACTGGCTGCCCTGGCCGCGAAGAGTGCGGTGAATCTGCGGCGGATGGTGTAGGTATCGGCTGGGGACAGCCTCGGCTCGAGTAGAAGGACTCCGAATTGCTGCGACGGATTGCCAGGCTGGCCATTGCCGCGCCGCGGCGGGTCCTCGTCGTCGCCGCGCTGGCCATGGTCGCCATCGGGATCTTCGGCGTCCCTGTCGCCACCAGCCTGTCGCCCAGCGGGCTGCAGGATCCGAACGCCGAGTCGGCCCGGGCCGCGAAACTGCTGACCGACAAATTCGGCCAAGGTGACGTCCAGCTGCTGGTCGTTGTGACGGCGCCGGACACGCTTCGACAGCCCTCAGGCGCGCGCGACCGCCACCGACATCATCGACCAGCTGCAGCGCTCCGGACACGTCGCCGCCATCACCTCGGCGTGGACGTCGCCGCCGCAGGCGGCCGCCGACCTGGTCAGCTCGGACAAGAAGTCGGGCCTGATCGTCGCCGGGATCACCGGGTCGGAGAGCAGCCAGCAGACCTACACGGAGTCCCTGACCAAGCAGATCGCCCGGGACCGCGACGGCATCGTGGTCCGCTCGGGTGGCGTCGCCATGGTCAACCTGCAGATCACCCAGCAGTCGCAGCACGACCTGCTGCTGATGGAGTCCATCGTCGTGCCGCTCAGCTTCGGCGTTCTGGTGTGGGTGTTCGGCGGGCTGTTCGCCGCCGCGCTGCCGCTCGCCGTCGGCGTCGTGGCGATCCTGGGATCCCTCGCCGTCCTGCGGGTGACCACCTTCTTCACCGACGTGTCGATCTTCGCGCTCAACCTCACCACCGCGATGGGCCTGGCGCTGGCCATCGACTACACCCTGCTGATGATCAGCCGCTACCGCGAAGAGCTGGCCGCGGGGGCCGGCCGTGAGGAGGCCCTTACCGCGACCATGCTGTCGGCGGGCCGCACCGTGCTCTTCTCGGCGACCACGGTCGCGTTGTCGATGGCCGTCATGGTGCTGTTTCCGATGCATTTCCTTAGGTCGTTCGCCTACGCCGGGGTGGCCACGGTCGCGTTCGCCGCGCTCGCCGCCATCGTCATCACGCCGGCGGCGATCATGGTGCTCGGCGACCGCCTCGACTCCCTGGACGTCCGCAGGCTCGTCCGCCGCGCGCTTCGCCGGCCGGAACCGCTTCCCCGACCGATCGAGCGGCAATTCTGGTACCGCTCAACACGATTCGTCATGAAGCGGGCGCTGCCGATCGGCCTGGCGGGTGTCGCGCTGCTGCTGCTCCTGGGGGCGCCGTTCCTCGGGGTGCGTCCGGGGTTCCCCGATGACCGGGTGCTGCCGACGTCGGCGTCCGCCCACCAGGTGGGTGACCTGCTGCGCAGTGACTTCGCCAACAACTCAGCGACGTCGGTACCGGTCCTCATCCCCGACTCGACCGGCCTGAGCGATCAGGAGATCTCCCGGTACGCGGCACACCTGTCCCGGGTGTCCGACGTCTCGGCGGTGTCGGCCCCCACCGGGACGTTCGTCGGCGGAAAGCTCGTCGGGCCGCCGTCGGCGGCGACCGGCACCGAGTCGGGCAGCACCCTGCTCACCGTCGAGAGCGCCACCCCGCTGTTCTCCGACCGCTCGGAGACCCAACTCGACGGCCTACACGCGGTGGAACCACCCGGCGATCGGGTGGTCGAGTTCGGCGGCACCGCGCAGACCAACCGCGACAGCGTCCACGCCATCGTCTCGCGGTTGCCGCTGGTGCTCGGATTGATCGCGGTCATCACGCTGATGCTGCTGTTCTTGCTGACGGGCAGCGTGGTGCTGCCCGATCAAGGCCATCGTGCTCAACGTGCTGTCGCTGAGCGCGGCATTCGGTGCGATGGTGTGGATATTCCAGGACGGGAACCTCGGTGCTCTCGGCACGACGTCGACCGGCACCCTGGTCGCCAACATTCCGGTGCTGCTGTTCTGCATCGCGTTCGGGTTGTCGATGGACTACGAGGTGTTCCTGGTTTCCCGAATCCGGGAGTTCTGGCTCGCCTCCCCGCAAACGCCGGCCGACAACGACGAGAGCGTCGCGTTGGGGGTCGCGCACACCGGGCGGGTGATCACCGCCGCGGCGCTGATCATGGCGATCTCGTTCGCCGCTTTGATCGCCGCGCACGTGTCGTTCATGCGGATGTTCGGCCTGGGTCTCAGCCTTGCGGTCGCTGGTAGACGCCACGCTGGTGCGCCTCGTCCTGGTCCCGGCGTTCATGCACGTGATGGGCAGATGGAACTGGTGGGCGCCGAAGCCGCTGGTCAAGCTGCACGGTTTGCTGGGAATTAACGAATCTGGCAATAACAGGCATACTGGATAGCGTGTCGAGCAAAACGCCGCAACGCCCACAGCAGGTTGAACCGAACCGCCGTGACGCTCGTGTCCATGACATGGGTCCCATCAGTGTCATCGCAGGCGTACGCGGCGAGGTGCCCACCGCACCGCTACAGCCAGGAAGAGATCACCGACGCGTTCGTCGAGTTGCCGGCATTCGATGGCTTCGAAGAGATCGTCCGCGGACTGCACGCCAACGCCAAGGTGGACAACCGCAACCTGGTGCTGCCCCTGGAGGACTACCCGGCGCTGACCGACTTCGGCGAAGCCAACGACCTGTTCATCGAACATGCCGTCGAGCTGGGCTGCGCGGCGCTGTCCGGCGCGCTCGAGGAGGCCGGCCTGGCGGCCGCGAGGACGTCGACCTCATCATCTCGACGACGGTCACCGGTATCGCGGTCCCATCGCTGGATGCCCGCATCGCGGGGCGCCTCGGTCTGCGCCCCGACGTCCGGCGCGTGCCGATGTTCGGCCTGGGTTGCGTCGCCGGCGCGGCGGGCGTCGCGCGACTGCACGACTATCTGCGCGGGGCACCCGACGATGTCGCGGTGCTGGTGCCGTGGAGTTGTGTTCGCTCGACCTTTCCCGGCACTCAAGGCCGAGATGGCGAGCTCGTCGGCAGCGCGCTGTTCGCCGACGGGGCGGCGGCGGTGGTCGCGGTGGGCGAACGCCGCGCCGAGAAGATCAACGCGGGCGGACCCGACGTCCTGGACTCGCGCAGCCACCTGTACCCCGACTCGCTGCGCACGATGGGCTGGGACGTCGGCTGCCTCCGGGCTGCAGCTGGTGCTGTCCGCCGACCTGCCCGAGGTCATCGAGCGCTACCTGCATGACGACGTCGACGGAATTCCTGGCTGCGCACGACCTCGGCTTGGATGACATCGGCACCTGGGTCAGCCACCCCGGCGGCCCGAAGATCATCGAGGCGATTGTGGCCAGCCTCGGCCTGCCCGACGACGCGCTGGAGCTGACCTGGCGCTCGCTGGCCGAGATCGGCAACATCTCCTCTGCCTCGGTGCTGCACGTGCTGCGCGACACCATTGCCAAGCAGCCGCCGAGCGGTCGCCGGGCTGATGATGGCGATGGGACCCGGGTTCTGCTCCGAGTTGCTATTGCTGCACTGGCACTGATCGCCGGGAACTCATGGCCTGGTATCTGCTCCTGATCGCCGCGGTGGCGCTGCGAGCGCGTGGCCGAACTGGTCATCACCCGACGCAACCTGGCGTGGAGCCGCGCCCGGGGTGGCGTCGAGTTCGGCGCCGGTCACTACCCGCGATGGTCGTTCTGCACACCGGGCTGCTGGTCGGGTGTGTGGCCGAGGTGATCTGGCTACAGCGGCCCGTTCCTCCCGGTTCTTGGCTGGCCCATGGTGGTGATAGTGCTTGCCGCACAAGGCTTGCGCTGGTGGTGCATCGCCACGTTGGGCCGGCAGTGGAACACCCGGGTGGTGGTCGTTCCCGGTGCCCCGCGGGTCACCGGCGGCCCGTATCGGCTATCTGTCGCATCCGAACTACGTCGCGGTCATCGCCGAGGGTGTCGCCCTGCCTCTGGTCCACACCGCCTGGGTGACCGCGCTGGTGTTCACCGTGCTCAACGCGGTGCTGCTGCGGACCCGGATCAACACCGAGAACCGCGCCCTGGCGAGCCTGACGTGATCGATCTGCTCGTTGCCGGCGGCGGGCCGGCCGGTCTGGTCACCGGCCTGTATGCGGCGCGCGCCGGACTCGACGTGGTGGTCGCCGACCGGCGGCAGGGACCGATCGACAAGGCCTGCGGCGAAGGTCTGATGCCGCACACCGTGGCCCAGCTGGACGGCCTCGGTATTCACCCGCACGGCAAGCCGTTTCGCGGTATCACCTATCTGGACGAGACGCGGCGCGTCGATGCCGGGTTCCGCTCCGGTGTCGGACTGGGCGTGCGCCGCACCGTGCTGCACGCGGCTCTGCTGGACGCCGCATCAACGGCCGGAGTTCGCCTCGTCCACACCGACATCGGACCCATCACCCAGGACTCGGACTCGGTCCGGTGCGGCGAGCTGCGGGCCCGTTACCTCGCCGCGGCCGACGGTCTGCACTCGCCGATCCGGCGCTCGCTCGGCCTGTCCCGTCCGAGCCGGGGACCCCGCCGGTGGGGCACCCGCCGGCACTACGAGATGCCGCCCTGGAGCGACCGGGTCGAGGTGTATTGGGCGGCAGGCGCCGAGGCGTACGTCACACCCGTCGGCGACAATCGCGTCGGCGTCGCCGTCCTCACGTCGGCGCAGGACGGATTCGACGGTCACCTGGGCCAATTCCCCTTGCTCGCAAGGCGTCTCGCCGGCCGTCCACACGGCCCCGATCGGGCGGCCGGTCCGCTCCGGCAGTCGGTGCGCGGGCGAAGCTCCGGCCGCGCGCTGCTCGTCGGGGACGCGGCCGGCTACGTCGACGCACTGACCGGGGAGGGCTTGGGCATCGCCTTCGCCGGTGCCGAGCTGTTGGTGAACTGCGTTCTCGCCGATACGCCGGGCGACTACGACCGGCAGTGGCGGCGGATGTCGCGTCGCTACCGGTTGCTGACCGCGGGGTTGCTTGAGGCCAGCGGCTTCGAGCCGGTGCGGTCGCGACTCGTGCCGGCTGCCGCCGCGCTTCCGGGCGTCTTCGGCCGGATGGTCAACCTGCTGGCGTCCTAGCGGGTCAGCTTCGCCTCGATCTTCTCGACGAGGGCGCCGACCTGAGCGCCCGCCTCGGGGCCGCACGCATCGGCGTCGATGATCACGGTGTCGTCGACCACCAGCGCCCGCTGGCATGACCGCACCTGATCGCCGCTTCCGCGCGTCACCGGGATGGTGATCCAGGTGTCGGTCTTGGTCAGGTCGCCCGACTGCCAGGTGGGCTGGCGCGCGTCGTTGACGGTGATGTTGAGGCGGTGGTTGGTGCACTTGGACCAGCGGTCCGCGGACTCGCTGAAGAAGGCTCGAGCCGCCTGCGCGGATGGGAACGCCACGACAGACTGGACGACCCGGTCGGTCCAGTCGTCGGTGTCGGGGGAGCGCAGGACCTGTCGGCGCACACCGGTCCAGGCGCTGCCGTCGTAGATGAACGCCTCGACCGGCTGCCAGACGGCCAGACAGTTGCGATTGCGCAACAGGTCCCGATGGTCGTTCATCTCGCTGCTCGGCGGGTGCGCTGTCAAGGCCGCCCCCGTCACGGCATTGACCTCGCCGGGCGTGAGCAACGCCGCGTCGAGGGCGGCGGCGTCCAGGGGCGGCCTCGGCGGCGCGGGCACCGGTCGGGCGGCGCAGCCGGTCAGCGCCAACAGGAGGGCGACCGTGCCGGCCAGAGATCTGGTCACTGTTCTCCTCGTGCGACGCGGTGTCGGGCCGATCGACCATGCCGGGCGGGGGTGAATGGCAGGAGTCGCGGAGGTGTCGCCGCGGTGGAACAAAGCGAAACGCGACGGTCGGCGGATTGTCTCTGTGAGTTACGACGTCCGCGATTCGGGACGACGCTGATCCGACGTCGGTAACCTCGACGGCAATGACTTCCGAGGACGGGATGAAGGCGCAGCGCGGCGAACGTGGCGTCGCCGCTGCGTTGTGGTCGAACCCGCCGCTGGTCGCCATGCGTGCCGCTGAACTGGCCGAGATGGAGGTGTTCGACGGCTGGCCGCCAGAAGAACTTCGGCCGCTGGCCGAGCGGCTCCGGCCGCTGCGTGCGCCGGCGGGACAGGTACTGATGCGGCAGGGCGAGCAGGCGGTGTCGTTCCTGCTCATCGAGTCGGGTCGGGCGGAGGTCCGCCATGTCGGCGAGGACGACGTGGTGATCCTCGATCAGGTGTCGGCAGGCGTCCTCGTGGGTGAGATCGCCCTGCTGCGCAACCAGCCGAGGACGGCTACCGTCACCACCACCGAGCCGCTGTCCGGCTACATCGGCGACGAGAACGCATTCGCGATCATGGCGGAGTTGCCCGGCATCACCGAGCGGATGGTGCGGACCGCACGCCAGCGGCTGGCCGCGTTCATCACCCCGATCCCCGTGCTGCTCACCGACGACACCGAGCTGCTACTGCGCCCCGTTCTGCCCGGTGACAGCGAGCGCACCGCACACGGCCACGTGGAGTTCTCCACCGAAACCCTGTACCGGCGGTTCATGTCGACCCGCGCGCCGAGTATGGCGCTGATGAACTACCTGTTCCAGGTGGACTACGTCGACCACTTCGTGTGGGCGCTGGTCGACGGGCCCGACGGCCCGGTGGTCGCCGATGCGCGCTTCGTCCGGGACGAGAGCGACCCGACGGTGGCCGAGATCGCGTTCATCGTGGGCGACGCCTACCAGGGCCGGGGCATCGGCAATCTCTTGATGGACGCGCTCACGGTGGCCGCACAGGTCGGGGGTGTGAAGCGATTCACTGCCCGGGTGCTGTCGGACAATGTTCCGATGCGAACCATCCTTGACCGCTTCGGCGCCCAGTGGGAACGCGATGAGCCGGGTGTCGTGACGACGGTGTTCGATGTCCCCAAAGACACTGCGCTGCAGATCGACTCGGTGCTGGCGCGCGAGATCCGCGACATCGCGCGCCAGGTCATCCAGGCAGTCGGTTGAGATGGCCAAGCCGGCCCTGAACAGGGACACCCGGTTGTGTATCTCGCTGGCTGCCCGACCCAGCAATATCGGCACGCGGTTCCACAACTATCTCTACGAGCAGCTCGGCCTGGATTTCATCTACAAGGCCTGCACCACGACCGACATCGCCGCGGCGATCGGTGGCGTGCGTGCGCTCGGTATCCGCGGTTGCTCGGTGTCGATGCCGTTCAAACAGGACGTTCTCGATCTCGTCGATCACGTCGAGGAGTCGGCGCGTGCCATCCACGCGGTCAACACGATCGTGAACGATGACGGCGTGCTCACCGCGGCGAACACCGACTACATCGCGGTCCTGCGCCTGATCGGCGATCACGGGTTGGATGCGGACCGCAGCGTTCTCATCCGCGGGAGCGGCGGGATGGCCAGCGCGGTGGCAACAGCGTTCCGCGACAGCGGTTTCGGCACCGGCACGATTGTCGCCCGCAACAGCGACACCGGGCCCGCGCTGGCCCGACGGCTCGGCTATGAGTGGCGTCCCGAGGTTGGGAACACGCAGGCGACGGTCATCGTGAACGTCACGCCGATCGGGATGGCGGATGGCCCCGGCGAACGCGAGCGGGCTTTCGACGAGCACACGATCGCGGCGGCGGACACGGTTTTCGATGTCGTCGCGTTGCCGTCGGAGACGCCGCTCGTCACGGCTGCGCGCACTGCGGGCAAGCACGTCATCACCGGCGCCGAGGTGATCGCGTTGCAGGCGGCCGAACAGTTCTGGCGCTACACCGGCGTGCGTCCCACGACCGAACAGGTCACGGCGGCATCGGCATTCAGTCGCGCGTGACCTCGAGGAGCTTCTCGGGGTGGTGGTAGGTGTTGGTGCCGCCGGTTAGCGGGAGCTGGGGTGGTGGGATCCATTGGGTGTCGCCGTTGGCGAGTTTTCTTGTGGTCCAGCCTTGGTCGAGCAGGTGGTGGTGCGGCTTGCAGGCGAAGGTGAGCTGGTCGATGTCGGTCTTGCCGCCGGTGGCCCAGTCCTGGACGTGGTGGACTTCGGAGAGGTAGCCGGGCGCGTGGCAGCCGGGTGCGGTGCAGCCGCGATCTTTGCGCGTGCAGGACGATGCGTTGGTCGGGGGTGGCGATGCGTTTGGTGCGCCCGAGCTAGAACGGGCGTCCGGTGACGCCGTCGAAGATGCTCAGGTAGTGCCAGGCGTGGGCGGCCATCCGGATCAGATCCGAGATCGGCAGCAGGGTGCCGGCGGCGGTGACCGCGTGCCCGGTCTTGTCGTGGAGGTCCTGCACGGTGGCGGTGGCGATGACGGTGACCGGTAAGCCGCGGTGGGTGCCCAGCTCCGGGTCGCCCAACCGGCTACGCACCAGGGCGGCCAGCGCGTCGTGTTGGCGTTGGCCGTGGCTGCGCGTAGGTCGCGCAGCGCGACGTCCTCGGCGGGTTCGCCGGTCAGGACCGGTGTTCTGGTCGTCGGGGTTGCCCATGCCGGGGGCGGCGAATTTGGCCAGCCAGGCATCGAACATGGCCCGCAGCTCCGGGGTCGCGATGAGCTTGCCGGTGCTCATGCCGTCGGGCCGCTGCCCGCCGCACCAGACGAACCCGCGCTGGCGGGCCCGGTCCTCATCAGAGAACGGTGCCGTCGGGGTTGATGGTCAACGCCAACCGTTCGGCGACTTTCTCCAACTGATCCGGGCGCAGGCTGGTCGCGTGCTCGGCCAAGGACCGCTCGGCTTTGGCGACCTCGACCGGGCCGACGTGCCCGGGTAGGTCGCGGAAGAACTTCTGGATGACCTTCAGGTGCTCGGCGATCGAGCACCCCGGCGTTCCAGGCCGCGGCGGTGGCCGGCAGCTGCGGGGGCAACGGTTCCCCGGTCAGGCTGACCCGTGGCCCCAGCTGTTCGGCATCGCGCAGGCGTCGCCGCGCCTCGGCACGGCTGATCCGCAACAGGTCGGCGAGCACGAGGTAGACCGGTGGGCACCCCTGGATGTGCTCCAGGTGAGCGACCACGGCATGGGACAGCGCGACCTGGCGGCGCCGCGCGGTCTCCAACCGCTCGAGGACCTCGAAACGCTTCGCCGGGGCCAGTGCGTCGACGTCGACCGCCGCCAACTCCTGCGACGAGGGCGTCGAGGTCGTCGAGCACCGAGTCGATAGAACGCATGTTCGAATCATATGTCGGCACACCGACACGCGCCACAAACTATCCACAGGCCCAAAAATCCATCCACAGAACAGGATTGGGGGCTTGACAGATCACACCTCGGCGTTCACGACCACGATCCAGCGGTGTGCTCGTTCGGTCCGATGAGCGGTGAAACCGGCGTAGAAGAGCTCAGCTGCGACGAACCATGACATCGACGAGTGCACCGCGGACGCCGTCGGCGCGGCATCGGACGGCAGCGGCAACTCGAAGGGAATCGTGATCGGAGTCGCCGCCCGCAACGGGATTCGATTCCCGAGGCGTACCACCGGGCCGCCGACCGGAGCGGTCGCGCACGGGCGTCGCCCCAACGGATGCGACTCGCGATGACGCTGCCAGAAGACCCGCAGATCGCCGTCCGGCAGGTCCGCCGTCGGGTTCAGGGTGATGTGTCCATGAATCGACCTCGCCGGCGGCGAACACCGATCTCGGCAATGCGATATCGACGACCGTCTCACGCGAACCGTCGTAGTGCTCGAGGGGTGCCGGGTCTTCCTCCACGTCACCGGCGCGTACCAGCACGGCGAAGTCGCCCTGCCCGTCGATGTCCCGACCGTCACGCTCAACGGCCAGGCGGCACGACCACCGCGCGATCTCATCGGATGACGCCGGCGCCCAGGAGGGAATGCGCAATTGCGATGAACCGCCGGTGAATTCGCCGTTGGCCACCGGCAGATCGACCTTGGTGACGCTGACCCATTCGTCGGCGTTGCGGTCGCCCCCGTAGTTGGTTCCCGGCTGCCCGAGCATGATCAGGTCATCGCCGGCGTTGCCGGCCGAGTCCAGGCGGCCGGCCCAGTGGTAGCGGAAGAAGTTGGTGTAGCCCCAATCCAGCGTCGCCGACGTGACCTTGTCGATCGGGCTGCTGGTCGTGACGGTGGCCGTCGCGTTCTGTCGTGGCGACAGGATTGCCGGTGACACCGTGACGTTCACTGTGGACGAACGCCGGAGAATACCCACTACTTCTTCTGGCTGGCGGCGTAGTCGTCGGGCCGGTTCTTCTTCATCCACAACCGAATCGGCGAGAACACCACCCACAGCAGGCCGTAGACGACGTAGTAGAGGGCGGATCCGACCACAACGAAGAACAGCCAGCCGGGATAGATCAGGATCAAGCAGAACTGGATGAACTGCTTGAGCACCACGGGATAGCCCTCGGCCATCGACAGCAGAAAGCGGGGGTCCATCGCCTTGAGCATCCGCTTGCCGGTTGACGTTTCGGACTCCAGCTCGGCCTGCGCCGAACTGATGTCACGACCCAGCTCCTCGCGGGTCTGTCCACGCGCCGGTGGCGGTGGCTCGTCCGGGTAGAGCGGTCGCGCAGACGTCATTGGAGCTTCCTCCCGGCCGGCGCACAGGGCTGCGCGCCGGCCCGTCGTGAAGAAGGTCAGGGGGTGATGGTCGTCTTCTCGTCGATGACGCTGGTGGCGTCCATCAGCGGACCCTCTTGGCCGTCGAGTGCGTCGGCGTTCATCTGCAGGACGTAGAGCCCGTCCTGGCCCGGGATGACAACGGTCTTCTGGGCGATGATTCGCTTCTTGCCATCCTTCATGTAATTGCCGCCGTACTGGAATGCGTCGAAGCCACTCAAGGTGCTCTTGCTTCCGTCGCCCATCGCCTCCCAGCCGGGAAGGTTCTTCAGCTCGCCCGGGGCGAACTCCAGAATCTTGGCCGGGTCGACGTTGCCGGTCAGCTTCGACACGATCGCGATGACGCTCGGCGGATCAGTGGGATCCTCGGGCTTGTCGAAGATGATCGCGCCGTAGGCCCAGTCCGGGGGCTGCTGTGCCTTGGACCAGTCCTGGGGGACGGGCAGGTCGATGGTGGGTGCGCCCGGGTCGCCGATCTTGACGGCTGTTTCGGTGATCTGGTTTTCCTTCAGGTAATCCTGGATCGTCTTGTTGGGGCCGGCGGCCTCAGTCGGACTCGACGACGCCGCAGCACTCGTCGACGTCGACGTGGAGGTCGACGTGGAGGTCGACGTGGAAGTCGAGGTCTTCGTCTCGGTCTTGGAGCCGCAGCCGACGAGCGCGACACTCAACGCCACGGCGGCCAGGCCCGCGGTGGATAACGTCGTGATTCTGTTCATCGGGTGTCTCTCTCCTTGCTGTAGTGGACGCGATCTTTGCCGGCGACCCAATTCGAATGTGCAGCTTAATGCGCAATTCGAGGAAATCGAGCGAAATCAACGGGAACAACCGCGCACGGGACTGTGCTCGAAGTGAATTCATCGGCACGCGTTCGCGCTCCGGTAGGTTGGCGTCATGGGCAAGGCAATCATCGGAACAGCATTGGCTACCGCAGCGGCCGCAGTCGTCGGAAGCGTCGCGAGCCGCGAGGGCGTCGAGACGTGGTACCCCAAACTTCGCAAGCCGAGCTTCAACCCGCCGAACGCCGCGTTCCCGATCGCCTGGACGACGTTGTACGTCGACATCGCGGTGACCTCGGCGTCGGCCATCAACCGGTTCCGCGCCGACGGTGACGATGCGAAGGCGCAGGCCTATACCGCTGCCCTCGGGGCCAACCTTGTTCTCAACGCCGGCTGGAGTTGGCTGTTCTTCAAAGCGCACAAGCTGGGATTGTCGGCGATCGCCGCCGCCGCCCTGGCCGCGAGCAGCGCAGACCTGGCGCGGCGGGCCGGCGACGCGGATCCCAAGCTGGGAGTCGCACTGGCGCCCTATCCGCTGTGGTGTTCGTTCGCGACTCTGCTGTCCAGCGAGATCTGGCGCCTCAACCGCTGAACCGCTAGAACGGCATCTCCTGCGGCGCGAAGCGCTCGGTGACGTCGCCGGTCAACATTTCGTCGTACGGGTCGATGGCCAGCGGCTGCCCGGCCGCGCCGAGGTTGAGCCGGTCCATCTCCATCCAGATGACATTGGGGCTCGTGGTGAGTTCGAAGAAGTACATCCGGTTGCTCAGGTCGGTCACCGTACGGTACTCGGTGTTGTAGATGCCGAACTCGGCGTACGGCGCACCGAACGGCACGGACACGTTGCGCATGATCGCCATTACTCCGGCGACCGCCTCGCGCTCCGAGCGCGGCTTGGGCAGCAGTGCCGAGTAGTAGGCCGCCCGCTGGAAGCGGTCCACCGCGTTGACATTCCCGGGCAGTGGCATATCCCGGCTCGGATGCGAAAAGTCCTGCCGCGAAAGCAGTTCCAGCTGCTCGTCGTACGTCGGGTCATTCGTCATCAGGGTGTACTGGCGGCCGTGGTGGACGACTTGGCGGCCTTGGGCGAATTCGATGACGGCTGAGTCGCCGGCCGCATCTTCGAGCGCGAGATGCAGATTCGAGTCGTGGCCGCGGACGCTGATCTTCACCAGCTGGATCTCGTCCATCAGGACCAGCGCTTCGGCGACGGTCGCCGCCCGGTCCAGCACGTACTGCAACCACAACCCGGCTTGCACTGCGGGTTTCGCGGAATCGCGGGGCCCGTAATCGGCGGATTCGAGGTAGAGGCCGTGACCGGCGAGGCCGGCCTCGTTGAGCCCGTCCACGCTGCCCGCGCCGTAGATCGTCGTCACCAGGCTGGCGTACCGGCTGGTCCACCGGAGCGGGTTGGGATCGTCGACGAGGCCGGTGGGTTGGATTCCATCGCGCTCGCGACCCGCCGGAAAGGCGACGATCAGCGGCTGAGTCGACTCCGGCCAGTCCATCGTGCGGCCGGTCAAGACGGCCAGATCGTTGGTGTTCCACAGCACTCGGGTGCACATGGCCGACACGCTAGCCGGTGGCGGCACGCCGGGACGAAGAAGTGGTACGAAGACCGCGTGCGGCGGCGTGTGATCTGCCTGGCGGTGGTGGCACTGCTGACTGCGTGCGGATCGCAAACCGGGCCGGTGTCACCGCCGGCGTCGTCCGGCGCCGCGCCAACGGTGAACCCGGCCGACGTCAAACGGGTCCGCCCGGCATTGCCGCCCGGGTATGAGGTCGCCGCCATGACCGGGCCGGTCAGTGCCGCGGGACTGTGGGGCTTCGGTCGCGGTTGGAGCGCGGACCCGCCGACGTGCAGCGCGCTGGCCGACCCGGCCCCCGCCGACGCCGGCACCCGGGGACTCTCGGCGTCCGGGCAGGGCGGGACGATCTACGTCGTCGTCGCCGCAGCGCTCGGCCCGGCGTTTCCCGACGCCGGACTGGTGGATCAGTGCGGGCAGTGGACGATGAACTTCGCCCACACCAGCGGCGCGGTGAGCCTGGTCGAGCCTCCCGCAATCGACGGCGCCCGGACCGTCGCAATGACGGTCGCCACCCGAACCGCAGTCGAGTCCGGTACCGAGACAGTGGGGCACGCCTCGACGGCGCAGGCCTACCTCGGCGATCACGTCGCATACGTCACCCTCGTGACCGACCCGGGGTCGGTCCATCCGCCACTGGACGGCCGGTTCGTGGCCGACCTGCTCGTCAAGACGGTCGCCGTGCTTCGCCGCTGAGTGTGGCGTCGTTGGGTACATTGGCCACGGTGTCCAACCCGAGAGCGCTCGTCGCGGTCCTGTGCGGGACCCTCGTCGCCGCCTGCGGCTCCGGTCAACCCGCCACCCCTGCCACCTCGGCCGCCGCCCAGGCCGACATCGGCAAGATCGCGACACTGAAGTCGGGTTTCGGGCCGGAATACAAGATCGCCGAGGTGCCACCGACCGGAATCGACCCGAAACTCCTTGCCGGCCAGAAGCTGCCCGACGGGTTGAAGTTCGAGCCCGCCGGATGCGCGAAATTCGCGACCGGTCAACTGGTTCCGGCCGGCACCGAGGGCAACATGGCGGCCCTGTCGGCCGAGGGCCAAGGCAACCGGTTCATCGTCATCGCGGTGCAGACCAGCGAAGCCGTGCCGGTGACTGAGCCCGGGCTCGACTGCAAGAAGGTCGTTTTCAGTGGCGGCGCGGTCCGCGGTTTGGTGGAGGTGGTCGAGGTGCCCAAGATCGAGGGCGCTCAGACGCTCGGTGTGCACCGCGTGCTGCAGACCGTCATCAACGGCGCGCCACGCACCGGCGAGGCCTACAACTACTCCGCACACTTCGGCGATTATCAGGTGATCGTGACCGCCAATCCGCTGGTCGTGCCCGGCAAGCCGGTGCTGCCGGTGAACACCGGGCGCGCCCGCGACCTGCTCACCGCAGGAGTGAACGCGATTCGCGGCTGAACTCAGCGCACGTCGCGGGGCCGGAACTGGATGCTGATCCGCGGGCCCTTCGGAATGGCCGTCTTGGGCACCGCGTGCTCCCAGGTGCGTTGGCAGGAACCGCCCATCACGAGCAGGTCGCCGTGGCCCTGCGGAAGCCGCAGCGACGGGCCGCCGCCCCGTGGGCGCATCGCGAAAACCCGCGTCGCGCCCAGGCTCACGATCGCCACCATGGTGTCCTGCGAACGGCTTCGCCCGATGGTGTCGCCGTGCCAGGCCACGCTGTCCGAGCCGTCGCGGTAGAAGCACAAGCCGGCGGTCGTGAACGGCTCGCCGAGTTCGCCGGCGTAGACGTCGTTGAGTCGGCGGCGCAGTCGGGTGATCGCCGGGTGCGGCGGCGGCTCGGTCGTGAGGTCGTAGAAGCTCACCAGCCGCGGCACGTCGAGCACGCGGTCGTACATCTGGCGGCGTTCCGCGCGCCACGGCACGACCGAGATCAATTCGTCGAAAAGGACGTCGGCATCGTCGGCCCAGCCGGAACGCGCGTCGATCCACGCGCCGCCGCCGAGGTTGCGGCGCTCGCTGTGTTCGAAGAGTGCGCCCTGGACCGACACAGACACCACGCCACCCTATCGCACGTGCGTTCGAATGCGAAGGGCCTCCGGCTAGAGTCGCACTGGTCCGGGACCCTGCCCGGCGAGGACGTCCGCCGGGTTGGACAACGCGCAGCTGCGCAGGCTCAGACACCCACAGCCGATGCAGTCGGCGAGGTTGTCCCGCAGCCGCTGCAGGTGCAGGATCCGCTCGTCGAGGTCGTCGCGCCAGCCGGCCGACAGCCGTGCCCAGTCCCGGCTGGTGGGGACCCGGTCGGTCGGCAGGGTCGCCAACGCCTCGCGCACCCGCACCAGCGGGATCCCCACCCGCTGGGACATCCGGATGAACGCCACCCGGCGCAGGGTCTCACGGGCATACCGGCGCTGGTTGCCCGCCGTACGACGGCTGGTGATCAGGCCCTCGCGCTCGTAGAAGTGCAGCGCCGAGATCGCCACGCCGGCACGCTCGGCGAGCTCGCCGGGGGTCAACTCGTGCTCGGTCACACCTCAACGATAGTTGAGGTGAGCGCAGGCGTTACGGTGCTAATCGTGACTGTCACGCTGGGCTCCAATTCCGAGGTGGGCACGCTTCGGGTCGTCACCCTGCACCGGCCCGGCGCCGAGCTTCAGCGCCTGACCCCCCGCAACAACGACAAGCTGCTCTTCGACGGGCTGCCCTGGGTCTCCCGGGCCCAGGAGGAGCACGACGCGTTCGCCGGCCTGCTGCGGTCCCGCGGCGTGGAAGTGCTGCTGCTGTCGGAGCTGCTGACCGAGGCGCTGAACAGCGGTGCCGCCCGGATGCAGGGCATCGCCGCCGCCGTGGACGGCCGCCGCCTCGGGCTGCCGCTGGCCCAGGAGCTCTCGGCGTATCTGCGCACCCTCGAGCCCGCCGATCTGGCCTACGTGCTGACCGCGGGCATGACGTTCACCGAACTGCCGATCGCCGGCAGCGAGCTGTCGCTGGTGCGCCGGATGCATCACGGCGGCGACTTCGTCATCGAACCGCTGCCCAACCTGTTGTTCACCCGCGACTCCTCGTTCTGGATCGGGCCCCGTGTAGCGATCCCCTCACTGGCACTGCCGGCCCGGATGCGCGAGACCTCGCTGACCGATCTCATCTACGCGCATCACCCGAGGTTTTTGGGTGTGCGGCGGGCCTACGAATCGCGATCGGCGCCGGTCGAAGGCGGTGACGTCCTGCTGCTCTCGCCCGGGGTGGTGGCCGTCGGGGTCGGGGAGCGGACCACCCCGGCGGGCGCTGAAGCGTTGGCGCGCAGCCTGTTCGACGACGATCTGGCGCACACCGTGTTGGCGGTGCCGATCGCGCAGGAGCGGGCCCAGATGCATCTTGACACCGTCTGCACGATGGTCGACACCGACGCGGTGGTGATGTACCCGGCTATCAGCGATTCGTTGTCGGCGTTCACGATCACGCGCGAGAGCGGCGGCGTCCGAATCCACGACGAGGCACCGTTCGTGAAAGCCGCCGCCGACGCGATGGGCATCGACCGGTTGCGGGTCATCGACACCGGCCTGGACCCGGTGACCGCCGAGCGCGAGCAGTGGGACGACGGTAACAACACTCTGGCGCTGGCCCCCGGTGTCGTGGTGGCCTACGAGCGCAACAGCGAAACCAATGCGCGCCTTGCCGATTCGGGCATTGAGGTACTTCCCATCGCGGCCTCCGAGCTCGGCACCGGACGCGGCGGCCCGCGGTGCATGTCGTGTCCGGTGGCGCGGGACCCGCTTTGACCGAGCTGCTGATCGACGGCGAAATGATCGGTGGTGGTGCCGGCAGTTTCCCGACGATCAACCCGGCCACCGAGCAGCCCCTCGGTGCGGCGGCCGACGCCGACGCCGCCGACATGGACCGTGCAATCGGCGCGGCGAGGGCCGCCTTCGACGCGACGGACTGGTCTCGCGACACCGCGCTGCGGGTGCACTGCCTGCGCCAGCTGCGCGACGCCCTGCAGGCCGAGATCGCCGAGCTGCGAGCCGTCACCGTCGCCGAAGTGGGTGCCCCGGTGTCGTTTACCTACGGACCGCACCTGGAGGGGCCGGTCGGCGATCTCGCGTTCCCGGCCGACACCGCCGAAAACTATTCGTGGCGAACCGACCTCGGGGTAGCAGCTCCCATGGGGATCGCGTCCCGCCGCACGCTCGTCCGCGAACCGTTCGGCGTGGTGGGCGCGGTGACACCGTTCAACTTTCCGCACCAGATCAACCTGGCCAAGCTGGGACCGGCGCTGGCCGCGGGCAACACCGTGGTGCTCAAACCGGCGCCGGAGACCCCATGGTGCGCGGGCCACGTCGGGCGGATCATCGCCGAGGCGACCGACTTTCCGCCCGGCGTCGTCAATGTGGTCACGTCCAGCGATCACCGCCTCGGCGCCCAACTCAGCGAGGACCCGCGGGTCGACATGGTCTCGTTCACCGGCTCGACGGCTACCGGCCGGGCGGTGATGGCATCGGCGGCGCGGTCCATCAAGAAGGTCTTCCTCGAACTCGGTGGCAAGTCGGCCTTCGTCGTGCTCGACGACGCCGACCTCGGCCGGGCCGCCACCGCGGCCGCTCTCGCGGTCTCCCGCCACGCCGGTCAGGGCTGCGCGTTCACCACCCGGCTGCTGGTGCCGCGGACACGCTACGACGAGGCCGTCGCCGCCGCGGCCGCCGCGATGGACGCCGTCACGGTCGGGGATCCCGCCGATCCGGCAACCGTCTGCGGGCCGCTGATCTCCGCCCGGCAGCGCGACCGCGTCCAGGGCTACCTCGATCTGGCTGTCGCCGGAGGGGGTTCGTTCGCCTGCGGCGGCGGACGGCCGCCGGCACTGGAGCGAGGCTACTTCGTCGAGCCCACGGTGATTCGCGGGTTGACGAACGACGCGCGGGTGGCCCGCGAGGAGATCTTCGGGCCGGTGCTGGTGGTCCTGGCCCACGACGGCGACGCCGACGCGGTGCGAATCGCCAACGACTCGCCCTACGGACTGTCGGCCACCGTGTGGGGAGCCGATCCCGACCGGGTGGGCGGGGTGGTGTCACGGTTGCGAACCGGAACCGTCAACGTCAACGGGGGAATCTGGTACTCCGCCGACGTGCCGTTCGGCGGCTACAAGCAGTCGGGCGTCGGTCGCGAGATGGGCCTGGCCGGGTTCGAGGAGTACCTGGAGACCAAGGTCGTCGCGACGGCCGTGGATTTATAGTGCGCAGATGAGCGGCGGCCTCGCATTCGACGCCGATGCGCTGCGGGCGCGATACGCCCGCGAGCGTGAGCGCCGGCTGCGCCCGGACGGGATCGCGCAGTACGTCGAGATGGCGGGCGAATTCGCCGGTTTCGCCGAGGATCCCTGGGCCGGCGCCCCGGCCCACCGGGAGCCGCTGACCGACGAGGTCGACGTCGCGGTGATCGGGGCGGGCTTCGGCGGTCTGCTGACCGGTGCCCGGTTGCGCGAACTCGGCGTCGAGAGCATCCGGCTGATTGACAAGGCGGCCGACGTGGGCGGCACCTGGTACTGGAACCGCTATCCCGGCATTGCCTGTGACGTCGAGTCCTACGTGTACATGCCACTGCTGGAAGAGGTCGGTTACCTGCCTACCGAGAAGTACGCCAAGGGTCCGGAGATCTACGCCCACTGCCGGCGGATCGCCGAGCACTACGACCTCTACCGCGACGCCTGCCTGCACACCGAGGTGCGCGAAGTCCGTTGGGACGCCGACCAATCCCGCTGGATCATCACCACCGACCGCGGCGACGCCATGCGAGCCCGGTTCGTGTCGATGGCGAACGGGTATCTGCAGAAGCCGAAACTGCCCGGCATCGCCGGGATCGCGTCGTTCGGCGGGCATGCGTTCCACACCAGCCGGTGGGACTACCGCTACACCGGTGCCCAGTTGGAGCACCTCGGCGACAAGCGGGTGGGCATCATCGGCACGGGTGCCACCGCGGTCCAGTGTGTGCCGCACCTGGCCCGGGCGGCACGGCATCTCTACGTCTTTCAGCGCACCCCGTCCACGGTCGACGTGCGCGCCAACCGCCCGACGGATCCGGACTGGGCCGCCGGTCTGACGCCGGGGTGGCAGCGCCGGCGCATCGAGAACTTCCAGCAGCTGACCGCCGGTGGGGTGGCCGACGAGGACCTGGTGGCCGATGCGTGGACCAGCATCGTCAAAGCGCTTCTGGTGATGAAGGACGGCGATCTGGCCGACCTCGCGAAGATGGAGGAGATCCGCGCGCGGGTGGGCGCGATCGTCGAGGACCCGGCCGCCGCGGAGGCACTCAAACCGTGGTACGGGTACTTCTGCAAGCGGCCCTGCTTCCACGACGACTACCTCGCCGCGTTCAACCGCGACAACGTCACCCTGGTCGACACGCACGGCCTGGGGGTGCAGTGCATCACCGAACGCGGGGTGGTGATCGACGGTGTTGAGCACGATCTCGACTGCCTGATCTTCGCCACCGGCTTCGAGGTCGGCACCGAGTACGCCCGCCGGACCGGGTTCGAGGTGATCGGCCGCGACGGGGTCACCCTGACCGATCGGTGGCGAAGCGGGGTGCGCACACTGCACGGGCTGCACACGCATGGCTTCCCGAACCTGTTCGTGGAGAGCATCGCCCAGTCCGGGTTCACGGTGAACTTCCCTTACCTGCTGGACGTGCAGGCCACCCACGTGGCGTGGATCATCAGTTGGGCGCTGGCACACGACGTCGCCGAATTGGAGGCCACCGCCGCGGCCGAACAGACCTGGGTCGACACCGTGACGTCGCGCTCGACCGGCACCGCCGACCGGGCCCGGTCCTGCACGCCCGGGTACTACAACCGGGAAGGTCAGGCCGATGCGACGACGCGGCAGGGCAGCTTCTTCTACGGTGGCCCCACCGAATACGAGACGATTCTGACGACGTGGCGCTCCGACGGCCGGCTGGACGGGCTCGAGCGGCGAGGGCCCGCAACGTGAAACGGTATGCGCTGGGCCGACTCCGGGCCGCGACCCGGCGCCGCGCGCCGCGGGTGGTGATCATCGGCGCCGGTTTCGGCGGTCTGGCCGCTGCGGTGGCGTTGCGCCGCATCGGTGTGGACGACCTGAGGATCATCGAAGCCGCCGACGGCGTCGGCGGCACCTGGCGGCTCAACACCTACCCCGGTGCGGCTTGCGACATCCAGAGCCACCTGTACTCGTTCTCGTTCGCGCCCAAGCGGAACTGGAGCCGTACCTACGCGCGGCAACCGGAGATCCTGGCGTACCTGGAATCGGTGTGCGACGACTTCGACCTGCGCCGCCACCTCCTCACCGGCACCAGGGTCCGGTCCGTCCGGTGGGACGAGCGCACCCTGACCTGGACGGTGGACACCGAATCCCGCTCCGGGAAAGCGCAATTGGTGGCCGATGTCGTAGTCAGCGCGGTGGGGCTGTTCGGTGAGCCGAAGCTGCCGGACATCGACGGGCCTGGCCCGGTTTCGCCGGTCCGATGATGCACACCTCGCGGTGGGACGACAGCGTCGACCTGGCCGGCAAGCGGGTGGCGGTGATCGGCACCGGAGCGAGCGCCGTGCAGGTCGTTCCCGAGTTGGCGAAGACGGCCGCGGCGGTGACGGTGTTCCAGCGCACCCCACCGTGGATGGTGCCCAAGGACGACCGCCCGTTCACCGCCGACGAACTGGCCCGGTTCCGCCGGCTGCCGTGGGCCGCCCGTCGCGAGCGGTGGCGGTTGTGGAAGGAGCAGCACGACAACACCGCGCTGCGGGCCGACGATCCGCTCGTGGCGCAGCGACAGGCGATCGGCGAGCGGTTCCTGCAGCGTCAGGTGGCCGATGAGCGGCTGCGTGCGGCGCTGACCCCGGACTTACCCGTTCCGGTGCAAACGGGTGCTGCTCGGCGCGGACTACTACACCGCATTGCAATCCGACAACGTCGCCCTGGTGACCGAACCGATCCGGGACGGTCACGCGACGTCGAGTCGGTGCCGTCGAGGTCGATGCCGTCGTGCTGGCCACCGGATTCCAGACCTGCCACTACCTGTCCGGCATCGACGTGTTCGGCACCGATGCGGCAGTCGTTGCACGCTCGCTGGGCCGAGGACCCGACCGCCTACCTCGGCGTCGCGGTCAGCGGATTTCCCGAACTTCTTCATGCTGTACGGGCCCAACACCAACCAGGGCGGCAACTCGATCGTCTACGTCCTGGAGGCCGGCGCCCGGCTGGTGGCCGACGCCGTGCGGTCGGCTCGCACGGCGCGGCGGCGGCCCTGGAGGTTCGCCCGGGGGCCGAGCGGCGGTACAACGAGGAGATCTCCGCGGAACTCGAGCGCACGGTGTGGACGCAGTGCGGCAGCTACTTTCGCTCACCCAGCGGCCGGATCGTCACGCAATGGCCCTACACCGAGATCGAGTACGCCCGGCGCACGTGGCGGCTGCGCGCGCGGCGACTGGCTCCACGCACAGGCGTGCTCACAAGCCGAGCGGCCGGGAGCCGATCACGCGAGTCGGCCTCCAGGTCGGCGAGCTGATGAGCCGTCAACCCAATGACCCGCCGAGTATTTCGGCATTGTGTTCGCCGAGCAGAGGCGCCGGCCGCCGGATGAACCAGCCGCCGCCCGGCGACGCGATCGGCGGCCGAGGGTAGGGCAGCGGCCCGCACAGCGGGTGCTCGACGCGTCTCGAAGAAGCCGCGGCTCAGCAGGGCTGGGTTGTCGATGACGTCGGGGGGCAGAACCACCGGCGCCGCGGGCACCCCGGCCGCGATCAGCGCGTCGACGGTCGGACGGAGTGGCCTGGTGGCGAGACATGTCGGCAAGGCGGTTGTCGATCCACTCTGCGGCAGCCCATCTGGCGGCGTCGGTGGCGCACCGGGCGTCGTTGCTCCACTGCGGGTTTCCGAGTACGTCGGTCAGCGCGGCCCAGTCGTCCTCGCCGCGAACGCTGATCGCGATCCATTGTTCGTCCCCGGCGCACGCGTAGACGTTCTGGACCGCGAATTCGTGGCCGCGGTTTCCCCGGCGGGTCAGAGCACGCCCGAGGCGTCGTGGGTCGATGACCTGCAGCGCACTGGCGTTGAGGACCACGTCGATCATGGGGACCTCGACGAGTTGGCCGCGGCCGGTGCGGCGCCGGTATTCGCAGCGCGCGAACGGTGAGGAACGCGGCATGGATGCCGGCCAGTGGGTCGCAGGCGCCGCGCGGCGCGGTGGGCAGACCGTCGGGATAGCCGGTGAGCCATGCCGGTCCGCCGAGTTGTTCCATGGTCATGGCGAAGCCGACCCGGTCGCGCCACGGCCCGTCGAGCCCGAAGCCCGGCATGCGCACCATCGATGATGCGTTCGTTGAAGCCCCTTCAGTGCGTCGTAGTCCAGCCCGAAATTCTCCATCACCCGCGGGGTGAAGTTCTCCACGACGACATCGGCCTCAGCGACGAGCCGACCGAAAAGCGTCTTTCCCGGAGTCGGATTCGAGGTCAAGCGTGATCGAACGTTTATCCGAGTTCACGCCGTGGAACACCCAGCTGTATTCCCACCACCGCTCGACGTCCGCGCGGAAGCCGCCGGCGAATCGCATGCCGTCGGGACGCTGCACGGATTCGACCTTGATCACGTCGGCGCCGAGCGGTCGCGAGCAGGTGGGTGGCACACGGCCCGGCCCAGAACGCGGTCAGGTCGACGACCCGCAGGCCTTCCAGCGGTAGGCTGGGCTCGCCCGTCCGGGTGCGTGCGGTGCCCAGCGTGGGCTGGACCCGGTCTCGCCCGACTCCGGCGGCATCGCGGACGGCAGTGGTGCCACTTCGCTCATCAGCCACGGCGGCCGCGGTGCCCGGAAGCCAGCCGGATGGTTGACGAAATTCCGGCGATGCGACGAAATGGTCCATGGCGGTGAGTGTTTCGCCGTTGCCGATCGCCGCCATCGGAATGCGGAAGAGGGCGGCAAGCTCCACGATCTCGTCGACGGTGCGGGCGGCGAACCAGTCCGCGGTGCGGGCGCGGATCAGATCACGGTGCTCCCAGCGACCGCCCTGGAAGCGCAACTCCGCGATGTCGGCGAGGTCGGGACACTCCACCATCGCGCAGAAGTCCTGCCACTGCTGAGCCGGTCGCCATCGAGATGCCCACGTAGCCGTCCCTGGCTCGCTCGACCGACGGGACCTCGACTGGACGCGGCCGATCACCTCGAGCAGCATGAGGTCCTTGCGAAGCCAGGAGAACACCTGCATCGACGATGTCATGGCCTCCAGAACGGACAGGTCGACATGGCGCCCGCCGCCGCCCCAGTGGGTTGCCAGCGCGAAGAAGGCGGCGTAACTCCCGGCGACGAACTCGCCGAGATCACCGCCGACCGCCACCGGCGGCCGGTCCGGCTCGCCTCGCGAGCCCGTGGAGCCGCACCAGGCCTGCAGGGTGAACTCGGTGGCCGGATGTTCGGTCCACGGTCCGGTCCAGCCGAAGTCGCAGATGGTGACCAGCGTGGAAGTCGCTGCGATGGAGGCGATTTCCTCATCGCCGAGCCCCATCGCGGCCGCCTGCGCCGGGCGTGGCACCCAGGATGACGATGTCCGCCGCGGTGAGCAGCTCCACAGGCAGCGCTCCGGGGACGACGACGCTGCGCTTGCCGCCGGCGAGGAAGGCGAAGAACGGGCTGTCGGCCGCCCCGGCCGGCGTCCCGACCGGAAAGTACCGGCGCAGCCGGTGGCCGTCCGAGTCTTCCAGCATCACCACGTCGGCACCCGCGTCGCGCAACAGCTTGCCGCAGTATGCGGTCGCGACGCGGTCGCCGATCTCGACGACCGCGGACGCCGGACAGCGGGTTGTCCATGGCCTCAGGGTCCTCAGGCGATTCCGAAGTCGATGACACCACGGATCAGATCGCCCGTCAGCAGGTCGGCGAACGCCGTCGTTGATGTCGTCGAGCCGGTAGCGCCGGGTGATCATCTCGTCGAGGCGGAGTTGGCCCGAGGTGTACATGCGCGGCGAGCATGGGGATGTCCGATCGCGGGTTGCACGACCCGAAGACGGTGCCGCACAGGTTCTTGTTCATCAGCACGAGGTCCTGCACGTCGAGCATGACGGGCTGGGGACCCGCCGAGGCCATTCCGGTCAGCACGCAGGTTCCGCCCTTGCGGGTCAGTGCCAGCGCCGATCCGATGTCGACGCCGGTGATCTCCGAGGGTGCCAGCACGACCGCGTCGGCCATCACGCCACGGGTGAGGTCGCCGGACCAGTCCGGTCGCTTCGTCGGCCGACGGCCGCCGTGTGCGTGGCGCCGAACGACAGCGCCGACTTCAGTTTGGCGGCAATCGGGATCGACTGCGACGATCGCGGTCGGCGCCGTTGATGCGGGCGCCCTGGATGGCGGCCGTTCCGATGCCGCCGGCACCGATGACGACCACGGTGTCGCCGCCGTCGCACCTTCGCCCGGTGTGCCGCCGATCCGTAGCCGGTGGGGATCGCACACGACAGCAGCGCGGCGGGTACCAGCGGGACTGCCGGGTCGATCTTCACCAGCGAGTCGGCGGCGACGACGGTGTGTTCGGCGAATGCGCCGATCTTCGAGGTGTGGCCCGAGATCTTCACCGTCGACGGTGTGATGGCGGAAGGTGCCGTCGGTCGGCATGCCCGGGGTGAGTACGCCGGCGCCCTCGTCGCACAGGTATTCCATCCCGGAAGCGCACCAGCGGCAGCGTCCGCACACCGCGACGAACGATGTCACCACGTGATCGCCGGGAGCCAACCCGCGTCACCCGTCGCCGACCTCGAGAACGACGGCCGGAGCCCTCGTGGCCGCCGATCGTCGGCGGCCGGGACCGTCGGGGCTGCTTCGGCGGGCGCCGTCATGAAGCCGTTGCGGATGTGGTCGTCGGAGTGGCAGAACCCGGCGGCGGCCATCTGTACCAGCACCTCGCCGGCGCGCGGGGCGTCGAGTTCGAATTCCTCGACGGACCAGGCGCCGCCGACCGTTCGCACGATGGCGGCGCGGCTTCTCATGGGTTCTGACCCTACGACGTGAGACGGGCGCAGCGGTCAACGCCAGCTGGGCAGCCAGATCTCCATCGTCCACGTCGACTGGGAGATCGGGATGCCGGTGAGGATCGGGTACAGCCACGCGAAGTTGGTGATCACCAGCGCGATGTAGCAGCTCACCGCGATCAGCCCGAGCGTCCTGCGCTCGGCGTTGCGGCGTCGGCTGATACAGGATGTCGCCGAGGATCAGCGCGATCGCCATGATCAGGAACGGCGCCATCGGCACCGCGTAGAAGAAGTACATCTGCCGGTCGATGTCGGCGAACCAGGGCAGGAAGCCCGCGCAATACCCGACCAGCACGACGGCGTAACGCCAGTCCCGGCGCACGAACGTCCGCCAGGCCGCGTAGAGCAGGACCGGCACCGCCAACCACCACATCGCCGGGGTGCCGACCAGCATGACGGCCTTGACGCAGGACGCGGCGCCGCATCCGGGGACGTTCTGGTTGTCGATCGCATACAGCACCGGACGCAGCGACATCGGCCACGTCCACGGCTTGGACTCCCACGGGTGGTGGTTGCCCGCGGAGTTCGTCAGCGTCGAGTGGAAGTGATACGCCTTGTAGGTGTAGTGCCACAGCGAACGGATCGCGTCCGGCGGCTGGAACCATTGCCGCTCGCCGATCGACTGGCCCGCCTCGTGGCGGTTGACCGCGGTCTCGGAGGAGAACCACGGCGCGTATGACGCCAGGTACACCGCGAAGGGGATCAGCGCGAACACATACGCGGTCGGGCACGAAGTCGCGTCGGATCACCCCGAACCAGGGCCGCGGCACCCGGTAGGCGCGTCGCGCCGCCACATCGAAACCCAGCGACATCACGCCGAAGAACACGATGTAGTACAGCCCCGACCACTTGGTCGCGAAGGCCAGTCCCAGCAGCACACCGGCGCCGAACCGCCACCACCGCACGCCCAGCCGCGGGCCCCACGGCGTCTCGGCGATGCGTCCCTCCAACAGCGCGGCGTGCATCCGCTCCCGCATCTGATCGCGGTCGACGATCAGCGCGCCGAACGCCGCGACCACGAAGAAGGTGAGGAAGTTGTCCAGCAGCGCGGTGCGGGAGGCGACGAAGCTGACCCCGTCGGCGATCGAGCAGCAGGCCGGCGATCGCCCCGATCAGGGTGGAGCGGCTGATCCGGCGCACGATGCGCACCACCAGCGCCACCAGGACGACACCGACAGAGCGCGCTGCTGAACCGCCAGCCCACCCCGTTGTAGCCGAACAGCGCCTCGCCGATCGCGATCAGCTGCTTGCCGAGCGGCGGGTGGACCACCAGGCCGAACCCGGGGTTGTCCTCGACGCCGTAGTTGTGCAGCAGCTGCCAGGCCTGCGGCGCGTAGTGCTTCTCGTCGAAGATCGGCGTGCCCGCGTCGGTGGGCGAGCCCAGGTTCATGAACCGGGTCAGGGCGGCCAGCGCGGTGATGATGGCGGTGGTGGCCCAGCCCTCGAGCCGGTCCAGCGGGCCGAAGTCGGCGGGCGGGACCAGGGGCGCGGGGCTGATGACGGGTGACGCGGCGCTCCTGCGCGACGTCGTCGGCGGTGGTGGTCATCGATAGCGATCGTAGGCTGTGGCGTGCATGCCTGCCGGTCGACTGCTCCTCGCTGCCACGCCGCTGGGGCAGCCCGCCGACGCGTCCAAACGCCTGGTCGACGCGCTGGCCAGCGCGGACATCGTGGCCGCTGAGGACACCAGGCGGGTTCGCACCCTGGCGCAGGCGCTCGGGGTGACGATCGCCGGGCGGGTGGTCAGCCTGTTCGACCAGAACGAGGCGGCCCGGGTGCCCGCCCTGCTCGACGACATCAGGGCCGGCGCCACGGTGCTGGTGGTCAGCGACGCCGGGATGCCGCTGATCAACGATCCGGGCTACCGGGTCGTGACGGCGTGCGTCGAAGCGGGCCTGCCGGTCAGCTGTCTGCCCGGCCCGTCGGCGGTCACCACCGCGCTGGCCGTTTCCGGCCTGCCGTCCGACCGGTTCTGCTTCGAGGGATTCGCACCCCGCAAGCAGGCGGCGCGGCGGAGCTGGCTGGCGTCGCTGGCCGGCGAGCCGCGCACCTGTGTGTTCTTCGAGTCGCCGCGGCGGCTGGGGGAGTGCCTGCGCGACGCGGTCGACGAACTCGGCGCGCAGCGCCGCGCCGTGGTGTGCCGGGAACTGACCAAGGTGCACGAGGAGGTCCGGCGCGGATCGCTGGCCGAGCTGGCGGAGTGGGCCGCCGACGGGGTGCTGGGGGAGATCACCGTCGTGCTGGCCGGCGGCCAGCCGGAGGCCGACCTGCCGTCGCTGATTGCCGCGGTCGGCGCGCTGGTCGACGACGGCATGCGGGTCAAGGACGCCTGCGCCCGGGTGATCGACGCGCATCCCGGCGCGCCGTCGCGACGCGAACTCTACGACGCGGTGCTGCGCTCGCGTCTCGGCGGGCAGGAGCGCAGCGACTCGGGGACTGCGACCGGAGTCCGTGACCGAGGATCGGCAGAGCCTTGTGCAGGCATTCCTGCCACTCGGCGACCGGGTCGGAGTCGGCGGTGATGCCGCCGCCGACGCCGAGCACCGCACCGCCGTGGGCGTCGAACTCCACCGTCCGGATCGCGACATTGAGCTCGCAGCCCGCGATCGGTGACGCCAGCCCGACGGTGCCGCAGTACACTCCGCGCCGGCGCGGCTCCCACCGCGAAAGAAGTTGGCGGGCACGAAGTTTTGGGTGTTCCGGTGACGGAAGCGGGCGGGAAGGTCGCGGCCAGCACCGCCGACGTCGGCACGCGCGGCGGGCACCCGTGCGCGCGCACCGTCGACACCAGATGCCACACCCCGGGCGCGGCGATGCACGGCGAGCAGTTCGGGGACGGTGACGGTGCCGACATCGGCTATCCGGCCCAGGTCGTTGCGCACCAGGTCGACGATCATGATGTTCTCGGCGACGTCCTTGACCGACGCCCGCAGCGTTGCGGGCGCGGCGTGCAGCGGCAGCGTTCCCTTGATCGGGCTGGACGTGACCTCGTCGCCGAGCCGGCGCAGGAACAGTTCCGGCGACAGCGATGCGACCGCACCCCAGTCACCGGCCAGGTAGGCCGCCCGCGCCGGGCGCGGTGCGTGCCACCGCGTCGGCGAAGAAATCCAGCGGCGAGCCGCTGCACCGTGCCGGTGAACTGGGTGCACACGCAGGCCTGGTAGCACCTCACCCGGCCCCGATCGCGTCCAGGCACGCCGACACCCCGGACTGGTGCCGGGCGAAATCCGGCTCCAGCCCAGGCGATTTCGCAGGACCGGTGCGGAGCGGGCGGACGACAGCGCCGCGTCGAGCCAGGTTCGGAATCGGCGCTCCGGAGAGGCTCTCGTACCACCAGCAGCCGGTCCGGTCCAGACGCAGCACGCAGTCGGTCCAGCCGCCGGCGGCCTCGGGTATCCGCGGCGGCGGCTCCGTCGGCGGCGGCGTCGGGGTAGGACAGGTAGCCGATCCAGCCACCGCCGATCGGCGTCGCTGCGCGCGCCCGGGTTGCACGTCGAACACCTCGGCGGGGTCGACCGGCCGAACCAGCACGCTCGGGGCGATCACCGCGGCGGCGCCGAACCAGTCACCGATCAGTGCGGCGGGCGGCGGCAGCCCGCGCCGACCGGCCGCGTCGGCGACGGCGCGCAGCACGGCGGCGGCCGTGCCGACGGTCGCCGAGCCGCTCGATGCGCATCGCCCTAGCCTGACCCCTTCGCCGAGCAGACGCAAAGTCGCACAGTTCGCGCCGAAATCATGCGATTCTGCGTCTGCTCGCGCGAGGTGGCGGTCCCGCCTCTAGCGGCTGATCTCCCTGCGGACCGTCACCGAGCTCAGCTTCTCCGGGTTGCGCATCGCGTAGAAGTTGGTGATCTCGCCGTCGATGATCTCGACGGTGACCACGCTGACGGGCACGTCGTCCTCGGTACACCACCAGCGCCGGCGCGCTGTTGTAGGCCGCCACCTCGATGCGGTACTCGGCACCGGCCTGGCTCATCAGGCCGGCGATGAGCCTGGCCACCTTCGGGGCGCCGAGCACCGGCCGGCGGGCCGCGCTGACCTTGCCGTCGCTGTCGGAGGTGAACACCACGTCGGGGGCCAGCATCGCCATCAGGCCCTCGACGTCGCCGGTGGCCGCGGCGGTCAGGAACTGGGTGGTGAGTTCGGCCGACTGCTGCGGGTCGACGGGCTCGAACCGCTTGCGGCGGGACTGCACGTGCTCGCGGGCGCGGTGGGCCATCTGACGCACCGCAGGCAGTGGATTTGCCGATGGCCGTGGCGATTTCGTCGTGGTTGAAGCCGAACACCTCGCGCAGCACGAACACCGCCCGCTCGTCCGGGGTCAGCGTTTCCAGCACCACCAGCATCGCCATCGACACCGATTCGGCGAGCACCACATCGGCTGAGGCGTCGCGCTCGTCGAGCAGCAGCGGCTCGGGCAGCCACGGGCCGACGTAGTCCTCGCGCCTGCGCGTCTCGGCCCGCAGCGTGTTCAGCGCCTGCCGGGTGACGAGCTGGGCGAGGTAGGCCTTGGTGTCGCGCACCTCGGCCGAGGTCGACGCCGGCCCAGCGCAGGTAGCTGTCCTGCAGCACGTCGTCGGCCTCGGTCGCCGAGCCGAGGATCTCGTAGGCGATGGTGAACAGCAGCGGCCGCAGCAGGGTGAACCGCTCGGCGTGCTCGTCGGTGGCGCGTCACGGCGTCGGCACCGCCTCCGGAGCCGGCCGCTTGCCGCCCTTGAGCCAGAAGTACGACCCCGGCTTGCGGGCCTCCTCGCCGGAGGGCGTCTGACCGTGCCCTTGCAGACCGCCTCCTTGACCGCCGCAGCCGCTCTGGCCGCCGATGTAGAGCGGCAGCGCGGTGTCATCGGTGTGGGCGAGCTGGATGATGCCCGCGCCGCGGCCGAGGCTGATGCACTGCCCGGTGAACGCCTGGCTGATCACCGCGGGCTGCTTGCCGGCGATGCGGGCCAGCACGGTGTTGGCGGCCTGGGCGCCGAGCGGGATCGCGGCCTGGCAGCTCATCCGCAGCGGCTCGCCCGACGGTGCCGCCGCGTCGCCGGCCGCCACGATCCGCTCGTCGTCGACACTGGTCAGCGTCTCGTCGGTGAGCAGCCGGCCGATCGCGTCGGTGCGCAGCCCGACTGCGCGCCGCCAGGTCGGGCACGCCGAAGCCCGCTGTCCAGATCGTCACGAAGCTGGGCAGCCGCCGCCCGTCGGCGAGCGTCACCGCGTCGGCGGCCGACCGCGGTGACCGCCGCAGCCGGGCCCGTCGACGATCTCGACGCCCAGCTTGCGCAGCCGCTTGGCCACCGACCGGCGACCGGGCGTGCTCAGGTACGGGCCGAGAACCGGCCCGCACACCAGCGTGACCGCGCGGCCCTGCTCGGCGAGCTCGGCCGCGGTCTCGATCCCGGTCGGGCCCGGCGCCGACCACACACACCGGCGCGCCGTAGTGCAGGTCGTCAAGCGCGGCGCCGAGCCGCTGTGCCTGCTCCAGATCGGCGATGGGATAAGCGAATTCGTCGGCGCCGGGCACGGTGGGCGTCGCCGAACCGCTGCCGACCGCGTAGATCAGATAGTCGTAGTACAGCGGCGCGCCGTCGAACAGGAACACGCCGCCGGTCCGCGGCGTCGATCCGGGTGGCCGCGTCGACGACCAGCTCGATGCCCGGGCCCAGGATCTCGGCGTAGGCGACCGTCGCGTCGTCGGAACCGGCGACCAGCTGGTGCAGACCGGATCCGTTCGACGAAATCCGGGCGGGGGTTGACCAGCGTGATGTCGACGTCGGCGCGCATGCCGCAGATGGTTGGCCGCGATCACGCCGGCGTATCCGCCGCCGACGACCACGACTCGGGTCTTGCGCTCGGTCATCACATCTCCTTTGAGGTCGCGGCGTTCGACGTCGATGACGTTCGACCTCGAGACACCGCGGCCTCGTCCGAACTGTGACCGCTACGTGACGCGGGATCACTCCGTCGAGTCGACCTGGTAGCGCGGGAAGACCCCGACTCGGCGCGGGCAGCGCGGTGCCGGGCGCGATCCGGGCGCCGACGGAGCCGAAGTCGCGCTGCTCCGCGGCCTGGCCGAGCAGGTCGAGCAGCTTGGCCGCCGAGTCGGGCATCACCGGCTGCACCAGCAGCGCCGCGATCCGCACCACCTCCAGGGTCACGTAGAGCACGGTGCGGAAGCGGTCCTGGTCGGCGTCGGCGCCTCGGACTTGCGCAGCACCCACGGCTCCTGCGCGGAGAAGTAGCGGTTGGCCGCGCCCAGCATCAGCCAGATCGCCTCCAGCGCCGAGGTGCATCGCCTGCTCGTCGAAGGCCGCCCGCACCCGCTCCAGCAGGCCGTCGGCGATCGCCCAGCAGTTCGCTGTCCTCGGCGGTGAAGTCGCCGGGCGTCGGCACCACACCGTCGAGGTTCTTGGCCACCATCGACAGCGAGCGCTGCGCCAGGTTGCCGAATTCGTTGGCCAGGTCGGTGTTGATCCGGGTGATGATGGCGTCTTCGCTGTAGCTGCCGTCCTGGCCGAACGGCACCTCGCGCAGGAAGAAGTAGCGCACCTGGTCGACGCCGAACTCGTCGACGAGGGCCATCGGGTCGACGACGTTGCCCACCGACTTGCTCATCTTCTCGCCCCGGTTGAGCAGGAAGCCGTGCGCGAACACCCGTCGCGGCAACTCGATACCCGCCGACATCAGGAACGCCGGCCAGTACACGGTGTGGAACCGGATGATGTCCTTGCCGATCATGTGCAGATCGGCGGGCCAATACCGTTGGAACGATCGCGGAATCGGTGTCCGGGAAGCCGACGCCGGTCAGATAGTTGGTCAGCGCGTCGACCCAGACGTACATGACGTGCTCGGGATGGTCGGGCACCGGAACGCCCCAGTCGAACGTGGTCCGCGAGATCGACAGGTCCCGCAGGCCGCCGGAGACGAAGCTGACGACCTCGTTGCGCCGCACGTCCGGTCCGATGAAATCGGGGTGGCCTCGTAGTGCGCCAGCAGCTTGTCGGTGTAGGCCGACAGCCGGAAGAAGTAGGTCTGCTCCTCGGTCCACGTGACCGGGGTGCCGGTCTCGGTGGCGACCCGCGTGCCGTCGGCGGTCGGCGTGGTCTCGGCCTCGGTGAAGAACGCCTCGTCGCGCACCGAGTACCAGCCCGAGTAGGTGTCGAGATAGATGTCGCCGGCGTCGTCCATCCGCTGCCAGATCGCCTTGACGACCGCGTAGTGGTCGGTGTCGGTGGTGCGGATGAACCGGTCGTAGGAGATGTTGAGCTGCTCCTGCAGCCGCTGGAACACATCGGAGTTGCGCCGGGCGAGCTCGGCCGGTGGGCACGCCTGCCGCCGCGCGGCCTGGGCCATCTTCAGGCCGTGCTCGTCGGTGCCGGTCAGGAAGCGCACGTCGAAGCCGTCGAGGCGTTTGAAGCGCGCGATCGCGTCGGTGGCGATGTACTCGTAGGCATGCCCGACGTGCGGCGCGCCGTTGGGATAGGCGATCGCCGTGGTGACGTAGAACGGGGTCTTCGTGCGGCTCGCTCATTTCAGCGATCACCTTATTGTGTTGCGGTGGGTTCACAGCGTCCGGCACCGCCGCCACCCGAGCCGTTGACGCCGTTGGTCGACGCGCACACCCATCTCGATGCCTGCGGCGCCCGGGACGCCGACGACGTGCGCGCCATCCTGGACCGCGCCGAGGCCGTCGGGGTGCTCGCCGTCGTGACCATCGCCGACGACCTGGACGCCGCCCGCTGGGCGGTGCGGGCCGCCGACTGGGACTCCGCGGGTGTACGCCGCGGTGGCCCTGCACCCCACCCGCGCCAACGCGCTCGACCGATTCGGCCCGGGCCGAGCTCGAGAAGCTGGCCGCCGACCCGCGGGTGGTGGCGATCGGCGAGACCGGGCATGGACCTGTACTGGCCGGGCAAGCTCGACGGCTGCGCGGAGCCGCGCGCGAGCAGCGCGAGGCCTTCGCCTGGCACATCGACCTGGCCAAGCGCACCGGCAAGCCGCTGATGATCCACAACCGCGACGCCGATGCCGACGTGCTCGACGTGCTGCGCGCCGAGGGCGCCCCGGAGACGGTCATCTTCCACTGCTTCTCGTCGGGGCCGCAGATGGCGCGGACCTGCGTCGACGCCGGCTGGGTGCTCAGCCTGTCGGGCACTGTCAGCTTCAAGAACGCGCGCGACCTGCGCGAGGCCGCCGCGCTGATACCGCCCGACCAGCTCCTGGTGGAGACCGATGCGCCGTTTCTGACCCCGCACCCGTTCCGGGGCGCGCCCAACGAGCCCTACTGCCTGCCGTACACCGTGCGGGCCCTGGCCGACGTGGTGGACCGGCCCGCCGAACTGGTGGCCGCGCAGTCCTCGGCAGACCGCGCGGCGGGTCTACCGGCTGGGCTGAACGCCGGGTCTTTCTTAAGGGTCTGTTGAGACCATCGGGCCCGAGTTGCCCGTATGCAGGTCAGGTTCGTTACCGTCTTGTGATCGAAGGGGGCTGTCGTGCCCCCTACTTGTTTGTTGTCGTCTTGCTTTGTCGGAGAGTCGGGACTAAAGATCTTGAACGCGTTGACCAAGCTGCACCAGTCGCCCTCGCCCGTCCTGCGCATTCTCGTTGCCGCCCTGCTCCTGGCGCTGGCCGGAGCCGGCGCCTTCGCGGTCACGGCGCACAAGACGGTCACGCTCGACGTGGACGGCGCCCAGATGAAGGTCACCACGATGAAGTCGCGGGTGCTCGACATCGTCCAGGAGAACGGCTTCTCCGTCGCCGACCGCGACGACCTATTCCCGGCCGCTGACCAGACGGTCCACGACGCGGAGACGATCGTGCTGCGGCGCAGCCGTCCGCTGCAGATCTCGCTGGACGGACAGGACACCAAGCAGGTGTGGACCACGGCGTCCACCGTCGACGAAGCACTCAACCAGCTGTCGATGACCGACACCGCCCCCGCCGCCGCCTCCGCGCGGCAGCCGGCTGCCGCTGGAGGGGATGGCCCTGCCGGTGGTCAGCGCCAAGACGGTGCAGATCAACGACGGTGGCGTGGTCAGCACGGTGCATCTGGCCGCGCCCAACGTCGGGGCGCTGCTGGCCGCCGCCGGTGCTGCCGCTGCAGCAGAGCGACACCGTGGTGCCGACGGCGTCGTCGCCGGTGATCGCCGGCATGCAGATCCAGGTGACCCGGATCCGCATCGAGAAGGTGACCCAGCGGGTGCCGCTCGTGCCGGTCGCCAAGCGCATCGAGGATCCGACGATGAACATGAGCCGCCAGGTCGTCGAGGATCCGGGAACACCCGGCGTGCAGGACGTGACTTTTGCTGTCGCGACGGTCAACGGTGTCGAAACCGGCCGGCTGCCGGTTGCCAACACCGTCGTCGTCCCGGCCCGCGACTCGGTGCTGCGGGTCGGCGCCAAGCCGGGCACCGAGGTTCCGCCGGTGACCAACGGCGTCATCTGGGATGCCATTGCCAGGTGCGAATCGGGAAACAACTGGGCGATCAACACCGGAAACGGTTACTACGGCGGCGTCCAATTCGACCAAAACACCTGGGAAAGGCAAGGTGGGTTGAGGTATGCTAGCCGTGCCGATCTGGCAACCAGAGAAGAACAAATCGCAATTGCTGAAGTAACGCGTGCGCGACAAGGCTGGGGAGCGTGGCCTGTGTGTGGTAGGGGTGCAGGGTGACAATTCGCCTCCTCGGGCGCACCGAAATCAGGAACCTGGCCAAAGAACTCGACTTCAAGCCGCGTAAGTCGCTGGGACAGAATTTCGTTCACGACGCCAATACCGTGCGACGGATCGTTTCGGCTTCCGGCATCAACAAGCACGACCACGTCCTCGAGGTCGGCCCCGGGCTCGGGTCGCTGACGCTCGCGCTGCTCGACCGCGGCGCGAACGGTGACCGCCATCGAGATCGACCCGGTGCTCGCCCAGCGGTTGCCCAAGACGATCGCCGAGCATTCCCACAGCGAGATCCACCGGCTGTCGGTGCTCAACCGCGACATCCTCGGCATCGAGAGGCCGACCTGCCCGAGCCGCCGACCGCGGTGGTGGCCAACCTGCCCTACAACATCGCCGTGCCGGCGCTGCTGCATCTGCTCGCCGAGTTCCCCTCCATCCGCACCGTGATGGTGATGGTGCAGGCCGAGGTCGCCGAGCGGCTGGCCGCCGAGCCGGGCGGCAAGGAGTACGGCATCCCCAGCGTCAAGGTGCGCTTCTTCGGCAAGGTCCGCCGCTACGGCATGGTGTCGCCAACCGTGTTCTGGCCGATCCCGCGGGTCTACTCGGGTCTGGTGCGCATCGACCGCCACGAGACCTCGACGTGGCCCACCGATGACGACTTCCGCGAGAAGGTGTTCAGCCTGATCGACATCGGGTTCGCCCAGCGGCGCAAGACTGCCCGCAACGCGTTCCTGGAGTGGGCCGGCTCGGGCAACGAGTCCGCCTCGCGGCTGTTGGCGGCCAGCATCGACCCGGCACGGCGCGGCGAGACGCTGACGATCGCCGACTTCGTCCGGCTCTACCAGCGTTCCGCGGACTCCGTGGCCTCGGACGAGCCGTCGGACGGCACGTCGCGACCCGCTCAGGTCTTCTGACCGCTGCGCCGGATCGCGTCGGCGAGGTGATGCACCATCTCGCTGCATGACTCGTAGCGCCGGTCCGGATCCTTCGCGATCGCCCTGGCGAATGCGAGGTCAAAACCCCTGGACAGCCAGGGAATTCGAGGCGAGAGCTCCGGCGGCGGCAGGTTCAGATGGGCGTCGACGAGGGCGGTGACGTTGTCGGCCGGAAACGGTGTCTGCCCGGTGAGCAGTTCGAGCGCGGTGCAGGCCAGCGCGTACTCGTCGGTGGCGGCCTGGGGTAGGCGGCCCTGCAACAACTCCGGGGCCGCGTACGGCAGCGATGCCAGGATCTGGCTGGGTCGATGCCAGACGTCCTCGGCCAGCACGTAGGCGGCGCCGAAGTCGACCAGAACCGCGCCGCCGTTCGGAAAGTCTTGATGGACAAGGATATTGGTGGGCTTGACGTCGCTGTGCACGACGCCACGGCGGTGCGCGTGGTCCAGCGCACCGGCGATCTGGTCGAGGGCGGCCAGGCGGGTGTCCAGCGAACGTAGGTGCCCGGCGTTGCCGCCGTCGAGGTACTGCATCGCCATCCAGTAGGCGCCGTGCGAGTAAACCTTCACGATGTGCGGGTGGTCCAGCGCCGCCAGGATCCGGAACTCGCGGGCCAGTCGCCCGGTGCTGTGGTGGTCGCGATGCTCCTCGCCGAGCACCTTGAGCGCCACGACCGCAGCGCCGTCGGCTGCCCGCGCGCGGTAGACGGCCGCCTCCCCGCCGCGTCCGAGCAGCGCCTCGACCACGAAACCCTCGAATCGCGCGCCGGGATGCACCACCCCTCGACCCTAGAGTCGGCGCGATACTCTCGTGCCGTGTCCCCGTCCGACGGCAACACCGCTCCCGAATGGGTACCGACGGGGTCGGTGACGGTGCGGGTGCCGGGCAAGGTCAATCTCTTCCTCGGCGTGGGGGATCGGCGGGCCGACGGCTATCACGAGCTCACCACCGTCTTTCATGCCGTTTCTCTGGTCGACGAGGTGACTGTCCGCCATGCCGACCTGCTGTCGGTGCGCACCGTCGGCGAGGGCGCCGAGGATCTGCCGACCGACGAACGCAATCTGGCCTGGCAGGCCGCGCTGCTGATGGCCGAGCACGTCGGGCGCGGACCCGACGTGGAGATCACCATCGAGAAGTCCATCCCGGTGGCCGGCGGCATGGCAGGCGGCAGCGCCGACGCGGCAGCCGTGCTGGTCGCCATGAACAACCTGTGGGAGTTGGGGGTGCCCCGCCGCGACCTGCACGCGCTGGCCGCCGAACTCGGCAGCGACGTCCCGTTCGCGCTGCACGGCGGCACGGCGCTGGGGACCGGCAGGGGCGAGGAACTGGCCACCGTGCTGGCTCGCAGCACGTTCCACTGGGTGCTCGCCTTCGGCAAGGCGGGGTTGTCGACGGCGAAGGTCTACCGCGAGATCGACCGGCTCCGCGAATCCGGAGCGCCGCCTCGGCTTGACGACCCCGAGCCGCTGCTGAGCGCGCTGGCGGGCGGCGATCCTCGCGAGCTGGCGCCGTTGCTGGGCAACGACCTGCAGCCGGCGGCGTTGAGTCTCGATCCCGACCTGCGGCGGACGTTGCGTGCGGGGATGGAGGCGGGCGCGTTGGCCGGCATCGTGTCTGGTTCGGGGCCGACGTGCGCGTTCCTGTGCGCTTCGGCCGCCGCGGCCGTGGACATCGGCATCGAGCTGGCCGGTGCGGGCGTGTGCCGGGGGGTGCGGGTGGCCAGCGGGCCGGTCCACGGCGCGCGGGTGGTTCCCGATTAGCTGGCGTCTGCGATCCGCGGAAATGTGACGCGGAACTCAAAAGCCGCAAAAGTTTGGTGAGAACTTAAGGGAAGTTTAAGATGGGCGGCGGTGATCACAAGCGGCAAGGCCTTGCATGCGTGCGGATCGCCCATCGAGAACGCGGGTGGGCGACGGTCCGGCAGCGCCGGGCGCGTTGCCGCTGCATCACCGTTTCGAGACCGAAACGCTCCCCAGACGTTCTGGCGTGCCTCCTTTTCGAGGCCCTCAGGCAGGTGGAGCATGAGATTCCGGGCTTGTGCGCCGTGCCCAACGTCGCTGATGAGCCAGCTCCGGATGCCGAGGAGGTCGTCGTGAGCCGCTTCACGGACAAGATGTTCCACAACGCCATGACCAGCACCAAAGGCATGGTCACCGGCGAGCCGCACGAGCCGGTCCGGCATACCTGGCGTGAGGTCCACGAGCGTGCCCGGCGCGTCGCCGGCGGCCTGGCAGCCGCCGGGGTCGGCCTCGGCGACGCGGTCGGCGTGCTCGCCGGTGCGCCGGTGGAGATCGCCCCGACCGCCCAGGCGCTGTGGATGCGCGGCGCGAGCCTGACCATGCTGCACCAGCCCACCCCGCGGACCGACCTGGAGCTGTGGGCCAAGGACACCGCCAACGTCATCGACATGATCGAGGCCAAGGCCGTCATCGTCTCCGACCCGTTCCTGGTGGCGATTCCGGTCCTCGAGGAGCGGGGCGTGAAGGTCCTGACCGTCGAGTCGCTGCTGGAGTCCGAGCCCATCGACCCGGTGGAGACCGGTGAAGACGACGTCGCGCTGATGCAGCTGACGTCCGGGTCCACCGGATCCCCCAAGGCCGTGATCATCACCCATCGCAACATCCACTCCAACGCGGAGGCGATGTTCATCGGAGCCGAGTACGACGTCGAGACCGACGTCATGGTCAGCTGGCTGCCCTGCTTCCACGACATGGGCATGGTCGGCTTCCTGACCATCCCGATGTACTTCGGCGCCGAGCTGGTCAAGGTCACGCCGATGGACTTCCTGCGCGACACCCTGCTGTGGGCCAAGCTGATCGACAAGTACAAGGGCACCATGACGGCGGCGCCCAACTTCGCCTACGCGCTGTTCGCCAAGCGGCTGCGCAACCAGGCCGAGCCGGGTCAGTTCGACCTGTCGACTCTGCGGTTCGCGCTCTCGGGCGCCGAGCCCGTCGAGCCCGCCGACGTCGAAGACCTGCTCGAGGCGGGCAAGCCGTTCGGCCTGCGGCCGCAGGCGATCCTGCCGGCGTACGGCATGGCGGAGACGACGCTGGCGGTGTCGTTCTCCGAGTGCGGCGCCGGCCTGGTGGTCGACGAGGTCGACGCCGACCTGCTCGCCGCGCTGCGCCGCGCCGTCCCCGCGGCCAAGGGCAACACCCGCCGGCTGGCGTCGCTGGGACCGCTGCTGGAGGGCCTGGAGGCGCGCATCGTCGACGAGGACGGCAACGTGCTGCCCGCCCGCGGTGTCGGCATCATCGAGCTGCGCGGTGAGCCGCTCACGCCGGGCTACATCACCATGGGCGGCTTCGTCCCCGCGCAGGACGAGCACGGCTGGTACGACACCGGCGACCTCGGCTACCTGATGGACAACGGCCACGTCGTGGTCTGCGGTCGCGTCAAGGACGTCATCATCATGGCCGGGCGCAACATCTACCCGACCGACATCGAGCGGGCCGCCGGCCGGGTTGCCGGCGTGCGTCCGGGCTGCGCCGTCGCGGTGCGCCTCGACGCCGGCCACTCCCGCGAGACGTTCGCGGTGGCCGTCGAGTCCAACGCCTGGCAGGACCCGGCCGAGGTGCGTCGCATCGAGCACCAGGTCGCCCACGAGGTGGTCGCCGAGGTCGACATGCGGCCGCGCAACGTCGTCGTCCTCGGGCCGGGCACCATCCCGAAGACCCCGTCGGGCAAGCTGCGCCGCGCCAACTCCGTCGCGCTGGTCACCTAGGCGGCATTTGCCGCGAGCGTGCGTGTCGGTTCCGCGACACGCCGCCGGCGGCGACATTTCGTGCACGCTCGCCGCGGGGCGGGTGCTTCACCAGGCGTGCACCTGGTTCTGCGCCGGCTCCAGTCCCAGCTCGATCAGCAGTTCGGTTGCGTCGGCGGCCATCTCGCAGATGGTCGGCACCTGGGCCCGCTCGACGGTGGAGAAGTTCTCCAGCACGAAGGCCGCCGGATCCTTGCGTCCGGGCGGGCGGCCGATCCCGATACGAACTCGATGAAAGTCCTTGGTGCCCAATGCGTTCGCCAATGACCGCAGCCCGTTGTGGCCGCCCTCGCCGCCGCCCTGCTTGAGCCGGATCTGCCCGAACTCGATGTCGAGCTCGTCGTGGATGACGACGACGTCGGCCGGTGTCACCGAGTAGAACTTCGCCAGAGGGCCGACCTGTCGACCCGACTCGTTCATGTAGGTGCGAGGTTTGGCCAGCACGACCGGCCGGTGGGCGAGCCGGCCGGTGGCGATCTCGGCGCCGGAGCGCTTGTGCACCTTGAAGCTGTCGCCGATACGGTCGGCCAGCAGGTCGGCCACCATGAACCCGACGTTGTGCCGGGTCTTGGCGTACTGCGGTCCGGGGTTGCCCAGGCCGACGACCAGCAAGGGTTCGGCCATGGCCGGCGGTTACTCGGCCTCGGCCGACTCGTCCTCGGCGGCAGCCTCGGTCTCGGCGGCGTCGGCGGCCTGCTCGGCGACCGACTCGCCGCCGCCCTCGGACTCGAGCTCCTCGGCGGACGGCGCGTTCACCACGTTGACGACCAGCAGGTCGGGATCGCTGATCAGGGTGACGCCCTCGGGCAGCGGGATCTCGCTGGCCAGGATCTGGGTGCCGGCCTCGACACCCTCGACCGACACGGTCAGGCCCTGAGGAATCGACAGCGCGTCGGCCTCGATCTCGACGGTGTTGGCGTCCTGGGTGACCAGCGTGCCGGGCTCGGCGTCGCCCTCGACGGTGACGTTCACCTCGACGGTCACCTTCTCGCCGCGGCGCACGACCAGCAGGTCGGCGTGCTGGATGTTGCGGCGGATCGGGTGGATGTCGAGCGCCTTGGTCAGCGCGTACTGCTCGGTGCCGGCGATGTTGAGGGTCAGCACCGCGTTGGTGCCGGCGTGCCGCAGCACGGCGGCGAAGTCGCGCGCCGGCAAGTTCCAGGTGCTGCGGATCGCTGCCGTGGCCGTAGAGGACGGCGGGGATCTTGCCTTCCTGGCGGGCGCGCCGGGAGGCGCCCTTGCCGGTGTGGGTGCGCACGAGGGCGGTGATCTGGTTGGTGTCGACGTTCTTGGCCTTGGCCATGAGTGCTCCTGTGTTGCCGTGTCGTGGTCTTCCGCACGGCAAGGGCAGGAACTATCGCGTGCTGACGCGAAGCCTCGCCGATAACGGTGGTCGAACCACCCTCGCCGTGACGCGCCCCAAAGGTTAGCCGATCACCACGTCAGAGCGGAAATTCGACCCCGGTGAGCTGCTCGGACAGCTCCCACAGCGCCCTGGCCGTGTTGGCGTCGCGGGCCAGCGGGCTGCGGCCGGTGCGGCCGGTCGGGCCCCGCATCGCGAACTTCGGGCCGATGAAGCTGTTGCCCGGCAGGTCCTGGCTGGCCGCGTACAGCGTCTGCTGCGCCCCGAAGTCGGCGCTGGTGGCGAACAGGTTGTTCCCGGCGTCCCAGAATCGTGTGCCCAGCGGGTTGCCGGTGTGGCCCTGCAGGTTGGTCGCCGAGTAGCCGGGGTGGGCGGCCTGCGACGTCAGCAGCGAACCGGCGGCGTCGAGCCGCTTCTGCAGTTCGCTGGTGAACAGCAGGTTCGCCAGCTTCGACTGGCCGTAGGCCAGCCAGGCCGAGTACGGCCGCGACTTCCAGTTCAGGTCCTTGAGGCTGATCTTGCCCAGCAGGTGCATGAACGACGACACCGTGACCACCCGGTCGCCGACCTTGGGCAGCAGCAGGTTGGTCAGCGCGAAGTGCCCGAGATGGTTGGTGCCGATCTGGCTCTCGAAGCCGTCCTTGGTCTGCGCGTAGGGCACCGCCATGATTCCGGCGTTGTTGATCAGCACGTCGACCGCTGTCGACGCCGTCGGCGAACTCGCGTACCGAGGCCAGGTCCTGCAGATCGAGCTTGCGCACCTCGACGTCACCGGTCATGGTCGCGGCGGCGTCGTCGCCCTTCTCGGTGTTGCGGCAGGCCAGGACCACGTGGGCGCCGACGCGGGCCAGCTCGCGCGCGGTGACCAGGCCCAACCCGCTGTTGGCGCCGGTGACGATGACGGTGCGGCCGGCGAACGAGGGCAGATCTGCGGCAGTCCAACTCATGGCTGCTCACTCTAAGGTGGGGCGGCTCGCGCAGGGCAGCTACTTCACCGAGACGGCGAAGCCCTTGATGATCGCCTCGACGTCGCCGGACTCCGGCGCGGCCTGATCGGCCAGCGTGGTCACGGTGAACTGCACCAGGTACCGCTGGAACTTCGGCGCCGGGCGTCACCGGGATGACGACCCGGTTGTAGGTGTGCAGCCGCTTGTCGTTGAGGTCGTAGCTGCCCTCGATCATCGACGACGGGAAGCCGTCGAAATCCGCGTCGGACGAGTTGAGCTTGGTGAAGTTCTTCGAGATCTCGGCGTCGGCGCTGGCGTGCTTGAGCGCCTCGGCCACGTCGAAGTTGCCGGCGAGCTTGAACACCATCACCATCGCCGTCGGGTAGGTGTTGTTCTTCGCGATCACCTCGGTGCCGGGCGAGAAGTTGGGGTTGGAGTACTTCGTCCAGCCGGGCGGGTGCGGCATCGTCACCGTCGAGGTCGGTGAGTTTGTTGAGTGGAACCTGCTCGCCGGTGACGCCGACGCTGTCGAGGTACTGCGCGATCGGCGTCGGAGTTGCCGCGGCGGACGGTCGTGGTGGTCGTGGTCGGCGTGGTGTAGACCGACGAGTAGTCCGGCGTGGATGCGTTCCGCACGCCGGCCAGCGCGACAGCCAGCGCGCAGGCGGCGGCCGGCCTGACCGCCTTCACAGAATCTCGCGGACGGCGTCGATCGGCCGAGCCAGCCGGGTGCCTTTGGGGGTGACGACGAACGGCCGCTCGATCAGGATCGGGTGCGCCGCCATCGCGTCGAGCAGCGCGTCGTCATCGGCATCGGCGAGATCGAGCTCGGCATAGAGAGATTCACGTTTGCGCACGGCGGCGCGAACGTCGATGCCGGCGTCGGAGACCAGTTCGGCGATCTCCGCGCGCGACGGCGGAGTCTTGAGGTACTCGACGATCGTCGGTTCGATACCGCTGTCGCGCAGCAACTCCAAGGTCTTGCGGGAGGTGCTGCAGCGGGGATTGTGATAGATGACCGTGGTGCCGGGCACTGACTCTCCCTACGCGTCGCCGTCGAAAAGGCCTGTCACCGAGCCATTTTCGAACACCGCGCGAATGGTGCTGGCCAGCAGCGGCGCGATGGACAACACGGTCAGCTGCGGGGAAACGCTTGGACTCGTCGATCGGCAGGGTGTTGGTGACGATCACCTCGCGCGCACCGCTGGTCAGCCAGCCGCTCGGCGGCCGGGTCGGACAAGCACGCCGTGGGTGGCGGCGATGATCACGTCTTTGGCGCCGTCGTTGTGCAGCAGCTTGACCGCGCCGGCGATGGTGCCGCCGGTGTCGATCATGTCGTCGGTCAGCACGCAGGTCTTGCCCTCGACCTCGCCGACGACCCGGTTGGACACCACCTGGTTGGGCACCCGCGGGTCGCGGGTCTTGTGGATGAAGGCCAGCGGGGTGCCGCCGAGGGCGTCGGCCCATTTCTCGGCCACCCGGACGCGGCCGGAGTCGGGGGAGACCACGACGACGTTCTCGCAGTTGTAGTTGTCCCGGATGTAGCCGGTCAGCAGGGGCTGCGCGCGCATGTGGTCGACCGGGCCGTCGAAGAAGCCCTGGATCTGGTCGGTGTGCAGATCGACCGACACGATGCGGTCCGCGCCTGCGGTCTTGAACAGGTCGGCGACCAGGCGGGCCGAAATCGGCTCGCGGCCGCGGTGCTTCTTGTCCTGGCGGGCGTAGGGATAGAACGGCAGGATCGCGGTGATCCGCTTGGCGCTGCCGCGCTTGAGCGCGTCGATCATGATCAGCTGTTCCATCAGCCACTTGTTCAGCGGCGCCGGATGGGACTGCAGCACGAAGGCGTCGCAGCCGCGCACCGACTCGTCGAAGCGGACGAAGATCTCACCGTTGGCGAAGTCCCGTGCGGTCTGCGCGGTGACCTCGACATCGAGCTCCTTGGCCACCTGCTCGGCCAGTTCGGGGTGCGCGCGGCCCGAGAAGAGCATCAGGTTCTTGCGGTTGTCGGTCCAGTCCGTGCCCACTGTGTTGCCCTTGCCGGTCGGGGATCGATACGGGCCAATCGTACGGTGCCGGGTCGCCGGGTTACCAGAAAGGCAACAACTGGCGACCGGATCGAGACGCCGTCAGGCCGGGGCGTCGCCGTCGGATCCGGCGAGCTTGGCCTTCTCGGCGGCTTCCGCCGAGGCGCTGCCGGGTCGCTTGTGCAGCACCCAGTCCTCGATGTTGCGCTGCGCCCCGGCCGAGACGGCCAGCGCTCCGGGCGGCACGTCGTCCCGCAGCACGGTGCCGGCACCGGTGTAGGCGCCGTCGCCGACGGTGAGCGGGGCGATGAACATGGTGTCCGAGCCGGTCCGCACGTGCGAGCCGATGGTGGTGCGGTTCTTGTTCTCGCCGTCGTAGTTGACGAAGACGCTCGAGGCGCCGATGTTGCTGTGCTCGCCGATGTCGGCGTCGCCGACGTAGGTCAGGTGCGGCACCTTGGTCCCGGTGCCGATCGTGGCGTTCTTCGTCTCGACGAAGGCGCCGAGCTTGCCGTCGGCGCCCAGCCGCGTTCCGGGCCGCAGATAGGTGAAGGGTCCGACCGTCGCCCGCTCACCGATCACCGACAGCTCGCCATGGGTGCGGACCACGGTGGCGCCGTCGCCGACCTCCATCGCGGTCAGCGTGGTGTCTGGGCCGATGGTGCAGTGCGCGCCGATCTCGGTGGGCCCGAGCAGCTGGGTGCCCGGGCGGATCACGGTGTCGCGGCCGATCGCGACGTCGACGTCGATCCAGGTGGTCGCCGGGTCGATCACGGTGACACCGGCGCGCTGGTGGGCGGCCACGATCCGGCGGTTCAGTTCGCGGGCCAGGTCGGACAGCTGGACGCGGTCGTTGACGCCGGCGACCAGGGCATGGTCGTCGACGTGTTTGGCGTGCACGATCTGGCCGTCGGCGCGCACGATCGAGATGACGTCGGTCAGGTACAGCTCGTTCTGGGCGTTGTCGGCGGACAGGCGGCTCAGCGCTGAGCGCAGCGCGCCGATGTCGAAGGCGTAGATGCCGGCGTTGACCTCGGGGATGGCCCGCTGTTGGGGGGTGGCGTCGGTCTCCTCGACGATCGCGATGACCTCGCCGTCCTGGGTGCGCAGGATGCGGCCGTAGCCGCGTGGCGTCGGGCAGCGTCGTGGTCAGCACGGTCACCGCGGCCGATTCGCCGCTGTGCGACTCGATCAGCGCGGCGAGTGTCTCGGCGTCCAACAGCGGGACGTCGCCGGAGGTGACCACGACGATGCCGTCGAAGTCGTCGGGCAGCGCCGACAGCCCGCACAACGCGGCATGCCCGGTGCCCAGCTGTTGTTCCTGGACGGCCACCTCGACGGTTCGGCCCAGTTGGTCGGCCAGCTCGCCGACGACCGGGGCGATGCGTTCGCGGTCCTTGCCGAGCACCACGACGAGGTGCTCGGGCGCGACCTTCGCGACGGCGTGCAGCGCGTGCGAGAGCATGCTGCGCCCGCCGAGGCTGTGCAGCACCTTGGGGGTGTCGGAACGCATCCGGGTTCCGGCGCCGGCGGCGAGCACCAGGATGGCCGCCTGGTTGTCTATGGTCACTCGGGCCTCCCAGTGTGCGATTTCGTTCGCGACACACCGTGTTCACCGTACGAAACCGCACAGTCGCGTTGATGTGCGAGTGCTCCGTCGCCAGGACTCGAACCTGAACTATCTGAACCAAAATCAGAGGTGCTGCCGATTACACCACGACGGACTGGCTGGAATGTCCGCCTGAGACTTTAATGCAAGCACGTAGCACCGGCGGGCAGGAGCGAAGCGACCTGGGAATAGGGTGGGCTGGTGGCAGCACCGGAGAAGGAGCCCCGCGCACCGCGTGCCCGGATGACCGGCAGCGAGCGTCGGCATCAGCTGATCGACATCGCCCGGTCGCTGTTCGCCGAGCGCGGCTACGAGGGCACCTCCATCGAGGAGATCGCCCAGCGCGCCAATGTCTCCAAGCCGGTCGTCTATGAGCACTTCGGCGGCAAGGAAGGCCTCTACGCCGTCGTCGTCGACCGCGAGATGTCGGCGCTGCTGGACGGCATCACCTCGTCGCTGACCAACAACCGCTCCCGGGTGCGGGTCGAGCGGGTGGCGCTGGCGCTGCTGACCTACGTCGAGGAACGCACCGACGGCTTCCGGATCATGATCCGCGACTCCCCGGCGGCCATCAGTTCGGGCACCTACTCGAGCCTGCTCAACGACGCCGTCAGCCAGGTGGCCTCGATCCTGGCCGGCGACTTCGCCCGCCGCGGCCTGGACCCGGAGTTGGCGCCGCTGTACGCCCAGGCGCTCGTCGGGTCGGTGTCGATGACCGCGCAGTGGTGGCTGGACACCCGCGAGCCGAAGAAGGAAGTGGTGGCGGCTCACCTGGTGAACCTGATGTGGAACGGGCTGACGCACCTCGAGGCCGACCCGCATCTGCAGGACGAGTAGCGCCGGGCGAAACGCGGCCCGCCGCAACGGCTTCGGCCACTGCGCCTAGAATGGAGTCATCATGACCGCGCCGGGGCACCCGTATGTCCAGACCTCGATCGCCGGGCTGGTCGATCTGGCGCTCACCGCGCCGGTGTTCGCCGAACTCGCGCAGCGCGCCGCCGAGCGCCCCGACGAACTGGCGCCTGGTGGGACCGGCCAGCGCGCAGCTGTTCACCGCCTGCGCGCTGGCGCGCGGCGGCCCGCTGCTCGTGGTGACCGCCACCGGCCGCGAGGCCGACGACCTCACCGCCGAGCTGCGTGGGGTGTTCGGCGACGCCGCGGCGATGTTCCCGTCCTGGGAGACGCTGCCGCACGAGCGGCTGTCCCCCGGGGTGGACACCGTCGGCGCGCGGCTGATGCTGCTGCGCCGGCTGGCTCACCCCGACGACGAACGGCTCGGCCCGCCGCTGCGGGTCGTGGTGACCACGGTGCGCTCGCTGCTGCAGCCGATGGCCCCCGACATCGCCGAGATCGAGCCGGTGACCCTGGAGCCGGGCGCCGAACTCGATTTCGACGACCTGGTGGCGCGGCTCGTGGAGCTGGCCTACAGCCGGGTCGACATGGTCGGCAAGCGCGGCGAGTTCGCCGTGCGCGGCGGCATCCTCGACCTGTTCCCGCCGACCGCCGAACACCCGGTGCGCGTCGAGTTCTGGGGCGACGAGATCACCGAGATGCGGATGTTCTCCGTCGCCGACCAGCGCTCGATCCCGGAGATCGACGTCGACGCCGTGGTCGCGGTGCCGTGCCGCGAGTTTCTGCTGACCGACGACGCCCGGGCGCGCGCGGCCAAACTCCTCGAGGACCGCCCCGCCGTCGAGAACCGGGTCGGCGGCAGCGTCGGCGACATGCTCGCCAAGACTCGCCGAGGGCATCCCCGTCGACGGCATGGAGGCGCTGCAGCCGGTGTTGTCGCCGGAGGACCTCACGCTGCTGATCGATCACCTGCCCGAGGGCACGCCGCTGCTGGTGTGCGACCCGGAGAAGGTGCGCACCCGCGCCGCCGATCTGATCAAGACCGGACGCGAGTTCCTCGAGGCGTCCTGGTCGGTGGCCGCGATCGGTGGCGACGCCCCGATCGACGTCGAACAACTCGGTGGCTCCGGCTTCCGCGAACTCGGCGGAGGTGCGTGACCGCCGCCCGGGCGGCCGGCCACCCGTGGTGGACGCTGAGCCAACTGGGTCGAGGAGACCGCCGATCGAACTCGACGTGCGGGCGGCCCCGTCGGCGCGGGGACAGCAGAGCAACGTCGACGAGATCTTCGCCATGCTGCGGGCGCACGTGCGCCACCGGAGGCTACGCCGCGGTCGTCGCGCCCGGCACCGGCACCGCGCACCGCGTCGTCGAGCAACTCGCCGAGCGCGATACGCCGGCGGCGATGCTGTCGAGCCGGCGAGGCGCCCAAGGCCGGTGTGGTCGGCGTGCTCAAGGGTCCGCTGCACACGGGATCGTGGTGCCCGGCGCCAACCTCGTGGTGATCACCGAGACCGACCTGACCGGCAACCGGGTGACCGCCACCGACGGCAGGCGGCTGGCCGCCAAGCGCCGCAACACCGTCGACCCGCTGGCGTTGACCGCCGGCGATTTGGTGGTCCACGACCAGCACGGCATCGGCCGGTTCGTCGAGATGGTCGAGCGCACGGTCGGCGGCGCGCGCCGCGAGTACCTGGTGCTGGAGTACGGCTCCAGTAAGAGAGCGGGTGCGGGTGCAAAAAACACGGACAAGCTGTTCGTCCCGATGGACTCCCTGGACCAGCTGTCCCGCTATGTCGGCGGCCAGGAGCCCAGCCTGAGCCGGCTCGGCGGCAGCGACTGGGCCAACACGAAAACCAAGGCGCGCAAGGCGGTTCGCGAGATCGCCAGCGAGCTGGTGGCCCTCTACGCCAAGCGGCAGGCCGCGCCCGGGCACGCGTTCGGTCCGGACACCCCGTGGCAGGCCGAGATGGAGGACGCGTTCGGTTTCACCGAGACCGTCGACCAGCTCACCGCGATCACCGAGGTCAAGACCGACATGGAGAAGCCGGTGCCGATGGACCGGGTGATCTGCGGCGACGTCGGCTACGGCAAGACCGAGATCGCGGTGCGCGCGGCGTTCAAGGCTGTGCAGGACGGCAAGCAGGTCGCCGTGCTGGTGCCGACGACGCTGCTGGCGGATCAGCATCTGCAGACGTTCACCGCTCGGATGGCCGGCTTCCCGGTGACCGTCAAGGGTCTGTCGCAGGTTCACTGACACCCGCGAGTCGCGCGCGGTGCTCGACGGCATGGCCGACGGCAGCGTCGACATCGTGATCGGCACCCACCGGCTGCTGCAGACCGCGGTGCGGTGGAAGGACCTCGGCCTGGTGGTGGTCGACGAGGAGCAGCGCTTCGGCGTCGAGCACAAGGAGCACATCAAGAGCCTGCGCACCCACGTCGACGTACTGACCATGAGCGCGACCCCGATCCCGCGCACGCTGGAGATGAGCCTGGCCGGCATCCGGGAGATGTCGACGATCCTCACCCCGCCCGAGGAGCGCTACCCGGTGCTGACCTATGTCGGCCCGCACGACGACAAGCAGGTGGCGGCCGCGCTGCGCCGCGAACTGCTGCGCGACGGGCAGGCGTTCTACATCCACAACCGGGTCAGCAGCATCGACGCCGCAGCGGCCCGGGTCAAACAGCTCGTGCCGGAGGCCCGGGTGGTCGTGGCGCACGGCCAGATGCCCGAAGAGCAGCTGGAACGTACCGTCGAGGGGTTCTGGAACCGCGAATTCGACATCCTGGTGTGCACCACCATCGTCGAAACCGGACTGGACATCTCCAACGCGAACACCCTGATCGTCGAACGCGCCGACACCTTCGGCCTGTCCCAGCTGCACCAGCTGCGCGGCCGGGTGGGCCGCAGCCGCGAACGCGGCTACGCCTACTTCCTGTACCCGCGGGAGATGCCGCTGACCGAGACGGCCTACGACCGGCTGGCGACCATCGCGCAGAACAACGAGCTCGGCGCCGGGATGGCAGTCGCCTTGAAGGACTTGGAGATTCGCGGGGCCGGCAACGTGCTCGGGGTGGAGCAGTCCGGTCATGTCGCCGGGGTCGGTTTCGACCTGTACGTGCGGCTGGTCGGTGAGGCCGTCGAGGCATACCGCGCCGCGGCCGACGGCAAGACGGTGACCACGGCCGAGGAACCCAGAGATGTCCGGATCGATCTGCCGGTGGACGCCCACCTGCCGCCGGACTACATCGCCAGCGACCGGCTGCGGCTGGAGGGGTACCGGCGGCTGGCCGCCGCCGGCGACGACGCGGCCGTCGAACGCCGTGATCGAGGAACTCACCGACCGCTACGGTCCGCTGCCCGAGCCCGCTCAGCGGCTGGTCGCGGTGGCCCGGCTGCGTCTGCTGTGCCGGCAGTACGGGGTGATGGAAGTGGCCGCAACCGGAACCGGTTCTGTCACAACGCTTCGCGTCTCGCCGCTGACGCTGCCCGACTCCGCGCAGCTGCGTCTCAAGCGGGTGTATCCGGGCGCGAACTATCGCGCGACGACGTCGACGGTGCAGGTGCCGATCCCCCGAGAGGGCAGTGGCATCGGTGCCCCGCGCATCCGCGATCTGCAGTTGGTGCAGATGGTGGCGGACCTACTTGCCGCACTTGACGGGAAACCGCAGGGCGAGGCTGATATAACCACCTTCACGGGCGGGATCACCGCCGCCGGGAGGGGAGATGAGCGATGACCGTCATCCTCGTCGATCCGAGGCGGCCGTTCCTGGTGCCGATCGAAGCGGTCGAACTGCTCGGCGGAGACGTGCAGTACACCGAGGAGATGCCGGTTCGGGTGCCGTGGTCGCTGCCGTCGGCGCGTCCGGCGTTCACCGGCGATGACGCTCCGGTGCTGTTGTCGTCGGACCGGGAGCATCCTGCGGTCCGGGCGCGGCTGGCGGCCGGGGAGCGGCTGATCGCCGTCCCGGCACCGCAGCCCGGCGAACGGCTGGTCGACGCGGTGGCCATCATGGACAAGCTCCGCACCGCCGGGCCGTGGGAGGGCGAACAGACCCACGACTCGCTGCGGCGGTATCTGCTGGAGGAGACCTACGAACTGTTCGACGCGGTACGCGGCGGCAATGCCGACGAGTTGCGCGAAGAACTCGGAGACGTGTTGCTGCAGGTGCTCTTTCACGCCCGCATCGCCGAGGAGGCGCTGCACCAGCCGTTCACCATCGACGACGTCGCCGACACGTTGGTGCGAAAGCTGGGCAACCGGGTTCCCGCCGTGCTGGCCGGCGAGCCGATCTCGCTGGAGGATCAGCTGGCCCAGTGGGAAGAGCGCAAGGCTTTAGAGAAGTCAGCGAAGACCGCTAACACGGCCGACGGCGGCCGCCTGTCCTGCGTGGACGACGTGCCGACCGGCCAGCCCGCGCTGGCGTTGGCGCAGAAGGTGATCGCCCGGGTGACGAACGCCGGGCTGCCGGCGGACCTCATTCCGTCGGAGATCACCACCGTGGTGGTCGCGGCGCACAACGACACCGAGAACGACTTGCGCACAGCTGTTCTGGAGTTCATGGACACGGTGCGCGCCACCGAGGCATCCATCGCGGCGGCGCGCCGCGGCGACGACGTGGCCGCCGAGTTGGACGCCGCCGGCGCGCCGGGCTCGGTCACCGAGGAGGAGTGGCGCCGGCACTGGCCGGCCGCCGACGATCCTCAGCCGAACACCGTCGAGCCCCAGTAGTCGCCGTCGCGCAGCCCGGGCGGGCAGGCGAAGATCGCCGACCCGGTGTGGGTGATGTACTCGTTGAGCGCGTCCTTGCGGGCCAGTTCGGCCTGCATGGGGATGAACTGGGTCACCGGGTTGCGGACGAAGGCGATGAAGAACAGCCCGGCGTCGAGGTGGCCGAATCCGTCGGTGCCGTCGGTGAAGTTGTAGCCGCGCCGCAGGATCCGGATGCCGTTGAGATGTTGGTGAGAGGCCAGCCGGACGTGGGAGTCTACGTCGATGAGCGGGGTGTCCTTGTCGTCGACGAGGTCGAGGTTGAGCTCCTCGAACTCCTCGGTCAGCCCGTTGGGTGCGCCGCTGCCCTTCTGCCGGCCGATCACCCGTTCCTGCTCCAGAAGTGTGGTGCGGTCCCAGGCTTCGATGCGCATCCGGATCCGGCGGCTGATCATGTAGGTGCCGCCGGTCATCCACGCCGGCCCGTCACCGGGCGCCGCCCACACCTGCTGGTCGAGGGTGCTCGGTGTCCTCGGCCTTGATGTTGTTGGTTCCGTCCTTGAACCCGAACAGGTTTCGCGGGGTGGTCTGCTCGCGGGTGGTCGACGAGGTGCGCCCGAACCCCAGCTGGGAGTAGCGCACTGCCACCGTGCCGAACCCGACCCTCGCCAGGTTGCGGATCGCGTGCACGGCGACCTGCGGGTCGTTGGCGCAGGCCTGCACCACGATGTCGCCGCCGCAGCGGGCGGGGTCGAGCGTCTCGTTGGGGAACTTCGGCAGGGGGGTCAGCAGATCCGGCTTCTGGCCTGCGATGCCGAAGCGGTCCCTGCCGTCCTTGACGAAGAACGATGGGCCGAACCCGATCGTCAATGTGAGCTGGGAGGCGGCCAGTCCCAGCGCCTCACCAGTGTCCATTGGCGGCGCGTACGGGTTGAGCCCGACGGCACCGTCGTGGACGGCTTCGTGGCCGGCGGTCATCCGCTCGGCCATTGCCGTCCACTCCCGCAGCATCGCGACCACGTCGGCCCGGGAGTCGGTCGTCACGTCGAACGTGGCGAAGTGCATCCGGTCCTGGGCGGGGGTGATGATCCCCGCCTGCCGCTCACCGCGGAACGGGACCGGCTTGTGCAGGTCGCCCGGCACGGCGTCGGCCGCCGCGGCCCGCCCGGCCAGTGCACCTGCGCTCGCCGCGCCGACCACCGCGGCGGTTACGCCCGCGGCACCGAACAACTTGCGGCGCGACAGCCCGGCCCGCTCGTGCTGCGCCGGTGCCGACTCCTCGGTGTCACTGGGGAGCGATGACACCCTGCACCTGGCTGACTTCTTTGCTCAGCGCGTCGATGGCACGCGAAAGCTCCTGGCGCTGTGGCTCGGTGACGGTGTCGTAGAGCACGAAGCCGTCACCTTTGCGGTATTTGTCCAGCATCGTGTCGACCGCCTGGAACCGCTCGTCGACCCGCTTCCCGTGCGCGGCGTCGCGCTCGTCGAGGATCGGACGCACCGCACCCACCGCGGTCCGCGAGCCTTCGACGTTGGCGTCGAAATCCCACAGATCGGTGTGGCTGAAGATGTCCTCCTCGCCGGTGATCTTGCTCGCCGCGACCTCGTCGAGCAGACCCTGTGCGCCGCCGGCGATCTGGGTCGAGTCGATGGTGTAGTCGGGCGACTCCACCCGTTCGTGGAGCTCCTTGACGTCGGCGAGCAGCTGATCGGCGACGGCGTTGGTGTCGGGCTGCGGGCCGCTGACCCACAGGTCCTTCTCGAGCCGGTGGAAACCGGTCCACTTCTGGCCCGGCTCGACGTCGGCCTCGCGCAGGTCGATGCGCGGGTCGAGGTTGTCCGGGAACGACTCGGCCACCGGCTCGATGCGCTCGTAGTAGGTCCGGGTGGTCGGGTATTGCGCCTTGGCCGCGGCGATGTCGCCGGCCTTGATGGCCGCGACGAAAGCGGTGGTGGCGGTGACCAATTCGTCCGACTGGCCGACGACGTAGGCCCTGTACTCGTCGGCGGCCTTCTTGAACTTGCTGTTGTCGTCGGTCGGCACCGCGGCGCCCTTGACGGTGAAGTCGGCGCGGATTCCGTCGCCCACCATCCCGGGCTTGCAAGCGGTCTTGTAGGTGCCCGGCTCGTTGAGTTGCACCACCAGCTTGCGCTGCAGCCCGGGGGAAACGTTCTCCACCTCGCCGAGCACCCGGTCGCCCTCGCCGTAGACGTAGAACTCGGTCACCTTCGCGCCGTTGTTGGTGATCACGAATGTCGTCGGTCCGGTGCCGGCCTCGGTCGCCGACAGGGTGCAGGCCGTGTCGGTCGCGTCGACGGTGACCTCTGCCGGGGCGGCCTTGCTGGTGCCGGCTGACGTGGATTCCTTGGCCGTGCAGCCCGCCATGAACACACCCGACACACCTGCCACCCCGGCCAGAATCGCGGCGAATGCCGCGGTGCCCGACTTGATGCCGTAGCGCAGGTTCACGTGGTCGACCTTTCGGTGATGGTTTCGGTGGTGGAAATACGCTCCGCGTCCCCGGTCGACGAGGCCGGCGGCGGCTTTTCGGCGACGTGGACCGGGCGCAGGAACAGCGTCAGCACTATCGCCAGATAGGCCAGCCAGCACACCAGTTGCAGCACTGTCGGCGTGGGCGTGACGTTGAAGACGCCCTGGACGATCTCGCCGTACCAGGACGACCAGTTGAACCAGGAACTGATGTCGAAGGCCCGGCCGCCGGGGTTCGGCAGCCAGCCGACGGTCTGCAGGGCGCCGATGCCGTAGCACAGGACGCCGGCGGCGACGACGATCAGGAACGCCCCGGTGTAGGTGAAGAACTTGGCGAGGTTGATCCGCACGGCTCCCGCGTACATGCCGACGGCGATGGCGGCCGCGACCAGGACGCCGATCAGCAGGCCGAGCAGCGGCCAGGCGGTCTCGGCCTCGGCGTAACCCACCATGAACAGTGCGGTCTCGACACCCTCGCGGCCGACGGCCAGGAAGGCCAGCATGAACACCGCCAGGGCACCGGTCTCCAGGGCCTGCGACATCCCGGTCCGCAGTTCGCCGGACATGCCCGCGGCGGCCTTACGCATCCACAACACCATTGACGTGACGATCACCACGGCCACCAGCGACGCCACCCCGGCGATCGCCTCGGCAGCCAGATCCTTGATGGTGTACGCGCCGTACTGGATGGCCAGGAACACACCGACCGTCATCGCGACGGCGGCGCCCACCCCGAGCCACACCCACTTGAGGGCATCGCGGCGCTGGGATTTGACCAGGAACGCGATCAGGATCATGACGATGATGCCCGCCTCCAGGCCCTCGCGCACGCCGATCAGCCCGCTACCGAAGACCTGGGCAGGCACGTTGGGAGCCGCTGCACTGAGCGTGGTCATCAGCGTGTCCTCACTACTGTCGAAACGAAGGCAAGCATTGGCTTACCAAACCAAGGTGTGGCTCACCTTAGCAGAGGTTGGGTAATGACGTTACCAGTCGGGGGTGCGGGTCCGGTAGGGGCTAACGACCCAGGGGTCGTGGGACGATGTAGCAGACCGTAGGTGTGGTTCAAGGAGTCCCGTTGTCGTCATCGCGTTGGCTGCGCGCCGTCGTCGTTGTCGCGGCGTCGGCGATGCTGCTGGCATCGAGTTGCTCATGGCAGATCGGCACGCCGATCCCCGAGGGCGTACCGCCGCCCGCCGGTGACCCGGTGCCGGCGATCGACACCCACGCCGCCGGCCGGGCCGCCGATCAGCTACATCAGTGGGCGGCCGAACGCGCGCCCGCGTTGGGTATTCCGGTGCACGCGCTCGAGGCGTACGCCTATGCCGCGCGGGTGGCCGAGGTGGAGAACCCCAATTGCCACCTGGCCTGGACCACGCTGGCCGGTATCGGCATGGTGGAGAGCCACCACGGCACCTACCACGGCGCGGAGATCGCGCCCAACGGCGACGTGAGCCCGCCCATCCGCGGGGTGCGCCTCGACGGCAGCAACGGCAACCTCGAGATCGTGGACAGCGAGTCGGGGATGGACGGCGATCCGGTCTACGCGCGGGCGATGGGCCCGATGCAGTTCATCCCGGAAACGTGGCGCCTCTACGGCGTCGACGCCAACAACGACGGCGTGATCAGCCCGGACAATTTCGACGACGCCGCCCTGTCCGCCGCGGGGTACCTGTGCTTCCGCGGCAAGGACCTGGCCACCCCGCGCGGTTGGACAAACGCGTTGCGGGCCTACAACCACTCGGATCAGTACGCGCGCACCGTGCGGGACTGGGCCACCGCCTACGCGGCCGGGCATCCGCTCTAGCACGTCCGCTATCCCCGCCGTTGCGGTGTGCACCATCTAGGCTATGGCCGACAGCCCTTCCGGCCAGATGAGTTCGACGAGCCATGACGCAAGGAGAAGCCCAGTGCCCATCATCGAGCAGATCGCGGCGCGCGAAATCCTCGACTCGCGGGGTAACCCCACCATCGAGGTCGAGGTGGCGCTGATCGACGGCACCTTCGCCCGGGCGGCCGTTCCTTCCGGTGCGTCGACCGGCGAACACGAGGCAGTCGAGTTGCGCGACGGAGCAGCCCGCTACGGGGGCAAGGGCGTGGAGAAGGCCGTCGAGGCCGTGCTCGACGAGATCGCGCCGGCCGTCATCGGCCTGAACGCCGACGATCAGCGGCTGGTCGACCAGGCGCTGCTCGACCTGGACGGCACGCCGGACAAGTCCCGGCTGGGCGCCAACGCGATCCTGGGCGTCTCCCTCGCGGTGGCGAAGGCGGCCGCGGACAGCGCCGCACTACCCCTGTTCCGGTACCTCGGCGGACCCAACGCCCACATCCTGCCGGTGCCGATGATGAACATCCTCAACGGCGGCGCACACGCCGACACGGGTGTCGACGTCCAGGAGTTCATGGTCGCCCCGATCGGTGCGCCGAGCTTCAAGGAGGCGCTGCGCTGGGGCGCCGAGGTCTATCACTCGCTGAAGGCGGTGCTCAAGAAGCAGGGCCTGGCGACCGGGCTCGGCGACGAGGGCGGCTTCGCCCCGGACGTGCCCGGCACCAAGGCCGCGTTGGACCTGATCGGCACGGCGATCGAGGCGGCAGGATTCAGCCTCGGCACCGATGTCGCTCTGGCACTCGACGTCGCGGCCACTGAGTTCTACACCACGGGAAGCGGCTACCGCTTCGAGAACGAGAACCGCACCGCCGAGCAGATGACGCAGTTCTACGCCGAACTACTGGACGCTTATGCACTGGTGTCCATCGAGGATCCGCTGTCGGAGGACGACTGGGACGGCTGGGTGCAGCTCACCACGGCCATCGGGGACCGGGTGCAGATCGTCGGCGACGACCTGTTCGTCACCAACCCCGAGCGGTTGGAGGAGGGCATCGAGCGTGGCGCCGCCAACGCGCTGCTGGTCAAGGTCAACCAGATCGGCACCCTCACCGAGACGCTGGACGCGGTCGCGCTCGCCCACAACAGCGGCTACCGCACGATGATGAGTCACCGCAGCGGCGAGACCGAGGACACCACCATCGCCGACCTCGCGGTGGCCGTCGGCAGCGGCCAGATCAAGACCGGCGCGCCCGCCCGAAGCGAACGGGTGGCCAAGTACAACCAGCTCCTGCGCATCGAAGAGGCGCTCGGCGACGCCGCCCGCTACGCCGGCGATCTGGCGTTCCCGCGGTTCGTCGGGCCCGAGTAGGGCAGTGAAAGGCAGCGGAAGAGACTGTGGCAGAGGGCAAGCGGCCTGATCCGAAGCGACGCGCACCGGCCTCGCGGCCGGGCGCGTCCGGGCGCGTCCGGGCGCGGAACTCGCCCGCGGCCAAACGCGATACCCGTCCCACCGAGGCCCGCAGCCAGCCCGAGCCGGTCGCCCACTCGCTCACCGAGCCCATTCGGCGCGCGGTCGCCGCGGCGGTGGAACGGCAGAGCGAACAGCGGCTGGGATTCACGGCGCGCCGGGCCGCGATCCTGGCCGCGGTGGTGTGCGTCCTCACGCTCACCATCGCCGGGCCGGTTCGCACCTACTTCGCCCAGCGCACCGAGATGAAGCAGCTCGCTGCGACCGAGGCGGCGTTGCGCGGGCAGATCGCCGAGCTCGAGTCGCAGAAGGCCAAGCTCGCCGATCCGGTCTACATCGCCGCGCAGGCCCGTGAGCGGCTCGGGTTCGTGATGCCGGGCGATATCCCGTATCAGGTGCAGCTGCCGCCCGGCGCAGCGCTACCGCCCGGGGTGGGTCCGCAGGCCGAACCGGCCAAGAGCAACAACCCCTGGTACACGTCGTTGTGGCACACCATCGCCGACTCGCCGCACGGGCCGCCGACGGCGGTTCCCGGTCCGCCCACCGGGCCGGGTGCGCAACCCAGCGTGCCGCTGCCGCCCCCGCCGGAGCCCGTGCCCGTGCCGACTCAGTCGCCCGGTGGCTGATCCCGCCGACCTGGACGCGGTGGCCGGGCAGCTGGGGCGCGAACCGCGCGGCGTGCTGGAGATCGCCTATCGGTGCCCCAACGGCGAACCGGCCGTGGTGAAGACGGCGCCCCGACTGCCCGACGGCACTCCGTTTCCGACCCTGTACTACCTGACGCACCCGGTGTTGACCGCCGCTGCGAGCCGGCTGGAGTCCGAGGGCCTGATGCGCGACATGACCGAGCGGCTCGAGGTCGACCCTGCGCTGGCTGCGCACTACCGGCGTGCCCACGAGTCGTATCTGGCCGAACGGGACGCGATCGAGCCGCTGGGCACCACGTTCTCCGGGGGAGGCATGCCCGACCGGGTGAAATGCCTGCATTTGCTGATCGCACATTCGCTGGCCAAGGGCCCGGGAGTCAATCCGTTCGGGGACGAGGCGCTGGCGATGCTGGCGTGCGAGCCGGCCATGGCAGGGATCCTGGCGAAAGAGGAGTGGACGTGAACCGGGTGGGCGCCATCGACTGCGGCACCAATTCGATCCGCTTGCTGATCGCCGACACCGTCGGCGATCGGCTGGTCGACCTGCACCGCGACATGCGCATCGTGCGGTTGGGCCAAGGTGTCGATGCCACAGGACAATTGGCGCCCGACGCGCTGGAGCGCACCCGGGCCGCCCTCACCGACTACGCCGGGGAGCTGCGTCGCTACGGCGTCGGCAAGGTCCGGATGGTGGCGACGTCGGCGACGCGCGACGCGGCCAACCGTGACGAGTTCTTCGCCATGACCGCCGAGGTGCTCGGCCCGGTCGTCGCGGGCGCGGTGGCGGAGGTGATCAGCGGCGCCGAGGAGGCGGAGCTGTCCTTCAACGGCGCGGTGGGCGAATTAGATCCTGCCGCAGCGCCTTTCGTGGTTGTCGATCTCGGCGGTGGTTCGACCGAGGTGGTGTTGGGCGACGCCACCGGCGTGGCGGCCAGCTTCTCCGCCGACATCGGGTGTGTGCGCCTGACCGAGCGGTGTCTGCATTCGGACCCGCCGACCGCCACCGAGGTGGCCGCCGCCCGCGACGTGGTGCGCGAGCGTCTCGGTGAGGCACTGCGGGTGGTTCCCGTCGACGGCGCGCAGACCTGGGTCGGGGTGGCGGGGACGTTCACCACCATCGCCGCGCTGGCGGCGCACCTGACCACCTACGACCCCGATGCGATCCACCTGTCCCGGGTCTCGTTCGCGGACTTGTTGGGCGTGTGCGAGCAGTTGATCGGCATGAGCCGCAAGCAGCGCGCCGCGTTGGGTCCGATGCACGAGGGTCGGGTCGACGTCATCGGGGGTGGCGCCATCGTCGTGGAGGAACTGGCCTACGCCCTCGGTCAGCGGGCCGGCATCGACGAACTCGTCGTCAGCGAGCACGACATCCTGGATGGGATCGCGCTGTCCATCGCCTGAGCGCTCATTCCGGTGGGATCAGGACCTCGCCCTCGGCGCCGGTGGGCACCTTGCTGCCGGCCAACGTCAGCCCCAGCAGGACCATCACCACGCCGAGGGACAAGTGCAGCCAGTTGTCGGCGTTGTTGAGCGGCAGGGCCCTGTCCGGAACATCGCTGAGCAGGCTGTAGAGCCACAGCCCGAGGAAGATCACGCCGCCGCCGATCAGGTAGCCGCGGGCCCGGGCGAAGGTGCGCATCAGGATCAGCCCGGCGACGCCGAAGGCCAGATGTAGGAGGTTGTGCACGACCGAGACCCCGAACACACCGAACAGTTCGGCGTGCGAGTGATCTCCGTGCCACTGCAGTTGGTCGAGGCGGGTGGTGAGGCCGGGGACGAACCCGGCGATGCCGACGGCCAGGAACGCCGCGCTGACGATGAGCGTGGCCCCTTGCACCGCGAGTAGGCCTACCCTTCGAGTGCGGGGCCTACCGGATTGGACGGTCCCCATGGTGTTGCCTTCCACGAGCGGCCCTGCGGTATTGACGGGCCTGCAGATCGGTGAGATACCCGCTTTCGGAAGGCATGAATCAGGGCGCCGTCACCAACCCGGCGCCCTGATTCACCAACGAGAACTGTTACAGCTTCACGCGGCAGCCGCTGCCGATGTTGTGGCAGTGGTGCCCGCCGTCGCAGGCATTGCAGCGACAGGTACAGCCACCGGTGTGCTTGGCTTCGGGAATGTGCATGTCAGATCATCTCCTTCGCAGCCCGTGGGCGGGCCGGCGGACAACTGCGTCGTATCGACAAGGACGGTCTCACGATAGTTCGCATTTGACGGGTGTGTCAGCCGAACCGGCTACCGATCCCTCACTGCTCGAAGCGGTAACCCATGCCGGCTTCGGTCAGCAGATGCCGCGGGTGCGACGGGTCGTCCTCCAACTTGCGCCGCAACTGCGCCAGGTACACCCGCAGATAGTGGGTTTCCTTGGCGTAGGCCGGTCCCCACACCTCCTTGAGCAACTCCTCGCGGCCGACCAGCTTGCCGCGGTTGCGCACCAGCATCTCCAGCATCCCCCACTCGGTGGGGGTCAGGTGCACTTCGGCACCGTGCCTGCGCACCCGCTTGGCCGCCAAATCCACTGTGAAAGAGTCGGTTTCGACCACCGGCTCGTCGGTGTCCGAGGCCGCCGCGCCCCGGCGCACCGCGGCTCGAAGCCGGGCCAGGAACTCGTCCATTCCGAAGGGCTTGGTCACGTAGTCGTCGGCACCGGCGTCGAGGGCCTCCACCTTCTCGCTGGAGTCGGTGCGTGCCGAGAGCACGATCACCGGCGCGCTCAACCAGCCGCGCAGCCCGGCGAGCACCTCGATGCCGTCCATGTCGGGTAGGCCGAGATCGAGCACGATCACGTCGGGGCGCTGTTCTGTCGCGGCCTTGAGCGCGGCGGCACCGGTCGCGGCGGTGATCACCTCGTAGCCGCGCACACTCAGGTTGATCCGCAACGCCCGCAGGATCTGCGGTTCGTCGTCGATCACCAACACCTTGACCTTGGTCATGGTGCCGCCAGGTCGACGATGACGGTCAGCCCGCCACCGGGGGTGTCGGTGGCCGAGATGGTTCCACCCATCGCCTCGACGAACCCCTTGGCCACCGAAAGGCCAAGGCCGACGCCGTACTTGTTGTTGCGGTCGCCGAGACGCTGGAAGGCCTCGAACATCTGGTCCTCCGTACCGCGCGGCACCCCCGGGCCCTCGTCGACGACGTTGATGAGCATGCGGCCCCCGACCCGTCCGGCGTTGACCCGCACGATGCTGTGCGCCGCATAGCGCAGCGCGTTGTCGATGAGGTTGGCCAGCACCCGTTCCAGCAGGCCGGCGTCGGCCATCGCTACCGCGTCCCCGACATCGACCTTGATCCGGTCCAGTCCGCTGCGGCCGAATCCGGTTGAGCCGCGGCCGATGCCGAGTAATGCGCGCTGTACGACCTCCTCGAGGTACACCCGCTTGAGTTCGGGCCGCACCACCCCGGCGGCCAGGCGCGACGAGTCCAGCAGATTGTCCACCAGGGCGGTCAGCTGGTCGACCGACTCCTCGACGGTGGCCAGCAGTTCGGCGGTGTCTTCTTCGGAGAACCCGACGTCCTCCGAGCGCAGGCTCGACACCGCAGCCTTCGCGGCGGCCAAGGGGGTGCGCAGGTCGTGGCTGACCGCTGAAAGCAGCGAGCGGCGCAGCTCATCGGCCTTCTCGATGGCTTCTGCCTTGCTCGCCTCCTCGGTGAGCTCGCGTTGGCGCACCAGCCCGGCGGCCTGTTTGGCGACGGCGGTCAGTACCCGCCGGTCACGTGCGGAAAGCCTGCGACCGGCCATCAGCATCCAGAACTCATCGTCGCCCACTTCGATTGCGGTGTCGGCGGATTCGACGTCAGCGCAGGGGTCCTTACCTACGCACGCGACGATTCGCTCGTCAGCCCCCCGGACTCGCAATACGCTGACCGCGCGTTGAAGATACGTTTCACGAACGCGTTCCAGCAGGGTTTCCAGGTCCGCACCGCGCAGCACCGAGCCGGAGAACAGCGTCAGCAGTTCGGCTTCCTGGGATGCGTGCCTGGCTTCGCGCGCGCGTTTGGCGGCCCCGTCGACCAATGCGGCGACGGCGATGGCAACGACCAGGAGCACCACGATGGTCACGGCGGAGTCTGGTTCAGAGATCGTGAAGGTGTGCCGCGGGACGGTGAGGAAGTAGTTCAGCAACAGTCCCGACAACACCGCCGACAGCACTGCCGGGGGAATACCGCCGAGCAGCGCAACCAGCAGCACTCCCACGAAGAACAGTGCGCTCTGTCCGCCGATCGACAGCAACCGGTCGAGCAATCCGACGGCGACCGCGCAGATGACCGACGGGACAATGACCGCGGCCAGCCAGGAGATCGCCCGACGTTCGCGTGGAGATGCCGATCTCACCGCGAACCCGCGTCTGGCCTCCTCGTGGGTGACCATGTGCACGTCGATCTTGCCGGAGTTCTGCACGATCGCCGCGCCGATACCCTCGTCGAAGACGCGCGCCCACCGCGACCGCCGCGACGTCCCGATCACCAGCTGGGTGGCGTTCATCTCGCGGGCGAAGTCCAGCAGCGCCGTCGGGAGGTCATCACCGACAACGGTGTGCACGGTGGCGCCGAGGCTGGCGGCCAGCTCCCGCACCTTGCCCATTTGAGGAGCCGACACCCCCGACAACCCATCGCCGCGGACCACATGGACGATCATCAGCTCCGCACTGGACTTCGAGGCGATCCGGGATGCGCGGCGCACCAATGTCTCCGACTCGGGTCCGCCGGTGACGGCGACGACGACGCGTTCTCGTGCTTCCCAGGTGGCGGTTATCTTGTTCTCTGCACGGTACTTCGCCAGTGCGGCGTCGACCTGATCGGCGAGCCACAGCAGCGCCAGTTCCCGCAGGGCGGTCAGGTTACCGCGGCGGAAATAGTTCGACAGGGCAGCGTCGACCTTCTCGGGCGCGTAGACATTGCCGTGGGAAAGCCTTCGCCGCAACGCTTCCGGCGTGATATCCACGAGTTCGATCTGGGCGGCGCCGCGCACGACCTCGTCGGGCACCGTCTCCTGCTGTTCGATCCCGGTGATCTGCGCGACGACGTCGTTGAGGCTCTCGAGGTGCTGCACGTTGACGGTGGAGATCACCGTGATGCCGGCCTCGAGCAGCTCTTCGACGTCCTGCCAGCGCTTCGGGTTCTTGCTGCCAGGGGTGTTGGTGTGGGCCAACTCGTCGACCAGCACCACTTCGGGGCGCCGGGCCAGCACGGCGGGTACGTCAAGTTCGGGAAAGCGGCTGCCGCGGTATTCGATGTAGCGCGGCGGGACGATCTCGATGCCGTCGAGCAGCTCGGCGGTCTTGGCGCGGCCGTGCGTCTCGACCACCGCGGCCACCAGGTCGGTGCCGCGTTCCAGCCGCCGGTGTGCCTCGCCGAGCATCGCGAAGGTCTTGCCCACGCCCGGTGCCGCACCGAGGTAAATGCGCAGCTCGCCTCGCTTGGGCTTGGGGCCGGACGAGGCGGGCTGCGCATCACTCTCGGATGTGGTGTCCGGCGGCGGTTCGCCGCCGGACGTCACACGCGGCGGTTGGACGGTATCCACGCTCCTATCATCCACCGCGGCATCAGCTCTTCAGCGGGAACTTCTGGTCCACGGCGAGATTGAGTTCGAGCACGTTGACCCGGGGTTCGCCGAAGAAGCCGAGGGTACGGCCGTCGGTGTGGTCGGCGACGACCTGCTTGATGTCGTCGGTGCTGACGCCGCGCGCCTTGGCGACCCGGGCGATCTGCAGATCGGCGTAGGCCGGTGAGATGTTCGGGTCGAGACCACTGGCACTTGCCGCGACGGCGTCGGCGGGCACCGCGGGACCGGCGGGCGCCGCGCCGCGGATCGGTACGATCTGGCCCAACGAGTAGTCCTCGCCGGCCTTGGCGCACTCCACGCGCACTCCCTCATAGGTATCGAGGAACGGGCGCTTGGTCGTCTCACACGGTTCGTTGACGCTGATCACCTGGGTCGGGCGGACCACGTTGCCCCGCGAATTCCGGGGCCCGATGACCGACAGCACCGCGCCGACGCCGTCGCCGGTGCAGAACGGCCGCCTTCCGTCGACGCGCTCGAGGTCGCCCACTGCCTTGCTGCGAGCGCACACCTGGGTCAGCAGGCTCGGCTTGTCCTCCGCCGGATTGTCGGCACCGCCGACGGGGGCGTCGAGGATGCTCTCGGGGCCGAGGTTGCTCGCACTGGTGGACAGCGGGTCGTAACCGTCGCCCGCGGCCGACGGCCGGCTCTGGAAGTACTGCGGCAGCGGGTCGCCCTTGTCGTCGGTGAACAGCTGGCCGATCAGGCTACTGCCGACCGGCTTGCCGCCGGCTTCGATGATCGACCCGTCTGCGTTGTCCTTCAGGCCTGGGATCTGCGCCACCAGCCAGATGAACAGCGGATAGCCGAAACCGACGATGACGGTGAGCACCAGCAGCGCACGCAGCGCCGCCCAGTGTTGACGAATGATGCTGGAGAACTTCATGTCACATCCCTGGTAGGAACTGGATGACGAGATCGATGAGTTTGATCCCGATGAAAGGTGCGATGATCCCGCCGAGACCGTAGACGTAGAGGTTGCGGCTCAAGAGCTTCGATGCGCTGCTCGGGGTGTATCGAACGCCCTTGAGCGACAACGGGATCAGGGCGATGATGATGATCGCGTTGAAGATGACCGCGGACAGGATCGCCGACTGCGGGCTGTGCAGCCGCATGATGTTGAGCAGATCCAGGCCGGGGAACAATGCCACGAACATCGCGGGAATGATCGCGAAGTACTTGGCGATGTCGTTGGCGATCGAGAACGTGGTCAGCGCACCGCGGGTGATCAACAGCTGCTTGCCGATCTCGACGATCTCGATGAGCTTCGTCGGGTCGGAGTCCAGGTCGACCATGTTGCCGGCCTCTTTGGCCGCCGAGGTGCCGGTGTTCATCGCCACGCCGACGTCGGCCTGGGCCAGCGCGGGTGCGTCGTTGGTGCCGTCGCCGGTCATGGCGACCAGCTTGCCGCCCTCCTGCTCGCTCTTGATCAGCGCGAGCTTGTCCTCGGGCGTGGCCTCAGCCAGGAAGTCATCGACACCGGCCTCGTCGGCAATGGCCTTGGCGGTCAACGGGTTGTCGCCGGTGATCATCACCGTGCGGATGCCCATCTTGCGCATCTCGTCGAAGCGTTCCCGCATGCCCTGCTTGACGACGTCCTTGAGGTGGATGACGCCGAGAACCTCGGCTTTGCCGTCGACCTTTTGGCCGACCACCAGAGGTGTGCCGCCGCCGGCCGAGATCCCGTCGACGAGAACACCGAGGTCATCGGGCACGTCGCCGCCCTGATCGCGCACCCATTGCGCCACCGAGCTCGCCGCGCCTTTGCGCAGCAGGTGGCCGTTCTCCAGGTCGACGCCGGACATCCTCGTCATAGCGGTGAATTCGACCCAGTGGGCGTGCACCAGCTCGCCTGGCGTACGGGCCCGAAGCCCGTACTCCGTCTTGGCGAACACCACGATGGAACGCCCCTCGGGGGTCTCGTCGGCGAGGCTGGACAGCTGCGCGGCGTCCGCGAGCTGTTCGGGAGAAACCCCCGGCAGCGGAACGAAGTCCGATGCCTGCCGGTTGCCCAGCGTGATGGTCCCGGTCTTGTCCAGCAGCAGGGTGTTGACGTCGCCCGCCGCCTCCACCGCCCGGCCGGACATGGCGAGGACGTTGCGCTGGACCAAGCGGTCCATACCGGCAATGCCGATCGCCGACAGCAGCGCGCCGATCGTGGTGGGTATGAGGCACACCAACAGCGAAACCATGACGATCCCGGTGACGCCGTCACCGTTGAGGGCCAGTGAGTCTGGCACGCCGGGATTGTTGGCCTTGGAGAAGATTGCCAGCGGCTGCAGGGTGGCGACGGCGAAGATGAAGATGATCGTCAATGCCGCGAGCAGGATGTTGA
>CAVWBC010000015.1:0-20260 GCA_963753095.1 uncultured Actinomycetota bacterium
GACGATGTATATGACGACACCCATGTCTCTCCGTTCACGAACAAGCCAATGAGGCCGGGCCGCTATGGTCCGGGCAGCACTGCCTGACCCTCGGCATCGAGGACCATGACGAAGCTATGTCGCGCAGCAACCGATGCCGTCGTCGTTGACGGTTTCTTTACGTTCGAGCGCGCCGTATTAACGGACTTCCCCCTTGCCTCCCCTCAACGCCCACGGAAAGTTGAGGAAGCTTGGCAATTGTCGAGCCACCGGCGAGTTCGCGTCAACGGCCGAAAGTCAGCTGTCGACCGCAGCGCGTTTCGCCGTCACGGTGGCGTCAACCCGTGCGCATCTGCGATCGGGCCGTAGCGGAGGCCGAGCTCTGCCGGTATCTCGAGGCCAGGGTGCCATCGCCCGTCGGCGAGGGCGGGACAGACGGTCAATTCCCTACTGGCGGCGCGTCGCTCAGGGCATGGTGATTGGTCGCGGGGGCGCGCACCTTTACCAGCAGACCGCCGGTCCGGCGGTCATCGAGGCCCTCAATTGTTGCTCGCCGGGCACGATACGTTCACGTAGACGGTATCGAACTCGGGTGGTTGCATCAGCATCATCATGACGCTCGCCATGGTCATCGTTCCGTTCAATCCATCGACACCAGTGGCCGTGCACCGCGAAAGCTGCATGCCGTTGGCCTGTCCGTTGATCTGCACGGTATAGCCCTTGTCTTGAAGAACTTTGACAACGTCGGCGGCCGACCCGCCGTTGATGGTGGGTTCGGCCGCAGCCGCGCCGGCCGATCCCACGCCGGCAACCGCCACGGCGCCGATGGTGGCGATGGTGGCGATGGTGGCGGTGAGCTTCCTCATGATCGATGTCCTCTCGCTGGTTCGACGGGTGCTGACGCTGTGCCGACTACTGACCCGTAGTGTCGAACGAACCCTCCGGTGTTACGCGGCGGTGCAAAGGAGATCGACGGCTACGGGTCGGTCGGTGCCGAGAAGTCCTCCCTGACATAGTCTTCGAGGACCTGTCGGATGGCGGCGCGGCCGCGATGCAGCAAGATCCGCTGGTTGCCGGCCGTGATGTCGAGCAGTTCACACACCTCCGCGGAATCCAGGCCCAGCATGTCGCGCAGCGTGACTACAATGCGTTGGCGCTCAGGCAATTTGTCGAGTTCGCGTTGAGCGATTCCGCGTAATTCCTGATTGAGCACCGACCCCTCCGGGCTGTCGGGAAACGCCGCCGGTGGCTCCTTCCACGACCCGGGGGCCGCGTGCTCGGAACCGTGAAACCGGACCGGGTCCACGGTTGCTCCAGCGTAGGCGGAGTCGGCCTCCTTGTCTCGCCGCTCGCGAATTCCGCGGTTCTTGGCTATGTTCGTCATGACGGCGAAAAGCCATGTCCGCAAGGATGATCGGCCCTCGAATTGGGAGACGCCTCTGACCAAGGCCATCCATGTCTCCTGGACCACCTCCTCGGCGATCGCATGCGAGGGCACATAGATGCAGGCCACCCGCAGCATTGCCGGGGTGTACTCGTCGACCAACCGGGCGAATGCGTCCTGGTCGCCCGCGCGTAGCGCGGCGATGAGCGCCGACTCGTCGGTGGTTCCAGTCACCACGTGCCAGCCGTATCGGCAAACGCATCGAGCAGGCGGACACGAAAGACTGGGTCAATCTGCTCCTGGCTGATGGTGCCAATGGTTCGTACGGTGACCCGGAATTGTTCGAGGTAGGCGACGCAACCGTCGCACCACTGCAGGTGCTGCTCGAACCGGGCTCGGGTGGCGGCGTCCATCGCTCCGTCGAGATACAACGTGACCAGTTCGACCATTTCCTGGCATCGGAGCCGCCGCTTTCCCGAATGGGGTAGGCGGCGTCGAATCGCTGCCCCGCCTCGACGCCAGAGCCCGTGCCGATCTGTGTTGTCCATGTGAACCGACCTCCTCGTCGGCGCCAGAGCCTCAATGGTGTGAGTGCAATTCGTGAGGCTCTGCCAGCAACAGCGATTCAAGCAATACGCACGCTGCTCTAAGGAACTCAGTGATGAGAAATCGCCACATCGTTACACGGGATCTGGGCTGACGTTAGAAAGACGGACTCTGCCTCAGGCGGAACGGTGTTGATCAGAAGGTCATATTCCCCGTGACAGGTACTGCGGTCACCGTTGTGCCGTTCATGTCCATAGACCATGTCCCGTGTGCCATTTGCGGGGCGGGTTGCATCTGCCGGTCCAGTCTCATCTGTCGGACGCGTTCCTTGAACTGCTGATCCTGGGCCGCGATCGCGTCGGTGACCTTGTGGTCGCCGGGTGCGCTGTTGTCCATGACCCCGACCATCGTGCGATCGGGCCGGACCACCCACGATGCGCGAGTGTCGCCGTGCACGGCAGTGTAGATCCCGGCCGGAGCCACCACCGGTGACGCCGCGAACTTCTCAGGGGAGGCCCCGTTCTCGTTCATCAGGATCACGCCGCTGACCTTCTCGCCGTCGAAGGTTGCCTTCAAGTGGTCGGCGTACATCGAGTCGAGGTCCATCTGGCCGTCCTTCTGCATGCCGAAAAAATACGCCTCGCTGTTGGTGCCGTTGGTCGCGTACGCAACAACGCGGTCACCATCGACAGTGATGGCCATGGTCGTCACCGGAGCTCCCGGCGCCGCTGGCATGTCGGCGATGAAGGTTGCCTGCGCAGGCATCGCGGCGGCCGCGCTCGTGGCGGGTGTCTGGGGAGTGCCACTCGAGCACGCGGTGAGCGTGCCGAGGGCGATGACCGCGCTGGCAGCCAGGGCAAGCGCTCCGGAGTCCTTGCTGATCGCATTGAGCCTCATTGGTTTTCTTCCATCTACGTCGACAGGTCGTCGTGATGACGACCCAGGAGGTACTGCATCTGTCTTTGATTGGTGTCGGCAAGGCGGCCGGCCGTTACGCTGATGCATCTGGGCGCGGTTGGCGGTGGCGCGGCTTGTTGTCGACCCCGACCCGGTGACGGGGAATGTCGCTACGATCTCGTCAATCCGGATTACTGCTAAGCGGCTAATATCAGGTCCCGATGACCGAGACCGCAGACGAAGCGGCGCTGATCGCCGCGCTGCGCGAGGGCGACGAACTCGTATATGCCCGGCTCGTCGATCAACACACCGCATCGCTGCTCCGGGTGGCCCGCGGATATGTGGCCAGCCGCGAGATCGCCGAGGAAGTGGTCCAGGAGACCTGGATTGCGCTCGTCAATGGCATCGATAGATTCGAAGGTCGTTGCTCGGTGCGCACTTGGCTCTTCACGGTGATGATCAATATCGCCAAGGCCCGAGGCATCCGGGAGCGCCGCGACGCCGATGCTGCGATTGCCGCCTACACAGGCGGCACCGTCGACCCGGCCCGCTTCCGAAAGGCCGGCGAGCTGTGGCACGGGCACTGGAAGGACAGCGAGGCACCCGCGGCCTTCCCGGATACGCCGGAAGGATCCGTGCTCGGTGGGGAGCTTCTCGCCATCGCCCGTGCCGAACTCGATAAACTGCCCGAACGACAACGTGTCGTCGTGACCATGCGCGACATGCTCGGATTCGACTCACGTGAGGTGTGTGACCTGCTCGACATCACTGTTGCCAACCAGCGCGTGCTGTTGCACCGCGGGCGTGCCGCTGTGCGCCAAGCGCTCGAGAACTACCTGTTGGACGGGTTGTGATGACCGGACCGATGAACTGCAACGAGCTCGTCGAGCTGGTCACGGCCTACCTCGACGGTGCGCTCGATCTGGACACTCGAGCGCGATTCGACTTGCATCTGCTCGAGTGCGACGGCTGCGAGAACTACCTCGAGCAGTTCCGGAGCACCATCATGACCCTTGGCAGGATCAGCGACGAAGAGATCGACCCCGTTTACCGGGACCGCATTCTCGAGGCATTCCGGAACTGGCGCTGACTGCCGTCAAGGCGGCGTCAAGACCTCGTTGCGTCGCGTAGCGATTGCGTAACCGTCCCACCTGTACGCATTGGGCGATGATGGTGTTGCTCGCCATCTTCATCGGCGGTCCGATGGTCGGACGGACGCCGGAATACCTCAGGCAGCGGTTGCGCGCCCGGCACATCAAACTTGTCAGCTTCTATATATGGCCGGTGCCCTCGGCGGTTCTGAGCGGAACCGCGGTGGCGATGGCAGTGCAGGGCGCCTGCGGACTGGGCTGAGGTCCGTGGGTCAACGCGTCATCAATGTTTGCGACCGGACCGTCAAGAGATCGCAAGGATTGCTGACATTGCAGTGGCAGCGAGCCATCGTAGGGGGATCGCCGTTGGCAGCAGGCCATGGCGTTGTCGAAGAAGGTCTCGGTGACTCTGTCCACTAGCTTTCGGTCATTGGTCCGGGGACGGCAGGAATCGGCGCGTCGCCACGATGACCGTGCGTGCGAGCACCTCGTGATGCGCCAAATCGCCGTATACCGCAAGTCGTTGTCGCCGGCCGAGGTGTCTTTGCCGGCCACGATCCTGGGCGACGAAAGTGTTGCGCCGTGGGTGCGCGAGCACCGATTGGCTGTCGACGTCCGCAGCATGATGGAGCTCAATACCGCCATCGCGTCGGGCATCCACCCGGCCCTGCTTACCGTCCACGACGAGGGATTGACCGCAGACGACATCCGTCGGGTTGCGATGCTCGGCGTCGGCCGGGTGGTGTTGAGCTCGGTGGGGCGCATCGATGATTTGGGTCGTTCCGACGACGCGCGGAAGCAGAACGTACTCCTGAGTATGGCGGAAGTCCCGAGCTATCTGCATGACGGCGGTGGATTCGTATTCGACTCTGTCGAAGCAGATTTGGCTGTTGCCCGGGTGCTGGCCCACCGGCGCCTCGACCTCATCGGACTGTATTGTGACGTCGGTTCGGCTGAGCAGGACTTCGTCAGCTACCCGGCCGTAGTCGGCTACTTGATCGCGCAGATGGCGCACATCCGCCGCGAGTACGGGCTCATGCCCACCTGCCTCGGTCTCGGGGGTAGACGGTTCTTCGCCACCGATGGAGAGCACGCACTGCGTGAACTCGCCACCCAGATCGGTGAATCCGTTGATGACGCCTGCGCCACGCTGCGTTTCCCACGGCCGATCGTCGTGATCGCCGCGGGCACTGAGGTGCTCGGCCAGGCCGCAGCATGACCACACACGCATCGGCGCCCCGGTTGCACGCGATCGCCGAGCCCAGCGACACCCGCCTCGATGAGGCTGTTGCTCTGGGGCGGTGCGCCCGGTACCGCAGGGCATTTCGCGGTGCCGCGGTCTCCTATCCCGCGGGAGTCCTATCTTTGGATGCGCCCGCGGCATGGATCCGACGACACGGCGTTTCAGTGGACGTCGACGATACCGACGAGTTGGAGACTGCGCTGTCGGCCAGTCTCGACCCACTCCGGGTGATCCTGCACCTGAACGGCACGTCGGCCATCCCGGCGCTTGAGGCCGTCGACGCAGGCGTGGGGCGCATCGTGGTGCGCAGCGCGACGGACGTGGCCGCACTCGCGGCTGCGGCACCGCGGCGCCAGCGGGTGCTGATCGAGGTGACGGACCATTCGGTCGAGCCGTTGGCCGACGACACAGTGGCGTGCGACCACCTCCAGTTGATCGGACTGCATCGGCGGCTGGCCCCGGGTGAGTCCGGAGCTGCCATCGTGAGGTTGATGATCGACGCGATGATGCACATCGCCCGGCGCCACGGCGTCATCCCAGCCCGACTCAGCCTTTCTGATGTCGATGTCGCGAACTGGGGATGCGATCCGGCGGACATCGCCAACATATCGGCGGCGATCGACGATGCGGTCGAATCCGGTTGTATCGCATCCCGATTCGCCCGCCCTGCGATGAACGTGTCGCCGTCGCCGGGGGCATTGTTGCCGGCGTCCTAGGTGAAGCGCGGCATGATCAGCACCGGTACCGGCGAATGCCGGATGATCTTCGCCGCGGCTGAGCCGAGGAAGACCTGGGCAGTCACGCCGGCGGCGCCCGACCCGAGCGTCAAGAGTTCGCCCGACTCCCATCGCACGCTCTCCACCGCGTCCCGCCAGGTGCTGCCGGTGCCGACGACGACGTCGACATCCGGCACCGCCATGCCCTCACGAATCGTGTTGAGCTGCACTGTGATCTCATCCTGCATACGCTGAGCCCACTGCGAGACCACGAGATTCTCCGCCGACGCCCCGACTGTCGCATCGATGGAAACCGGGTGCACCGTGAACGACGCGATCCGCATGGGCACCGACCACGCCTTGGCCAATTCGGCCGTGGCGGCCAGCAGGCCGTTGAGGTCGGCTTCGGCGCCGTATGCGGCCGTGATGCGAGTCAGTGGTTCCGGCGTCATCGGGTACCCGCGCGGGGCGATGGCGACCGGTAGGGCGGCGGTGTGCACCAGCCGGTCGGTGACGCTGCCCAGGGCCACCCGGCCCAGCAGGCCCGACGACGACGATCCGACGACGACCATCGACGCGTGGTGCTCGGCGGCGAGGTCGAGCAACCCGGCGGGTATCGAGGTGGACTGGTGGATGACAACCGGGATGTCGAGGTCGCCACGAACCCGATCGACGACGCTTTGCAGCGACCTGCGCGCCTCGTCGGTGACGTAGCCCAGATACTCGTCCTCCACCGGGTCCGCCTTCGGCGGCCACAGGCGTTCGGCAATGGCCGCGGCCACAACGGTTTCCCCGCTGCTGCGGGCAATCCGGATCGCCAGGTTGATCGGGGCATCGCTCTGCCGGCTTGCGCTGAAGCCGACGAGGATCGTCACGGTGAACGCTCCTCGACCTTCACGCGGGAGATCACATTGGTGACCGGCACGTCGTACGCGGCCCTGGCCCGGTCGAGGACATCGAAGCGGTGCCACACCGAGTCCTCGGGCGGCAGTGTCGCGATGACGATCTGGTCCGGGTGGAAGGAGGCGACACCGGCGGCCAGCGCCCGAAGGGGACGGTAGTCACCGAGGTCGCCCTCGGCGCTGAAGTTTTCGGAGCGAAGCGCGGTCAACGTGTGCTCCAGCCGGCGCTCGGCGGCTGCCTGCGTCGCCTGCCACACGTCGAGCGGACCGTGCGTGGCGGCGGTTCCCGTCTCGATCGGGCTCGCGGGCACGACGACGTGGAAGACGGTTTCCTGGTCGGCCCCGATCTCGCGCAGCTTGTCGAGCAGTTCCCGGGAGTCGACGGTCTGGTTGGCCAGCACCAGAACCCGATGTGGCCGCGACGTCGCGGCTGCGCCCGCCTTGACGGGGCGACGGTTCACGAACCACTTGTTGGCGAAGAAGAACGCAATGACCACGGCCCACGACACCAGGCTCAACACAAGCTGCGAACGCACCGACTCCTGCAGGTACATCTGGACGAGGATCAACACGATCGCGACGGCGGTGATGATCGACAACCCCGGGAAGAGCCACATCTTGACCTTCAGTTGGTCGTCCGGCGTGCGGAAGCGCAGCACGATCTGCGAGATGACGATGAGCAGATAGACGAACAGGATGATCGCGCCGCTGGAATTCAGCAGGAACGCGAAAATGGTGTCCTCGGAGAACGCGGCGGCGATGACCGACAGGAAGCCCACGACCGAGGACGCCAGGATCGCGACGGCCGGCACGCCACGCCGCGTCACCGACACCAACACCGGCGGTGCTTCGCGACGGGCAGCCAGCACGAACAACATTCGCGACGCGGTGTACATCCCCGAGTTCAGGCAACTCAGCACCGCGGTGAGCACCACCGCGTTCATGATCTGGTTCGCGTAGGGGATACCCATCTGCTCGAACGCGGCGACGAACGGCGAGGCCGCTGCTCGGTCGTCGTTCCACGGCAGGATCGTGACGAGCAGGAAGGCCGAGCCCACGAAGAACACCAGGATGCGCAGGATCACCGAGTTGGCGGCCCTGGCGACCGCGCGCTCCGGATCGGAGGACTCGGCGGCGGCGATCGTCGCGATCTCGGGGCCGACCATCGAGAAGATCACCGTCACCACCCCGACGGTCACCGCGGTGACCCCGAACGGGAAGAACCCGCCGTGCGCCACCAGGTTGGAGAAGTCCATGTTCTTCTTCGGCCACAGCCCGATGACGTACAGCGACCCGATGCCGATGAACGCGATGATCGCGGCAACCTTGATGCCGGCGAACCAGTACTCGAACTCGCCGAACGAGGAGACCGAGAAAAGGTTGGTGGCGGTCATGGCGATGAGCAGGATCAGCGCGGTCAGCCACAGCGGTACGTCGATCCAGTATTGGATGATCTTGGCTCCGGCGATCGCCTCGAAGCCGACGACGATGACCCAGAAGTACCAGTACAGCCAGCCGACGGAGAATCCTGCCCAGTGACCCAGAGCGTTGCGCGAGTAGTCGGCGAATGACCCGGTCGACGGGTTGGCCACCGCCATCTCGGCGAGCATCCGCATCACCATGATGATGAGCAGTCCGGCGAGGCCGTAGGTGATGAACGCGCCGGGGCCGGTGTCGTGGATCACCACCCCGGATCCGACGAAGAGGCCTGCGCCGATCACCCCGCCCATCGCGATCATCGTCAGCTGTCGCTGGGTGAGGGCCTTCTTCAGTTCGGGCATGGCAGTCACGTGCAGACCCCTCCTCACCAACGGCAACCTGTGATCTATACCACTATGCGATTGTTGCGAAACATAGCAAGTCGGCAGCGCAGCCGAGGGCGGGGCTCAGGCCGGGTCAGCGGGCTTGGCGTCATGAGCTACAGCGTGACCTGGATCACGTAATGGGTAACTATCTACAGACCGCACCGCAGCAGGCCCGGAAGGAATCCGAATTTGACCACCGCCGTGAATCGTCCCACCGACGATCAACAGCCCCCGCCAGGCAAGCGGCGAGACCGTACCCACTGGCTGTACCTGGCCGTCATCGCGGCCGTCGTCGCCGGTGTGATCGTCGGCCTGGTGGCCCCGGCCGTGGGCAAGGAGGTCGGCGTTCTGGGCACGATGTTCGTCAGCCTGATCAAAATGATGATCGCGCCGGTGATCTTCTGCACGATCGTCCTCGGCATCGGGTCGGTGCGCAAAGCCGCCACCGTCGGCAAGGTCGGCGGCCTGGCATTCGTGTACTTCATGGTGATGTCGACGATCGCGTTGGCCATCGGCTTGGTCGTCGGCAACCTGCTGCATCCCGGCGACGGCCTGAACATCAGCGAGTCGACCTCGGGCAAGGGGGCCGAGCTGGCCGAGAAGGCGCACGAGTCCGGCGGGGTCATGGAGTTCGTCCAGAACATCATTCCGGACTCGCTGTTCTCGGCGCTGACCGCCGGCAATGTGTTGCAGGCGTTGTTCGTCGCACTGCTCGTCGGCTTCGCGATCCAGGCGATGGGCAGCAAGGGCGAGCCCATCCTGCACGTCGTCGAGCACCTGCAGCGGCTGGTGTTCAAGATTCTGGCGATGGTGCTGTGGCTGGCGCCGATCGGTGCGTTCGGGGCGATCGCGAACGTGGTGGGTCAAACCGGTTGGGCCGCGGTGACCCAACTGCTGACGCTGATGCTCGGTTTCTACCTGACCTGCGTGGTGTTCATCTTCGGTGTGCTCGGGTTACTGCTGCGCACGGTGTCCGGGGTGTCGATCTTCCGGCTGGTGCGCTACCTGGCCCGTGAGTACCTGCTGATCTTCGCGACGTCGTCGTCGGAATCGGCGCTGCCGCGGCTGATCGCCAAGATGGAGCACCTGGGCGTGCAGCAGAGCACCGTGGGAGTGGTTGTGCCCACCGGATATTCGTTCAACCTCGACGGCACCGCCATCTATCTGACGATGGCTTCGCTGTTCATCGCCGATGCGATGGGAAGCCCGCTGTCGGTCGGTCAGCAGATCGGGTTGCTGGTCTTCATGATCATCGCCTCCAAGGGTGCCGCGGGTGTCAGCGGCGCGGGCCTGGCGACGCTCGCGGGTGGCCTGCAGGCGCACCGGCCGGACCTGCTCGACGGCGTGGGTTTGATCGTCGGCATCGACCGGTTCATGTCCGAGGCGCGCGCGGTGACCAACTTCTCCGGCAATGCGGTGGCTACCATGCTGGTGGGGTCGTGGACGAAGACGGTCGACATGGACCGGGTCGAGTCGGTGCTCAGCGGTGCCGAACCGTTCGACGAGATCACCATGCTCGACGACGCCGGCGCCCACGGCGGCGCACCGAAACCGGAGGCGGTCGTCACCTGATCGAGACTCGCGACACCCTGGGGACGGCCATCCCCGGGGTGTCGTGTCGTTGAACGTCACGCTAACCGAGAACAAACTCTGACTTCTGAACATCTGGCGGGAATTTGCCGGTGTTAACGTCGCCTCTCGGACAGGCCCTTCGGGCCATGCGCAGAATTCTTGGAGGGCGTCTGATGGCTCGATCGCACGTGGCCAGAACTGCAGCGTTGGTCGGCATCGGCGCCGCACTAGCCGGTGCGGGTGCGCTGATGGCCGGCTGCTCGAGTAGCAACAAGGAAGCGCCGACGAGTACGTCGCAGGCGCCGCCGTCCCCCACGGAGAAGGGCGTGCTCATCATGCCGCCGAAGGCGTTCAGCCCCAACTTGAACGCCGCCGACGGGATGCTGGCGCTGGAGAGCCAGGGCTACATCGTGCAACTCAACAACGGGGGTGGCTACGCGGCCGACCGTCCGCTGTCGAGCTGCAAGATCACCGGTGTCGACGGCCTGCGCGGCGACCACCCGCCTGCCAACACCACCGTGTACCTGACGGTGTCCTGCCCGAACAGCAACAACTGACGGTGCTCTGAAACAGCCTGTGCTGTAACGGGTCCAGCCGGTTGCGCCGCCCGGCGCAGTTCACCCGCGTAACGTCGGCCTCCCCGTCCTTGGGCTACGAGCGGAGCAGTGTGGAGTCGTCATGGCGTCGCCGGGCTGTCTCCGCGGTTGTCGCGATCATGATCGGCGCCGGTTTGGTGGGGGCGTCACCGGCGGCGCCGGCCGAGGGTGGCACCACAGATCCGTATCTCGACCAGCTCGCCGAAGCAGCCGATACGCCCGTACTGGCATGGGGCGACTGTGCAGACGGATTCCTCTGCGCCACAGCGAGAGTCCCGATGGACTACGACCGGCCCCGCGACGAGCAGATCGACTTGGCGCTGATCAAGCTGCCCGCCGCTGATCCGAGCCGGCGGATCGGGACACTGTTCGTCAACTTCGGCGGCCCGGGGCAATCCGGGGTGGATCGGCTGCGGGCACGTGCCAGATGGCCGTGGTTGTTCTCCGAGGAGTTGCGGTCGCGCTTCGACGTCGTCTCGTGGGATCAACGCGGGGTATCGCGCAGCGCTGCCGTGCGCTGCTTCTCCGGCGAGTCCGAGCAATGGCACTTCCTCGCACCGATGCCCGGTCTGCCCACCGACGCGGGCGGGGAGCAAGCACTGCTCGACTGGGCGGCCGAGTTCGGCCGGCGCTGCGGGCAGCAGGCCGGCCCGATCCTGGACCACGTGTCTTCGGCGAATTCGGCCCGGGATCTGGACTTGTTGCGAAGATCCGTCGGCGATCCGACACTGAGCTTCCACGGCATCTCCTACGGCACCCAGTTGGGTGCGATCTACGCCAACCTGTTTCCCGGCCGGGTGCGCGCCATGGTGTTGGACGGATCGATCGACTTCGTGGGCAACGTCACCGGGCATGGCTCGGAAGGAACCGGGGTGCCGCTGAACACCCGCCAGGACATCGCCACCGGGACGTCGGCGGCGTTCGATCAGTTCTTGCACGACTGCGCGGCGGCGGGCCCGGGATGCGCGTTCTCCGAGGGAGATCCGCGAACCAAGTGGGCGGCTCTGGTCGGTCGACGGGCATCGGTCATGGTCGACGAGCATGTCTGGACCTACCCCGAATTGGTCGTCTCGGCATTGTCGAACCCCGCTGGCTATCCGCAACTCGCCCAGCTCCTGCAAGAGCTCTTCACGACGGGCACCGCCGATGTCGGGCTGCTCGAAGACATCACCGGAAGTTCGCCCGCGCCGGTCGACGCCGGCGACGGTCCGTATCTGGGCAACCGGCAAGAGGCATACTCCGCGATCCAGTGCGTCGACAGCACGGTGCCCACCGATCCCGCGGCATATAGCCGGGCCGCGGTGGTTGCCGACGAGCAGGAGCCCGTCTTTGGGCGCATCTCGGTGTTCGACACCATTCCGTGCGCATTCTGGCCCGGTGTCGACGCCGACCGGTACCTCGGACCGTGGAACCGGCGTACCGCCGCGCCGGTCCTGGTCCTGAACACCAGGAACGATCCCGCCACTCCGCTGGAGGGTGCCTACCAGGGGGCAGCCGAGTTGGCCGACGCGCGCCTCGTCGTCACCGAGGGCGCCGGGCACAGCAGCATGTATGTGGTGAGTGCGTGCACCGAGCGGGTCAAGCGGGAGTACCTGTTCTCCGGTGCGCTGCCGCGAGTGGGCACCGGCTGCAGCAGGGACGGCTCGCCCTTCGACCAGCCGGCGGGCCGGTAGCCGTCGGCGGGAAAGTACCCTCGCAACTGCAATGCCCCCATAGCCCAATTGGCAGAGGCAGCGGACTTAAAATCCGCACAGTGTGGGTTCGAGTCCCACTGGGGGCACCCTATGTGTGCTGTCAGCGGGATCCCACGAAGTCATTGCGGGTAGCCCAGACTCCAGCCCCGGTAAAGCCAGCCGGACCCCACGTGGGGACTCGGCAGAATCTGGATGTTGTGCCCGTCGCCGTACCCTCGCTTGAGTCCTTGGACGCCGCCGGAGATATACGTTCCGTCACCGCGGGCAATGTCGATGTGGGCGCCATAAGGACTCTTGCTGAAGACGAGGGCTCCCCGCGGGGCATTCATGTCGGTGTGTATCCGACCCTCTTGAAGGAGGGTGTGGTACATCGTTTCGGCGGCGCCGTCCCAACCGTACTTTGCCTGCGGCACGTCGTAGGCGTAAGCCACAAAGGCCTCGCATCCGAATGGGCCGAATTGGTCTGTCCCGAGCGCGCCTTCGGCCTTGGAGATGGCCGCTTCGGCTCCGGGGATCGTCTCAGCGGAAGCCCCAGGTGCGAACAGGAGCGCCGCGGCAAGCAGAGCGGCAGGAAGCAACAGGCAGATTCGGGCGTTCAATTCGTGGCTCCGTTTCAGGTGATGCACAGGTACCCATCGCGCGGTCGTTAAAGCGGCTGGGCAACCGCGGTTCACGGCCGCAGACATTCACGGTATTCGACGTAGTCGCGACGCAGCTACTTTGAGCGACTGCTCAGCACTCTGAAGGACGACATCAGTCGTCTGAGGGCGTCGATACCGGCAGTGAGACAAATCGCTGTCGCAACCCGCCGACGTGCCTACCATCAGCCGATGCGCGGATCGAAGATTCTGATCACCGGAGCAAGCGGCCAGGTTGCGACGCCTGTCGCCATCGCCCTGGCGGCCGACAACGAGGTGTGGGGCATCGCCCGCTTCACCGACTCGGCAGCACGGGACACCCTGGCACAGGCCGGCGTCCGATGCGAGGCCGTCAACATGGTTGCCGGGGACTTTTCCAGACTCCCGTCGGACTTCGACTACGTCCTCAACTTGGCCGTCGCGAAGAGCGGGCGCTGGGACAAGGACCTTGCGGCCAACGCGGAATCGGCGGGCCTTCTCATGGCGCATTGCCGAACCGCGAAAGCCTTCCTGCACTGTTCATCCGGGGCCGTCTACGACCCGCCGGGCGACGAACTGCGAACCGAAAGCACCGTATACGGCGACAACCACAAGCCCTTGCTGCCGACGTACTCCATCACCAAGATCGCCGGGGAAGTCGTCGTCGCAACGATGGCACGTGTTCTCGGCGTGCCGGCGACCATCGCACGGCTGAACGTTCCCTACGGCGACAACGGTGGGTGGCCGCACTTCCACTTGGACATGATGCTTGGCGGCATGCCGATCCCGGTTCCGCCGGGTGGACCTGCGGTCTACAATCCGATACACGAGGACGACATCATCGCCATGATCCCGAAACTCCTTGAGGTGGCGTCGGTTCCGGTGACCACCGTCAACTGGGGCGGTGACCAATACGTCAGCCTCCAGGAGTGGTGCACCTACCTTGGGTCGCTCGTCGGCAAGGCGCCGGTCTTCGAGGAGAGCGATCAGACGCTGCGTGGGAATCCTTTGGATGTCACCAAGATGCACGAGCTGATCGGAACCACGACCGTCGACTGGCGCGATGGAATGCGCCGAATGGCAGTCAAGTTCCACCCGGAGCTGGTCGGCGCCTAGCTGATTGCCACACTGGCAGGATGCGCCCGATCGATGCGTGCCCGTGCGGCTCCGGAGCGCAATTCGGGCGCTGTTGCCTGCCACTGCACCGCGGCGAGAGTCAGGCAGCCACCGCCGAGCAGCTGATGCGGTCTCGATACAGCGCCTACGCCGTCGGTGACCTCGACTACGTGTGGCAGACGTGGCATCCGAGAACTCGGCCCGACGCGTTGACCCCGACCGACGGGTTGACATGGATCGGGCTGGAAATCGTCGACACTGTCGACGGTCAGCCGGGTGAGGACACCGGCGAAGTGGAATTCCGAGCACGGTACCGGCAAGGCCAGCAGCCTGGGACGTTGCACGAGCGGTCGCGGTTCGCCGTGCGAGCCCGTCGTTGGTTCTACCGCGACGGGGAAATCTTTGACTGACCGATTCCGCGTCTGCGGGCGGTCGCTGCCTTATGGTCGAGCCGTGCCCGAGTTAGACCGTCGAAGCATGTTGTTGATGTCGGGGTTGGGCCTGTTGGCCGCCGCAATCCCGGTCCCGAGCGCCCAGGCGGACGCGCCCTACCTGTTCCAGGACGACTTCGACGGACCGTCGGGGTCGGCCCCCAACCCGGCGAACTGGTCGATCCAGAACTGGCAGGACGACGTGTGGCCGCCGGTCGACAGTCAGTACCGCGATGACCGGCGCAACGTCTTCCTCGACGGGAATTCGAATCTCGTGATCCTCGCCACCCGAGAAGACGATCAGTACTTCAGCGGCAAGGTGCGGGGGAACTGGCGGATCCCGATGGGCCACACCTGGGAAGTGCGGGCGAAACTGGACTGCCTGACCTCGGGAGCCTGGCCCGCGTACTGGGCGGTCAACGAAGACCCGCTGCCCGACGGCGAGGTGGACATCTTCGAGTTCTACGGCAACCGCACCTGGGCCCCGGGAACCACCGTCCACGCCGCATCCAACGGGAAGACGTGGGAAAGCAAACCGATTGCCGGGTTGGTCGACGGTGCCTGGCACACCTGGCGGATGCGCTGGGACGCTGACGGGTTCAAATTCTGGCGGGACTACGTCGACGGCGCGAAACCGTACTTCACGGTGCCCCCGAAGCCCATCCCGGTCCACGGCAACCCCACCGACCTGCGCTGGCCGTTCAACAATCCCGGGTATTGGCTGTCGCCGATGTTCAACCTCGCCGTCGGGGGACCCGGCGGCGGTGATCCTTCTACGGGTACCTGGCCGGCTGCGATGCTCATCGACTGGATCCGCATCTGGTAAGTGCGGCCGACCGGTTCCCTGTGGTTGCCTGTTCTCGGTAAAGCCCGAGTTGGTATGCGGCAGGGCGGTAGTGGATCTGCTGATGGTTCTCAGTGCCGCTAGAGGTCACTGCCGTGCGCATCGACGACGTCTGCCTCGTGCGCTCCGGGGGTCTCTGGCATCTCGTGTCGCCCACCGCCCGATCGGCGCTGAAGGAATCCCACAAGCGCAACCGCCGACAAGAGTGCGCCGACGACGATCGTCGGCCACATCAAAATCTGAGCCAGCCAGACCCGGCGCTGAAGTTTGACGACGCGCTGCTCGGTATGTCGCAGTCGGACCAGCTTGCTCATAGGTCCTCTATGCCCACGATCAGTTGCCGGAAAACAGCCACCGGGCGGCCGTGAGGAAAGTGACGCAACGTGACTGATCGAACGCAAGGCTTCCTGACCCCGATCGCGGTGCGGGCGAACAGCAAGGTCATCGAGGAAGGGACGGCATACGCATGAGCTCTTCGAAACGAAGTGCTCGCGAGGTCGTGGAGTTGTACAACCTGTACCTGTGGAACAAGCGTCAACTCGGGCTCGCCGATGAGCTGATCGCCGAAACCATGGTCCGCCATGACGTCGGCGAATCGCATACGCTGACACGCGCGGAGGCTCTCAAACGTCTCACCGATATGTGGAACATGTTCGACCATCTGCACTTTGAGCTTGACGCGGTCATCGCCGGCGATGACGGCGAGCATAAGACATTCTCTACAACGCGTCGATGTCCAACAAGGACGTAGACGAGATGCAGGTCGGCAGTATGGAAATGTTCCGGGCACCGAGGTCTGGAATTGTGGCTGCAAGCAAGGGAAATGGGCGTGACCGGAAGTACCCGCGTCCTCGACAAGCTGGGATATGACCTGCTGGCAGGCACGGGGTGGGCGTCCCGCCACGTCACCCTGCGCTAGAACGTTTCCGAGAAGACTCGGTGGTGACGTCGATTCCGGCTGCTACCGACCACAAGGCCAGTACAGCGCAGATCGAGCACATCGCCGGACAAGGTGATCCTGCACGGTGGACTCTGGGGGAGTGGGTATCTGGCCCGCCAACTGCTCACCGGTAGACCAGATCGATGCGCCGGAAGGCGCCGAGCGCGTGGTCGGCGCGAAACGCTTGGTGGTCGCGCGAACAACGGTCGTCGGCTTCCTCCGCGAACCGCACGACGTCGTCGACGAACAGGTCGGGGATGCCCATGGCCTCGACTATGTCCGGTTCGACATCGTGGTCGACCAAGCCGGCCTCGTCGGAGAGCGCGTGCGCCTGGGCCAGCAACCCACCGCAGATCCGCGCGTAGCGGCGCCACTGTTTGAACGAGAGGTCGCCGAGGTCGATGTCGTCGCGGAACCAGGAGCGTTCCCGCACCAGAAAGCTGACCCCCTGATGTTTGATGCTCCCGTAGAACCTGTCGCCGCTGACCAACTGCACCCGTTGGCCGTGGACCACCCGGTCGGCGTTGCCGTCCACCAGGTGCGGCGACGGGGGAACCAGGCCCTCCAACGCTGAGCGTCGCGCCTGCTTTAGCTCAAGCAGGACATCGTCGGCCGCACCGGGAAGCGGCCCCTCGATCATCACGTAGTAGCGCACCAACCCCAGCGAGGCCGTTCCCTGGCCGCGGCGCTCGGCGACGTCTTTGACCCGCATCGAGCCCACCCGCTGCGGTAGCGATATGCCGGACTGCTGCACGTAACGATCGATCAGTTGCTGGAACTCCTCGCAACGGCCCGAGACGGGCACCAGCTTCTTGCTGGACTTGAAGCCGGTTTCCGTTTCGTTGTAGTACTTCCCCCGCAGCCACGTGCCCTGACCGCTGGAGACGGCGTCGCCGATGAGGTCGGCAATCAGCTTCGGGGCGTTGTCCTGACGCATCTCCGAATCGATTTCGGTGTGGTCGAACGCAAAGGCGGTGATCCTGTCGGCGTAGCCGCGCACGAACGAGCGCAGGATCTTGCGCCGCTTGCCCTTGCCGTACCCGCCGATCTCGTCGGCCGCTATCGCGAATCCCGTTGCACCGCGTTTCAGATCCCATGTGAAAGGCGCGTAGAACACCTCGTCGTAGTCATTTATGGCGAAGATCGGTACGTTGTCGGCGTTGGGCATGACGCCGAAATTCTCGGGGTGTACGTCGCCGGCCGCCAGGACGGTCGGCATCCAGGCGTCCTCGCCGACCATGTCCCGGTAGAACAACAGTGCGGTTCCACGGAAGAAGGAGAACCGCGACGCGGCCAGTTTGTCGAACTTGCCGAACGCCTCCTCGTTGTGCCGGGCGATGCGCAGCTGGTGATCCTCCCGGATCGTCTGGCGGACATGAATCCGCCGGTCGTCGCCTGTCAGCATCCGCGGCAATGGCACCATCTCGCCGTCGGCACGCGCTTGGGCCAGCCGACGAAAGGCGTCCATCCGCGACGCGACCTTCGTCCTGCCGTCATCGAGCGGTGCGGTCCCGTCGTCCCGCGCCGAGACACGACCGCCTGCGTCGGTGTTGTCGCTACCGTTGTCCCGGTCGGCGCTAGTATTCGCCGATCTCTCGGCTAACTCGCGGAGGAGATCAACTCCGGTGGGCGCTTCGTCGTCCATACCGATCCAATCGTGTTCAGCCGGCTCGGCACCGGCCCTCGTCAGTTTGCAATCACGCCGTCAACCAAGGGCGACCAGCGACGCCACCCCCAAGCCGTAGAAGCCCAGGATGCCGACGCCTCAAACCCGATGCGTCGCCGTTCTCGGCCGAGCATTCCCGGGGCAAGTGTGGGTGAGCCGCACGGTCATCGCCGTCGTGAATACCGCGGACTGGTCCGCCGCGTGGTAGATCGACCGACCCCGGTAGGCGACGTCGGCGGCGGCGACGAACAGCACGTCGAAGGTGTTGCCGCCGATGATGTCGGCGACCGCCAACGTGAGCGCGCCGATCCACACCGCAGCGAGCATCACCAGCCAGGGCAGCGACGTCGTGGCGCCCAGCAACACCGCGCCGGCGCTGGCTTCCCCCACACCGGTGCGATCCGCGATCTCGTCGACGATCTTGGTGAAACGCACCCCTGCGGCGAGCAGAACCCCGCCGCTGCCGGCCAGTACCAGGATGAGCACGGGCAGGGACCAGCCGGCCGGATGCATCCGAACCTCCGATCGCCGCTTCAGGCTTGCCGAACTCGCCGTTGACTACCCGGTAAATACCCAGTTGAACGCGAACGTGTGACCGGCACCTGACGAACACCCGGCGCGGTGGTGAGCTGATCGCACTGAAATCGTTGCTGGGCAGAGCTTTTCAGCTTTTCGATGGACCTGATGCGAGGCGGGCCACAGCACCATCGGCAATGACAATGGGGGGTCGTGCTGAGCTTAGAGGCGTTTAGCTGGGTCGACACGGGTACGAGATACCAAGGCGCTGAGGCATAAGGTCCGTCGGCGGCCAGTTTCGCGGAAGACCCAAACGACGGAAAGGAATCACTCCATGCCGATGACGAAGAAGAGCGGCAAGCCCAAGAAGGGCGAGCTACCGAGCACGTTGCAGAAGTCCGGCAAGAAGGCGCAGCGCACCTTCGCCAAAGCCCACGACGCCGCGGCGGAGGAATACGGCGACGGCGAGCGTGCCCATCGCGTCGCCTACAGCGCCCTGAAGTACAAGTTCGAGAAGGTCGGCGACCACTGGGAGAAGAAAGACAAGAAGGGGCCCTCCGACGAGCGTGCGCGCAGTGGTGGTCCGAACGCCAAGGGGAAGACCGCCGAAGGCGTCAATGCCAACGCGACCAAGAAGCACCTCACCGAGGTCGCGCGCAAGCTCGACATCCCTCGCCGTTCGACGATGAACAAAAGCGAGTTGGTCACCGCGATCAAGAAGGCAAACCGCCGCGAAACTGCGCGCAGCCGCTAACCGCCGCCGGTCGTTTCACCCGGGCCTGCGGCGCGAGCCCAGCCGCCACGGATGATCCTCGTGGGGCCACATTCGCTCGATCTCGGCATTGAACTCCGCGCCCAGCAGTACCGCGAATGCGGTGATGTACAGCCACAGCACCACTGCGATCGGCACCGCCAGCTGGCTGAAGACGGCGTCGTGCCGGACGCTCAGCGTGAGGTAGGCCCGCAGTGCGGCCGATGCCAGCATCCAGATGAGCATCGCCAACAGTGCCCCCGGCACATCGCGGCGCCAGGGCGTCCGCCAGGGAACGCCAACGTGGTAGATGGTCGCGAGTCCAGCGATCACCACGATGATGACGCCGGGCCAGAACAGCAGGTCGAGCATCCGCATCGTGGTGTTCTCGACGGCCCCGGGCGTCAGCCATTGCACGATCCGGGGACCGAGCACCATCGGCGGCAGCACCGCTACCGCGCCGAGAAGTGTTCCGATGGTGAGCCCCAGAGCCAGCAGCCGTCGCCGCCACCCGGGTCGTGGTTCGACGTCGTAGGCGATCGTCATCGTCTCCAGATACCGGTTCACGGCCCTGGAACCGGTCCAGATGCTGAGCACGATGCCGATGGAAACCACGCTGCCGTGTGTTTGTGCCAGCACTGTGTCCACCACCCGCTTGTAGGAGGCGTAGGTGGGGTCGGAGAGAAACGACTCGGGGATACCGAGTATCAGCTGACGGAGTCCGTCCGCGCCCGCTGGGCCGAGTTCGGCCGCGACGAAACCCAACGACCCGACGACGGCCAGAAGCAGTGCCGGTAGCGAGATCAACGTGAACAGTGCGGCTTCGGCCGCCAGCCCGGGAACCCGGTCGTCAAGTGTCTCGCGGCCGGTGCGGCCGATCAGCCGAAGAGACTGCTGCACAGGTCGAGGTAGGGCGGCGAACTGGTCCGCGCCACGCCGCCGCAGCCGCGATCG
>CAVWBC010000016.1:0-105724 GCA_963753095.1 uncultured Actinomycetota bacterium
CTTGGCCGCATGCGGTCCCAGCGCCAGTCGCGCGCCCAGCAGTGCGCACAGCACGCTGCCCGCCGCAAGCAGTGACGCCACTCGCCAGTCGACATCGCTTCGCCCCGAGAAGATGATCAGCGAGACCAGCGCCGCCAGCCCGAGCGCGGTCACCTTGATTCCGTTGGCTTCCCGAATCGAGAAGTGCGCCACCAGAACCAGGACCGCGAGGGCATACGTTGCCGAGTCGACCGCGATCAACCCGGCCCACGCCCCGACGAACCCCATCAGGATCAGCACGAGTGGGCCCCTCGTCTTTATTAACACATAGGTCAAAAAGCGAGTCACGACCACGGCTTGAACGGGTTGACCGCGAACTGGATCACCCGGTAGGGCGCACGGTCCCGCGGCGCGGTGTTCCACTGGCTGACGAACACCCGCACCTCGTCGAGCGTCGAACCCGGCGAGATGTAGCCGCCGTAGGGCTGGGCGAGCCGGTTGTCGTCGGCTGGCGGGCAGGCTTTCGACCGGATCGGGCCAGGCATCCGCCTGCACCACCGTGGTCACCGGCGCGGTGCCCAACCCCGTCGGGTCGTACGGCGACCCGCACCTCCATGTTGCCGGTGGTGGCGTTGAAGTACGACAGCACCGCCTTGCCGTCGATCTGGCGGATGCTCATCTCGCCGATCCGGTCGGGCCACAGCGGCGTCGGCGGCTTGTTCCAGCCCCCACCGGGGCCCGCCGCCCAGCCCTGCCAGCGCGATCGGTCGGTGAAGGCCTGCGGCGTCGCCCGATACAGCACCACCGGACCGGACCGGTCGAAGTTGTTGGCGACGATGTACACCCAGCCGGTCTGCGAATCCGGCGGTGGGGATCGGGTCGTAGTATCCGCTGATCTGGGTCTGCCTGCCCGCCGGCATAGTCCGCCGTCGCGCTGCGAACCGGGAACCGTCGTCCAACCACCCTGCGCCGCTTCGGCTTTCACCAGCCGCGACGACACCGGCACCAGGTTCTTGGTGGTGGTCACCAGCAGGTAGTTCTGCCGGTTGATCTGCACGACGCCGGCGGGAAGCTGCGAGGAGCCCGGCGGTGCCGGGTCGGCCAGCAGCGGCTTGTCCACTCCCGTTACCCCGGTGTAGCGCACCCCGTCGGGGTCGTCGACGGAATCGCCGGCCACGTGCAGGGCGACGGGCGAGAACCACCCGCCGAATCCCACCCCGGGGCCGGCGAAGCTGTCACCGCAGATCTGCAGCAATTCGGTTGGGAATTCCATGAACTCGCACAGGTCGGTGGCGCCGATGCCGTAGTCGCGCGTCGGCGTACCGGTTCCCGCGGTCGGGCCGATGCGCACCACCTGGCCCAGTGCCAGCGGGGGCAGGATCGGGTCGGGCGCCGGGCTGGGCGGGTCAGCGCGACGCCACGCGGACAGGCCAGCACCCCGGCCAGGCAGACGATGGCGGCAGACGCCGATCGCGCCGCGGGTCACAGCTCGGCGGCCAGCAGCTCGGCGATCTGAATGGTGTTGAGGGCAGCACCTTTTCGCAAGGTTGTCTCCCGAGATGAACAGCGCCAGCCCGCGACCGTCGGGCACACCCGGATCCTGGCGGATCCGGCCGACCAGCGACTCGTCGATGCCGGCCGCCGCCAATGGCGTGGGCACGTCGACCAGCTTCACACCCGGCGCGCCGGCGAGCAGCTCGGCGGCGCGCTGCGGCGAAATCGGTTGGGCGAATTCGGCATTGATCGACAGCGAGTGACCGGTGAAAACCGGAACCCGCACACAGGTTCCGCTGACGGCAAGGTCGGGGATGCCGAGGATCTTGCGACTCTCGTTGCGCAGCTTCTGATCCTCGTCGGTCTCGCCGGAGCCGTCGTCGACCAGCGCACCCGCCAGCGGGATCACGTTGAACGCGATCGGCGCGACGTACTTGCTCGGGCGCCGGGAAGTCCACCGCGCTTCCGTCGTGGACGAGTTCCTCGACGCCGCGATCACCGCGCGGGCCTGCCCGGCCAGCTCCTCGACGCCGGCCAGCCCGCTGCCCGAAACCGCCTGGTAGGTCGAGGCGATCATCCGCACCAGCTGCGCCTCGTCGTGCAGCACCTTGAGCACCGGCATCGCGGCCATGGTGGTGCAGTTCGGGTTGGCGATGATGCCCTTCGGGTCGCTTGACCGTGCGTCGCGGGCGAAGTTGACCTCGCTGACCACCAGCGGCACATCGGGGTCTTTCCGCCAGGCCGACGAGTTGTCGATCACGACGGCCCCCGCCGCGGCGAACCGCGGCGCCTGCACCCGCGACATCGTCGCGCCCGCCGAGAACAACGCGATGTCCAGACCACTCGGGTCGGCCGTCGCGGCGTCTTCGACCTCGATCTCCTGGCCGCGGAACGACAGCTTGCGGCCCTGCGAGCGGGCCGAGGCGAAGAACCGCACGCTGGTCGCCGGGAAGTCGCGCTCCTCCAGCAGTGCCCGCATCACCTGGCCGACCTGCCCGGTCGATGCTGCCCCGACTCACTCCGATCGCTGACCATCTAGCGCCCCGTTCCCGCGTAGACGACGGCCTCTTCGTCACCGCCGAGGCCGAACGCCTCGTGCAGCGCGGCGACGGCCTTGTCGAGCTCAGTGTCCTTGACCAGCACCGAGATTCGGATCTCCGAGGTGGAGATCAGTTCGATGTTCACCCCGACCTCGCGCCAGCGCCTCGCAGAACGTCGCGGTGACGCCGGGATGGCTGCGCATACCCGCGCCGACCAGCGACACCTTGCCGATGTGGTCGTCGTAGAGGACCCGGGTGAAACCGATCTCGTCCTGCAGCGAGCTGAGCTTCTCGACCGCGGTCGGCCCGGCGTCGCGGGAGCAGGTGAAGGTGATGTCGGTCTTGCCGTCCTCGACCTTGGAGATGTTCTGCAGCACCATGTCGATGTTGACGTCGGCGTCGGCGACCGCGCGGAACACCTGGGCGGCGTAGCCCGGCACGTCGGGCAGGCCGACGACGGTGACTTTCGCCTCGCTGCGGTCGTGCGCAACTCCGGTCAGGATGGCGTCTTCCATGGGGATGTCCTCGATCGATCCGGTGACGATGGTGCCGGGCTTGTCGGTGTACGACGACCGGACATGAATCGGAACGTTGTAGCGGCGGGCGTATTCGACGCAGCGCAGCATCAGCACCTTCGCGCCGGCCGCCGCCATCTCGAGCATCTCCTCGAAGCTGACGGTGTCCAGGCGATGCGGCGTTGGGCACGATCCGCGGGTCGGCGGTGAAGATGCCGTCGACGTCGGTGTAGATCTCGCAGACGTCGGCGTTCAGTGCGGCCGCCAGCGCGACGGCGGTGGTGTCCGATCCGCCGCGGCCCAGCGTGGTGACGTCCTTGCTGTCCTGGCTGACGCCCTGGAATCCGGCGACCAGCACGATCTGGCCCTCGTCGAGCGCGGAGCGCAGCCGGCCCGGGGTGACGTCGATGATCTTGGCGTTGCCGTGGGTGCCGGTGGTGATGACGCCGGCCTGCGAGCCGGTGAACGAGCGGGCCTGCGCGCCCAGCGACTCGATGGCCATCGCGACCAGCGCGTTGGAGATCCGCTCGCCGGCGGTCAGCAGCATGTCGAGCTCGCGCGGCGGCGGCGCCGGGCAGACCTGGCGGGCGAGGTCGAGCAGGTCGTCGGTGGTGTCGCCCATCGCGGAGACGACCACGACGACGTCGTTGCCCGGCTTCTTGGTTTCGACGATGCGCTCGGCGACGCGCCGGATCCGCTCGGCGTCGGCCACCGAGGATCCGCCGTACTTCTGCACGACGAGCGCCACTGTCTGCCCTTTCAGCAAGCGGGAGGTCGTCATCTAAGGATAAGGGGTGGACGCACCTGCTTTTCCCGCCGAGACCGGCGGTAACGTCCGATCAGTGCCAGACCAACCCGACCGACCGACAAGCCGACACCCGGGTGCCGATCCACCCGCCGATCGCCGCCCGGTGGAGCCCGCGGGCGTTCGATCCCGACGCTGTCGTCACCGCCGAGCAGCTCGACCGCGCTGCTGGAGGCCGCCCGCTGGGCCGCCACCTGGGGCCGCCGCCAGCCGGTGCGGTTCGTTGTGGGCTCGCGCGGTGCAGCGACCTGGGGATCATCCTGGATGACGACTGTTCCCACGCTGGCTCTGCTCAGGCGCGGTAACAGCTATGCGCAAGCTGCGGGTGCGCTGATCCTGGTGTGCGCCGACGAGGGCGAGGACGAGCGCACCGCGCTTGTACTCCGCGGTCGATGCCGGCGCGGCGATGGCCAACCTGTCGATCGAGGCGGTCTCCCGCGGCCTGGTCGCCCATCCGATGGCCGGCTTCGACGTCGACGGGCGCCCGCGAGGCGTTCGATCTGCCGGCGGGCGTGCGGCCACTGATGGTGGTCGCGGTGGGCTCCCTGGGCGACTACGACACAGGTCCGTGCCGAGATCGCCGAACGCGATCGGGCGCCCGCGGACGCGGCTGCCGCTGGAGGCAGATCGTGCTCAACTGGTCAGGAACAGGCCTGTGACAGCTGGTGCGATGCTGCTCGGTGATTCGGCCGTTGAGCGCCGACATCTCGTAGACGCGACGGTGGCGGCGGGTGCGCCGGGCGCGCGGGTCTGCGCGTCGCGGCGCGCAATTCGAGGTAGTCCCACGGCGAACTGGTCGGCCAGCTGGGCCAGCTCGGTCGCCTGCGCCTGCGATCCCGGGGTCGCTCACCTTCTGGGCCCGCTCGGCCAGGCCGTCGGCCCACTGGTGATAGACGCCGTCCTCGGCCACCGACGGCAGCGGGTTCGCCTCGTCCGGCACCTTTGTAGCTGATCAGATGCCGACTGGGAACGATTGAAGTTCAGCAGCTCGATCACCGGGTTTGCATTTCTCCGGCGGCCCGTTGAAGAAGAACAGTCCACGATGCCGAAGACCAGCTGCTATGACGAGCACGTGATGCGGTGAGGATCCAGCGAGGATCGGTCGGCGCATGGTCGTTGATCGTAGTGCCAATAGATCTGGCCCGCACTTTGGCCTGGTGACGCATCGGGAGTACAGTACGACCTTGTGCAGCGGGTGCTCCTCCTCGGACGCCGCGACGGGGTCTGATCCAGACTGGCTTCCCGTCGCGGGTGTTCGCGATGCGCCGGTCTGAAGTCCAATTCAAGACACCCGGAGCCCACATCGTGACCACCCATTCTCCCTCGTGTCGTCCGAATCCGTCGACGCCTACGTATCCGCCCGCACCATCAAGACCCCCGCCGGGCCGCGCCGTGACGGCCAGCCCGCGTGGAACACCCAGCGCAACCCTCGATGCCGGTCTCCCGCTACCGCCCGTTCGCGCTCGAAGTCGGAGACCCGTCGACCCGTGCCCGCGACCGCACCTGGCCGGACCAGGTCACTCGACCGGGCCCCGATGTGGTGCGCCGTCGACCTGCGCGACGGCAACCAGGCCCTGATCGACCCGATGAGCCCGGCCCGCAAGCGCCGGATGTTCGAACTGCTGGTCAGGATGGGCTACAAGGAGATCGAGGTCGGGTTCCCGTCGGCCAGCCAGACCGACTACGACTTCGTCCGCGAGATCATCGAGCAGGGCGCGATCCCCGACGACGTCACCATCCAGGTGCTGACCCAGTGCCGCCCGGAGCTGATCGAGCGGACCTTCGAGGCCTGCAACGGTGCATCCGAACGTGATCGTGCACTTCTACAACTCGACGTCGATCCTGCAGCGCCGCGTGGTGTTTCGCGCCGACCGAGACGAGATCAAGAAGATCGCCACCGACGGCGCCCGGCAAGTGCCTGGAGCAGGCGGCCAAGCATCCCGGCACCCGATGGCGCTTCGAATACTCGCCGGAGTCCTACACGGGCACCGAACTGGAGTACGCCAAGGAGGTCTGCGACGCCGTCGCCGACATCATCCAGCCGACGCCGGACTGGCCACTGATCGTCAACCTGCCCGCCACCGTCGAGATGGCGACCCCGAACGTCTACGCCGACTCGATCGAGTGGATGAGCCGCAACCTGAAGCGCCGCGACTCGATCATTCTGTCGCCTGCACCCGCACAATGACCGCGGAACTGCCGTTGCCGCAGCAGAATTGGGCTATCAGGCCGGCGCCGACCGGATCGAGGGCTGCCTGTTCGGCAACGGCGAGCGCACCGGCAACGTGTGTCTGGTCACGCTGGGGCTGAACCTGTTCTCCCGCGGCGTGGACCCGCAGATCGACTTCTCCAACATCGACGAGATCCGGCGCACCGTCGAGTACTGCAACCAGCTGCCCGTGCCCGAGCGCCATCCCTACGGCGGCGACCTGGTCTACACCGCGTTCTCCGGCAGCCATCAGGACGCCATCAACAAGGGCCTGGACGCCATGAAGGTCGCCGCCGACGAGGCGGACTCCGACGTCGACGACATCCTGTGGCAGGTGCCGTACCTGCCGATCGACCCGCAAGGACGTCGGCCGCACCTACGAGGCCGTGATCCGGGTGAACTCGCAGTCCGGCAAGGGCGGCGTGGCCTACATCATGAAGGCCGACCACGGGCTGGTGCTGCCGCGCCGGCTGCAGATCGAGTTCAGCCAGGTGATCCAGAAGATCACCGACGGCGAAGGCGGCGAGGTGTCGCCCAAGGAGATGTGGGACGCGTTCGCCGACGAGTACCTGGCGCCGATCCGGCCGCTGGAGCGCATCCGGCAGAAGGTGATCGGCTCGGAGGTCGACGGCGGCATCGACACCATCGAGGCCACCGTCAAGATCGACGGCGTCGGAGACCGAGATCCGCGGCGAGGGCAACGGCCCGCTGGCCGCGTTCGTCGACGCGCTGGGCGCGCGTCGGCATCGACGTCAGCGTGCTGGACTACTCCGAGCACGCCATGTCGGCCGGCGAGGAGGCCGCGGCCGCGGCCTACGTCGAGGCGTCTGTCGGCGGCCGCACGGTCTGGGGCGTCGGCATCGCCACCTCGATCACGACTGCATCACTTCGCGCGGTGGTCTCTGCCGTCAACCGGGCGGCGCAGGCTAGGCTAACGCCGCTGCAGCAAACGCGCAATGACGACTTGAGGAGCTAGCGCCGTGAACTGGGGTTCGACATGGGATTTTCTCTGGCACTTCCTGATCATTTTCGCGTGGATCGCCTACCTGTTGGTGCTGTTCCAGATCCTGGTCGACCTGTTCTGGCGTGACCACAAGACGTCGGGCTGGATCAAGGCCGTCTGGGTCATCTTCCTGATCGTCGTTCCCGTGGCTCACGGCGCTGATCTACCTGATCGCCCGCGGCAAGGGCATGACCGAGCGCGCCCAGCGCGGCGGCTCTGACAGCCAAGAAGCAAACCGACGACTACATCCGCGCAGGCCGCGGGACGCTCGCCTGCCGAGGAGATCGCCCACGCCAAGGAACTTCTGGACGCCGGCACCATCACGCCAGCAGGACTTCGACTCGCTGAAGGCCAAGGCGCTGAGCTAATCGCCGAGGACAGTCCGCAGCACCCGCGCGGCGGTGAGCTGGCGGGGTCGGGGAGATCGCCGTGGCCCGGCGCGTCGATCGTCAGGTTGGAGAACGCCAGGCCGTTGAGCATCCGGGTCAGTTCGTCGACCTGTTCTGGTGACGGCGTCGATACCTGCCGACGCCAGGATCACGGCCCGCAGTCTTCATCGCCGCATGCTGGAGTTGGGTCGAGGAACGGGCGCAGTTCAGGTCGTCGGGTGCCTTCCATGAACAGTTCGAAGCGGGCGATGTTGCGCCGGCGTGCCTGCTCGTCGGCAGCCGAGAGCATGCGCGCCATCAGGTCGCTCGGACCGCGGTCGCGGGTCATCGGACCGATCGGCAGGACTGCCTGAACCTGCTCGACGAACTGCCACTGCAGGTCGACGGTGCGGCAAGCGGTTGCCTCGAACAGCGCGAGGCGGGTCCGGAAGTAATTCGAGGTGGTGCCACTCGGCAGGCCGGCCCGTTCGTCAACCTGCCGATGAGTCAGCCCCTCCGACACCGAGATTCGACCAGGATGTCGATCGCGGCGTCGAGGATCTGCGATGCCGGCGCTGCGGGTTCGAGGGCATCAGCTCTTGTACCGCAGCCGCCAGAGCATGGTCGAGGAACATCGGGTACACCGCGCACAGCAGGAGGTAGCTGAACCAGTAACCGGCCATTCCGACATAGAAGCTGACGTCCCTGCAGCACCAGCAGGACACGTAGAGGTGCAACGGCACGCTGAACGTGATGTAACCGATCGCCGCGGTGACGGCGATCATGTGCGCGCGGTTGACGAACAGCATGCGGCGGCGGCCAGCGATCCCGGTCGATGGCCGCATACGTCATCGGGATCAGCAGGATCACATCCGCCAATGGGGTCACCGCGTACCGCAGGGTGAGCTCGTCACCGAAGATCACCCGGTAGAGGTGCAGGCAGACGCCCATCGCGATGGTGAGCATGGCCACCTCGCGAAAGAAGTAACCGTGCCTGGCGGTAGGCGGCCAGAACGAATTGTTTCACTACAGTGTGTAGTGGTATTCATCATCGCGAACTTACCACTACGTTCATAGTGGTACAAGTCGGCTCAGAACAGCGCGAACTGCTGGCCCTGGTCCACCGACTGGGCTCGAAGTCGTCGATCCCGGTGCCCGGGCCACCGACCGACGTTGCCATGAACTGCTCGTCGGACACCACGGGCACGCCGAGCTCACGGGCCAGGTAGCCCTTGCCCTGCTCGGGCGTCGGCTCGTTGCAGATGACCAGTGAGGTCTGCGGGTCGACAGCGTCGCTGTAGGCCAGCCCGGCGTGCAGGATCCGCTCGACAAGCTCCTCGTGGGTGCGGTGACCTCGGCAGACAACGCCACCCGCATGCCCTGGACCAAGCCGGCCGCCGACCTGTAGCGCCCCGGGTTCAGGTACGGACACGGCATCCGGGAGGCCAGCATCTTCAGCGGCCGCAGCTCGTCGTGCGTCACCCGGCCGTTCGGCCATCGCCGCCGCGTCACCGGGCGCACCGGCAGCCACACCTCGCGTTCGCGCGCGCGCTCCAGGGCGGGGCTGAGCACCCGGGAGAGCACCAGCGCGTCGTCGAACGCGTCGTGGGCGCGGATCTGGGCGACGTCCCAGTGCCGAGCCAGCGTCTCCAGGCGCAGGTTCTCCAGGCCGAGGTCCAGGCGACGGGCCAGCTCGACCGTGCACATCACGTTGTCGATCGGCAGCGCGGTCTGCGCCATCTCGGCCTCGGTGGTCAGGAATGCGTAGTCGAAGGCCACGTTGTGGGCGACCAGGTGCGCCCGTGCAGCAGTTCGACGACGTCGCCGGCGATGTCGGCGAAGGTGGGCTGGTCCTCCAGCATCTCGGCGGTCAGTCCGTGGACGTGGGTGGGTCCGGGATCGACGCCCGGATTGAGCAGGCTGACCACCGAGTGCTCGACGCTCCCCTGCGGGTCGAGCGCCAGCGCCGCGAGGCTGATGATGCGGGCGTGACCCGGCCGGAAACCCGAGGTCTCGACATCGACGACGACCCAGCCATCGCCCGGCTCGGAGGCTGGTCGGCCCCAGGTGTGGCTCACACAGTCAGGATGGCACGCGCCTCCGACAGCACCCGGTAGATCGCATCCGTGTCGGGCCGGGTGCTCGGGCTACGAATAAACTGCGCTGCGATGCCCAGGCCGAAGATGACAACCCGGGGCCGCGCCGCGCTGGCCGCCGGTGCCGCCGCGCGCTGGGCCTCCCGGGTGACCGGCCGCGGCGCGGGGGCCATGATCGGCGGCCTGGTCGCGATGACCCTGGACAAGTCGATCCTGCGCCAGCTCGGCGCGGGCCGCCGCAGCGTCGTCATGACCGGCACCAACGGCAAGTCCACGACCACCACGGATGACGGCCGCCGCGCTGGCGCACGCTCGGGTCCGGTCGCCACCAACGCCGAGGGCGCGAACATGGACGCCGGGCTGGTGGCCGCGCTGGCGGCGCCCGCGACGCCGGGCTGGCCGCCCTCGAAGTCGACGAGATGCACGTGCCGCACGTCGTCCGACGCGGTCGACCCCGCGGTCATCGTGCTGCTGAACCTGTCGCGCGACCAGCTCGACCGAGTCGGTGAGATCAACCACATCGAACGCACCCTGCGCGCCGGGCTGGCGCGCCATCCCGGATGCCGTGGTGGTGGCCAACTGCGACGACGTGCTGATGACGTCGGCCGCCTACGACTGCCCGAACGTGGTGTGGGTGGCCGCCGGCGGCGGCTGGGCGAACGACTCGGTGAGCTGCCCGCGCAGCGGCGAGGTGATCGTCCGCGAGACGGCCCGACTGGTACTCGACCGGCACCGATTTCAAGCGGCCCAGCCCGCAGTGGTGGTTCGACGAATCGAACGCTCTACGGACCCGAAGGGCTGTACGCTGCCGATGCGGCTGTCCCTGCCCGGCACGGTCAATCGCGGCAACGCCGCCCAGGCAGTCGCCGCGGCGGTGGCGCTGGGTGCCGACCCGGCGGCGGCGGTGGCCGCGGTATCGCGGGTCGACGAGGTGGCCGGTCGCTATCGGACCGTGCCGATGGGCGATCACACGGCGCGAATCCTGCTGGCCAAGAACCCCGCCGGCTGGCAGGAGGCGCTGTCGATGGTCGACACCCGCGCCGACGGCGTGGTGATCGCGGTCAACGGCCAGGTGCCCGACGGCGAGGATCTGTCCTGGCTGTGGGACGTCAACTTCGAGCACTTCGCCAGCGTGCCGTGGTGGCCGCCGGTGAGCGCGGCACCGATCTGGCGGTGCGACTCGGATATGCCGGGGTGCCGCACACGCTGGTACACGACACCATCAAGGCCATCGCGTCGTGCCCGAAGGGGCACGTCGAAGTGGTGGCGAACTACACGGCGTTTCTGCAGTTGACCCGGACATTGGGGCGGATGCGATGAGCGACCGTGCGGATCGGGCTGGTGCTGCCCGACGTGATGGGTACCTACGGCGACGGCGGCAACGCCGTGGTGCTGCGTGAGCGACTGCGGCTGCGCGGAATCCCCGCCGAGATCGTCGAGATCACGCTGGCCGACCCGGTGCCGGACTCGCTGGACCTCTACACCCTCGGCGGTGCCGAGGACTATGCGCAGCGGCTGGCGACCAGACATCTTCTGCGCCATCAGGGCCTGCAGCGCGCGGCGGCACGCGGCGCGCCGGTGCTGGCGATCTGCGCGGCGATCCAGGTGCTGGGCCACTGGTACGAGACCTCGGCCGGTGAACGGGTCGACGGCGTGGGCCTGCTCGATGTGACCACCTCACCGCAGCCGGCGCGCACCATCGGTGAGGTGGTGTCCACCCCGCTGATCGAGGGGATGACTCAGCAGCTGACGGGCTTCGAGAATCACCGCGGCGGAACGGTTCTGGGCTCTGACGCGCGACCGCTTGGCCGCGGTGGTCAAGGGTGCGGGCAACCGCGCCGGCGACGGCTACGACGGCGCGATCCAGGGCAGCGTGGTGGCGACCTATCTGCACGGGCCGTGCCTGGCCCGCAATCCCGAACTCGCCGACGTGCTGCTGTCCCGCGTGGTGGGCCCACTGCCGCCGCTGGAACTGCCCGAGGTCGAGCAACTGCGCCGCGAGCGGCTGGCCGCCCCCCGCCGGGTGTGACTGTCAGGGCGTCGGCGGTACCGGCACGATCGTCACGGGCGCGGCCGGGTCCGCGGGAGCGGGCTGGGGAGCGTTCAGCGATACGTAGCCCGGCGGCAACGGTGGCCGGACGGCCGGATCCGTACCGGAATTCGCTCCCGGAACCGGGTCGGTCGTGGGCCGCGGAGCGGTCAACGAGATGTAGCCGGGCGGCAACGGTGGCGGCGGCCCGGCGCCGGGCGGCGGTCCGGGCGCCTGTTCGGCCGGTTCGGTGAGAGCTTCCATCGGGTTGCCGCTGTGGAACGTGTGCCAGAGGTCTCTGAGGTAACCGAGCTGGCCCGGTGATTGACCCTGGCCGTAGGTGGGGTTCTGAATCTCCGGAACGGTTCGGGTGCCGACGGGCGGGGGCGGGGCCGGATCGACCGGTACGTACCCGGACCCCACGACCGGCTGGCCGGGTGCCGGGGTGGCGCCGGCGGGTGCCGGGATGGCGCCGACGGAAATCGTCGGCGTCGGGGTGGGCACCGCCGGGTCGGCGCCGGCCTGTCCGGCCATCGCCAGCGCGCCGGTCGCGATGATCGCACCGGCGAGGGCGATCGTGTTTCGTTTACTCATTGCGGGCAAGGTTACTGCCATTGCGCACGCCGCGTCCTGTCATCGACCCGCCCGGGGCCGAATGCGGCATCGGGGCGATATCAGGTTTGGACGATGTTCCCGTTCGCGTCGACCGAGAACGTGACCCGCTTCTCACGCTGGGTCACCAGGATCAACAACCAGATGAACAGCCACGTCCCGCAACTGAAGATCGTGATGATCGCGTGCAGCACGTTGTCGTGCAGCCAGTCGTTCGACGGATCGCCATAGGTGAGCACCGCCTGGAACGGCGTGCGGGACTTCACCCGGGCACCGTGTTCCACCGCGGTCTTCACCGCTTCGTCGAGGCGTTCGGTTCGCTCGTCGTTGGACATCCACTCAACCAGCGGCGTGTAGTGGTCGACCCAGTCGTCGCCGTCGAAGTAGCGTTGCCGCGGTTGCCCGGAGGGATCGGGATACCAGCCCGGCGGCGTCGGCGCCGTCATGCTGTCCGCTCCCGCATAGGTGACAGCGTAGAACTCACGTGACGACTAGGTGTCATCACGTCGTTCAGACCATCTGGCGGCGGCCGGACAGGGCGCGGCCCAGCGTGAGCTCATCGGCGAACTCCAGGTCACCGCCCATCGGCAGACCGGAGGCGATGCGCGTGACGGTCAGACCGGGGATATCGCGCAGGATGCGCACGAGATAGGTGGCGGTGGCCTCGCCCTCGGTGTTGGGGTCGGTGGCGATGATCACCTCGGTGATGTCGACGCCGTCGACCCGTTCACCGATCCGGTTCAACAGTTGGCGGATCCGCAACTGCTCCGGCCCGACACCGGACAGCGGATCCAGCGCTCCGCCCAGGACGTGATAGCGCCCGCGGAACTCCCGGGTTCGCTCGACGGCCTGCACGTCCTTGGGTTCCTCGACGACGCACACCTGCGATCCGTCGCGGCGGGAGTCGCCGCAGATCCGGCATCGCTCGGCGTCGGAGACGTTGCCGCAGACCTCACAGAACTGCACCCCGTCCCGCACCCGGGCGAGCACCGCGGTGAGCCGGTCGATGTCCGGCGGCTCGACCGACAGCAGGTGGAAGGCGATGCGTTGGGCGCTCTTGGGCCCGATACCCGGCAGTTTGCCGAGCTCGTCGATCAAATCCTGAACCGGGCCCTCGAACAAGTCAGAACCCCAGCAGGCGGTCGACGCCGCCGGGCATGCCGCCGGCCAGCGGACCGAGGTGGCTTTGCACCATGATCGCCATCTGCCGGGACCCGTCAGCGAACGCACCGATGATGAGGTCCTGCAGGGTTTCGACGTCGTCGGGGTCGACGACCTTGGGGTCGATCCGCACCGCCGTCACCTGCCCGCTGCCGTTGAGAGTCACCTGAACCAGCCCGCCGCCGGCCTGGCCGTGCACCTCGGAGTTGGCGATCTTCTCCTGCGCCTCCAGCATCTGCTGCTGGATCTGCTGCATCTGCGACATCGCCGCCGCCAGATCGGGCATCTGCTGCTGCTCGGCCCGGTCGAGGAACGATGCCGTCCCTGGCTGGTCTTCGGGCTCCATGACGTGTCGCCTTGCCTCGTCTCGGTTGCGGCTGAGTCTCGACTTGGTTTCGCCTGGGGATTCAGGCGCTCAGTGACTTCAAGCCTAGACGGCTAGGGGTTACGGTGACGCGCGTGCTTATGTCCGCCTGCAAGCGTGTCGCGGCCGCTGCGTCCACCGGCTTGTTGCTCGCTGCTTCGACACTGGGCGCGCCTGCTCACTCACGCCGCGCCGGCCAACATCGCCGGGATGATCGTCTTCCTCGACCCCGGCCACAACGGCGCCAACGACGCCTCGCTGACCCGTCAGGTGCCGACCGGGCGCGGTGGCACCAAGGACTGCCAGACCAGCGGCACCAGCACCGAGAGCGGATTTCCCGAACACACCTTCAACTGGGACACCGTGCTGCTGATCCGCCAGGAGCTGACGAAGCTGGGCGTGCGCACGGCGATGTCGCGTGGCAACGACGACCAGGTGGGACCGTGCGTGGACGAACGTGCGGCGATGGCCAATGCCCTGCAGCCGAACGCCGTCGTGTCCATTCACGCCGACGGCGGCCCGGCCAACGGCCGCGGATTCCACGTCAACTACTCGGCCCCGCCGCTCAACCAGGCCCAGGCCGGACCGTCGGTCCAGTTCGCCCGGGTGATGCGCGACCAGCTCGCGGCCTCGGGGATCCCGCCGGCGACCTACATCGGTTCCGACGGCCTTTACGGGCGCTCTGACCTGGCCGGACTGAACCTGGCGCAGTATCCCGTCGATCCTGGTCGAGATGGGCAACATGAAGAACCCGATCGACTCGGCGCTGATGCAGAGCCCGGAGGGCCGGCAGAAGTACGCCGACGCCGTGGTCAAGGGCATCGCCGCCTACCTGGCGACCCAGCCGCCGCCGGCACCAGCTAGGCACTCTCGACCTCTTTCTTGAGGTTGGCCAGCACCTCGTCCTGGATCCGGCGCAGACCCAGCGGGGCGAACGTCTTCTCGAAGAAGCCCTTGACGCCGCCGGCGCCGGTCCAGGTGGTCTTGACGGTGACACTGGAACCGGGGCCCGCCGGTGCGACGGTCCAGTTGGTCACCATCGAGGAGTTGGCGTCCTTCTCGATGACGGTGTGACCCGCGACGTCGACGTTGGCCTGCACCTCACGCACGCGCGACTTGGTGGCCTGCAACTTCCATTTGGCCACGGTGCCCTGGCCCTGGCCGCCCTGCAGCACCTGGTAGTCGCTGTACTGCGGCGACAAGATTTTCGGGCGGACGCCCTGGTAGTCGGCGACCGCGTCGAGCACGCTCGCGGGTTCGGCGTCGATCAGGACCATGCTGGCCGCGCTGACCTGTCCCATCGGGCAACAACTCCTCGGTTGACGGTGGTTTCCCGGTGTGTTGAACGGCCGTCCGGTCGCATGGACTCCGGGTGCGGACTAGCGTAGTCATGTGCCCGTATCCGCAGCACGGACCGCGCACGCCGACGGCGTCGAGCGGCTCCTCGCCAGTTACCGCGCCATCCCTCCGAACGCCTCCGTGCGGTTGGCCAAACACACCTCGAACCTGTTCCGGACACGGGCCAAGAGCGAGACCCCCGGCCTGGACACCTCGGGGCTGACCGACGTCATCTCCGTCGATCCGGAGGCCCAAACGGCCGATGTGGCCGGCATGTGCACCTATGAGGACCTCGTCGACGCCACCCTGCCGCACGGGCTTTCGCCGCTGGTGGTCCCCCAGCTGAAGACGATCACGCTGGGCGGCGCCGTCACCGGGCTGGGTATCGAGTCGACGTCGTTCCGCAACGGTCTGCCGCACGAGTCGGTGCTGGAGATGGACATCCTGACCGGTGCCGGCGAGATCGTCACCGCAAGTCGCAACCAGCACCCCGATCTTTTCCGGGCCTTCCCCAATTCATATGGCACCCTTGGCTATTCGGTGCGGTTGCGGATCGAGCTGGAACCGATCCGGCCGTTCGTCTCGCTGCGGCATGTGCGGTTTCACACCCTGGCCGAGTTGGTCGACGCCATGGACCGGATCATCGACACCGGCGGCTATCAGGGCGTTCGGGTGGACTACCTCGACGGCGTGGTGTTCAGCGCCGGCGAGAGCTACCTCTGCATCGGAGTGCAGACCGCCACCGCAGGACCGGTCAGCGACTACACCGGCCAGGACATCTACTACCGGTCGATCCAGCACCCCGGAAAAGACGGGGCGGTCAAGGAAGACCGGCTGACCATGTACGACTACCTGTGGCGGTGGGACACCGACTGGTTCTGGTGCTCCCGGGCGTTCGGGGCGCAGAACCCCCGGCTGCGGCGGCTCTGGCCCCGGCGCTACCGGCGCAGCAGCTTCTACTGGAAGTTGATCGGCTACGACCAGAGATTCAACATCGCCGACCGCATCGAGGCCCGCCACGGCCGTCCGCCACGGGAACGGGTGGTCCAGGACGTCGAGGTGCCGATCGAGCGGACCGAGCAGTTCCTGGCGTGGTTCCTGGAAAACGTCGGCATCGAACCGGTTTGGCTGTGCCCGCTGCGGCTCCGCGACGGTGGGGGCTGGCCGCTGTACCCGCTGGGCGCCGGCAACACCTACGTCAACATCGGGTTCTGGTCCTCGGTGCCGGCGGGACCCGCCCCAGGGCACACGAACCGGCTGATCGAAGCCAAGGTCAGCGAGCTCGACGGTCACAAATCGCTGTATTCGGACGCGTATTACCCGCGCCAGGAGTTTGACGAACTCTACGGCGGACAAACCTACAAAACCGTGAAGAAGATGTACGACCCTGATTCACGACTGCTTGACCTATACGCAAAGGCGGTGCAGAGGGGCGATGAGCGCTTGCGCGAAGAGCAGACGACCACCGATGAGCGCTTGCGCGAAGAGCGGAGAGCACACATGACAACCTTCAGAGACGAACGGGAAGTGCCCGGCGGCAAGCTCAGCCTGGCCGAGATCCTCGAGCTCTTCGCCGCCGGCCGGGAGCTGCCACTGAAGTTCACGGCCTACGACGGCAGCAGCGCCGGGCCCGACGACGCCGAACTCGGTCTGGACCTGCGGACCCCACGCGGCACCACCTACCTGGCCACCGCGCCCGGTGACCTGGGACTGGCCCGGGCCTACGTCTCCGGTGACCTCGAGGCGCAGGGCGTGCACCCTGGTGACCCGTACCCGCTGCTGCAGGCGATGTCCGAGAAGCTGTACTTCAAGCGGCCACCGGCCCGGGTGCTGGTCGACATCGTCCGGTCGATCGGGCTGGAGCGCCTCAAGCCGATCGCACCGCCGCCGCAGGAGGCCCTGCCGCGGTGGCGGCGAGTCGCCGAGGGTCTGCGGCACAGCAAGAGGCGGGACGCCGACGCGATTCACCATCACTACGATGTGTCCAACACGTTCTACGAGTGGGTGCTCGGCCCGTCGATGACCTACACCTGCGCTTGCTACCCCACCGCCGACGCGACGCTGGAAGAGGCGCAGGACAACAAGTACCGGCTGGTGTTCGAGAAGCTCCGGTTGCAGCCGGGTGACCGGTTGCTCGATGTGGGCTGCGGCTGGGGTGGCATGGTCCGCTACGCCGCACGCCACGGCGTCAAGACGATCGGCGTGACACTCTCGCGGGAGCAGGCGGCCTGGGCGCAGAAGGCCATCGCCGAGGAGGGCCTGGCTGACCTGGCCGAGGTCCGGCACACCGACTACCGCGACGTCCGGGAGAGCGGTTTCGACGCGGTCTCGTCGATCGGGTTGACCGAGCACATCGGCGTGGCCAACTACCCGTCGTACTTCCGGTTCCTGCAGTCCAAACTGCGCACCGGCGGGCTGCTGCTCAACCACTGCATCACCCGGCCCGACAACAGAACGACGGCGGTTGCTGGAGGCTTTATAGACCGGTACGTGTTCCCCGACGGGGAGCTGACCGGCTCGGGCCGCATCATCGCCGAAGCCCAGGACGTCGGCCTGGAGGTGGTGCACGAGGAGAACCTGCGCCACCATTACGCGATGACGCTGCGGGACTGGTGCCGCAATCTCGTCGAGCACTGGGACGAGGCGGTCGCCGAGGTGGGTCTGGCCACCGCGAAGGTGTGGGGCCTGTACATGGCCGGGTCGCGACTCGGTTTCGAGACCAATGTTGTTCAGCTGCACCAGGTTTTGGCTGTCAAGCTGGACCCTGAGGGGGGCGACGGCGGCCTACCGCTGCGCCCGTGGTGGACCGCCTGAGGGATCGGGTTGGCGATCGAACCGACCGCAACTCGGCCGGCGACGCAAAGTACGTTAGGTCGATGGCAGATTTCTCCCGACGAACCGTCCTGCGAACGAGTGCTCTTGTTGCCGCCGCGGTGGCTTCATCCTCCGCCGCGTGCGGGAGTAGACCGCCCGTCAGCCCCACCGCTGCCTGGCCTGCTCCCGAGAAGTGGCAGGCCCTGGAAAAGCAGGTGGGCGGTCGTTTGATCAAGACATCGCTGCCGTGGGCGGATGCCACACCGGAGACCTTCGAACTTCTCAAGAACCCCTTTTGGAACGAGGAGCAACCGGGCGCTCAGCAGTCGACGGGCTGGTATGACGCCTGGACGGCCGTCGCCTCGCCCTACGCAGTCAAGGCCCAGCAGACCAGCGATATCGTGGCCGCGGTCAACTTCGCCCGGGACAACGGCGTCAAACTCGTCGTCAAGGGAACCGGGCACGATTACCTCGGGCGAAACTGCGCGCCGGACTCGCTGCTGGTGTGGACGCACGAGATGCGCAACATCACGATGCACGACGCATTCGTGCCGGCGGACGCGCCGGCCGGCGCCGCACCCGTGCAGGCTATGACAGTCGAAGCGGGAACCCGCTGGTTGGAGGCCTACCGCGCTGCCACGCTGGCCGATCGCTTCGTTGCTGGCGGTGGTTGCACCAGCGTCGGCGCGTGTGGCGGCTTCACCTTCGGCAGCGGCTTCGGGTCGTTCGCCAAGCGCTACGGCACCGGGTCGGGCGGCATCGTGCAGGGCGAGATCGTCACCGCCGACGGCGAGGTGCGCACCGTCAACGAATTCTCCGACCCGGATTTGTTCTTCGGGGTCCGCGGTGGCGGGGGCGGCACATTCGGCATCGTCAGCCGCGTCACATTGCTGACGCACCCGATCCCGTCGACCGTCGGGCTCGTCACCGGATCGGTCACGGCCAACAGCGACAACGCCTACCGCGAGATGATCCAGCGATTCGTCGAGTTCTACCCCGCCGGATTGGACAACTGGCATTGGGGGGAGTCGGTTGCCCTCGGACCGGCCAACGAACTGGGCTTCCGCCTGACGTTCCTGGATATGCCGGAATCCGAGGCCCGGGCCGTCATCGAGGAGTTCGCCGGTCAGTTCCGCGACCGGCCCGATGACTACGCCGTCGATCTGAAGTTCCGGCTGCTGGAGTTCAAGAACCTGTGGAACCCGGACTATTGGGACCAGGCCGACCCGGATTTCATCACCCGTGATCCCCGGCCGGGCGCGCCGGAGTACCAGTACTGGTGGACGGGCAACCAGGGCGAACTCGGCGCCTTCTGGAGCGGCTACCAATCACGGTGGATCTCCACCGATCTGCTGCGCAGCGATCCGGACCGGATCGCCGAGGCCTTCTTCGAGGCTTCCCGGCTGCAACCGTTCGTCTTCCAGATCAACAAGGGCCTGAGCGGGGAACATCCGGAGGCGCGGTCACGGGACGAGAAGACAGCGCTGCATCCGGGCTGTTTCGACGCCGCCGCGCTGGTGATCATGGCGTCCTCGCAGCAGTACAAGTACCCGGGAGTGTCCGGGCGCGAACCGAGCCCCGAGGTGGCTCGTGACACCAGCGATGGGATCAACAAGGCCATGGGCTTCATCAAAGAGGTGACCCCCGGGGCAGGCACGTATTCCACCGAGTCGGACTTCTTCCTCGAGGACTGGCAAGAGAACCAGTGGGGATCGAACTATCCCCGGCTGCTGAGCGTCAAGAACCAGTACGACCCCACCAACTTCTTCCGGGTCCATCACGGCGTGGGCAGCGAGTAGCCGTGAGCCCGCGCCCGCGCTAGCGCGGGAACAGGCCCCAGCGGTAGTCATCCTTCGATTCGGCGGGCGCCCAGTTCGCTCTGCAACAGCTCGAGGGCCACTTCCTCGGGGTCTCGGCGCGGTGCATCGTCGTCGCGGCCGACCTCGGCGATCATGCTGTCCTCTTCGGCGCGCTGGAAGTCGACCGGATCGGCTTCGGGCTCCGGCGCCACGGGTTCGATCTCTCGCGGCCGCAGCACCGGCGCCCACCTCGCAGCGCACCCGCCAGTCCACGCCCAGGGCGTCCTTGAGCGCATCGCGGATGACGTCGGCGTTTCGCTGCTCGCTGAGCCGCTTGGCCAGGGGCGCCGACTCGTGACCCAGCACCAGGGTGTCGCCCTCGACCGCGCGCACGATCGCGCCGGCCAGCATCACCTCGGTGGTCCGGCTGCGCTCGCGCACCTTCTCGCGCACTGTCGACCACATACTCCGTACCGCCGCGGCGCTGGGCTCGCCGGTGGCCGCCGGAGCGGGCTCCGGGTCGGGTACCGGATCGGGCACAGGTTCTGGTTCGGATTCGGGTGCTGGCGGCGGTGCCTCCACCACCGGGGCGACGGAAACCGGCTCAGGCTTCGGCTCGGGAACCGGCTCAGGCTTCGGTGCAGGTGGCGGGGGCGCCGCAGGCGCGGGCGCCTGCGTCCTGCGGACGAACTGCTTGGCCGGCGCCGCGGCATCGGAGCTCGTCGCAGCCTCGGCAGCCGGGATCGAGATGTCCAACCTGGTCTCGATGCGTTCGATGCGCTGCAACAACGCCGACTCGGTGTCGCTGGCCGAGGGCAACAGCAGCCGGGCGCAGACCACTTCGAGTAACAACCGGGGGGCGGTCGCGCCCCGCATCTCACCGAGTCCGGCGTGGACCACCTCGGCATAGCGGGCCAGTGTCGCCGACCCGACCCGGGCCGCCTGGTCCCGCATCCGATCCAGCACGTCGTCGGGTGCGTCGACGACGCCGCGGCTGGCCGCATCCGGAACCGCTTGCAGCACAATCAGATCGCGAAAGCGATCCAGCAGGTCGGTGGCAAACCGCCGCGGATCGTGCCCGGCGTCGATCACCGATTCAACCGCACCGAACAGTGCGGCGGCGTCGCCGGCGGCCAGGGCGTCGACGGCGTCGTCGATCAGCGCCACGTCGGTGGCACCCAGCAGCGCCAGCGCCCGCTGGTAGTGCACCCGGTTGCCGTCGGCCCCGGCCAGCAGCTGATCGAGCACGCTCAGGGTGTCGCGGGGTGAACCGCCGCCGGCCCGGATCACCAGGGGGAAGACAGCGTCGTCGATCTGGACGTCCTCGGAGGCGCAGATACGCTCGATCAACGCCCGCATGGTGCGCGGGGCCAGCAGCCGGAACGGATAGTGGTGCGTACGCGACCGGATGGTCGGCAGCACCTTCTCCGGTTCGGTGGTGGCGAAGACGAAGATCAGGTGCTCGGGCGGCTCCTCGACGATCTTGAGCAGCGCGTTGAAACCGGCGGTGGTGACCATGTGGGCTTCGTCGATGATGAAGATGCGGTAGCGCGACTGCGCCGGCGCGTAGAACGCCCGGTCTCGAAGTTCGCGGGTGTCGTCGACACCGCCGTGGCTGGCCGCGTCGAGCTCGACCACGTCGACCGAACCGGGCCCGTTGGGGGCGAGCGCCACACAGGAGTCGCATACCCCGCACGGAGTGGGCGTGGGGCCCTGCTCGCAGTTCAGCGACCGGGCGAGAATGCGCGCCGAGGACGTCTTGCCGCAGCCGCGCGGGCCGGAGAACAGGTAGGCGTGGTTGATCCGCCCGGCCGACAGCGCTATCGACAGCGGTTCGGTGACGTGCTCCTGACCCACCACCTCGGCGAACGTCGCCGGCCGGTACTTGCGGTAGAGCGCCACGTCAGCAGGCTACCGACACGGTCGGACAGTCAGTCATCGCAGCAGCGACTCGGTGGCCGCCAGCAGCGCGCAGGTGGCCAGCCCGTCGATGGCGTCGCCGAGATCGGAGATCGAGGGGTAGGTCGGTGCGATGCGAATGTTCTTGTCGTCCGGGTCTTTTCGGTACGGGAACGACGCGCCGGCCTCGGTCACGGCGATACCCGCATCCTTGGCCAGCGCGACGGTGCGCTTGGCGGTGCCCGGAAGAACGTCGAGGCTGATGAAGTAGCCGCCCTTCGGGTCGGTCCACGACGCGATCTTCGAGTCGCCCAGCCGCTTGTCGAGGATCTCCAGCGCCAGCGCGAACTTCGGCGCGAGCAACTGCTGATGGCGCTGCATCTGCAGGCGCACACCGTCGGCGTCGCCGAAGAACCGCAGGTGCCGGAGTTGGTTGATCTTGTCCGGCCCGATCGACTTCTTGCCGGCGTACTGCAGGTACCAGGCGATGTTGCCCAGCGACCCGCCGAAGAAGCTGACCCCGGCTCCGGCGAAGGTGATCTTCGAGGTCGACGCGAACACGTACGGCCGGTTCGGGTGACCGGCCTGGGCGGCCAATCCCAGCACGTCGACCTGGCGGACGAAGTCGTGGGTCAGGGTGTGTACCACGTAGGCGTTGTCCCAGAACAGCCGGAAATCCGGTGCGGCGGTGTTCATCTGGACGAGCCGTCGGACCACCTCCCAGGAGTAGGTGGCGCCGGTGGGGTTGGAGAACACCGGAACGCACCACATGCCCTTGATGGCCGGGTCGGCGGCGACGAGTTCCTCGATGAGGTCGACGTCCGGACCGTCTTCGCGCATCGGCACGGCGATCATCTCGATGCCGAGGCTCTCGGTGATGGCGAAGTGGCGGTCGTAGCCCGGCGACGGGCACAGGAATTTCACCGCCGGCTCCTGACTCCACGGCCGGGGCGAATCCACGCCACCGTGCAGCAGCGAGAACACCACGGCGTCGTGCATCAGCTCGAGGCTGGCGTTGTTGCCGGCGATCAGGTTGGGCACCGCGATGCCGAGCAGCTCGCCGAAGATCGACCGCAGTCCCGGCAGGCCGTGCAGGCCGCCGTAGTTGCGGGTGTCGGTGCCCTCTTCGTCGCGATAGTCGGGCCCGGGCAGGCTCAGCAGAGCGTTGGACAGATCGAGCTGCTCGCTGGACGGCTTGCCCCGGGTCAGATCCAAGGACAGCTTCTTGGCCTGCAGGTCGGCATAGTTCTGCCGCTGCAGCTCATGCTGGGCTTGCAGCTCCTCACGGCCCAGGGAGTGGAACGACACCATGCGCCTTTCAAGAAGGGGACCCCGCGCACCCGCCAGAGCCCATTGACCCTTGCTGCCTTCCGGCCCTGGGGGAGTTCACAGGATAGACGCCGCGCGGGGTCCATCGCGAGTGTAATACGCGCCCGGAGGCGGCCGGACCGCCAGCCGAATCAGCGAGCATTCGCGGTCGGTTACCATTGCCGACGGAGGATTCGCCTAGTGGCCTATGGCGCTCGCCTGGAACGCGGGTTGGGTTAACGCCCTCAGGGGTTCAAATCCCCTATCCTCCGCACTTGTCCGAGGTGCGACGGGGACACCGGAGACCGGTCCGGTCGCACCTCGGACCACAAGCTCGAGAAACTGCAGCCTTGAGGAGGGGAATGGGGCGCGTCGCCGCGAGCGCGGTACACCTCACGTTGTCCGTGGTGGCCGGCGTCCTGTATTTCCTGTTCGTCCTGCCCCGCTGGTGGGAACTGATGGGCGACACCTCCCACACCCTGGGCACCGTGCTGCGCATCGTGACCGGCGTACTGATCGCCCTGGCCGCCCTGCCCGTGGTTCTGACGCTGGTACGCAGCAGAAAGCCCGAGTTCGGCACACCCCAGGTGGCGCTGCGGCTGCGTCTGTGGTCGGTGATCGCCCATGTAGTGGCCGGTGTGCTGATCGTCGGGGCGGCGATCGCCGAGATCTGGCTGAACCTGGACAACGCCGGACCGATGGCTGTTCGGCGTCTACGGCGCCGCGGCGGCGATCGCGATCCTCGGCATCCTGGCGTTCTACCTGTCGTTCGTCGCCGAGAAGCCGCCCGCACCGCCGAAACCGCCCAAGGCGAAGAAGGCAAAGAAGAAGCGCGGCAAGAAGGCGACCGACGAGGCCTCGGCCGAGGAGCGACTCAGCACCGACGAGGCCGCCGAGACCAGCACCGACGAGGCCTCGGCCGAGGAGCCGACCAGCACCGACGAGGCCGCCGAAGAGACGACCACGGACGAAGAGTCCGACGCCGACGTCACCGCGGCCGAACCCGCCGAAGCCAAAGCCGAGGAATCCGCCGGAGCCCTTCGTAACAAGCGGCCCACCGGCAAGACCACGCATCGGCTGCGCCGCCGCAACCGCACCGACGTCGCGCTCGACGAGTAGAACCGCCAAACTTCCGCAACAACACGGTCTCGGCGAAACATGCCGCCCCTATGCTGAGCGAGTGCACAACACCACGCCCTATCGGGTCGTCCAGTGGACGACCGGCAATGTCGGCAAGAGCTCAGTCCAGGCCATCGCCGCCAACCCCACCCTCGAACTCGTCGGCTGCTACGCGTGGTCGCCGGACAAGGCCGGCCGCGACGTCGGGGAACTGGTCGGCATCGAGCCCCTCGGCGTCACGGCCACCAACGACGTCGACGCGCTGCTGGCGCTCAAGCCCGACTGCGTGGTCTACAACCCGATGTGGAACGACGTCGACGAGCTGGTCCGCATCCTCTCGGCCGGAGTGAACGTCGTCGCATCGGCATCGTTCGTCACCGGCCACAACCTCGGCGAGGGCCGGGACCGCATCCAGGCGGCATGCAAGGCCGGCGGCTCGACGATGTTCGGCTCAGGCGTCAGCCCGGGCTTCGCGGAACTGCTGGCCATCGTGGCGACCACCGCCTGCGACCGCGTCGACAAGGTCACCATCGCCGAATCGGCCGATACCACCCTCTACGACTCCCCCGACACCGAGCGGCCGTGCGGGTTCGGCATGCGGATCGACGACCCGGAGCTGCCCGGGAAGGCCGCACAGGGAACCGCTATCTTCGCCGAGGCCGTAGCGCTGGTGGCCGACTCGCTCGGTGTGCAACTCGACGAGATCGTCTGCGAAGCCGAGTACGCGCAGACCACCGAGGACCTCGTCATGGCGTCGTGGACCATCCCGGCCGGCTGTGTGGCCGGGGTGTACGCCAGCTGGCAGGGTCGCATCGGTGGCCGGACGATCGTCGACCTGAACGTCCGGTGGCGCAAGGGTCAGACGCTGGATCCGGACTGGAAGCTCGACGGCGACGGCTGGAAGATCACGATCGACGGGCGCCCGACGGTCAACATGACGGTCGGCTTCCTGCCCCCGCCGGACCTGATCGCGAACGCCACCTCGATCGAGGACTTCTTCGTGCTCGGGCACATCATGACCGCCATGCCCCCGATCAACGCGATACCCGCAGTCGTCGCCGCGGCTCCGGGCATCGCCACCTATAACGACCTGCCGCTGCCAACCGCACGCGGTGTGGTGCCACCGGGCTGATGTGATGGTGTACTGAGTCTTCCCGTCGACCGATGAGGAAGTGCTGGTGCCATCTTCGCCAAAGCAGCGCCCGACGTGGGGCGGCGCACCGGTTGATCGTCGCCGCCTCCTGCTCGGCATCGCTGCGGTCGGCGGGTTCCTGGCGGTCGACCTCGGCGCTGTCGCCTATGCCGGCGGCTGGATCGGCACCGAGCGTCGGCTGACGCCACACCTCTTCATCAAGGCCTTCGAATGGGTCAACGGAAAGCAGTCGGGCTTCCGCAAGAACCACGCGAAAGGCGTTGCGGTAAGCGGCTACTTCGACAGCAACGGCAACGGCCTCGCCGTTTCGCACGCTGCCGTCTTCCGGTCCGGACGCACACCGGTACTCGGCCGGTTCTCTCTGGCCGGCGGCAACGCGCACGTCGCCGATTCGACGTCGACGCCACGGGGTCTCGGCTTGGCCTTCAGCTTTCCCGACGGCAGCCAGTGGCGCACCGCGATGTTGAATCTCCCAGTCTTCTCCGACAATTCACCGCAGGGCTTCTACGATCGCCTGCTTGCGTCCAAGCCGCGTCCCGATACCGGCAAGCCTGATCCGCAGGCCATGGCGGCGTTCCTGACCGCACACCCGGAGACGGCCCGTGCCATGAAGATCATCGCCGCGAGCCCACCGTCGCCCGGTTTCGCCGACAGCACCTTCCGAAGCCTCAACGCGTTCTACTTCGTCAGCGCATCCGGCACCCGGACGCCGGTCCGGTGGTCGCTCGTGCCCGTCGGTTCGGCGCCGCCCCCGCCGACGTCGGGGCCCAACGCACTCTTCGACGCACTCATCCGCCAGGTCCGATCAGGTCCACTGCAGTGGACGTTGATGCTGACCCTCGGCGCGCCGTCCGATCCCGTGGACGACGCCACCCTCTCCTGGCCCGCCGATCGGCGCGCCATCGATGCCGGCACCCTGACGCTGACGTCCATCGAGACCGAGGCGGACGGCAATGCGCGCGACGTCAACTTCGATCCCCTGGTGCTTCCACCCGGCATCGAACCCTCCGAAGACCCGCTGCTGAGTCCCCGCTCGGCGGTCTACGCCGCGTCGTACCGCAGCCGGGCCCGCGAAACCAAGAGCCCGCCCGCCGTCAACGTCGACGAGGTGGCGCGGTGAGCACCGAAATGGAGGTGCCCGCCGCCGCGGCGGGCCCGCACAAGTTCACCGCGCCCAGTCGGATATTCCACTGGCTCACCGCCGTCCTTATCTTCGCCGCGCTCTTCATCGGGTTCACCATGGTCAACTGGCTGGCCGGCTACGCCGCACTGCGGGTCATCCACATGTCGATCGGTGCCCTGGTTCTCCTCGTCGTGATTCTGCGGATGATCAATCGGGCGAGGCATCACCCCCCGGCATGGCCGCCGACCATCGGACGCCGCGAGGGTAAGTTCGTCATCTGGTCCGAGCGCGTCCTGTACGCGCTACTGCTCGCCCAGCCGCTCGTGGGGTGGGCGATGGTGTCGGCGAGCGGGACGCCGGTGCGGGTATTCGGTGTGCTCCGCCTTCCACCCATCGCGCCGTTCAACATCGAGGTGTTCTCGGTTCTGCGCGAAGCACATTCGATCATGGCCTACCTGCTGGTCGCCGTTGTGGCGGCTCATATCTCCGCCGTGCTGGCGCACACCATCGTGCTCGGCGACGGCATGCTGCGCCGGATGACGTTTCATATCGGTCGGCGGCACTGACTGCCGTCACAATTCTGTGATTCACCCATGTCGGATACCATGCCCGCGGATGCATCAAGATGGACCTAGTGGCTCGTTTCGGGGGATTCCGGGCTGCCCGCCACAACCGGAGAGGCAACATCGCCATGGCCAAGAAGCTGGATCCGCACTTCCAGGACGTCCAGGCCCACTACGACCTGTCTGACGAGTTCTTCCAACTCTTCCTCGACCCGACGCAGACCTACAGCTGCGCCTACTTCGAACGCGACGACATGACGCTGGAAGAGGCGCAGATCGCCAAGATCGACCTCGCCCTGGGCAAGCTGGGCCTACAGCCCGGCATGACGCTGCTCGACGTCGGCTGCGGCTGGGGCGCGACCATGATGCGGGCGCTGGACAAGTACGACGTCAACGTCGTCGGGCTGACGCTGAGCAAGAACCAGGCCGCCCACGTCCAGCAGCTGTTCGACGAGTCCACCAACCCGCGCTCGAAGCGCGTGCTGCTGGAAGGCTGGGAGAAGTTCGACGAGCCCGTCGACCGGATCGTATCGATCGGCGCCTTCGAGCACTTCGGCCACGATCGCTATGCCGACTTCTTCAAGATGGCCTACGACGCGCTGCCCTCCGACGGCGTCATGCTCCTGCACACCATCATCGGCATCCACCCCTCTGACGCCCAGAGACTGGGCATCCGGTTGACGTTCGAGATGGCCCGGTTCGGCAAGTTCATCATGACCGAGATCTTTCCCGGCGGCCGGTTGCCGTCGGTCCCGATGGTCGAGGAGCGAGCGACCGCGGCCGGTTTCGCCGTGACCCGTATCCAGTCACTGCAGCCGCACTACGTGAGAACCCTCGACCTGTGGGCCGAGGCGTTGGAGGCGCACAAGGATGAGGCCATCGCCGTCCAGTCCGAGGAGGTCTACGAGCGGTACATGAAGTACCTGACGGGCTGCGCCAAGATGTTCCGCGAACGCCAGGTCGACGTCGACCAGTTCACCCTGCAGAAGTAGGCCTCACGCCGGATTGCCCTGCTCGTCCCAGTGCGCCGCCACCTTCTTACTGGGCTGGACCCGCGGCGGCTCGCCCGGCATTTTCGGATAGTTCGGCGGATAGGGCAGGTCGCCGAGGCCGCGGTCCTCGTCCGCGGCCACCATCGTCAGCAGCGGCTCGATCGACTGGGCGACGGAGTCCAGGCCGGCCATCGGATCGCCGCGTTCGGCCAGCAATGCGGGCACCGTGGCCATGGTGTAGTCGTCGGGCTCAGCACCGGCCAGTTCCTGCCACGTCAACGGCGTCGACACGGTGGCGATCGGGGTGGCTCGCACCGAGTAGGCCGCGGCGAACGTGCGGTCTCGGGCGTTCTGGTTGTAGTCGATGAACAGCCGCTGCCCGCGTTCCTCCTTCCACCACGACGTCGTCACCAGATCCGGCGCCCGCCGCTCGACCTCACGCGCCAGTGCGATCCCGGCCCGGCGCACGGCGATGAAGTCCCAGTCGGTCGCTATGCGCAGGAACACGTGCACGCCCCGGCCACCGGAGGTCTTCGGATAGCCGACCAGCCCGAGTTCGTCGAGCAGCGGCTTCAGGACGTCGACGGCGATCGTGCGGGCCTCGGCGAATCCGGTGCCCGGTTGCGGGTCCAGGTCGATGCGCAGTTCGTCGGGGTGGTGGGTGTCCGGGCAGCGCACCTGCCAGGGGTGCAACGTGATCGTGCCCATCTGGGCGGCCCACACGATGGCCGCCGGATGGGTCACCTTCAACGCGTCGGCCGTGCGTCCGGACGGGAACGTGACGCGGCAGGTCTGCAGATAGTCGGGATGCTTCTCGGGCACCCGCTTCTGGTAGATCTCCTCGCCTTCGATGCCGTCGGGGAACCGCTGCAGATGGGTCGGCCGGTCGCGCAGCGCCGTCAGCAGCGGGCCGCCGGTCGCGACCGCGCGGTAGTAGTCGACGAGGTGCCGTTTGGTGCCGTTGGATCCCAGTTTGGGGAAGTACACCTTGTCCGGGTTGGTGAACCGGACCTTGATCCCGTCGACATCGATCTCCTCGGCCTTGGTCGCCATCAGCGGGTCTCCAGCACGTCGTAGAGGTCGTAGTTCAGCGGGCACGTCGAGTTGGTCGAAGGTGCAACTCGTGGGCTCGCGGTCGGGTCGCCAGCGCACGAACCGCACGGTGTGGCGAAACCGTTGCCATGCGAGCTGTTGCCCTCCATCTGGTCGTAGGCCACCTCGGCCACCTTCTCCGGCCGGATCGGAATCCAGCGCTTGTCGGCCGCGGAGTTCCACCGGCTCGGCTCACCGTCGTAGACCAGGTCGTCGGCCTTGCGCAGCGGTTCCAGTTCAGCCAACAGCTTCACCCGGTCTTTGACGGTGAATGATGCTGCACCGCCGACCATTTGGAGTTCACCGTCGTCGCGGTACAGTCCGAGCAGGATGGAGCCGACCCCTTCCCCGCTCTTGTGGATCCGGTAGCCGATCGCCACGCAATCGGCGTCACGGGCATGCTTGACCTTCACCATGTCGCGCTTGCCCGGAAGGTACTGACCGTCAAGGTGTTTGGCGATCACCCCGTCGAGACCGGCACCCTCGAAGGTGGTCAGCCAGTGCGCGCCCAGTTCGGGGTCCTCGGTGGTGCCCGTGACGTGGCACCAACGGCCGCCCTCAACGGACTGGGACAACACCTCGCGCCGGACGCGGAACGGCTCGTCCATCAGCGACCGGTCCCCGCTGGCCAGGGCGTCGAAGCCGATGAAGTGTGCCGGCGTCTGCTCGGCGAGCATGCGGACCCGACTTTCGGCCGGGTGAATGCGCTGTGACAACGAGTCCCAGTCGAGCCGGACGCGGCCGTCGATCTCGCGCGGAACCACCACCTCACCGTCGAGCACGCAGCGGGGCACCAGTTCGTCGCGCATTGCCTCGATCAGTTCCGGGAAGTAGCGGCCCAATTCCTTGCCGTTGCGCGACTGGACGACCATCTCGTCGCCGTCGCGGAACACCAGCGCCCGGAAGCCGTCCCATTTCGGTTCGTAGGACCACAGGCCGGCGTCGTCGGGCACCTTCGCCTGCGCTTTGGCGAGCATCGGTTCCACCGGCGGCATCACGGGAAGATCCACGGTTTCCATCCTCGTCCATTCGGGTGCGGGCGCACCACCCTGTATTGACCATGACGGGTGGAGGAAATCACCGACTGTGCAGTTTCGGACGCCCGCAGCGGCGCGTCGCGTACCAGACCGCACACTCGCGCCGGTCGCGACTGACTCCGCTAGATTGCGGGCGTGACCCGCCCATCATCGGGTGCGGGCCGGTTCGCTCCCAGCCCGTCGGCCGACCTGCACATCGGCAACCTGCGCACCGCGGTGCTGGCGTGGCTGTTCGCCCGGTCCACCGGGCGCCGGTTCCTGATGCGGGTCGAGGACCTCGACGACCGCACGCACGACGACGTCGCGCGGCGCCAACTGGCGGACCTGGCCGCGATCGGCGTGACGTGGGACGGCGAAGCCGCAGTGGCAGTCGGCGCACCGCGGCCCGCTACGACGCGGTGATCGACAGCCTGACCGAACGCGGGCCTGGTCTACGAATGCTATTGCAGCAGAAGGGACATCCTCAGCGCGCCGCGGGCCCCGCACGCACCCGAGGGTGCCTATCCCGGCACCTGCCGCGAACTGCCTGAGGCCGAGCGGGCGCAGCGGCGCGCGAGCCGGCCGACCGCCGGCGTTGCGCCTGCGATCAGCCACCCACCGAGTTCACCGTGACCGACCTGCTGCACGGCCGCTACACCGGCGTGGTCGACGACTTCGTGCTGCGCCGCGGCGACGGGGTGGCGGCCTACAACCTCGCGGTGGTGGTGGACGACGCCGCCTCGGGAGTCGACCAGGTGGTCCGCGGCGACGACCTGCTGCTCGTCCTCCCCGCGGCAGGCCTATCTCGGCCGACTGCTGGGCTATCCCGCGCCGGTGTACGCCCACGTGCCGCTGGTGCTCAACGCCGAGGGCAAGCGGCTGGCCAAGCGCGACGGCGCGGTGACACTGGCCGAACTCGGGTGCCGACGACGCGCTCGCCCGGATCAGCCGACGTCGCTGGGTCTTGCCGCGATGACGATGCAGACCATGCTGGCCGAATTCAACCCGGCGCACTGCCCCGCGAGCCGTGGACATACGAGCCCTAGATTCGGCTATCCCGCCGAGTGGGAAGTTGTTGCACGCATTCCGCCGGCCGAAATGTGTTCAACAACTGGACACTCGGTCGCAGCGAACTAGGCCGGAAGGTCCTTCTGACCCCACGGGGAACCGTAGGCGGTCAGCAGCTCCAGGAAAGGCACCGAGTCGAAGCACTCCGGACCCAGCACACCGACACCACTCCAGGTTCCGTTGGCCAGAAGTTCCAGTGCCACAACGGGATTGATCGCCGTCTGCCACACCACGCACTGGTGGCCGTACTCGGCCATCGACCACTCGTTGTCGACGACGTGGTACAGGTAGGTCGAGCGCGGATTGCCGTCCTTGTCCTTGCCGGTCACCCACAGCCCGGCACAGGTCTTGCCCTTCATCTGCGGGCCCAGGTCGCCGGGTTGGGCAGGCAGGCCGCGACCACGTCACGCGGGCTGACCTCCGCCCCACCGACCTTCACCTTCTCGGTGCGGTCCAGACCGAGCTTGTGCAGGACCTTGAGTACGTCGATGAACTCATCACCGAGGCCGTACTTGAACGTCACCCGCTTGCAATCGATCCAGCGTGGCATCAACAGCACCTCTTCGTGCTCGACGTTGACGCACTCGACCGGTCCGATTCCGTCGGGGAAGTCGAACACCTCGGGCTCGCTGAACGGCGGGGTGGTGAACCAGCCCTTGTCCTTCTCCCAGATCACAGGCGGGTTGAGGCACTCCTCGATGGTCGTCCAGATCGAGAACGACGGCGCGAACTCGTAGCCCTCGACGGTGAGGTTGGCGCCGTCCCGGACGCCGAGCTCGTCGATCTCGCTGAACAGGAAGTCCGACGCGTACCGCGCGAAGACGTTGGCCAGGCCCGGCTCGACGCCGAAGCCGACCAGCGCCAGCCGGCCTGCTGCGACCCAGTCGGGCTCAGCCTCGAACTGCTCGTCACCCAGCTTCACCCCGGTCAGCTCGTAGGGCTTCTCGGGATGTCGTTGCGAGAGGCTCATCGCCATGTCGAGGTAGTCCGCGCCGCCGGCGAGGGAGCCGTTGAAGATCGGCATGGTGAAACGCGGGTCGACGGCGTTCATCACATGGGTGATGCCATGCTCGCGGACCAGGGCAGCGACGGCGTCGGCCGAGCCGGCGTCCACCTGCGTCGAGGTGAACCGGGAGTCCTTCACGGCTTCCGCGGCCTGGCGTGCCTTGCCCTCGTCGTAATCCGCGACGACGACCTGATCGAAGAAGTCCCGTCGCTTCGCGATGGCGCAGAACGCCGACCCGACTCCGCCCGCACCAACCAGCAAAATTTTCATTCGCGAAATTTACACCGCGACGGCAAGATCGGACATCCCCCGCAGGGTGACGTTCGGCTTGTACGCCGGTTCGCCGTCGAGTCGGGCATCCGGGAAGCGCCTGGCCGCCGCCGACAGTGCCACCGCAGCCTCCATCCGCGCCAGTGGGGCGCCGAGGCAGAAGTGCGGCCCATGCCCGAACGCCAAGTGGCGGATCGACGCACGGTCGGGATCGAACTCGTCGGGCCGATCGGTCACCGCCGGATCTCGGTGCGCCGCGGCCAGCAGCAGCATCATGGTGTCGCCCTTGGGAACCTCGGCGAGTCCCGGGCCGATCACCATGTCGTCGCCGGCGATGCGGCCGACGAGTTGCACCGGCGGATCGAAGCGCAGCGTCTCCTCGACGATCGACGAGGCGCGAGCCGGGTCCGCGGCGAGCGCGCTCCACTGTCCGCGGATGGCGCAGCATCGCCAGGACCGCGTTGGCGATCAGGTTCACCGTGGTCTCGTGGCCGGCGATGAGCAGCAGGTTGCAGGTGGCGATGATTTCGTCCTCGGTCAGCTGATCTCCGGCCTCCTCGACCGAGATCAAACCGGACATCAGGTCGTCGGCGGGTTCGGCACGGCGGCGCTCGAGAAGGTCACGCAGGTACTCCCGCAGCCACAGCCCCGCCTTCAGCCGGTCCTGGAAGTTCTCCGGCGCCTGGCCGGTGAAGGTGACGAACGGATCCAGCCCCTGCGCCAGCAGTGCCGAGGCCCAACTGAACTGCGGCTCGTCCTCGATCGGCACGCCGAGCAGGCGGCAGATCACCGCGACCGGCAGCGGGTAGGCGAGATCGTTGATGACGTCGAATCGGCCCGCGGCGGCCACCTTGTCCAGCAGGCCGTCGACCATGGCGGCGATGTCGGGTTCGAGGGCCTTGACGACCCTGGGCGAGAACGCCTTGCTGACGAGCTTGCGCAGCCGGGTGTGATCGGGCGGGTCGAGGAAGAGAAACCCTGGTGTACCGAACGGCCGCGGCTCCTCGCCTGCTGCGATCGCGCGCTGGGCGACCGTCGACTTCAACCGGTCGCTGCATGACGCGGGGTGGCGCAGCACCTCGTCGCAGTCGGCGAAGCCGGCGAACACATGCAGGTTGGCCTCGGGCAGCTGCAGCGGTCCTTGTTCGCGCAGCTGCCGGTACACCGGGTAGGGGTCGGCGCGGTGCGCGGGGTCGAGCAATTGCAACAGCAGCGCCTGCGCCTGTGCGGCAGCGGTCATGTTCTTATTGTGCACGCGTTGAGTAATAGCGGCCTAAGACGTCGTCGCGCAGCTCGTCGAACTCGCCGGCCACGATCGCGTCGCGGATCCGGTCGACGAGCCGGATGACGAACCGCTCGTTGTGGATGGTGCACAGCGTGGACGACAGCATCTCCTTGGCCTTGAACAAGTGATGCAGGTAGGCCCGGGTGTAGTTCGCGCAGGTGTAGCAGTCGCATTCGGCGTCGATCGGGGTGAAGTCGCGGCGGTAGCGCGCCCCGGTGATGTTGAACCGGCCGGTCGCCGAGTACACCGCGGCGTTGCGCGCCACCCGCGACGGCGAGACACAGTCGAAGGTGTCGGCGCCGGCCGCGATCGCGGCGAACAGGTCGTCGGGCTCGCTGATGCCGAGCAGGTGTCGCGGCTTGGCGTCGGGCAATTCGTCGATGCACCAGCCGACGATCGTGGCCAGGTTCTGCTTCTCCAGCGCTCCCCCGATGCCGTACCCGTCGAATCCGCGCCCGTGCGCGTCGACGACGGTCTCCAGACCGCGGGCGGCCTGCCGACGCAGGTCCTCGTACTGCGCGCCCTGCACCACGCCGAACAGCGCCTGCTTGGGCCGGTCCGGCTGCGCGGCGGTGAGGCGGCGGTGCTCGTCGAGGCAGCGCTGCGCCCAGGCATGGGTGCGGGCCACCGACTGCTCCTGGTAGCCGCGGGTGTTGACCAGCGTGGTCAGTTCGTCGAACGCGAAGATGATGTCGGCACCGATCTGATGCTGAATGCCCATCGACACCTCCGGCGTGAACCGGTGGGTGGAGCCGTCGAGGTGCGAAGTGAACGTCACCCCGTCGTCGTCGACGTGGGCCAGCCGCTGCTTGCCCTCGGCGATGATGTCGTCGGCCTGCACCCGGTCGACGTCCATCGCGAGCACCTTGCGGAACCCCGCTCCCAGCGACAGCACCTGGAACCCGCCGCTGTCGGTGAACGTCGGGCCCGGCCAGTTCATGAACGCAGCCGAGCCCGCCGGCCTCGTCGACGATGTCGGGACCCGGCTGCAGATAGAGGTGATAGGCGTTGGCCAGCACCGCCTGTGCGCCGAGCTCACGCATGGTCTCGGGAAGCACGGCCTTGACCGTCGCCTTCGTGCCGACCGCGACGAACGCCGGCGTGTGGATGTCGCCGTGTTCGGTGTGGATGACGCCGGTGCGCCCGCGCCGGCCCCGCAGTTCGGCCTCGACGGTGAAGAACGGGGGGTCGGTCACGCAGGTATCTAACCAAGACCCCCGCGGCGGCGTCGCGATCGAACTCCCAACGGCCGGACCGGTAGGCGAATTCGCGGGGAGTCGCAGCTGATCACCGCGCAGATTTTCGTCCATTCCCAAGACCGTCGGCGAGGGGAGAACGATACTTCTTTCGATGATCCGGCATTGACGGGTCACTTCAACAAAGGAGAAATCGGTGAAGCGTGGCATTGTTGTGGCCGTTGCCGGTGCAGCAGTTCTGGCGGCCGGCCTGTCCGGCTGTTCCAAGGATGAGAAGAAGACCGAGTCGAGCTCGAGTTCGGCGAGCGCAAGTAGCTCGGCAGTGAGCGCGACGTCGGGCACGGCGACCGCCAGCGCCGGCGCGGGCACCGCCAAGGTGACCATTGATGGCCAGCCGCAGGACATCAACGGCCAGGTGGTCTGCGCGACCGCCGGCGGAAACTACAACATCGCCATCGGTGAAGCGGCCACCGGCATCGCCGTCGTGATGTCCGAAGACGCCTCGAACGTCAGTTCGGTCGCGCTGGGCAACGTCAACGGCGTGACGCTGGGCTACACCCCGGGCGTGCCCGGCGGCGCGAGCGCCACGGCCACCAAGGACGGCAACAACATCAAGGTCACCGGCACGGCGACGGGCATCGACATGGCCAACCCCATGCAGCCGGTCACCAAGCCGTTCGAGATCGAGGTCACCTGCCCGTAGCGGCGGCACAGACCAGAACGGCGGCGCCCCGAGGGGTCGCCGCCGTTTCTGTCTGAGCTAGACCCCGACAGCCTGCTCGAGATCGGCCAGCGAGTCTTCCAGCTGACCGAGCAGACGTTGCAGATGCGGCACGCTACGGCGGCACCCGACCAGTCCGAAGTCAAGATTGTCGGCGTTGTTGGACAGCGTGATGTTCAGCGCCTGACCGTCCAGCGCGATCGACATCGGGTAGTTGCCGTCGAGGCGGGCACCCTTCCAGTACAGCGGCTCGCGCGCGCCGGGCACGTTGGAGATCACGATGTTGAACGGTGGTTGCGCCGCCGCGGCCAGGGGCGGGACGAGGGCCAGGGTCAACGGCGCCATGTTGAACGCCGACAGCGCCAACTGCTGCAGCCGGGGCAGTTGGGTGAACACCTCTTTGTTGCCCCGCATGGACGCGTGGATGGCGTCCAGCCGCTCCGCCGGATCCTCGATGTCGGTGGCCAGGCTGCACAGGATGGTGCCCACCTGGTTGCCGCCGCTGGAGGTGTCGTCCTCGGCCCGCAGACTGACCGGCACCATCGCGATCAGCGGCCGATCCGGCAGCGCATTCTGGTCGATCAGGTAGGCGCGCAGCGCACCGGCACACATGGCGAGGACGACGTCGTTGAGCGTGCTCCCGGTGGCCTCCTTGATCGCGACGATGCGCTTGATCGGCCAGGATTGCGCGGCACATCGGCGGGCCCCGCCGATGGGGACGTTGAACATCGTCTTGGGCGCCCCGAACGGAAGGGTGAGTTGCTGTTCCAGCAGCGCGGCGCGCGCCAGTGTCCATACCGAAGGGCCAAGTCCCGCAACCGATCCCGTTATCCGCGCCAGATTGCTCAACCGCGACGAGCGCGGCGTGTCCTTGCTGCGGGTGCGCGGCGCCAATGCCCAGGGCACCCGCAGCTCGCTGTCCTGCGGATCGGTCGACAGCGCGCGGCGCATCGTCTTCATCGCCGAGACACCGTCGAGCAGCGCGTGGTGCATCTTGGTGTACACCGCGAAGCGGCCGTCGTCGAGACCCTCGACCAGGTGCGCCTCCCACAGTGGCCGATGCCGGTCGAGCAGGGTCCCGTGCAGCCGTGAGGTGAGCTCGAGCAGTTCACGCACGCGCCCCGGTGACGGCAGTGCGGAGCGGCGCAAGTGGTATTCGAGGTCGAGGTCGCGATCGAAGGACCACGCGATGTTGGCGATTCCGCCGAGCAACTCGGCGGGATGCTTGCGGAAGGTCGGCTGGACGTCGTCGCGGGTGATCAGCGACTCGTAGAGCTCGCGGACGAAGTCGGGTCCGGCACCCTCCGGCGGCTCGAATAACTGCAACCCGCCGACATGCATCGGATGCTCACGCGACTCGGCCAACAGGAACATCGAATCGGTCGGTGAAATCAGTTCCACGGGTGCCTCCCTCCACTTCTCCCCCGGATGCCCACTTGACCGGTTTGCTACGCGGACGCGAACTTGCTCAGCGGGGACGATCTATCTGCACCAAGGCACGGCGCTTCTCCCCGACGCCGACTTCCGCAAGGGGTGCTACAGCGACCGATCAGCCGTGGTTGCCACCGTGGCCGGCGCCGGTGTTGGCGCCTCCGAAACCGTTATTGAAGCCGGGCGATGCCACCTCTGCCTCGGTGAGGTTGTCGCTGGTGTCGGGGATGATCGTCGGAGCGCAGTTCATCGAGAAGCTGTCCTCGGTTTCGGTCTCCTGGCAGGCGAGCACCCGCGGGGCGGAGCCACCGGAACCCGCGAAGACGGCGACCGCCGGGGTCAGCGCTATCGCCACCCCGACTGCCCCGTAGACCAACTTTCGACCACTAATCGAAAAGGTCGCCATGTTCACTACCCCCCAAGAGGTTGTCGGTGACGTGGCCGCACACGACGGGGCCACGAGAACTCAAGGGTAGGTCAGGTCGCTGGGAAAAGCCGATCTTTACCGCCGATTCACCCGCCGTTCGCTGTAGGGAGAAGTGCGGCTCGTCGTCGTCGGCTGCCGCCGACATTGAACTTTCCGGACGGTGTCTGCGTACTTAGACTTGTCCGTGACCGAACTCCTTTGGAGGGCAAAATGCCATCCGCCTACAAACTTCTTCAGATCGCTCTCGTGGTGATCGGTTCGCTCTGCCTGCTTCTCTATCCGCTCGCCGTGGTCTGGCCGTCGGGTTGGGCTTGGCATGCGGGCGCGCCCCACGATTCCGACTACTTCATGATGATCGTGGGCCTGTACGTCACCCTGGGCGTATTCCTGATCAACGCGGCACGACACCCGCAGGCCAACCTCAGTCTGATCTGGTTCGCAGTGTGGTCCAGCGTGGTGCACGCCGCGGTGATGGCGGTGGAGTCCTTCGGTGGCGGGCACCACATGGGGCACCTGTGGGGGGACGTCCCGGCACTGCTTCTGATCGCCGTTGTGCTGGCCGTGCTGGTGCGGTCGGCCGGCCTCACGCAGTCGGCTGCTCCAGCGCTCGAACCGCGATGAGCTGTGGCGGTGGCGGAGGGATTTGAACCCTCGGACGGGGGTTACCCGTCACACGCTTTCGAGGCGTGCTCCTTAGGCCGCTCGGACACGCCACCGCGGAGAAGCTTACGGCCGCAGCACCGGACTAACCCAAATCGCGCTGACGAGCGAAAAAGGCCTCCAGCAGCGCGGCACACTCGTCGGCCAGCACGCCGCCACGCACCTCCGGCCGGTGCGTCAGCCGCCGGTCGCGCACCACGTCCCACAGCGAGCCGACCGCACCGGTCTTGGGCTCCCACGCCCCGAACACCAGCCGCGCCACCCGCGCCATCACCAGCGCGCCCGCGCACATCGTGCACGGCTCGACGGTCACCGCCAGCGTCGTGCCCTCCAGCCGCCAGCCGTCGCCGAACACCTGGGCGGCCGCCCGCAGCGCCAGGATCTCGGCGTGCGCGGTCGGGTCGCCGAGTGCTCGCGGGCGTTGGCGGCCCGGGCCAGTTCGGTGCCGTCCGGGGCGAACACCACCGCACCGATCGGCACGTCCTCGGGCCCGGCGCCGGCGGCCGCCGTCGATCGCCGCGCGGATCAGGGACTCGTCGACTCACCGATCGAGGCGGTCGAGCACCGCCGACAACTCGTCGGCGAAACCCATCTCCCGGGCGATCCGGCCGAGCTGTTCGTCGGCGTAGAGGTCGGTCTCGTCGAGGATCACGCCCAGCACCGCCTCGGGCAGCCCGATGTCGGCCAGCAGGCCCAGATCGCCCTCCTCGAACGGCTCGGCGTCCTCGAGGTCCTCGGCGGAGATGTCGGCGTCCAAGGGTTTCCAGCGCCTCGGCGGCGATGTCGTAGTCCAGCGCCGCGGTCGCATCCGACAGCAGCAGCCGGGTGCCCGACGGGGCCGGCCGCACGATGAGGAAGAACTCGTCGTCGATGTCCAGCAGCCCGAACACCGCTCCGGCGCTGCGCAATTCCCGCAGCTCGGTCTCGGCGGCGGACAGGCTGGTCAGCACCTTCGGGCTCATCGGCGAGCACCGCCACTTGCCGTCCTCGCGCACGACGGCCACGCCGAAGCCGTCCGGGGTGTCCGCCGAATCCCGCGGGCCTGCCTTCTTGCGCCCGCTGTGCCTCCATGGGCGCATACGGTAGTCGCTGATCAGGCCTGTTGACCAGGTAATCGCCCGCCCATCGGCTCGGCCGGGCGCCGGCGCTTGGATGTGCCAACCTGGAAAGGGTGACGAAGACACCCGTGTGCGTGCTCGGGCTCGGGACTGATCGGCGGGTCGGTATTGCGCGCGGCGGTGGCGGCCGGGCGTGAGGCGTTCGGCTACAACCGGTCGGTCGAGGGCGCCCAGGCCGCCCGCTTCGACGGGTTCGCCGCCACCACCGACCTCACCGAGGCGCTGACGTGGGCCGCCGACCGCGACGCGCTGATCGTGCTGGCCGTCCCGATGCCCGCGGTGTCGCAGTTGCTCGGCCACATCAAGGACGTCGCGCCCGACTGCCCGCTGACCGACGTCATCAGCGTCAAGGGCGCCGTTCTCGACGCGAGTGCGCGAGGCCGCGGGCCTGCTGGACCGCTACGTCGGCGGCCACCCGATGGCCGGCACCGCACACTCGGGCTGGACCGCCGGCGACGCCCGGCTGTTCGCCGGCGCGCCCTGGGTGCTCAGCGTCGACGAGCACGTCGACGCGCAGGTGTGGGCGCAGGTGATGGACCTGGCCCTGGACTGCGGCGCCGTCGTCGTCCCGGCCAAGTCCGACGAGCACGACGCGGCCGCGGCCAGCATCTCGCACCTGCCGCACCTGCTGGCCGAAGCGCTGGCCGTGACCGCCGGCGAGGTTCCGCTGGCCTTCGCGCTGGCGGCCGGCTCGTTCCGCGACGGCACCCGGGTGGCGGCGACCGCGCCGGATCTGGTGCGGGCGATGTGCGAGGCCAACGCCGACCAACTGCTGCCGGCCCTGGACCGCGCTCTGGAACTGCTGAACCAGGCCCGGCAGTCGCTGGCGGAGCAGGAGTTCGGTGGCCGAACTCGTCGAGGCCGGGCACGCCGCCCGCATCCGCTACGACAGCTTCTCGCGCCCGCAGATCGTGACCATCGCCATCGGCGAGGAGAACTGGCGCGAGGAACTGGCCGCCGCCGGTCGCGCCGGCGGGGTGATCAGATCCGCTCTGCCAGTCCCGGGTAGTCGAGGATGAAGCCGTCGTCGTCGACGGTGATGGTGGTGTCGGCGACCGGCGAATGCAGCTTGATGCCTTCGCCGCTGTCCGGCCCGAGCTGCTGTAGCTGATCGATCGCCGACTTGACGGTCAGGTCGGGCAGATCACGTACACCACCGGCAGCGTCACCGAATCGACCCTGCGGTGCAGGCCGGTGCGCCGGATCGGCAGCGCGTTGAAGAACGGGCTGAAGACGACGTCGACGTCCAGCGCCCCGTCGTAGGACGCCGCGGGACTGGCCCTGGTGGTCGGTGATCAGCCACATGTTCTCCTCGTCGCGCGCGATCGACAGCTGCCGATCCCGCTCGGCGAGGGTGACGCTCAACGACAGCCGCTTGGTCGCGCCGCTCTCGTCGGTCACCAGGTCGTAGGAGGCGCTGAAGGCCGGGATGGGTGGCGGCGGCGGCGGCGACGATGCGGCCGTAGGCCTTGATCCGGTTGCCGGACAGCTGGACCCGGGCCGATTCCATCCGCGAGATCGTCGTGTGCGCGCCAGGTCAGGATCGCCGGCCAGGCGCTTTCTGTCGCGTCGTTGGCTGCACTCACCCGTCTACCGTAAGCGACGGGCCGCCCCGTTCGTAGCCAGGTCGGGAAGTGCGGCCCTTCCGTCGACTGCGCGGTGCCTGCGCATCGAAGCTGACCTCGTCGTCGAGCAGCGGCTGCGGCATCCGGCCGGCGGAATCGGCCCGATGCCGGGCACCGAGGCCCACACCGCCAGCGCCAGCAGCCCGTCGAGCATCAGGGCCAGCACCGTCACCAGCAGCGCGCCCACCAGGGCGAGGTAGAACTGGCGGACCTTGATGCCGTCGATCAGGTAGCGGCCCAGCCCGCCGAGGCTGGCGTAGGCGGCCACGGTCGCGGTCGCGACCACCTGCAGCGTCGCGGTGCGCAGCCCACCCAGAATCAGCGGCAGCGCGTTGGGCACCTCGACGCGCAGCAGAACCCGCGTCTCGGTCATCCCCATCGAGCGGGCGGCGTCGACCACCGCCGGGTCGACGTTGGCGATCCCCGCGTAGGTGCCCGCCAGCAGCGGCGGGATGCCCGAGCAGCATGAGCGCGACGGTCGGGGGCAGCAGGCCCAGCCCCCACAGCAGCACGCCGAGCAGCAGCACGCCGAGGGTGGGCAGGGCGCGCAGCGCGTTGACCCCGGTGACGACCAGGAAGGTGCCGCGCCCGGTGTGGCCGATCAGCATCCCGATCGGGATGGCGATCAGCGCCGAGACGACGACGGCCACCGCGGTGTACTGCAGGTGCTCGAGGATGCGCGCCGCCGAGCCGGCCTGACCGGCCCAGTTGGCGGCGGTGAAGATGTAGGCCAGCGCCTGGTGCAGGAAGTTCATGACGCACGCCTTCGCCCGGGCCCACGGCGTGATGAGCCGGCCGGCCAGCAGGATCAGGACGTCGATGACGATCGCCAGCAGGAAGATCGCGATGATGCCGGCGACGATCTGGTCGCTCTTGTCGGCCTGATAGCCCTCGGTGAACCAGGTGCCCAGCCCGCCGATCCCGATGACCGAACCGACCGACACCATCGAGATGTTGGTCACCGCGACCACCCGCAGCCCGGCGATCAGCACCGGAATCGACAGTGGCAGTTCGACTTTCAGCATCCGCGCCAGTCGGGTGTAGCCGACGGCCGTGGCGGCGTCACGCACCTGGGCGGGCACCGCGTCGAGCGCCTCGGGCACCGCCCGCACCAGCAGCGCGGTGGTGTAGAGGGTCAGCGCGACGATGACGTTGGCCTCGTCGAGGATGCGGGTCGGGATGATCAGCGGCAGCACCACGAACAGCGCCAGCGACGGGATGGTGAAGATGATGCTCGCCGTCACGGTGGTCAGCCGCCGCAGCGCGGTGGTGCGCCACACGTAGGCGCCCAGCGGCACCGCGATCAGCAGGCCGAGCACCACCGGGATCAGCGAGAGCCGCAGGTGGATGACCGTCAGCGCCCAGGCCTTGTCGAGATGGGTGAGCAGATAGTTCATCGTTCTGTTTCGCCGCTCTGCGGCTTCCAGCGCCTCGATCACGTCGTCGGCCAGTCACCCCGCCGATGACCTTGCCGCCGCTCGTCGACCGCGACACCCAAGCCCGACGGCGAGGACAGCGCCGCGTCGAGCGCCTGGCGCAGCGTGCCGTCGGGCGGGAACAGCGAACCGCCGGCGATGGTGCTGTCGTACAGCGAACTGCCGTCGCGGTGCAGCGCAACGCCGTCGGCGTTGATCCAGGCGTACGGCGGCCGTCCGGTCCGGGTGACGAGCACCCACTCGTCCGGGCCGAGCGACAGCGCATCGATCTCGGCTTCTCCGACGGCGCGAATGTCGTGCAGCGGCAATGCCGGCGGCGTGACAGAACTGCAGGCCCCGATAGCCGCGGTCGGCGCCGATGAACCCGGCGACGAAGTCGTTGGCAGGGTTGGACAACAACCGCGCCGGCTCGTCGTACTGCTGCAGGGCGCCGCCGGGGCCGAACACCGCGACCCGGTCACCGAGTTTGATCGCCTCGTCGATGTCGTGGGTGACGAACACGATGGTCTTGTGCAATTCGCTTTGCAGACGCAGGATTTCGGCCTGCAGCTCGTCGCGCACCACCGGGTCGACCGCCGAGAACGGCTCGTCCATCAGCAGGATCGGCGGATCGGCGGCCAACGCGCGGGCCACGCCGACCCGCTGCTGCTGACCGCCGGACAGCTGCGCCGGATAGCGGTCGCCGAGTTTGGGGTCCAGGCCGACCCGCTCGAGCACCGCGTAGGCGGCCTTGCGGGCCGCCCGGCGCGACTCGCCCTTGAGCACCGGCACCGTCGCGACGTTGTCGACCACCCGCTGGTGCGGCATCAGGCCGCCGCTCTGGATGACGTAGCCGATGCCGAGTCGCAGCTTGACCGGGTTGACCGCTGGCGATGTCGCGGCCGTCGACGGTCAGCGTGCCCGAGCTCGGCTCGATCATCCGGTTGATCATCCGCATCGAGGTGGTCTTGCCGCAGCCCGACGGCCCGACGAAGACCGTGAGTGTGCCGGTGGGCACCTCCAGGCTGAGATCGTCGACCGCCACCGTGCCGTCCGGGTACTGCTTGGTGACGTCGTCGAAGGTGATCATCGTATTTCCCGATCGGCTTGTCGAAACCGTTGTCGCGCACCCATTTCCGAGCCGCCTCGTCGGGGTCGACCCCGGAGTTTCCCGACACGGCGGTATTGAGTTCGATCAGGCCCTGGGTGGTCAGCTTGGCCGACACCGCATCCAGCACGGTCTTGAGTTCGTCGGACTTCTTCTGCGAGCTCACCACGCGGCACGACGTTGGCGGCCAGGAAGTTGTTCTTCGGGTCCTCGAGCACCACGAGCTTGTTCTGCGGGATCGCCGGCGAGGTGCTGAAGATGTCGGCGGCGGTGACGGTTCCGTCGATCAGCGCCCGCACGGTCGCCGGTCCGCCGCCGTCGCTGATCGACACGAAGTTGTCCGGCTTGATGTCCAATCCGTACTTGGCCTTCAGACCCGGGCAGCCCCTCGGTGCGGGTCTGGAACTCCGATGGCGCACCGAACTTCACCTCCGCCGAATGCGCCGCGAGATCACCGATGGTCTTGAGGTTCCACTTCTGCTGCGGTCGACTCGGTGACGGCAACGGTGTCGGTGTCGTTGGCCGGAGACGGGTTCAGGATCGACAGATCACCGGGCAGCGCCCGGAACAAGGCCAACTCCACCTCATCGGGTGTGGTGACCGTCGTCTTCGGGTCGAAGTACTGCAAGCAGGTTTCCGGTGTACTCCGGCACCAGGTCGATCGAATGGTCGCGCACCGCCGGGATGTAGGTTTCGCGGCTGCCGATGCCGAACTGACGCCCGACGGTGAAACCGTTGGCCTCCAGTGCCTGCGCGTAGATCTCGCCGATGATCTTCGACTCGGGGAAGTCCGCGGATCCGACGACGATGTTCTTCAGGTCACCGGAAGCCGACCCGCCACCGAGCGGGTTGGAGCTGCCACAGGCGACGGCGGCCGGCAGGACGACCGCCAGCACAATTGCCGCCAACCGCAGTCGCTTCGATGGTCGCGACGGGTTCATGCGTGTCCTTTCCCGGTCGTAGTCCCGACCCTATCGACACTCTCAAAGCGCTGCCCGCTGTTTAGGCGAGCGCCGACGCGAACCGTCGGTTGCGTCGTTTGTTGTTTCATTCTGGCCGTGAAGGGGCAAAGATGACGTCATGAGCACCGAACCGCCGCTCGCGCCCGGCGAACCGACTCCCTCGGCGCCACCGCCACCGCCGGTGCCCGCAGCGAGCCCGCCGGTGAACGAGGTCAAGTTCACCCGGGCGGCGGCCCTGTGGTCGTCGCTGATCTTCGGCTTGCTGATCCTGACGATCCTGCTGGTGTTCATCGCCCAGAACACCGACTCGGCGGCGTTCGAATTCCTCGGGTGGGAGTGGCATCTGCCGCTGGGCGTGGCGATCCTGCTCGCCGCGGTGTGCGGCTCGACGATCACGGTGTTGGTCGGGGCGGCGCGGATCTTCCAGCTGCGCCGGGCCGCCAAGAAGAACCTCAAAGCAGCCCGCGCCACTTAGCGGCAGCCGGGTTTTCACCCGGTGTGACCGGGGTACGCCCCGTTTCATGATGAAACAACTGACGAAGTTGACACCCGTACTGTTCGCGGGCGCTGCGGCAGCTGTTATCGCAGCTGCTCCGGTTGCTCTGGCCAATCCGGTCGAGTGCGTGAACCCCGACGGCACGTCGTGCGGGGTGGCCGGACCCGACGGCGCCAGCGGCGCGATCCCCGGGGGCCCAGGCGGCGTCGCGGGGCCGGGCGGCGCCTCCGGCGTGATCCCGGGTGGCCCCGGCGGTGCGGCCGGACCCGGCGGTGCCAGCGGTGCGATACCGGGTGGGCCCAGCGGCACGGCCGGGCCCGGCGGTGCCAGCGGCTGCATTCCCGGTGTCGGCTGTCTCAACGTAGGCGGCTAGTTCAGGGCGGCCAGCCCGCCGCTGATCAGGACGGCGACGGCCTGGACCGAGCAGGTCGCCCGCGTCGTCGGATTCTGGCCGCTGCCGGCGGCCATCCGTCGGCGGAAATCGATGCCCGCGACGATGATCCCGAGCTTGAAGTAGCCGAGCGCCATCTGAAATTCCCAGTGCGCCAGCGGCTGCCCGGACACCACCGAATACCGGTGCGCAAGATCCTCGGCCGACGGCATCGTCGGAGCCGTCCACGCCGTTTCCTCGCCGAAGACCACGGTGAGCGCCGGATCGCGGTGTACGCACATCAATGCCGCGTCCGACAGCGGGTCCCCGAGCGTCGAGAGCTCCCAATCAAGCACGGCCCGTACGATTTTCGGATCGTCGGCGTCGAGCTATCGTGTTGTCGATGCGGTAGTCGCCGTGCACGATCGAGGTCCGGCTCTGCGGGGGTACGGTCTCGGCCAGCCTGGTATGCAGGCGCTCAACGTCGGCGTCTCGCGGGTCATCGGGCAGCCGGACGTGCTGCCACTGCGAACCCCAGCGGCGGACCTGACGCTCGAGATACCCGGTGGGCTTGCCGAAGTCGCGAGAGTCCGACGGCGTCGGGATCGACTGTCATGCAGATCGACCAGGACCCGGATCAGGCTGTCGACACAGTCGCTGACCACGTCCGGGCCGCCGAGCGCCTCGAGTTCGGCGCGAGTGCGCACCACCTGGCCGGGGACGTACTCCACCATCTGGAACGGCGCACCCAGCACCGAGTCGTCGTCGCGCATCGTCACCGCCCCCGCCACCGGCACCGGGCTGTCGGCCAGCGCGGCGACCACGCGGTACTCGCGGGCCATGTCGTGCGCCGACGGGAGTCAGACCGTGCAGTGGCGGGCGGCGCAGCACCCATTTGGACTCGTCGTCATACACCAGGAACGTCAGGTTGGACCGCCCGCCGGAGATGAACTCGGCGCGCAGCTCGCCAGCGCGCGGAATGCCGGCAGCCCGCAGATGCCGGTCCAGAGCCGCCAGGTCGAGTCCGTCGAGTGAAGTCACCCGATATGTATAAACCTCAGCGCCTGTTGCGGGGTAGCAGATCCCAGACATGCTCGGTGCTGTTGACCGTGGCGACGGTGGTCTGACCGCCGCGGCCGTACAACAGCCGCGTGATCGACACGTAATCGATCGGGAACGACAGCAGCCGCGCCGTGCCGAGCACCTCGTGCAGCGCCAGGTTGATCACCCCGCCGTGACTGAACACCGCGACGGTGTCATCGTGATCACCCGCGGCGACGATGTCGCTCAGCGCCGCGCTGACGCGGTCGCGGAACTCGCTGCTCGTCAACGCTGCTGGGGAGCTGCCCCTGCGCCATCCGCGCCCACTCGTCGGGCCGCTCGGCGCGGACCTGTTCGATCGGCACGTAATGGGACAGGCCGCGGTCGTATTCGGCCAGCCGCTCGTCGATGTCGATCCCCAACTCGAGGGCCAGGGCGACCGGTTCGGCCGTCTGCATCGCCCGCCGCTGCGGACTGCTCACCACCCGGGTGATCGGAAACCGGGCCAGCGCGGCGGGCAGCCGGCGAGCCTGTTCCCAGCCGGACTCGGCCAGTTCCGGATCGGAGCCTTCACCGGGCTCGGTGCGAAGCGGCAGGGCATGCCTGACGAGCAGCAATTGCATTCCTTCTGCGTTCCTTCCGGTTCCGGCGCCCGTGCAACGATAAGGCCCATGCGCGCGTTCGCCTGCCCCGTGTGCCAGAACTTCGTGTCGTTCGAGTCCGACCACTGCCAATCCTGCGGCACCGATGTGGGCCTTCATCTGCCCAGCCGGACCATGGCCGTTCTCACCGGCGGGACAGCGAAGATCGACGATGTCGCATGGGTGCGCTGCACGCAGTCCGGGCCGCTCGGCTGCAACTGGCTGGTCCCCGGGACCCAGGAGGCCGCGCAGCGGGGTCGCTGCCTATCGGATTCATTGATCCGCCGCGAGCCCGATCCCGATGACACCATCGCCCGGGAAAAGCTCGCGCCCACCGCGGTGGCCCTGCGCAGGCTCGTCTACCAGCTCGACGACCTCGGGCTGCCGGTCGACCCGTACTGGCGCACCGACGGCGGCCTGGCCTTCGATCTACTGTCGAGCTACAGCACCGGCGAGCGGATCACCATCGGCCACGCCAATGGCCTCATCACCATCGACCTCGTGGAATCCCTTGACGCCTACCGGGAATCGCTGAGGGTGCGTCTCGGCGAACCGTACCGGACAATGCTCGGCCACCTGCGCCACGAGGTCGGCCACTACTACCAGAACGTCCTCGTCGAAACCGGTGCCGGCGCATCCCGATACCTGGACCGCTGCCGCGAGCTGTTCGGTGACGAGCGAGCCGGCTACGCCGACGCGATCGCGCGGCACTACAAGTTCGGCCCGCCGCCGGACTGGCAGGAATCGTTCATCTCCGAGTACGCGACCATGCACCCGTGGGAAGACTTCGCCGAGTGCTTCGCCCACTATCTGCACATCACCGACACCATCGACACCGCCCGCGAGGCGGGCATGGCGTTGCTGGCCGATCGGGTTCGTTTCGCCGCTCCGGGTGACGTCATACCCCTCGAGTCCTACGCCGACGCCTCCGTCGAACAGCTGCTGTCCGACTGGAAGTGGATCGCGCTTTTCTTCAACCGGGTGAACACGGCGATGGGCAAGAGCCCGTTGTATCCCTTCGAGATCAGCGAGCCCGTGGTGACCAAGCTGGGTTTCGTCCACACCGTCGTGCAGGAGTCAGCACGGGGGGACTGGTGAAAGAGGCCCAGAAGCACGGCCGGGAGGATGTCTCCCAGCGGCTCGCAGTGCCCTATCGGCGGCTCGAGTTGGCCCGCAGGAAGCGGCCCGCCACAGCAATCCTGGCCCGTTTCAAGGAGATCGACGGAAGCACTCAGAGCGCACTGATCTCGCTTCAGCTCTTCACCACGGTCATCCCCCTGATCATTCTGGGCTTCGGTTACTTATCCGGCTTCGCTGCCGACGACAGTCCGGGTGCGCTCATCATCAAGGAACTTGGGCTGCGTCACCCGCAGGATGACCGCGTTCGCGAAGCGTTCGGCGATTCCTCTGCTCTGAGGTCGAGCTGGACGTTGCTCGGGGTTGCCGGCTTCCTGGTGTGGGGCATCCCGATGTCGATAATGATCGCAGGCTTATTCGCAAAGGCCTGGCGCCGTGAACAATTCGGGCTCAGCACCAGGTTGTTGCGGGGCGCCACATGGTTCGTACTGTACCTGGTCACGATCGCGCTTCGTGAACGGATCGCCCTAGCCGGCGATGAGACCGGTGCGATCAGGGTGCTGTTGTTCGCGGCGGCGTTGATACCGGTCTGGGTCTTCTGGTCACTCACTCCCCTTCTTCTGGTTCGCGACGGCGGCCGTGGCCCAACGTATCTCGCGCTTGCCGGGGTGGCCGGCCTGGTGATAGACGGAGTCGTCATCCCGCTCGCAGCCCGGCTGGTCTTCCCGCCGTTGCTTCACGGCTGGGAGGACTTCGGCCCTATCGGAGTATCGATGGCTTTGATGATGTGGTGCGGCGTCATCGGCACCGGATGGGTTGTGACGGCATGCGTGGGCGCGGTGCTGTGGGAACGTATTGCGCCCTCCGACACCGTCATAGAGTCACAGACCGCCGAGGTCACCCCCTAATCTGCAACGTCGATCTCACCGGCCTTGGCCGCAGCGCGCAGTTGGTGGAAGTCGTCGAGTGATTTCTCGGCGTAGGCGTAGGACCAGTCGACGACGGCGTCGCGCACCGTGGCACCCCCGCCGACGTAGCCGTGCAGCATCGACGCATTCGCGCTCTGCGCGTGCGCCCGGGCAAGGAGCACGGCACACGCCGAGACGTACTCGCCGAAGGCGGCCGGAGACATCCCTTCGGTGTCGATGGTCCCCTTCATATCGTGAAACTGCCGCACGTAGTAGTCCCTGCCGTCTTTGCGAGCCGTGCCGAGGAATACGTCGGACATCGCCTGAAGAATGAGCTGACCGTCCACGACCCGCACGCCCTGACCCAAGGCCTCGATGGCACCGCGCATTACCGGTGGCTGCTCGACACGGCCGTACTCCTCGAGGACGGACCTCCCCGCCTCTTTGATCTGCAGCACCAGCGGAGTCCCGTCGGGTCCGGTGAGGATGGCCAGATAGCACCGCGTGCCCACGCTGCCGACCCCGACGACCCGCAGCGCGATGTCGGTGACCCGGAAGTGGGACAGCAACAACGCGACGTCAGCGGACACGGTGGTGAGGTACTCCCGCAGCGACTCGACCAGTTGGGTTTCCATCTCGATGTCGACATGCTGCAACAACGGCGGGTCCTCCTGTAGCCGCAGTTCACCGCCGGGTCCAACCATCATGATGCGTTCGAACACCCGTGCCGAAGTCCGTTCCCGCGCCCGCCGCACGGACCGGTCGATCAGCGGCTGCAGGCTCTTGCCCGCCTGGTTCCGATGCCGCGCCGGCTCGAATCGCAGGTAGTAGCGATCTAGCACGTTCAACTCCAAGATCTCCCTCAGGGCGTCCCGGTAGGCGGTCGCAGCATCCTCCACGAAGCCCCGAATCACCTTCGGCTCGTAGTCGTTTCCGCGTCCGCCGACGATGGCGCTGGTGATCAGGCGCTTGACGTCCCATTCCCATGGCGCGAGGGCCGCTTCGTCGAAGTCGTTGAGATCGAATACAAGAGCGCGATGCGGGGCCGCGTAGATGCCGAAGTTCGAGATGTGTGCGTCGCCGCAGCAGATCACCTTGATCCCACTCGACGGTCCGGCGGCGAGGTCGGCGGCCATCACGGCGGCCGAGCCGCGGTAGAACGAGAACGGATCGGTGAGCATCCGGGCAAACCGCAGCGGAACGAGTGCGGCTATCCGATCGGCGTTCTGCGCGACGAGAATTTCGGTGGCGCTGCGCGGTCCAGGCGTCAGTTCGGCGAGCGCGCGCCGTGGCGTCGACTTGCGCAGCGCCCGCCCGCGTCCGACATCGTCGCCGGGGACCTCGAGGTCGATGACCCGATCGCGCAACGCCCGACTCGGCATGTTCAGCGTCCTCGCAGTTCGGCCAGGATCTCCTCAGTGTGCTCGCCGAGTTCCGGGGCGGCCGAGCGCGGCGCCCACGGGGTGCCGTGAAAGTCCGCCGGTGTGGCGATCATCGGCAGTGACGACCCACCGTCCGGCACGTCAACGACACCGCCCGCAGCGTAGAACTGCTCGTCGCCGATCACATCCTCCATCGAGTTCACCGGTGACCAGAACAACTCGTCCTCCCCGGCGAAGATCTCAGCCCACTCGTCCAGCGCCTTCGTCGCGAAGATCTCGTCGAGCATGCCGATGAGTTCCCGGGCGTTCATCGCGCGATCGCGTGCGGTGCCGAATCGGTCGTCGCTCAGCCACTCCGGATGCCCGACCGCCCGGCACAGCGGCGGCCAGTGTCGATCCGCCTCCAGCCCGACGATCCAGAACCGGCGGCCGTCGGCGGCGAGGTAGTTGTTCATGCAGGGATTACCCATCGACTCGCGCTGCCCGATGGCGATCGGCCGGCCGGTCAGCAGGAAGGTGTTCAGATCGAAGCTGACGACATAGGCGCCCTGGCGGTACAGCGACGTGCTCACCAACTGGCCCGCCCCCGTGCGGGCGCGGGAGACCAGTGCGGCGTTGACGGCCGCGACGAGCGTCATACCGGTCGAGTGGTCGCCCATGCCGCCGCGCTGGAACGGCGGAGTGTCCCCGGGCCGGGTGAGCAGGCCCGCCACCCCCGACCGGGCCCAGAACGCCGCGACGTCATAGGCGGGCCGGTCGGCGTCCGGCCCGGCGTCGCCGTAGCCGGTGATCAGCCCGTAGACCAGCCCGGGATTGAGCTTGGCGACCTCCGCATAGTCCAGCTTCAACCGGCGCAGCGCTTCCGGGCGGACGTTGGTGATGAAAACGTCCGCGCCGGATAGGAGTTCACGAGCGGTCTGCAGCCCGTCGTCGGTGGTGAGGTCGATCACGATGCTGCGCTTGGACCGGTTGTCCATCTCGAACGGCGGGTTGGTCCCGTCCTCGACACCCAGCATCCTGCCGAACAACCGGGCGGGGTCGCCCGTCGGCGGCTCGATCTTGACGACGTCGGCTCCCCAGTCGGCCATGATGCCGCCGGCTGCCGGGCCGGCCACCCACACGCCGAGTTCCACCACCTTGATTCCCTGCAGAGGTCCCGCCATGGATGCAAAGGCTAGTGGCAAGAAGCTTGGAGAATGCTATTCTCTAATTCGAGATTAAGGGGTTCCATGACGAGAACGGAAAACTCCGTCGGCCTGGACACCGCCGCCCTGGGCCGGTGGCTCGACACCACCGACGCGCCCGGTGCCGGCGAGGAACCCGTCGCCGAGGTGCTGACGGGCGGCTCCCAGAACGTGCTGTACCTGGTCAGCCGCGGGGACGAGCGGATGGTGTTGCGGATGCCCGGACCCCGCGCCGACGAGCGCCGACTGGGCGAGTTGTTGCGCGAGATCCGCCTCGAGCGCGCGCTCAAGGGCACCGACGTGCCGCACGCGGAGTTGATCGCCGCCGATGAGAGTGGCGACATCCTGGGCAAGCCGTTCTATCTCATGAAAGAGATCGACGGCTGGAGCCCGATGATCGGCGGCTGGGAGGCTCCGTTCGACACCGACCTCGACGCCCGCCGCAACCTGGCCTTTCAGCTGATCGAAGGCGCGGCCAAGTTGGGCCGGCTGGATTGGAAGGCCCAGGGGCTGGAGGCGTTCGGCAAGCCGGAAGGGTTCCACGACCGCCAGGTCGACCGCTGGCTGGCCTTCCTGTCGTCGTATCAGGTCCGCGAGCTACCGGGCCTGGAGGTGGCCGCGGAGTGGCTGCGCGCCAACCGTCCGGCCCACTTCACGCCCGGGATCATGCACGGCGACTACCAGTTCGCGAACGTGATGTACGCCCACGGGGCGCCTGCTCGACTGGCCGCGATCGTCGACTGGGAGATGACGACGATCGGTGACCCCCTGCTCGACGTCGCGTGGGCGCTGCTCGGCTACGACGGCGAACAGCCCAAGGACCAAGGCTTCTACCTGCCGATGGACGGCATGCCGACCCGCAGCGAACTACTGGCGCACTACGAGAAGATCAGCGGCCGATCGACCGAGAACATCCACTACTACCTGGTGTTGGCCAACTTCAAGCTCGGCATCGTGCTGGAGAAGACCTACGCCGCCGCGGTCAACGGCGGTAAGGCGGACCCGAAAGTCGTCGAGGCGTTCGGCGCGATGGTGCCCGACCTGATCGCGACGGCGGCCCGGCTGGCACGCTCCGGAGACGACACCTGATGGGTTACGCGGACAGGCTTTTCGACCTGACCGGCCGGGTGGTGCTGATCACCGGCGGCAGCCGTGGACTGGGCCGGGAGATGGCGTTCGGGGCGGCGCGCTGCGGCGCCGACGTCGTCATCGCCAGCCGCAAGTACGACACCTGCGTGGCGACCGCCGCCGAGATCGAGGCCGAAACCGGGCGCAGCGCAATGCCGTACGGCGTGCACGTCGGGCGGTGGGACGAGCTCGACGGACTGGTCGAGGCGGCCTACGACCGGTTCGGCAAGGTCGACGTCCTGGTCAACAACGCCGGCATGTCGCCGACCTACGACAAGCTGACCAACGTCAGCGAGAAGTTGTTCGACGCGGTGATGAACCTCAACCTCAAGGGCCCGTTCCGGCTGTCAGCGCTGGTCGGCGAGCGGATGGTGGCCGACGGCGGCGGGGTGATCATCAACGTCAGCACCCACGGCTCGCTGCGGCCGCATCCGTCGTTCATCCCCTACGCCGCTTCGAAGGCCGGGCTCAACGCGATGACCGAGGGACTGGCCCTGGCGTTCGGGCCCACGGTTCGGGTCAACACGCTGATGCCCGGCCCGTTCCTGACCGACATCAGCACGGCGTGGGACTTGGACCGTCTCGGCCCGGCTCCGCGGCCCGGTGGCACCGCGAACCCCTTCGGCCGGCACGCGCTGCAGCGCGCCGGGCAACCCACCGAAATCGTCGGGGCTGCCTTGTTTTTGATGTCCGACGCATCCAGCTTCACCACCGGCTCGATCCTTCGGGCCGACGGCGGCATCCCTTAAGGAGTACTGACATGGCATTCGACTTTTCTGTTGAACCGGAGTTCGAGAAGAAGCTCGAGTGGATCCGTGAGTTCGTCCGCGAGGAGGTCGAACCTCTCGAGGTGATCTTCCCCAGCTGCGAGTTCCTGCCGCTGAACGACGAGCGCCGCCGAATCGTCGATCCGCTCAAGCAGAAGGTCCGCGATCAGGGTCTGTGGGCGCCGCATCTGGGACCCGACCTCGGCGGCCAGGGCTTCGGCGCGGTGAAACTCACCCTGATCAACGAGATCCTCGGCCGGGCAACCTGGTCGTCCATCATCTTCGGCGCCCAGGCGCCCGACACCGGCAACGCCGAGATCATCGCCCGGTTCGGCACGCAGGAGCAGAAGGACGACGTACCTGACCGGCTTGCTGTCCGGGGAGATCTTCTCCACATTCTCGATGACCGAACCGCAGGGCGGGTCGGACCCGCGGGTGTTCACCACTCGCGCGGTGCGCGACGGGTTGGGAGAAGACGCAGACTGGATCATCAACGGGCGCAAGTACTGGTCGTCCAACGCTTCGGTCGCCACCTTCTTCATCGTCGTGGCGATCACCGACCCGGACGTGCCGGTGCACAAGGGCGCGTCGACGTTCCTGGTACCGAAGGACACCCCCGGGGTGATCATCGAGGCGACCCATCACCTCGTCGGCTCGCACAAGCACGATCCCGGTCACTCGCTGGTGGCTACGACAACGTGCGGGTGCCCGCCTCGGCGATGCTCGGCGAAGAGGGCGGCGGGTTCGGTGTCGCACAGTCGCGGCTGGCCGGCGGGCGGTTGCACCACGCGATGCGCGTCCATCGGGGTGGCCCAGCGCGCGATCGACATGATGGCCCGCCGCGCGAAAAGCCGGTTCACCCAGGGCAGTCTGCTTGCCGACAAGCAGCTGATCCAGGAGTTCGTTGCCGACTCCTACGTCGAACTGACCCAGTTCCGCCTGCTGGTGCTCTACGCCGCGTGGCTGGTCGACACCCAGGGTGAGCACGCCGCCCGCGAGGCCATCGCCGCATGCAAGATCCAGACCGCCACCGTGCTCAAGGCAATCGGGCTGCGCGCGATCCAGGTGCATGGCGGGCTCGGCCTGACCGACCAGATGCCGCTCACCAGTGTGCTGTTCGGCGGCATCGCGCTCGGGCTGGCCGACGGGCCTACCGAGGCGCACAAGATCAACCTGGCCCGCATGGTTCTCAAGGGGTACGAACCCGAGGATCCGTTGTGGCCCAGCGAGTTCCTGAGCAACCGGATCGAGCGGGCCCGCGAGAAGTACGGCCATCTGGTGGATCGCATACCGGCGCTGCCGGTTTCGCCATGACGAGCCGAGCCGCCGCCGCTGTCGTCCGCGCCCTCGACGACCGCCAGCGCGAGGCGACCGAGGATGTCGAGCGCATCCTGGCTGCGGCCGTGCGGGTGATGCAGCGGGTCTCACCGGACGCGCCGCGGGTCAGCGACATCGTCGCCGAGGCCGGGGTGTCCAACAAGGCGTTCTACCGCTACTTCGCCGGGAAGGACGAGCTGATCCTCGCGGTGATGGAACGCGGCGTCGCCCTGGTGGTTTCGTATCTGGAGCATCAGATGGCCAAGGAGACCACGCCGGCGGGCAAGATCGCCCGGTGGATCCGCGGGTGCGCTCGCGCAGGTGGCCGACCCGGACTTGATCGGCATGAGCCGGGCGCTGGTCGGGCAGATGCCGGTGACGGACGAGCGCCGGATGGCCGAACAGGACATCATGGCGGCCATGCGTGATCTGCTCATCGAGCCGGTACGTGATCTGGGCCGGCCCGACCCGGCGCGCGACGCCGACGCGGTGTTCGTGTGTACCGTCGGCACGATGCGCCGCTACGTGGCCTCCACCGACCGGCCGGGGCGCAAGGACATCGACCACCTGGTCCGGTTCTGCCTGAGCGGCCTGGGTGTGACAGCAGGAGGACACTGATGCGCGCCGTCGTATGCCGCGAGTACGGCACGCCCGACGACCTGGTGCTCGACGAATTGCCCGATCCCACATCGGGTCCGGGTCAGGTGGTGGTCAAGGTGCACGCCGCCGCGGTCAACTACTCCGATGTCCTGCTGATCGGCGGCAAGTACCAGGTCAAGGTGCCGCCACCGTTCAGTCCGGGCAGCGAGCTCGCCGGGGAGGTGCTCTCCGTCGGCGAGGGCGTGGACTACCGGCCCGGTGACCGGGTGTCGGCCACCTCCTTCGTCGGCGCGTTCGCCGAGCAGGCGTTGGTGGACGCGCGCGGTCTGACACCCATTCCGGACGGCGTCGACTACGCCGACGCCGCGGCCTTCGGGGTCACCAACCGCACGGCGTACTACGCCGTGCGCTCGGTGGGTCAGGTCAAGCCCGGTGACTGGCTGGTGGTGCTCGGCGCCGCCGGCGGGGTGGGCCTGGCCGCCGTCGACATCGGAGTTCTGCTGGGGGCCCGGGTGATCGCCGCGGCATCCGACCCCGACAAGCTCGAGGTGTGCCGCGCCCGCGGTGCGGAGGCGCTGATCGACTACACCCGGGAGGATCTGCGCGGCCGCCTCAAGGAGATCACCGGCCAGAGCGGCGCGCAGGTGGTCGTCGATCCGGTCGGCGGCCCCTACTCCGAAGCGGCGCTACGCGGCCTCGGCCGCGGCGGCATGTTCATCACGCTCGGGTATGCCGCCGGATCCATCCCGGCCATCCCGCTGAACCTGGTGTTGCTCAAGGGGATCACGGTGAAGGGCATGGAGATCCGGACCTTCATGATCGACTACCCCGAGGAGATGGCGCGCGACGACGCCGAGTTGCGTGACCTGTTCGCCGAGGGCAAGCTCCGGCCCTACATCGGCGCCCGCTTCCCGCTGAGCGAGGCCGCGACGGCGCTGCGCTACGTGGCCGACCGCAAGGCCGTGGGCAAGGTCGTCATCGACGTCGCCTGACCGCTGTTCCCGTTGCCGAGCAGACGCAGAATCGCACGATTTCGCGCCGTTTCCTGCGATTCTGCGTCTGCTCGCGGGAAAGGGAAGGCGGGTGTGTGGCCTCAGGGCGTGATGATGTTGAAGTTCGGGTCGGGCCGGTCCAGCACACCCAGCAGGGCCTGCAGCGCCTGCGCATCACCAGCCGTCGCCAGTCCCGGCGAGCTGAAATCGCCGGCGGCAGCGGCCAATAGTCGCATCTTGGTGGCCAGCGTGACGGTCACCGCGGCGGTCGCCTCCTCGGCAGGGCGCTTGCGGTAGACCAGCACGCCGTTGCGCAGGTTCAGCCGGTAGTTGGTGTCGATGTCGGTGAAGGTGATGTCGAGGGCGATGTCCAGATCCCAGGCACGCGGACCGTTCACGCTGATGGCCAGGGTGTCGAACATCTGCTCCGGGGTGAGCTGGGCCAACAGCGTCGTCGACGTGGTCTGGACCGGCGTGCCGAAGTTGGCGTCCCGCAGTTCGGTGGCACCGGCGAGGAAGAAGTTGCGCCACGTCGCGCACTCCGCCCCGTAGGCAAGTTGCTCGAGGGTGTCGGCGTACAGGTCGCGGGCGCCGGCGTGGTTCTCGTCGGTGAACATCGCGTGGTCCAGCAATGTTGCCGCCCAACGGAAATCGCCGGATTCGAAGGCGGCGCGGGCGATGTCGACGACGCGGTCCACCCCGCCCATCGCCTCGACGTAGCGTGGCCCCGCGGCCTCCGGCGGGTGGGCCCACAACCGTCCGGGGTTACCGTCGAACCAGCCCATGTAGCGCTGGTAGACGGCTTTGACGTTGTGGCTGACCGAACCGTAGTAGCCGTGGGTGTGCCACGCCTTCGCCAAGGCCGGCGGCATCTCGAAGGTCTCGGCGATCTCGATGCCGGTATAGCCCTGGTTGAGCTGGCGCAGCGTCTGGTCGTGCAGGTAAGCGTACAGATCGCGTTGCAGCGAAAGGAATTCGACGATCTGGTCGTGGCCCCACGTCGGCCAGTGGTGGGAGGCGAAGACGACGTCGGCGCGGTCGGCGAAGGCGTCGATGGCCTCGGTCAGGTAGCCCGACCACGCGTGCGGATCGCGGACCAGGGCGCCGCGCAACGTCAGCAGGTTGTGCAGATTATGGGTGGCGTTCTCGGCCATGCACAGCGCGCGGAAGCGCGGGAAGTAGAAGTGCATCTCGGCGGGTGCCTCGGTGCCGGGCGCCATCTGGAACTCGATCTCGACGCCGTCAATCGTGTGTGTCTCACCGGTGGTGGTGATGTCGACGGTCGGCACGATGATCGCGACCTCGCCGGTGGACGGCGTCTGTCCCAGGCCGCAACCCACCTGGCCCTGCGGCCCTCGTTCCAGGACGGTCCCGTACATGTACGCCGCGCGACGAGTCATGGCCGTCCCGGCGTACACGTTCTCCTGCACGGCGTGGTCGATGAATCCCTCCGGCGCCAGTACCGGGACGAGGCCGGCATCGACGTCGGCCTGGGTGGTCACGCCCAGCACACCACCGAAGTGGTCGACGTGGCTGTGGGTGTAGATCACCGCGCGTACCGGACGATCGCCGCGGTGGGCGCGGTACAGGGCCAGCGCGGCGGCGGCGGTCTCGGTGGACACCAGTGGGTCGATGACGATGATCCCGGTGTCGCCCTCGATGAAGCTGATGTTCGACAGATCCAGGCCGCGCACCTGATAGATGCCGTCGACGACTTCGTAAAGACCTTGCTTGGCCGCGAGGGTGGACTGTCGCCACAGGCTGGGATGGACGGTGGTCGGGGCATCGCCGCCCAGGAAGCCGTAGGCGTCGTTGTCCCACACCACGCGTCCGTCGGCGGCCTTGACGACACACGGCGTCGAGCGCGCCGATGAATCCGCGGTCGGCGGCGTCGAAATCAGCGGTGTCACCCAACGGGAGGGACTGCAGGTGCTCGGCGTGCGCGGCCTCGATGGTGGCCGTCGGGGGTTTGTGGTCCATAGCGCGAATCCTGACACCAGCAGCCGCCGTTTGGCCCATGATTGCGCCGATGAAACACGTGCTGCCGGGGCTGACGCGAAAGAACGCCGGCACCGAGGTGCTGGCCGGGATCACGCTGCTGGCGATCTCGTTGCCGCTGAACATCGGCTACGCCCAGATCGCCGGGCTGCCGCCGATCGCCGGGCTGTACGCCCTCGTCGTCCCGTCGGTGGTGTTCGCACTGCTGGCCTCGTCCCGCCACCTGGTCGCCGCACCCGACGCGGCGGCGTCGGCGCTGGTCGGCTCGGCACTGGTGGGCGTGGCGGCGGCGGGAAGTCAGCACTACGCGGCGATGGCCGCGGCGATGGCGACTCATCGGCGGTCTGCTGTTCGGTGTGTTCGCGGTGTTCCGGCTGGGCTTCCTGGCCAACTTCCTGTCCAAGCCGATCCTCATCGGGTTCGTCGGTGGGCTGGCCACCGACATCCTGATCAGCCAGATCGCCAAGATGATGGGCATCAAGGTGCCCAGCAGCGCCGAGTTCTTCGAGAAGCTGACCACCCTGCTGACGCACCTCGGCGCCGTGCACTGGTGGTCGGTGGCGGTGAGCCTGTTCTCGCTCGCGATTCTCGTTCCGGGCCGGCGCCGCCGGCCGAAGGTGCCGTGGGCGTTGATCGTCCTGGTGGCCGCCACCGTTGCGGCCGTGGCGTTGCACCTGTCCGGCAAGGGCGTCGCAGTGCTGGGCAACGTGCCCAGCGGTCCGCCGGTGCTCGCCTTCCCGCGACTCGTGGCCTCGGAATGGGTGCGGCTCATCCTGCCGGCGCTGGCGCTCACCGTCGTCACCATGGGCGAAGGGCTGCTGCTCGCGCGGTCCTTCGCCGACAAGTACGGCTACCAGACCCTCCCGGACCGCGACCTGGCCGCGTTCGGCGCGGCCAACCTCGCCGCCGGGATGTCCTCCTCGTTCACGTGGGTTCCTCGACGTCGCGCGCCGCGGCCATGGACCAGTCCGGCTCGCGCAGCCAGTTGCCGATGCTGGTGATGGCCGCCGGCACGCTGCTGCTTGCTGTTGTTCGGCACCGGCCTGCTGTCCGACATCCCCTCTCCGGCGATCGGGGCGATCGTCGCAGTCGCCGTGGCTGAAGTTCATCAACGTGGCCGAGTTCCGGCACCTGTGGCAGCTGTCGCGGTTCGAATTCGCGCGTGGCGGCAACCTGTTTCGCCGGCGTGCTGCTGATCGGCCCGCTGGCCGGCATCGTCCTGGCCTTCGTGCTGTCGCTGATCAACCTGCTACGCAAGGCGGCCCGCCCGCCGTCGATGTGCTTCAGGGCTCCGACAATCCCCACGTCTCGCTCACCGCCACCGACGACGGCGTGCTCGAGACGGTGCCTGGAGTGATCGCGTTGCGGTTCGCCGCGCCGATCTTCTTCGGCAACTCCCAGACCTTGAGCGCGGCCATCAGGCAAGCGGTGCACGACGCCCCCCACCCGGTCATCGGCCTTCATCCTCGACATGGAGGGCGTCACCGACGTCGATGTCACCGGGGCCGAGGCACTGGCCAAGGAATTGCAGTGGCTGCAGGGCAGATCCATCACCTTCGCCTATTCCCGGGTACGCCCCGAACTTCTCGCCAACCTGGCGCGGATGCATCTTCTCCAGGGCCACCACGTGTTCGAGACGAACCGCGCCGCGGTGGCGGCGCTGCGCCGGGTGAGGAGTCACCCGGTCGCGGTCAGGTCGTAGACGTCGGTGCCGCCGATGTCCTGAGCGGTGAAGTGCTGCTGGACCCATTTCGTGATCGCATCCGCGCTGCCGGAACCCTCGCCGGGACCGTGGTGCGCTCCGCCGGGGCCATTGCCGGCGATGAAGTAGTGGATCTGGCCGTCGGCGACGTAGGCCTGGAACTGTTCTAGAGTCGGCGAATTGTCGCCGCCACTGAACCCGCCGATCGCCATCACCGACGCTCCGGTGCTCAGCTCGAGGCTGCCCGCGGTGTGCGAGCCGATAGTGGCTGCCGCCCAACGGTTGTCGGCCTGCTTCACCAGTGCTTCGAGTTCAGCGTTGTCCGAGGGGGCGACCTGCGGGATGCCGGAACGCGCCGAACGCGCCGGGCCCGACCATCCCCATGCCCATGTCGGCGCGATGCGGCCCCGAGGTCGGTATCGGTCCGCTGTGGCCTGCGGCCACAGTGTCGATCGTGTACGCGGCGGTGCCGCCCAAACCGAACAGCAGGCCGGCCGCGGCCAGCACCACCGTCGCATGGCCGAGTCGGTGCCCGCCGGCAAGCAGGACCGCGGACACCAGCACCGCGCCGACGAGCAGCACCCAGCGCAGCCACGGCAGCCACTCCGGAGTGCGGTCGAGCAGGATGAAGCTCCACACTGCGGTCGCCGCCAGCATGATCGCCAACACCACACGCGCCGAGGTGAACTGCCTGCCGCGCCACAACTCTCGGATGCCCATCGCCACGAGGGCGGCGATCGCGGGGGCCAGTGCCACGGTGTAGTAGGGATGCATGATCCCCTTCATGAAGCTGAACACCAGCGGCCGTGACCACCAGCCAGCCGCCCCACAGCAGCAGCGCGGCACGGGTCCGGTCGGTGCGCGGTGCGCGCCGGGTGAACCACAAGCCCGGCGGCCAGACCGATCAGCGCCGCGGGCAGCAGCCAGGAGATCTCGGTACCCATCGACTCGCCGAACAGCCTTGTGACGCCGGCCGATCCGCCGAACATCGGCGAGCCGCCGCCCATCGGACCGGGGCCCGGCAGCTCCGGCGCGCATGCCGCCGTCGGGTTGCCGTCACCGCCGAACACCCGGCCCAGGCCGTTGTATCCGAGCGCCAACTGCAGCAGGCTGTTGTCGGTCGAGCCGCCGATGTAGGGCCGAGAATCGCTGGGCCACAAGCTGACCAGCGCGACGAACCAGCCGGCCGAGACCACCATCGCGACCAGCCCGACCGGCAGATCGCGCAGCCGCTGCCACAGCGCTGCCACCGACGGCGACCAGCACGACCAGCGCCAGGGCGGGGGTCACCAGCATCGCCTGCATCAGTTTGGTCAGGAACGCGAAGCCGACAGCGACACCGGCCAGCGCGATCCAGCGGGTCGGCGCACCGTCGAGCGCGCGGATCACGCAGTAGCCGGCGACAACCAGCAGCAGCACCAGCAGCGCGTCGGGGTTGTTGAACCGGAACATCAACGCCGCTACCGGAGTCAGCGCCAGCACGGCACCGGCGAGCAGGCCGGCACCGTAGCCGCTGATCGCGGCGCACCGCGCCGTAGAGCAGCGCCACCGACGCCACTCCCATCAAGGCTTGCGGTACGAGCATCGACCAGGAGCTGAAGCCGAAGATCCGCGCAGGACAGCGGCCATCACCCACAACGCCGCGGGTGGCTTGTCGACGGTGATCGCGTTGCCCGGGTCCAGCGAGCCGAACAGCAGTGGCCTTCCAGTTCTGCGTGCCGGCCTGCACTGCGGCAGCGTAGAACTCGTTGGCCCAGCCCGCCGCGCCCAGACCCCACAGGTACAGCACTGCGGTGCCGGCAGCAGCGCCCACAGCGCCGGGCGCGCCCAGCGGGGCCGGGTGGATTCTGTCGACGCGGCGGCGGGTGGTCGCCGCGAGCCGATGCGGCACGCTCGTTCGAGGACGGTCATTTCACACCTTCGGTGATCTGGCCGGTGCGGCGGGGGTGGAACACCCAGCCGCGCAGCAGGACGAAGCGGACGACGGTGGCCATCAGATTGGCGAGCACGAGCACCAGCAGTTCGACGATGCGGTGACGGATCGCCGATGCTGTGCAGCACGGCCAGCGCACCGCTGGTCAGCGCCAGGCCGATGCCGAAGACGATGAGGCCCTCGAACTGATGGCGCGCCGCCTTGGCGCGGCCGCGCACGCCGAAGGTGAAGCGGCGGTTGGCCGCGGTGTTGACGATCGCGGTCAGCAGCAGCGCGACCAGGTTGGCGGCCTGCGCCCCGATCGGGCGCAGCGCCACGAACAGTGTCAGATAGGCCAGCGTGGAGGCGATGCCGATGGCGGCGAACCGGACGCTCTGGTTGAGCAGCGAGCGCGGCGCACCCGCCCGGTTGCCGAACTGGGCGCCGACGGCTTGGACCGGGATCTCCCCGGTACCGAATCCTTTGAGCAAGCGGGCGATTCCCTTCAGGTCGGCGATGGCGGTGGCGACGATGTCGACGCGGCTGTCGGGATCGTCGATCCAGTCGACGGGCACCTCATGGATGCGCAGGCCGCTGCGTTCGGCGAGCACCAGCAGTTCGGTGTCGAAGAACCAGCCGGTGTCGGTCGACGTGGGGCAGCAGCTGCCGGGCGACGTCGGCGCGGATCGCCTTGAAGCCGCACTGGGCGTCGCTGAACTTGGCGGCCAGCGTCGAGCGCAGGATCAGGTTGTAGCAGCGGGAGATGATCTCGCGCTTGGCCCCGCGCACCACCCGCGAGCCGCGGCTCAGCCGGGTGCCGATCGCCAGGTCGGAATGCCCGGACACCAACGGCGCCACCAGCGGTGCCAGCGCGTTCAAGTCGGTCGACAGGTCGACGTCCATGTAGGCCAGCACCGCCGCGTCCGAGGCGGACCACACCGCGTGCAGGGCGCGGCCCCGGCCCTTCTGCTCGAGCCGTACCGCCGCGGACCTCGGCCAGTTCGTCGGCCAGCGCGGCGGCGATCTCCGGGGTGGCGTCCACGCTGGCGTTGTCGGCGATGGTGATGCGGAACGAGACGGTGAAGTTCTCGCGCAGGTAGCGGTGCAGCCGGCGCACCGAGTCGGCCAGTGCGGCCTGCTCGTTGTGCACCGGCACCACAACGTCGAGCACCGGGACGCCGCGCTCGGCGGCGATCAGTGCGGCGTTGCGCAAGCGCACCGCGGGGAGGTCGGTGATGGTCATGACTCGATCGTCGGTGACCGCGGTGTGGCTGGTGTGGGTGCTTGCTATGCACCCGCTGTGAATCAGCGCGCGGTGGATACCGCGGGCGTTGTCGCCGGCGAGCGGCCCAGGATCACCAGCAGCGCTCCGGCCAGCACGACGACTCCGCCCGAAACGAGGAACGTCCACGTGACGCCCAGGTAGTTGATCGCCTCCCCGAGCGCGAGGGCGCCCAGCGCGGTGGTCGTGGTGACCAATACGAGGAACAGCCCCATCGCGCGGCCGCGGACGTTGTCCGGCACGTCGATCGCGACTGACGACTGCCCACCGACGAACACGAATTCTCCGCCGAAGCCGATAAGTGCCATTGACAACAACTCCGTGGCAAGGCCGTGGTACGGCGCGAGCGCCAGGCCGATGATGCCGGCCGCGGAGCAGAAGATACCTATCGCCATCAGACGCCGGCGGCGCAAGCCGACGTTGTTGGCCCTGCCGATGATCGGGTTGGCCACCATGGCACCCACTCCGATCGCCCCGATCAGCAGGCCGAGCGCCGACGCCGTCATCCCGTGCTTCGCCACCACGGTGGGCATCAACTGCTCGACCGGGGCGATGAACGTGAAGAACAACGCCACCCCGACGGCCGCCACCCGTGCGGGTCCTCGCACCCCGTCGCGCACACCCTGGCGCGCATCGTTGAACCGGTTGCGCAGGCCAACCGATTGCGCCTGCCGCGCGGTTCGGGAAGCGTCGCCGACCAGAGGTATCCGGCTGACCACCGCGGCGACCACGAGATAGGAAACGGCGTTGACGGTGAACGCCGCCGCACCGCCGAACTGCTGCACGGTGAAGCCCCCGGCGACGGCGCCGAGGAGCCGCGTGATATTGAACATCATGGAGGAGAGGGCGAGGGCGGAGTGCCGGCTTTCCGCAGGCACCGTGTACAGCACCACGAGGGCGATGACCGGCTGATTGAGGCTCATGGGAATGGCGCCGACGAAGACCAGCGCGTAGAGCCAGCCCACCGACAGTCCGCCCGTCAGGTCCAGGACCGCCATCGCCGCGGAGGGCACCACCTGCAGCAGGCACAGCACGGTGGCCAGAAGCCGCGGGTCGAAGCGGTCGACGAGCGCGCCCCCGAGCGGGGCCCCGACGACCGACGGTCCGAGAGCCAGCGCGGCCAGCACACCGACTGACGCGGCGCTACCGGTGAGTTGGTAGGCGTACCAGGTTGCGGCCACCAGCTGCATGAATGAGCCGGCCGAAGACACCGCCTTGGCGAAGAAGATTCGCCGGAAAGCGGGAACAGCCCAGGGGCTTCGCGGGTGGTCGCCGCTCACCAGGGGAGCGTAGATCAGTTTCGTCGCCGGATCGTGAGAGTCGGCTATGCCCCCGCTGTGCGTGGCAGCCGGACGGTGAACTCGGTATGCCCGGGCACGCTGCGCAATTCGATGGTGCCGTAGTGGGCACGCACCACGGCGGAGACGATGGCCAGCCCGAGTCCGGTCGAGCCGGCATGGCGCGACCGTGAGGTGTCGCCGCGGGCGAACCGCTCGAAGACCTCGGACTGCAGGTCGGCGGGGATGCCCGGTCCGTTGTCCACGACCCGCAGTACCGCGGCGTCGCCGTCGGCCGTCAGCGACAGTGTCACCACCGTGCCGGGCGGGGTGTGGGTGCGGGCGTTGCCCAACAGGTTGGCCACCACCTGGTGCAGCCGGGCGTCGTCGCCGGTGACATAGAGCGGGTCGGCGGGCACGTCGAGGTTCCACTGGTGGTCCGGACCCGCGGCGTGCGCGTCGCTGACCACGTCGGCCGACAGCCGGGACAGGTCCACCGGTTGTTGTTCCAGCGGCCGGCCCGAGTCCAGCCGGGCCAGCAGCAGCAGATCCTCGACGAGATGGGTCATCCGCTCCGCCTCGGATTCCACCCGTCCCATCGCATGCGCCACGTCGTCCGGCACCTCGGCCCGCCGGCGCTGCGCCAGTTCGGTGTAGCCGCGGATGGCGGCCAACGGGGTGCGCAGTTCATGGCTGGCATCGGCGACGAACTGGCGGACCCGGATCTCACTGGCCTGCCGGGTCGACAGCGCGGTCGCGATGTGGTCGAGCATCCGGTTGATCGCCAGACCGAGCCGGCCCACCTCGGTGTTCGGGTTGGCGTCGGGTTCGGCAACCCGCACCGGCAGCGCGACCTCGCCGCGGTCCAGTGGCAGACCCGCGACCTCGCCCGCCGTTGCGGCGACCCGGGTGAGCGGCGCTAGCGCGCGGCGGATGATCAGCACGCCCACCGTGGTGGCCACGGCCAAGGCGGCGGCGGTCACCACGGCGAAGATCAGTGCCACCCGCAACAGCGTCTGGTCGACGTTGCTGGTGCTCAGTCCGATCACCAGGGTGTGGCCGGTGCGGCGGCTCTGCTCGGACACCACCCGGTAGCGGCCCAGCCCGTCGAGATTTCGCGTCTCCGGACGGCGGTCACCCGCGGCCGCCGCCAACTGTCTTCGCGCCGTGTCGGATACAGCGGCGCGGACACCTCCGGCGGTCAGTACGCCGGCGTTGATGGTGACCCCGTTGTCGACGACGCCGGCGACCAGCCCGATCGGCTGCCCGGGGGCGTCCAGGAACGCCGGGCCCGGGCCGGGCCGCGGAAACGGCGGCCGGTCCCGCCAGGGCGGCGGAGGCGGTGGCGGCAGGGGTTCGCCATACATCATCGCCGCGCGGTGCGCGGCTTCGTGGAGTTGATCGTCGAGCTGGCCGATGAGGTACTGATGTAGCGCGAGTTCGGTGATCGCCGCGATGCCGACGCAGGCCGCCGCCAGCAGCAGGACCTGACCGACGAGCAGCCGCGCCCGCAGCGACCAGGTGCTAGCCCGCAGGTTTGAGGACATATCCGGCGCCGCGCAATGTGTGGATCATCGGTTCGCGCCCGCTGTCGATCTTCTTCCTCAGATAGGAGATGTAGAGCTCGACGATGTTGGACCGGCCGCCGAAGTCGTAGCTCCAAACCCGGTCCAGGATCTGAGCTTTGGACAGCACCCGCTTGGGGTTTCGCATCATGAAACGCAACAGCTCGAACTCCGTAGACGTCAGCGACACCTGCTCGCCGGCGCGGGTCACCTCGTGGCTGTCCTCGTCGAGCACCAGGTCGCCGACGATGATCTGGGCGCCGCTGTCGGTTTCGGTCACCCCGGTGCGGCGCAGGAGACCTCGCAACCGCAGCACGACCTCCTCGATGGAGAACGGCTTGGTGACGTAGTCGTCGCCACCCGCCGTCAGCCCGGCGATGCGGTCCTCGAGGGCGTCCTTGGCGGTGAGCAGCAGCACCGGCAGCTGCGGGTTCTGCTCGCGCAGCTTCCGCAACACGTCCAGGCCGCTCATATCCGGGAGCATCACATCGAGCACCACGGCATCGGGCCGTGCCGAGCGGGCCGCGGATATCGCCGACGCCCCGTCGCACGCGGTGGCGATGGTCCAGCCCTCGTAGCGCAGGGCCATCGACACCATCTCGGCGAGCACCGCCTCGTCGTCGACGACCAGGACGTTGATCGGGTTGCCGTCGGCCCGGCGCATCACCACCCGCTCAGCCGCTGAAGAGCTCATGGTTCCAGTATGGGAGTGTCGATGAGCCGACCCTGTGCCATTCCTATGCACGGGCTGTGAACCGTTGCGCGACCCATGCCCACAGGCGTCGATCAATTTGCCCACCGGGTTCGCTCAGGTTCGGCGCCCACAATCGCGACCATGAGCGAGATCCTCGGCTACCGCCTGCGACGGGCACTGCGCGCGTTACGCAAGGAGGTGCCCCGCGCGGTTGGCGAGCCCGGCCGTCATGACGATGCCGAGGTCGCCGCCATGCTGCGCGAGCTCGGCATCGCCCTCGTCGAGGTCGAGCAGCCAACGCACGTGGTGGCGGCGCGGCTGATGACAGTTGCGCGGCGCTACACCCGCAACGATGTACGGGTAGTGGTGTTGCCCCGAGTGTTGCTCATCGGGGTCGGAACCGTGGGTTCGGAGGTGGATGCATCCGCACACGCCACCACCCAGCTCGACCTGGCCGGCCGCATCGACGACATCGCCGCACTCGCCGAGATGGGCGCGATCACTCCCGTAGATGCGATCGCCGCGCTGCGCGAAGCACGTTCGATGAATCCCCGATTCGGCCCTGCGACTACGGTTGCCGGCTACGCCATCACGACCGTCGGCTTCGGCATGATCACCAATCCGTCCTGGCCCTCACTGTGGGCCTACGCGTTCCTCGGCGCAGTCGTCGGCGTCATTATGATGCTCAGCAGACCTTTCCCGGCGCTGTCGGCAGTGTTGCCGACGCTGGCCGCGACGGTCGTGACCATCTTGGCCACTGGCTTCGTGGACAACACCACCAACGTGGGACTGCTACGCACCATCGGGCCCGCCCTCATCGCGATTCTGCCCGGCATCCCCCTTACGCTCGGCGCGATGGAACTGGCCAGCTCGTCGCTGATCGCAGGGTCCAGCCGACTGGTCTACGGGGTGGTGCAGCTGATGCTGATCTTCTTCGGCGTCAGCCTCGGTCTGCACATCTTCGGCCACACAGGGGCCGCGCACCCCACGCCGATGATGGGCACGTGGTCGTTCTATCTGGCGATCCTGGTCATCGCCATCGGTCTGTACCTTCATCTGTCGGCACCCCGTGGATCGCTGATCTGGCTGATAGCCGCGGTCGCCGTGGCACTGCTCGGGCAGAAGGCCGGCGGCCTCTTCCTGTCGTCAACCCACGCCGGCGCGGTCGGCGCGTTTCTCGTTGTGCCGTTCGCGACGCTGGCATCGCGGCTGAAGACGTCTCCACCGGCGATCGTGATGATGCTCTCGGCGTTCTGGGCGCTGGTCCCCAGCGCGTTGAGTTTTGAATCACTAGCGGATGCGATGACCGGCGGACACAACGACGTCCACGTACTCAGCATCGCCGTCGCTGCGATCTTCTCCATCGCCCTCGGCACCCTCATCGGCTGGAGTGTGTTCCACCCGGGAAGCCCGCGGACGACCCGTGTGAGCGCCGTGGATCGCTCACGGATAGCTGTAGTCAGCGATGCGAGGTGAATCCCGCACAGAGGCGCACTGATGACCAGCACAGCCGAATTCCCATGTTCGGCCGCCCAGGGTGGTGCCATGAGCGTTGAACAACAGCAGCCCACCGAACCCGTGTGGGGTGTCCCACCGGCGCAGCCGCGGACCTGGTCGACCCGCACCACGCTGGCCGCCGTCGGTATCGCGGCGGTTCTGGCCGCCGGGGGCGGCCTGGCGATCTACGCCGCGACCGGCGGCTCGAACGACGGCGGACCCGGCGCGGGCACCTGAGTGGACCGCCTGGCTTCGGCGGGCCCGGCGGACCTGGGGGTCCGATGAACGGCGGTCCCGGGGCGATGCCGCGAACGCTGCACGGCGAGTACGTCGTGCCCGACGACAAGGGCGGATTCACCACTGAATTGACCCAGACCGGCATGCGTCACCGCGGCCACCGACACCTCTGTCTCCGTTCGCAGCGACGACGGATACAGCCGGACCTACAACCTCGATGCCGGAACCCGCAAGCCGGAGCGGCCGGTGCAGGACCGGCGATCAGGTGACGGTGCGGGCGACCGCACCGATCGACGGCGCTGCGACGGCAACCGCGCTATTACCCGCTCGATAACGCCGCGCGTTCCTACAATTCGTCCGTGAGCTTCTTCGAGGTCATCGAGACGGTCGGCAAGGCGATCGACGCAGTGGGTGTCGTGGTGATCGCGCTCGGTGCGTTGATCTCCGCGGCGGCGGTGGTGCCGATGCTCGTCAAGGGATAGGTGATACCTACCGGTCGTTCCGGGAGCATTGGGCCGCTCGATTCTGCTGGGCCTGGAGTTCTTCGTCGCCGCCGACATCATCCGGACGGTCGCGGTGACTCCCGATGCCCGCAGTGTCGCGGTGCTGGGCGGCATCGTGCTGATCCGGACCTTCCTCAGCTTCTCGCTGGAGCTGGAGATGACGGGTTACTGGCCCTGGCAGTAGGCTAGCAGCGAACCGCCAGCAGCAAGCCACGCCTGCCCCCGCCGCGGCGACGCCCGGGACAGCCACGCGTCCGCAATGAGCTCGGCGAGCTCGGTTCGGCTGATCTCGCCGAGGCGGCAGCCGCGCACCAGCACTGACGGGTGTCCGTCGAAATGGCCGGTGGTGAAGAAGGGCGAGTCCGGATCCTGGGTCAGGCTGAGCTTGTCCGCTTCGGAATCCACCCACAGGATGATGACGTCGGTGTAGCGCTCGCCGGTCGCTGGATCGGCGGCGTCGCGCGCCGGGGTCCGGAAGTACACGAACGAGTTGCCGCCGACCTGATAGATCGGGTTCCCCTTGGGTCCTTCGATGCGCGAGACGTGCGGCATCGACCCGGCGATTTCGTGAACGTCGGCGACCTTCGCCGGGCGATCAGCCATACCGCGACGGTACTGGGTCATGATGCGGGTATGAACGACAAGAGACGGGCCCGCCGGATGCGGATCTTCAACGCGATCCGCAAGACGCCGCCCGCACCGCTGGCGCCGCCGGACACCCACGACCAGGTCGAGATCGCGGCGATGCTGCGGGAGATCGGGATCGCACTGGTGGAGGTGGAGCAGCCGACCCAGCTGGTGGAGGGCCGCCTGGTGCAGATCGCCGCGCAGTACACCACGTGAGCCGGTCCGGGTCGTGGTGCTGCCGACGATGTTGATGATCCAGGTCGGCACGGTCGGTTACGGGGTCGACGGGTCGACGCACTCGTCGCTGCAGCTCGACATGGCCGGCCGCATCGACGACATCGCCAGCCTGGCCGCGGTCGGCGCGATCACTCCCGCCGATGCGATCGCGGCCATCGAGGCGGCACGCAACCTGCGGCCCCGATTCGGCCCGGTCGCGACCACCGTCGGATATGCCGTCACCACAGTCGGATTCGGCATGGTGATCAACCCGACCTGGGCGTCGCTGCCCGGCTACCTGTTCCTCGGACTGGTGGTCGGTGCCATCGTCCAGCTGGGCCGGCCGTTCCCGGGCCTGAACCCGATGCTGCCGACGCTGTCGGCCGACCATCGTCACGATCCTGGCGACCTGGTTCGTCGCCGACACCGCCCACGACGGACTCCTGCGGGTGATCGCCCCGGCGCTGGTGGCGATCCTGCCCGGAATGGCGTTGACCATCGGCGCGATGGAACTGGCCAGCCTCGCAGATTATTTCGGGCGCCAGCCGGCTGGTCTACGGGATGGCGCAGTTGGCGTTGCTGGTGTTCGGTGTGGCCATGGGCGTGCAGGTCGCCGGTAAGGTCTATCCGCAGAGCCCGTCGGCCCAGATGGGAGCCTGGTCGCTGTACGTCGCGATCGTCGTTGTGGGGTTCGGTCTCTACGTCTACTTGTCCGCGCCGCGGGGATCACTGGTCTGGCTGATCGCCGCGATCGCGGTGGCCCTGGTGGGGCAGGAGCTGGCCGGCAAGGTGATGTCGGCGTCCCACTCGGGGTTCGTCGGCGCGATCCTGGTGGTGCCGTTCGCGATGCTGGCCGCACGGATCAAGACCGCGCCGCCGGCGTGGTGATGATGCTGGCGGCGTTCTGGTCGCTGGTGCCCGGCGCGCTCAGCTTCGAGTCGGTCAGTCAGGCCGCGTCCGGCGGCAACGTCGGTATGTCGAGTCTGGGCGCGACCGGCGCCGCGATCCTGTCGATCGCGCTCGGCACGGTGGTCGGATGGAGCGTGTTCCACACCATCGACAGCCGGTTGCCGTGGCCGAAGGGTTTGGACCAACCAACCGTACGGTAGCTTCACCGGCGTGGAGTACCTGACCGCGGTGGGCGCCTGGATGTCCGAGCAGGGCCTCGGTGACGGACCGGTGGAGAACGTCACCGAGATCCTCGGCGGCACCCAGAACATCATGCTGCGGTTCACCCACGCCGGGCGTGAGTACGTTTTCCGCCGCGGCCCGAAACACCTACGGCCGGTCAGCAACAAGGTGATCCTGCGCGAGACCCGCGTGCTGCACGCCCTGGCCGACACCGACGTTCCGCACCCCCGGTTGATCGCGGTGTGCGACGACACCGCGGTGCTCGGCGACGCCGTCTTCTACCTGATGGAGCCGGTCGACGGTTTCAACGCCGGCTGCCGCCCTGCCGGCCCTGCACGCCGGGGACGCCGCCATCCGCCACGACATGGGCCTGTCGATGGCCGACGCGGTGGCCCGGCTCGGCGCCGTCGACCACGTCGCAGTCGGGCTGGCCGACTTCGGCAAACCCGGAGGGATTCCTGGAACGCCAAGTGCCACGCTGGCTTTCGGAGCTGGAGTCCTACAGCGGCTTCGATAACTACCCCGGCCCCGACATCGGGGACGTCGACGCGGTCGCCACCTGGCTGCAGCAGAACCAGCCGTCTCAGTGGACGCCCGGGAATCATGCACGGCGACTACCACGCCGCCAACGTGATGTTCTCCCCCACCGGGCCCGAGGTGGTGGCGATCGTCGACTGGGAGATGTGCACCATCGGTGATCCGCTGCTGGACCTGGGCTGGATGCTGGCCACCTGGTATGCGCCGGGCCACGACTCGGTGCTGACCAACGTGCTGATGGACGCCGGCGATCTCGGCCACCCCGGACGAGCTCGTCGAGCGATACGCGCAGAACACCACCCGCGACCTGTCCAACATCCACTGGTACACGGTGATGGCCTGCTTCAAGCTGGGAATCATCCTGGAGGGCTCCAACGCCCGGGCCGCTGCGGGCCTGGCGCCCAAGGAGATAGGCGAACAGGTTGCACATCGCGACGGTCCGGCTGTTCGAGCGGGCACTGGCACTGATGGAAGGACAGCGATGATCGACTTCGAGATTCCGGACGAGCTCGCGGCGCTACGCGACGAGATCCGCGAGTTCGTCGTGGAGAAGATCGTCCCCTACGAGCGCGACCCGCGGCTCACCCGGCACGGCCCCGACGAGGAGTTGCGCACCGAACTCGTCGGGCTCGCCCGCGACGCGGGTCTGCTGACCTTCCAGGCGCCACGGCGGTTCGGTGGCCGCGAGCCCTCGCACCGCGAGCAGGCGGTGCTGTTCGAGGCCGCCGGCTGGTCGACGCTGGGGCCGGTCGCGCTGAACTGCGCGGCGCCGGACGAGGGCAACATGTTCGTGCTGGGCAAGATCGCCAACGACGAGCAGGTGGAGAAGTTCCTCGTGCCCGTCGATCGACGGCAGGCAGCGCTCGGTGTTCGCGATGACCGAACCCGGCGGCGCCGGATCGGATCCGGGCCAGCTGGCCACCGAGGCCGTCTTCGACGGCAGCAACTACGTGATCAACGGCCGCAAGTGGCTGATCACCGGCGCCGACGGTGCGCGGACGTGGATCATCATGGCCCGCGTCGCGCCGAACCCGCACGGTCCCGACGGCCCGACGCTGTTCCTCTGCGACGGTCAGACGCCGGGTATCGAACTCGAGCGGGTGATGAACACCATGGACCGCAACTACGTCGCAGGGTCACGGTGTGGTCGAGTTCCGCGACCTGACGGCTGCCCGCCACCGCGGTGCTCGGCGAGGTCGGCCAGGCGTTGCGCTACGCCCAGCTGCGGCTGACGCCCGCCCGGCTGACGCACTGCATGCGCTGGCTCGGCGCGGCAGCGCGCGCGCATTCGATCGCCGTCGACCACGCCCGCACCCGCACCGCGTTCGGCAAGCCGCTGGGTGAACACCAGGGCGTGGGATTCATGTTGGCCGACAACGAGATTGCGCTTCAGCAGTGCCGGTTGGCGATCTGGTGGGCGTGCTGGGCGCTGGACACCGGCGCCAAGGGCCGGCACGAGAGTTCGATGGTCAAGGCGTACGTCTCCGAGGAACTGTTCAAGGTGGCCGACCGCTGTGTGCAGGTCCTCGGCGGCATGGGGATCTCCGACGAGACACCGGTCGGGATGATCTTCACCGACATGAGGGCCTTCCGGCTCTACGACGGCCCGACCGAGGTGCACAAGTACGCGATTGCGCGCCAGGTGCTGCGGAGCCCGTCATCGTGAGCCGAGTCGACGATGCGGGGCGAGGCACGAGCCCGAGGAGGAGCGAGGAATCCTATGACCGTTCTTGATTCCTTCCGGCTGGACGACAAGGTCGTCATCGTCACCGGGGCATCGTCCGGCCTGGGGGTGGCCTTCGCGCAGGCGTTCGCCGAGGCCGGTGCCCACCTGGTGCTCGGTGCCCGTCGGGTGGAGAAGATGGCGCAGACCGCGGCGCTCGTCGAAGCCGCCGGGCGCAAGGTGTACACCCGGATGACCGACGTGGTGGACCCCGACCAGTGCCAGGCGCTGGTCGACGCTGCGATCGAGGTGTTTGGCCGGGTGGATGTGCTGATCAACAACGCGGGCGTGGGCACCGCGGTGCCGGCGACCCGGGAGACCCCGGAGCAGTTCCGCAAGATCGTCGACGTCAACCTCAACGGCTCGTACTGGATGGCGCAGGCGTGCGGGCGGGTGATGCAGCCGGGCAGTTCGATCGTCAACGTCTCCAGCATCCTGGGCCTGACCACCGGCGGCCTGCCGCAGGCCGCCTACAGCGCCTCCAAAGCCGGCGTGCTCGGCCTGACCCGCGACTTGGCGCAGCAGTGGGGCTCCCGCAAGGGAATTCGCGTCAACGCGTTGGCGCCGGGCTTCTTCAAGAGCGAGATGACCGACGAGTACAAGCCCGGCTATCTGGACAGCCAGCTACCGCGGGTCGTACTGGGCCGCATCGGCGACCCCGCCGAGTTGGCGGCGACGGCGGTGTGGCTGGCCTCCCCGGCGGCCGGCTACGTCACCGGGCAGACGATCGTCGTCGACGGCGGTCTGACGATCGCCTGATCACCGGACTCAATCCGGTGTGCCGACCAGCACACCCTCCATCACGCCGTCGGTCGTCACCAGCAGTCCCCTGCCCGGCGGTAGTTGCTGGGCGCTGGTGCGGCCGAACACCTTGACCGTCTGCGGGTCGTTGTCCATGAACAATGTCGGGGCCCGCGAGCCCGTCAGCCTCTGCAGGAACGGGCTCATCGCCGAGACACCCGCCCAGTTGCCGGGCAGACGAGTTGCGATGACATGCAACCCGATCTCCCGGCTACGCTCGATGAGCGCCCACAACGGCGCGGTCGCCGCCTGCTTGCCCACAACGCCGTTGGGCCGCAACTCCTGCTCGTCGTCGATCAGGACGAAGTGGTGTGGCCCCTGCCATGAGGTGCGCGTCAGGAGCTCTTCCTGGCTGAGACCGGACGGAGGAAGGCGGTCTCGCATGATCGCGGTCAATTCAGCGAGCACCTGATCGATGTCGTCGGGGGTGTAGGCGTATGCCCGAACGTGCGGTCCGCTGGATTCTTCCGATCAGCGTCGTCTTCGGATCGATGATGGTGATCTGTGCCTGTTCCGGGGTGAGCCGGGCCGCGATCGCCTGACCGAATGCCGCCAGGGTGCTGGTCTTTCCGCAGCCCTGACGTCCGACCACCAGCATGTTGGGCACCTGTCGGCTCGCCAGCGCCACCGGCTGCAACGCGCTCTCACCCATCGCGAACGGAATGTCGAGTTCGTCGCCGCCCGCTGCGGTGTCCGGGTACGCAGCGACGATCTGCCGCAGCGCGATCCGCTGGGGCAGCCGGGCCAGGGTCTCGACCTTGCCCGCTCCGGTCTGGGCGGCGATCACCTCGCCAACGTGGCGAGCGGGGATCCGCTCCCTGCTGGGTCCGACGATCTCGGGCAGCCCGATCACAAGCTCCTGACCCAGTCGTGTCACGCCGAAACCGGGGCGATCCAGCGTGTGGCGCGCGGCTCGACGGTGCTCCATGCCGGTACCCATCTGAGTTTCGTCGGGATTGCTCAACCGCAGCTGGATCCTGGCGTTGGAGACGTTGAGCAGCGCCTGCTTCTGGCCCACCAACCAACCGCTGGCACTCGTCACGACATGCACGCCATACGAAAGTCCTTGCCGGGCTATGGCGATCGCCCGATCCCCCATGGCATTGTCCTTGTCGTACAGGTCGCCGAAGTTGTCGATGACCAGGAACACGTCCCCGAACTTGTCGTCGGGATCTGTGCCGCCACCGCCGGCAGCTCCGAAGCGTCGTTCGCGGAACTCCGAGATGTCCGTCTGGTAGCGCTTGAACGACGCTTCCCGGGACCGGATCAGCGCTTCGACAGTGGCCAGCGTGCGGGACACCCCCTCGGTGTCGGACAGGCCGACGACACCGGCGACGTGCGGCAGGTCTTCGATCGGATACAACGAAGCACCGACGCAGTAGAACGTCACCCGTTCCGGTCGGTACATCAGCGCCGCAGACGTGACGAGCGTCATCAGTGTTGTCGACTTGCCCCGCTGGGCGGTGGCGACGACCATCACGTTGTCCATCTCTGCGTCGATGGCGTGCACCCGCTGGGCGTGCTCCTCCGGGAAGTCCTCGATGCCGACAGGAAATACCAGCCCCGGGTTGTGACCGTAGTCCACCCACCACGGCTTGCCGCGCCAGCGTTGCACCAACGCATCGGCGGTCTCGCCGACCTCGAGCGGCGGCAGCCAGATCTGGTGCGGTGCCCGCACAGGGTGGGAGACCAGCGACTCGCGGATGACGTCGAGCAGCTTCTTCTTCTTGAAACCGTCTGCGTGGTAGAGGAATTCGTCGGGCTCCTCCGGTTCGTCGGCCACCGCCAGTGCCGAGCTGTCCTCCTCGCTCAGCGGCTGGTACTCCCAGGTCAGTGCGCGTGGTTGGGTGAAGCTGACATCGACGGTCCGGTCGTTGATCACCGCCTTCTTGGGAACCACGAAGGGTTCCGACACATAGAAGCAGCGGAATTGCTCCAGGTCGCGGGGTCCGACCTTCAGCAGTGCGTAGCCGTTCTCCTTGGACGGCAGATGCAATGCGGCGTCGCTCCCGATGACGTCGCGGGAGTCCTCGGCGGTCTCGGCGCGCAGCGCCACCCGGAAGGCGATGTTGCTCTTGGCTTTGCTCAGCGACGACAGGTCCAGGCGCTGGCCACCCAGGGTGAAGAAGACGTTGCAGCCGCGACCTTCCTGGCCGATGTGGATCACCAGGTCGATCCATTCGGGATGGTGATGGAACAACTCGAGGTACTCGTCGATGATGACGAGCAGGATCGGCACCGGCTCGAGATCGCGTCCGGCCAGACGCATCTCCTCGTACTCGTTGGCGTCGCGCGCTCCCGCGTCTTTGAACAATCGGTAGCGCCTTGCGATCTCACCGTCGATGGCCTTACGCATCCGTTCGGCCAGGTGCCGGTCGTCCTTGCCCAGATTGGACAGCGACCCCGCGACGTGGGGCAGCCCTTCGAGGTCCTGGGCAGCCGATTCGAACTTCATGTCGACGAAGATCACGATGAAGGCCTCGGGCGAGTGTGTCAGCGCTATCCCGTTGCACAGTGACAAGAAGTACTCCGACTTGCCCGACCCCGACGTTCCGATCACCACGGAGTGAAAGCCGAAGCCACCGAAATCCTTGGCTCGCAAGATCACGTACTGTAGTTCGCCGCCCGGTTTGACCCCGACCGGAACCATGGCCCAGCGCGGGTCGCCACGGCCGCGGCTCTCGGCCCACAGTCGATCGACGTCGAGGCGGCGAGGGTCGGTGATGCCCAACGCACGCAACAGTTCCCCACCCTGGCTGTCGGTCTCCGACAACTCGCCGGCCGACATGGGCGACCATCGGGCAAGTGCCCGGGCATAGCGGTCCGCGGTGCTCTCGGCGAGCATGTCGGCCACGGCGAAAAAGCGCCGCGGTGCCGCAGCCTGCCCTCGCGCAACTCGAAACGCTGGTCCGCGTCGGTGAATCCGACGCCGACGCCGGGTCGCGTCGCCAGCCTGAGCACGGTGATTCCGGCCATGCCCTTCTGACCCGTGACCACCTCCCACTGTTCGGGGGTGCCGACGTTGTCGTCGATGATCACCCAGTGCGGACCCAGCCCGGCACCGGGGGCGGCCTCCATGGTTGACGGCATCGTGGTCGGGCTCGACCCGCTCGGCGCCGTCCACGGTCCGCGGCCTTTGCGATGCAGTTCGGAGTCCAGTGCCTCCTCGAGCTCGGTCGGCGAGCTGAACACCAGGCGCCGCAGCCCACACGCATCGAACATCTCGTCGTGCTGGTTGTGCGGTAACCACACCATCCACGACCACAACTCGGGATGGCGGGTCACGACCATGAGCTTGACGTCGCCGGGGCTGTGGTACACCGCGAGCGAACACAACACCGAGCGCATCAAGGCGTGCAGTTCGTCGGGGTCCTCGCCGATGAAGCTGAAGCCCGGGCTTGGAACGAAGGCTCAGCACCTTGCCGATACCGCGGATCTTGCTCTGCTCCAGAATGAAGTCGCGCAACGCCCGACCGGTGACCGGTTCCAGTTCCTCGCCGATCGGAACTTCGGGCCACTGTAGGGACACCGCGGAGTCGGCGGCCGACTGGACGCCGATACCCAGCCGCACGTCGAGGAAGTCGGAGTCGACCGGTCGCCGCTCCCACATCCGCGGACCGCCGATGACCGTGTCGAGCTTCTGCGGATCGCCGTGCCGGAAGAGTTGGCTCCGACGCTGCTCCTGCGCCGCGCGCTGAACTTCGTCGCGGTCCTCGTCCAACTGGCGCAGATAGATTCGGCGCTGCTTCTCCTGCTCGCCCCAGCTGATACGGCGCCCACGGCCCAGGCGGCCGCTGAACATCAGCGCCCCGAAGCCGACGAGCCCGATCAGGGGAAAGAATCCGGACTGCAGCGATCGGACGCCGGAGGTGTACATCACCACGAGCGTTCCGATGATGCCCACAAGTAGCGCCGGTAGCGCGATCATCAACAGGATGTTTCGGGGCTCCCGTTCGGGAAGCGCCAACGGCGGGGACACAATCACCCGCGCGGGCGGCACCACCGGCGCGGGCTTGCGCGCACCGCGGACGAATCCCCTTTTGGACATCGCTAGCCTCCCGCGGTCTGTTGGTTGGCCGCCGGGACGGGCGCGACGGCGCCCCCGGCGTCGATGGTGTCGCGCGCCAGCAGCGCAGTGGCGCGGTTGATCGCCGGCCCGGCCGCGAATGTCCGGAGCAGCGGCCACGGCGCCTGCACTGCACGACGCGGATCGATCCCCAACGCCTGCAGCGTGTTCTGGTCCCATTCGATGCCGTAGCGGACGCCCTGCGGCGACACCCAGTAGAGGCTCTCGCGGGTGTCCGACGTGACGACGCCACTGGTCGATGCGACGAAGTTGGCCGCACCCGGCAGGATCAGGGTTTGGTTGGCTTCCACGGAGTCCGGGTCGCGGCTGTCGCGGACGAGTCGCACGATGTGGGAATCCATGGTCGGCGGGGTCGGCAGACCGCGCCCGCTGATGATCGCGACCGCTGCCTGACGGTCGGTGGACTGTTTCTGCCAGCCGACGCAGGTCACCGGGTTGGCCGCGGTGTCAACGAATTCCAGCTTTCCGGTCGGATAGAAGCCGACGTTGAGAACCTCGATCTGAGGGATGTCGACGAGTTTGTCGGGCGACACCAGCTGCGGTGTCGTCGCCCCCTGGCTGTCGGCCGTGCGCAGGAGGTCGGCGACGAAGCTGGTGATCTTCTGCACGCCGTTGGGCAGCAGAACGTAGAAGCCACTGACGCTGCCGTTGGCGTCCTTGGTCTGCAGCACTCGACCCACCACTGAGCCGGGCAGCAACTGCGATGGAGTTCCGGCGCCCGGAATGACCGGCACCCCAAGGGGTTCGGTCGCCGGCATGGCGTCGAAGAGGGCGTTGGAGATCTCGACGGGCCGGGTGGCCCCCGGATCCAGACCCAGGTTGAACGTCACGCGGCGATCGGTCGGATCGATGCGGGCACGCCGGCCGTTCCAGATCAGATAGGTGTCGTCCTGGTGGGTGGCGAGAATCGCCTGCGCGGATCGCATGGCTGCGGCGCGCCCACCGTGGGAGCAGTTCCCCTGCGATCGCGGTGACGGTTGGCGGCTGACCACTGCCCCGCGCGGGCGCCGTGTCACACACCGCCCAGGCCGAGACCGGATTGGCTGTGACGCTCAGGTCGTCGGGCACACCCGGGATGCCGATCATCGGCCCGGTCGGATACTTGCCGATCTCCTTGGCGTTCACCCACGTCGGCGAGGTGGCACTGCCGGTCGCCAGTCTCGCCGACGTCAGATTGAGCGCCGGGTACAGGCGGTCGTTGATCTTGGCGTAGAGGGCACCGGTGTCGCGATTGCCGATGATAGGCGACTGCCCCACCAATCCGGCTGGCTTCATGAAGTGCAGCAGGGCCATCCACCCACAGCCGATCAATACGAAGACGATCGACAGCGCGACGGCAGCCTGCTGTTTGCGATCGTCGTGTTTCATGCGCACGGAGAACCGGGTGATCGCAGCGCGCAGTCGCCGGTTGTAGAACAGGTGCCCGGAATTCTGGTCCCTGTTAGACAGGTTCAGCGGCACCCTCGGCGACCTCCACGGCTATGCCCGGTAGTGTCCAGCAACTCCCTGCGCAAGAGAATCGCATGGTGATCGGCGGTCACCGGAGTCCGCCGCCGTATCGGGCTTCGTTGTCGGTCTCGGCCTCTTCCCGGAGCGCGGTGAAGGCGAGATTCAACCGCTCCGCGAGGTCTCCGTGGCTGTAATCGGTCACGACGGCAGGATGCAATGTCAGCTCGACGAGTTTGCCGTCGGAGTTGGCGACCGCATGGACATCACCCAGATCAACGCTGTAGGTCGTGGTCTCGGCTTGCGCGACAAGCGCTTCCCAGCGGTCGGCCGCCTCGCTCAGATCCCGCAGGACGGCATCGACCAGATCCCTGTCGCTAAGCTCGCCCGCGCCACTGGGTACCCCCATGTGGCCAGTATGTCGAGCGTCGCTACCTGGGTCAATTCGCTCACGTGACGGCCTCGTACCAATGGTGAGAAATCGTCACAGCAATCTCACCATGTCCCATTCGTCACGGCTGACCGGCCCATTGGCCGGCCGCCGGCGCGCTCAGCGACTCGAACCACGCGAAGTGATAATTGGCCGAACGCTCGTCGCCGACGGCGATTGCCTCGGTTGCGGCGAGCAGCATGCAGTTGCACAACAGCGCCGACTCGACGTCCGGGTATTGCGCTAGGACGTGATAGCGGGCGGTGTCGGAATGCACCCGCAGAACATCGAGTTCCGAATCGACGACGCCGGAGCGTGCGGCCCCCGCCCTGGCAAGGGTGTGTACCAGCCGTGGCAAACCATCACGCCATTGGGTGGCATCGACCAGCTTCCAGCCCAAGTCATCCACCGCGTCCAGGTGCCGCCCCTGCGACGACGTGGGAGTGAGGTCCTCCGCTGCGCCCTTGTCGAAAAGGTCGCCGGGTTGATAGACCGCAGCGGCCGAGACGTCGCCGAGCAGTTCCCTGACGCGCCCACCGCGCCTGGCCGGCGGGAGCAACTCGACCTCGGCGGGCAGTGTGACGCCGGCCGGGATCCAGCCGTGCGCCAGGTCGGTCACCAGCAGCATGGTTCCGTCGGCGCGCTCGCCCACCGCCCAGCGCAACCCGGGCTCCTGGCGGGCGGCGAAATGCAGCAGCCGCTCCAGCCGATGCTCATCGGGCTCGGGTTCGGGAGCCGGCGTCGTTTCGACGAACTCCTCGACGTCCAGGACCTCATCGGCGGATGTGTCGGCGACAACGATCTGCTGTAGCCCCGGATCGGTCGGAAAGTCACTCTCGGGCGGACCGCTCAACGCCTGAATGTGCAACTGGCGCACCGTCGAGTCCACCCGCGCGACCGCGTACGCGCGCGCCTCGTTGACGACCCGGCTTTCCTCGGCCCGGCGTGCGGCACCGGGCAGGCCCGCGTGCCGTAACGCCCGCACCTTCGCGTTCGCCGAGTTGGCGATGCGCTGCAGGTCGTTTTTCAGGTGCTCGGCGACGAGCCTCGTCGCCGGTGTCACGGTCTGCAACTCCACCGGCCAAAGCCCGCCGATGACCCACGGCGTGCAATCAGCGGGAGTGTCGAAGGTGGGCACGGACAGGGCCTGGATCGAGGCCCGTCGCAGGCGCTGGCGCGCCGAGTTCCGACCGAAGACCGCCACGCCGCAAAGCGTACCGCCGCGGGTTTCTCCGCCTCTCCGCGCCGATTTCCGCGTTCGGCGCAAGGGGGCACCGCGCTACAGCGAGGGCTGGTTCTCGCGCACCCCGCCGTAGATTCCGCGGCGCACGATCCACGGCATCAACACCCGATCGATCGACCAGGACGGAAACTTGAACGCCTGACCGTTGGGGGCGAACACCTCCAACCCGTCGGGCTGGATTCCGAGCACCGAGCCCCACCGTCGCTTGGGTGGTGTGTATGTCTTCAGCTCGCCGCCGTCCAGTGCCGCGCGAACGTTGTGAGCCAGCATCCCGTCGGCCCGGGCGCGGGCCGAGGCGCGCAACGGGTCGGTGGCGGCGACGTCGCCGATGGCGAACACCCGCTCGTGCCCGCACACCCGCAACTCCGGAGTGACCCTCACGAAGCCCTGCTCGTCGAGCATCTCCGGTGGCAGCCAGCCGGTGTTGGGGCGCACCCGCCCGATGGCCCAGATCACCGCGTCGGCCGACGCCGGTGGTTGTCCGGTGCTCCACTGCACCGGCTCGCTGGTGATCTCGTCGCAGCCGAATCCTTCGGGCACCACCGCCCGATGACTCCCGTGCAGGCCAATACCCAACCCAGTCATCCTGCGCTGCAGGCGTTCCCATGTGCGCGGGTGGTGTTCGAGCAGCGGGCGCTCGTGCGGGAAGTAGAGATCGATCCGTTTGTCCGGCCAGGTGGTGGCCAGGTTGCCGGCCGTGCTCAGCGCGGCCGCTCCGCCGCCGAGGACGATCACCGAGCGCGCCGCGGCCAACCTGTCGTGGGCGGTTCTGAGCTCTGCGCCGACATCGTCGGGTGATTGCAAGGAGGGCCGGCGCCAGAAGCCGTTGCTCACCCCGGTCGAGATGACTAGCGCGTCAAAGCGTTCGGTGACGGGCGTCCCGTCGACCGTTTCGGCGTGAACGGTTCGATTCTGCAGGTCCAGACCCGTCAGCGCGGCCTGCACCGTGCGCACGCGGTCGAGGCCGCGGAACTTGTCGAACGGAATCCAGTTGTCCCGGGCCCAATCTTTCGGCCGCGCAAGGCGCAACCCGAGTTCCTGGCCGCTGACCAAGGCCGGCTTGACCGAGATGCCGACGACGTCGACATGTTTGGCAATCTTGATCGCGGTGAGCAGCCCGCTGTCGCCCAGGCCGGCGATCACCACCCGGGGGCGGGTCACACTGCGGCCTTCGGCGGCCGCGGCACCAGCCGCGACACCCGGTCGATGACCGCCTGGTAGTGCGGCCGGCGCTCCAGGCTGCGCTTCTCCATCAGCGGGATGCTCGCGCCCAAGAACATCGCCAGCATCGCGACCACTCCGACGAACAACCACCACCAGTCCCCGGGGGCGGCCGCCACGCCGAACAGGGCCATGGAGAACCAGAAGCTCAACTCGCCGAAGTAGTTCGGGTGCCGCGACCAACTCCACAACCCGCGGTCCATCACCGCACCGGAGGTGCGCTCGGCGACGAACCGGTGCATCTGGGTGTCGGCGGCCAACTCCAGAGTCACCGCGGCAACGCCGACGGCGAACGCGACCCACGTCAACCAAACCAGGCCGTCACCGGGCCGGGTGACCGCGACGTAGACCGGAAGCATGCCCAGGAACACCTGCACGGTGGGCACCAGGTGGATGCCGAACAGGTCGGCCAGGAACTCCCAGCGCCCGGCACCGTCGCGCAGCAGCGGATAGCGCCAATCCTCGTGGTGCAGGCCAGGGAAGCCGTAGACCCAGTTTCCGGTCAGCCGGATCGCCCAATAAAACATGACGATCGCCACCAGCCAGCAGCGCAGCGAGCCCAGGCCCAGACCGCCCTCGGCCCACCAGTACAGCAACAGCAGCGGTGGGATCACGCTCCAGAAGGCGTCGTAGAAGCTGGAGTTCCGGTAGATCCGGCTGAACACGAAGATCACCAGGGTCGCCAGGATGTCGGCGATGAAGGCATCTAGCCACAGCCGCCCGGTGCTCGGCCCCAGGTACAGCCAGGCCGCGGCGACCGCGACGGCCACCACATACGCAGCAGTGACCAGCGTCAGCGAGCGGCCCTTACTCATGACGACGCTCACGCAGCCTCCTACAGCAACGTCCGCAGGCGGCACTCCGACCTCCCGACCGCGGCCAGAATGTAACAGGTTCTAGTTCACTGTCAAGAAGTTGTGAATCGCTGTGATCGCGTTAGATCGGCCGCCAGGTGGGTACAGCCGCCGCCATGACCGCCGAGGCGCCGCCCGCCGTCCTCGCCCCACGCCGCCCCTTCCCTGCCCGCATGGGTCCCCGGGGCAACCTCGTCTACAAGCTCGTCACGACCACCGATCACAAGCTGATCGGCATCATGTACTGCGTCGCCTGCTTCGCCTTCTTCTTCATCGGCGGGTTGATGGCGTTGTTGATGCGCGCCGAACTGGCGGCGCCCGGGCTGCAGTTCCTGTCCAACGAGCAGTACAACCAGCTGTTCACCATGCACGGCACGATCATGCTGCTGTTCTATGCGACCCCGATCGTGTTCGGGTTCGCCAACCTGGTGCTGCCGCTGCAGATCGGTGCCCCCGATGTGGCGTTCCCGCGGCTGAACGCCCTGTCGTTCTGGCTGTTCCTGTTCGGCGCGCTGATCGCGACTGGCCGGCTTCATCACGCCCGGGGGTGCGGCGGAGTTCGGCTGGACGGCCTACACCCCGCTGTGGGATGCCGTGCACTCCCCCGGTGCCGGTGGCGATCTGTGGATCATCGGACTGGTGGTCGCCGGTCTGGGCACCATCCTGGGTGCGGTCAACATGATCACCACGGTGGTCTGCATGCGCTGCCCCGGGCATGACGATGTTCCGGATGCCGATCTTCACCTGGAACATCCTGGTCACCTCGATCCTGGTGCTGCTGGCCTTCCCGCTGCTGACCGCGGCACTGTTCGGGCTGGCCGCCGACCGGCACCTCGGTGCCCACATCTACGACCCGGCCAACGGCGGGGCGATCCTGTGGCAGCACCTGTTCTGGTTCTTCGGCCACCCCGAGGTCTACATCGTGGCGCTGCCGTTCTTCGGCATCGTCACCGAGATCTTCCCGGTGTTCTCCCGCAAGCCGGTCTTCGGCTACACCACCCTGGTCTACGCGACGCTGTCGCATCGCCGCGCTGTCGGTGGCGGTGTGGGCGCACCACATGTTCGCCACCGGAGCGGTACTGCTGCCGTTCTTCTCGTTCATGACGTATCTGATCGCGGTCCCGACCGGCATCAAGTTCTTCAACTGGATCGGCACCATGTGGAAGGGCCAGCTGACCTTCGAGACGCCGATGCTGTTCTCGATCGGCTTCCTGGTGACCTTCCTGCTCGGCGGTCTCACCGGTGTCATCCTGGCCAGCCCACCGCTGGACTTCCACGTCACCGACACCTATTTCGTGGTCGCGCATTTCCACTACGTGCTGTTCGGCACCATCGTGTTCGCCACCTACGCCGGCATCTATTTCTGGTTCCCGAAGATGACCGGCCGATTGCTCGACGAGCGGCTGGGCAAGCTGCACTTCTGGCTGACCTTCATCGGCTTCCACACCACCTTCCTGGTCCAGCACTGGCTGGGCGACGAGGGCATGCCGCGCCGCTACGCCGACTACCTGCCCACCGACGGGTTCACCACGCTGAACATCGTCTCGACCATCGGCGCGTTCATCCTCGGTGTCTCGATGATCCCGTTCATCTGGAACGTCTTCAAGAGCTGGCGCTACGGCGAGGTCGTCACCGTCGACGACCCGTGGGGTTACGGCAACTCGCTGGAGTGGGCGACCACCTGCCCGCCGCCGCGGCACAACTTCACCGAGCTGCCCCGGATCCGTTCGGAGCGCCCGGCCTTCGAACTGCACTACCCGCACATGTCGGAGCGGATGCGGGAGGAGTCTCACATCGGCAGGCGCGCGCACGTCGGGGACAAGGCCGCTGGAATGGGGCCACGTAACGTGCCCGACCGCTGACCACTTTCTGGCGTTCCCTATCGTGGCGGAATGAGCACCGTTGCCGATGCGGACCGGGTCGCCGACCTGGCGCGCGGAGTCGTGGCCGACCACGACCCGAAGAAAGTCCCGATCCCCGAGTTCCTCGGCGCCTGCTACGACGCCGGGCTGTCCTGGGTGCACTTCCCCGAAGGTCTTGGCGGCCTTGGGCTTGTCCCGCGGCCTGCAGGCCGTCGCCGACCGGATCCTGCAAGGCGCCGGCGGGCCGGTGCCGCTCGGGCTCAACCCGATGGGCTACGGCATGGCCGCGCCGACGGTGCGCGAGCACGCCCAGAGCGACGAGCTGAAGCAGTCGCTGCTGCGCCCGCTGGCCACCACCGAGGACATCTGGTGCCAGCTGTTCTCCGAGCCGGGCGCCGGCTCCGACCTGGCCGGGCTGGCCACCTCGGCGGTGCCGGACGGCGACGGACTGGGTGATCAACGGCCAGAAGGTGTGGACCAGCCTGGCGCACCGCGCCCGCTGGGGGCTGCTGCTGGCCCGCACCGATCCCGACTGCCCAAGCACAAGGGCCTGACCTACTTCGTCCTCGACATGCACGCCCCCGGCGTGCGAGACCCGGCCGCTGCGCCAGCTGACCGGGCAGGCCGAGTTCAACGAGGTCTACATCACCGACGCCCGCATCCCCGACACCCACCGGCTCGGCGCGGTCGGCGACGGCTGGCGGCGTGGCGATGACCACGCTGATGAACGAACGCAGCGCGCTCGGCGCCAGCGGCAGCCGGCGCGGCGCGGGCACCATCGACGATGCCGTCTCGCTGTGGGCCGCGCGCCCCGAACTGCACACGCCGGTGCTGCGTGACCGGCTGACCCAGCTGTGGCTGCGCGCCGAGGCGCAACGGCTGACCTCCGAGCGGTCCCGCGCCGCGGCGACCGTCGGCGGTCCCGGCCCGGAGGGCTCGATCGGCAAGATGGTCGGCGCCGAACTCAACCAGCACATCTACGAGTTCTGCATGGATCTGCTTGGGCCGGAAGGGCATTCTGTACCACGGTTACGCGATGACCGGCGACGCACCGGGAGGGTGACTGGCGGGGCCCGATCCAGCAGCGGTTCCTGCGCAGCCGCGCCAACACCATCGAGGGCGGCACCTCCGAGGTGATGCGCAACATTCTCGGCGAGCGGGTCCTCGGCCTGCCCGGCGACCTGCGTGCCGATGCCGGCATGCCGTGGAAGGAGGTTCCCCGTGGCTGAGTTCAGGTTCACCGAGGAGCAGCGCGCAGCTGCGCAGCGCGGTGCGCAAGTTCTGCGCCGAGAACTTCGACGAGCAGGCGGTTCGCGCGCCTGATGGAGTCCGATCCGACGTTCGACCCCAAGGTGTGGGACCGGCTGGGATCCGAACTCGGCGTGCTGGGTCTGTCGGTTCCCGAGGCCGACGGCGGCGTGGGCGGCTCCCTGGTCGACCAGGCCGTCGCAGTCGAGGAGTTCGGCGCCGCGCTGGCCTGCGGCCCGCTGTTCGGCACGGTGTTCCTGGCGATTCCGGCGCTGGTCGCCTGCCCGGCCGGACCGGCGCGCGACGAACTGCTGGCCGAACTGGTCGAGGGCACCCGTACCGCCGCGTTCGCCGTCCCCGATGCGGCCGGCGCCTTCGACCCCGCAGCGGTCACGGTGACCGCCGCCGGACAACACCGTGACCGGGACCGTCGATGCGGGTGGTCGACGCCGGCGCCGCCGACGAACTGCTGGTCGCCGCCGGTCGGCCCGGACGGGCTGGGGCTGTACGCGGTCGACGCCGGTTCAGCCGGTGTGACGCGCACACCGCTGGTGACCCTGGACCTGACCCGCCCGCAGGCGACCGTCGGGTTCGCCGACGCGCCCGCGCGCCTGGTGGCCGGGCCCGATGAGGCCGAGCGGGTGATCACCACGCGCTGCAGGTCGGTTCGGCGCTGCTGGCCGTCGAGCAGGTCGGCGCCGCGCAGCATCTGCTGGACCTCGCCGTCGACTACGCCAAGTCCCGGCTGCAGTTCGGTCGGCAGATCGGGTCGTTCCAGGCGGTCAAGCATCGGCTGGCCGACATGCTCGTCGACCTCGAGCACGCCCGCTCGACCGCGTATCACGCGGTGTGGGCGTTGACCGACGGCTCCGACGACCCCGCGCTGGCGGTCAGCATCGCGCAGGCCACGTGCTCGGCGGCGTTCAGCCGGATCGCCGCCGACACCATTCAGGTGCACGGCGGAATCGGGTTCACCTGGGAACACCAGGCGCACTTGTATTTCAAGCGCGCGACCACCGACGCCGCCCTGCTGGGCAGCGCCGAGCAGCACCGCAATCGGGTGGCCGAGCTGGTGCTCGACACCGCCACCCAGGACGGGGCGGTGCGGGTGGCCGACGGGCTTCCGGTCTGACAGACGACTTCTCTAGCATGGGCCTCGGGTCCGGGGACGCGTTGCGAACGTAGGAGTCTCGGCATGCCCGTAATCAAGCCCATTGACCTTGTTCTGGCGGGCGGCGGCGTCAAAGGCATCGGGCTGGTGGGCGCCGTCGTCAAGCTCATGGAGACCGGTTATCGCGCCCACCGCGTCGCCGGATCGTCCGCGGGTTCGATCGTCGGCGCCATCGTGGCGGCGGCCGCCCGCGACGATGCCATGACCCCGGAGCAGGTCCGCCGACTGGCGCTGAGCATCGACTACCGGAAGTTCCTCGACCCCGGTCCGATCGAGCGTGTGCCGCTGCTCGGACCGTCATGGGCGATCCTTCAGGGCAGCGGTATCTACCGCGGCGACTACGCGCACCGCTTCATCGCCGACCAGCTGAAGACTCTCGGCGTCACCACGTTCGCCGACCTTCGGCTCGACGACGACGAACTGCCCGACGAGCGCCGCTACCGGCTGGTGGTCACCGCCGCCGACGTGACGACGGGTCAGTTGGTCCGGCTGCCGTGGGACTACCAACGGGTCTACGGCCTCGACCCCGACGAGCAACTGGTGGCCGACGCGGTGCGGGCCTCGATGTCGATCCCGTTCTTCTTCCGGCCGGTGTCGCTGACCAGTGCCGCGGGGCTGACGTCGACGTTGGTCGACGGTGGGCTGCTGTCCAACTATCCGATCGACTCCCTGGACCGCCAGGACGGTAAGCCCCCACGATGGCCCACCTTCGGGGTGACGCTGCTGCCCAACCTGCCTGCGGGCAACGACAAAGTGATCCCAGCGCTGGCGCCGCTGGGGTTGTTCGGCGGCCCGCATCTGCTGGAGCAGGTCATCACCACGGTGCTGGTCGGCCGCGACCAGGCCTACCTGAACCAACCGTGGGTCAGTGCGCGCACCATCCGGGTGGATTCGACGAAGGTCGGCGTCCTGGACTTCGACATCTCCCGTCAGGAGATCGACGCGCTGTATGCCAAAGGCTACGACGCGGCCGCCACGTTCCTGACGACGTGGGACGAGCAGGCCTACTTCACCCGATTCCGCTGACCCGGACCTGGTAGACAAGTTCAGGTGGACATCGAATCGGTGGATGAACTGCTGTCGACCACCCGCGCGGTGCGCAAGCGTCTCGACGTTTCGCGGCCCGTCGAGCGCGAGGTCATCCTCGAATGCCTGCAACTGGCGATCCAGGCTCCGACCGCCAGCAACAACCAGGACTGGCGTTGGCTGGTCGTCACCGACGCCGACAAGCGCGCAGCGATCGCCGACATCTACAACCGCGTCGGCAAGGACTACCTCGCCCATGCCGCCACGAGCACCGAGGATCCGCAGACCCGCAAGGTCTACGAGAGCGCCGCGGCGCTGACGTCGATCCTGGCCGACGTTCCCGTTCACGTGATCCCGTGCATCGAGCGCCGACTCGATGGTGTTCCGCTGGTGGCCTCGGCGTCGGCATGGGCATCGATCATTCCGGCGGCGTGGAGTTTTCTGCTCGCACTGCGCTCCCGCGGACTCGGGTCGGTGTGGACCACGCTGCACCTGGCCAAGGCCAACGAAGTGGCCGAACTTCTCGGCATCCCCGACACCGTCACCCAGGTCGCCCTGTTCCCGGTGGCGTACACCATCGGGACGGACTTCAAGCCCGCAGTGCGCCCGCCCGTGGAGACCATCACGTCGTGGAACTCCTGGGGCGACCGCTGAGGCGGTAGCCCATCGCTGTCCCCCGATCGGGGGACAGCACGTTCATCCCCTCTATGGTCCGGTCACCCGACATACATCGGCGCCGAGAACTGTGATCGTTGTCTCAACGTCGGCAGACCGGCGAATGATCGAAACAAAGGGAACAAACGACAATGATCACCACGACGTCCGCCACCTGGCTCAAGCGCCTGGCGGCCGGCACCTTCCTGGTTGCCGGTTCCGCGCTGATGGCCCTGGGCGCCGCGACTGACAGCCACGCCGACAGCTCGTACAGCACCAACCCCAACGTGAGCTCAGCCGGGGGGCACCAACTCTTCCCCGGGCAGAACAACCAGCCCCAGCCCGGCACCGCCATCCATCACCACCACCAGTGGAACCGCTAGCGCCAGAGCCGTATCCGTTCGGCTACCAAGCCGATTGCTGCCAGGCGGCGATCAATTGCTGCCAATGGAATTAATGCCTGAACTGCGCCGTTGACTCCACCGTGCCGGTAAAGGCGAAACCCTGACCGGTCGAGAACACAAGAAGGAAGAAGCACCATCATGAAGAAGTTTGGATTCACCACTGCCATCGCGGCGGACTGACCGCCGCCGTCCTGAGCCTGGCCGCACCGGCGCAGGCCGATCTGGGCCACAACAACTGGGTCAATCAGATCGGCCCGACCGCAACCGCGCCGCACGTCGACACGACGGTGCACGGAAGCCGTTAAGCCTGCAGCACAATCCGCACGAGGGGCACCCGCAAGGGTGCCCCTCGTTTCGTTGTGGCACCTCAATCCAGAACCGCGTCGATCGCCCGGTAGATGCGCTGCTCGCTGACCGGCCGGGCGGTACCGAGCTGCTGGGCCCACAGGCTGACCCGCAACTCCTCGATCATCCGGGCGACGTCGCGCACGTCGGTCGCGGCGGCCCGCGCCGGGGAAAGTGCTTGCACCAGTTCGTCGTAGGCGTCCTGCACAGCGCGGCACGCGCGGCCATCCGCTCGGCATCGGCCGCGGCGCGTGCGGCAGCCGATCCAGCCGGCGGGTGATCGCGGTGAGGTAGCGCGCGAGGTCGCCCAGGTGCGCGGCGCCGGTCGTGGTGACGAAGTCGGCCGGCAGCAGGGCGTCGAGTTGGGCTCGGATGTCGGCGACCGCATCGGCCTGCGGCGGCCGGTGGCGCGGGCGGGCAGCGCAAGCTGCACCTCGTGCAGCGGCGGCGAGCACCTTCTCGACGCGGCCGAGGACTGTCGCGCGGTCGGCAGCACCGCACCGGCCACCCGCTGCCGCAGCGCGGCGAACTCGGCCTTCGTCCAGACCGGGGCGGTGACCAGCGCGTCGACCGCGGCGTCGGCGCAGTCGTCGAGCAGCGCCGCTAGCGATCCGTCCGGGTTGGTGCCCAGCACCAGCCGGGTGCGCGGGTCCAGGCCTTTCTCCACGGCTTTCACCGGTGACGGCACCGACAGCCGCAGCAGCCGGCGCAGTCCCGGCGCCATTGCCGCGTCCTGTTCGGCCGCCGTGGCGAACACCCGCACATCCACCGCCTGCGCCGGCGTCGACCAGCGCCGGGTAGCCGCGCACCGCGTGCCGACCGACAGTGCGCTCCACCGTGCGGGGCAGCTCGTCGAGGTCGTCGGGCCAGCCGCGCAGACCGGTGCGCTCCAGCGCCCCGGCCACCGCGTCGGCGACCGCGCGCCGAGCGTGCCCGGCCAGCTGCTCCTGCAGTGCCTCGAGGTCCTTGCCGCGCGCCATCTCGGTGCCGTCCGGGCCCTCGACGGCGAACGTCACCCGCAGATGCACGGGCAGCTTGTCCAGGTCGAACGCGGTCGAAGGGCACCAGAATGCCGGTGCGCCGGTGCAATTCGCGCTGCAGCGATTCCAGCAGCGGCTCGGAACCCGGCTGGATCGCGGCCAGCACCGCCCGCGCGGTGTCGGGTGCGGGAACGAAGTTGCGACGCAGGTCTTTCGGCAGCGACCGGATCAGCGCGGTGACCAGCTCCTCGCGCAGCGCCGGCACCTGCCAGGCGAACTCGTCGCCGCCCAGCCGGGCCAGCACCTCGACCGGAACGTGCACGGTCACACCGTCGTCGTCGGCGCCCGGCTCGAAGCGGTAGCGTCAGCGGCAGCGACAGGTCACCGGCCTTCCAGGCGTCCGGGCGCTCGGCCGCCGCGTCGTCGACGCGCAGCAGGTCGTCGCGGGTCAGGGTCAGCAGGTCCGGGGTGCGGTGCCGCTGCTTCTTCCACCAGCCGTCGAAGTGGCGCGCCGAGACCACCTGCTCCGGGATGCGCGCGTCATAGAACGCGAAGATCTCCTCGTCACCGACCAGCAGGTCGCGGCGCCGGGCCCGTTCCTCCAGCTCGGCCAGTTCCGCGCGCAGCAGCGCGTTGTCGCGGAAGAAGTGGTGCCGGGTCTGCCAGTCGCCGTCGACCAGGGCGTGCCGGATGAACAGTTCGCGCGCCAGCACCGGATCGACCTGCGCGTAGCCGACCCGGCGCCGCGGCACCAGCGGCAGCCCGTAGAGCGTCACCCGCTCGTAGGCCATCACCGCGCCGCGCTTGGCGTCCCAGTGCGGCTCGCTGTAGGTGCGCTGCACCAGATGCCCCGCCAACGCGTTCGAGCGTCTCGGGTTCGATCCGGGCCGCGATCCGGCCGTAGAGCCGGCTCGTCTCGACGAGCTCGGCGACCACGACCCAGCGCGGCGGCCGCCTGGTGAGCACCGAACCGGGCGCCAGCACGAAGCTGGAGTTGCGCGCTCCGGCGTAGTCGCGCGACTCGCCCTTCCCGCAGGCCGACGTGCGACGAGCAGCCCGGCGGTCAGGGCGGCGTGCACCCGGGCCGGGTCGGCGGGCTCGTCGGAGGCACCGCCTCCGTCAATCCCAGGCCCGCGGCGATGCCGCGCAGCTGGCCGACCAGGTCCTGCCACTCCCGGATCCGCAGGTAGTGCAGGAACTCCTCGCGGCACATCCGGCGGAACGGCGCTGCCGGACCGCTCCTTTCGTTGCTCGCCCAGATAGCGCCACAGGTTCAGGTAGGAGACGAAGTCGGAGTGCTCGTCGGCGAAGCGGGCGTGCTTCTGGCGCGGCCGCCTCCTCCCGGTCGGTGGGCCGCTCCCGCGGATCGGGGATCGACAGCGCGGCGGCCAGCACCAGTACCTCGCGCACGCAGCCCTCGGTGTCGGCCTGCAGGATCATCCGGCCCAGCCGCGGATCGATCGGGCAGCTGCGCCAGCCGGCGGCCGATGTCGGTGATGGCCCCGGCGGCGTCGAAGGCGCCGAGTTCCTGCAGCAGCTGCACGCCGTCGCGGATGCTGCGCCGATCCGGCGGGTCGAGGAACGGGAAGCTCTCGACGTCGCCGAGGCGCAGCGCCGCCATCTGCAGGATCACCGCGGCGAGGTTGGTGCGCAGGATCTCCGGGTCGGTGTAGCGGGGCCGCGACGCGAAGTCCTCTTCGGAGTACAGCCGGATGCACACCCCGGTCGCGGTACGTCCGGACCGGCCGGCCCGCTGCGCGGCCGAGGCCTGCGAGATCGGTTCGATGGGCAGCCGCTGCACCTTGGTGCGCCGGCTGTAGCGGGAGATCCGCGCGGTGCCGGGGTCGACCACGTAGCGGATGCCCGGCACGGTCAGCGACGTCTCGGCGACGTTCGTGGCCAGCACGACTGCGCCGTCCGGTGTGCGGCTGGCGAACACCTTCTGCTGCTCGGCGGTCGGCAGCCGCGCGTAGAGCGGCAGCACCTCGGTGTTGCGGCCAGGCCGCGCAGGGCTTCGGCGGTGTCGCGGATCTCGCGCTCGCCGGACAGGAACACCAGCACGTCGCCGGGCGGCTCGGCGGCCAGCTCGTCGACCGCGTCGACGATCGCCTCGGTCTGGTCGCGCAGTCTCGGTGCGGACGATCTCGTGGTCGGGGTCGTCGGGATCGTCGGCGTCGTCGACCGCCACCGCCACTTCCAGAGGGCGGTAACGGATTTCGACCGGGTAGGTGCGGCCGGACACCTCGACGATCGGCGCCCCGCCGAAGTGCGCGGCGAAGCGCTCCGGCTCGATGGTCGCCGAGGTGACGATCACCTTCAGGTCCGGCCGGCGCGGCAGCAGTTCGCCGCAGATAGCCCAGCAGGAAGTCGATGTTGAGGCTGCGCTCGTGCGCCTCGTCGAGGATCAGCGTGTCGTAGCGCAGCAGCCGGCGGTCGCGCTGCATCTCGGCGAGCAGGATGCCGTCGGTCATCAGCTTGACCAGGGTGCGGTCACTGGCCTGGTCGGTGAACCGCACCGTGTAGCCCGACCGCCTCGCCCAGCGGGGTGCCGAGTTCGTCGGCGATGCGCTGGGCGACGGTGCGGGCGGCGAGCCGGCGCGGCTGGGTGTGACCGATGGTGCCGCGGATGCCGCGGCCCAGCTCCAGGCAGATCTTCGGCAGCTGGGTGGTCTTGCCCGAACCGGTCTCACCGGCCACGACCACGACCTGGTTGTCGCGGATGGCCGTGGCGAGGTCATGCGCGGCGTTCGCTGACCGGCAGGTCGGGATAGGTGATCACCGGCAGCGCGGCGGTCCGGGTGGCCACCAGCGCCTCGGCGGCGGTGATCTGCCCGGACAGCTGCCGGAGGGCGTCGGTGGACACCGGGCCGCGCAGGGACTTCAGGCGTCGGCCGAGCCGAACCGCGTCCCGGATCGTCAAACCGTCGAGGCGCGCGCGAAGCTCACCCACCTCGCGCATCTCGTCCATGGACGGTTCGGACACTCGGGCCAGGATAGGCGGCGTCCGGCGACCGGGTCGGCCCGCGGTGCGTAATCTCGACGCCATAATGACCATCGCCATCGTCGTGGGCCTGCTGCTGGTGGCCGTCGGGACCGTGGCCAGTCAGCTGTTCCGGCTGAAGGACTGGCTCAACAAGGCTCCCCCACCGCCCGAGCCACCCACCGAGCACACCGAGCACCCCGACGACTCAGACGATTCGTGACCGAACTGCCCACCGCGGTGCGGGCGATGGCCGCCCGCGGGCCGCAGTGGGCTGCGTGGGTGGAGTCGCTGCCCCATCTCGTTCGCGACGTCGTCGACGACTGGCAGCTGCGTCCCGACGGGAAGCCCACCCACGGGTTCTGCTCGCTGGTGTCACCGGTCCGCACCGCCGACGGTGCGGCGGCCGTGCTGAAGATCGGCTTCCCCGACGACGAGTCCGAACACGAACACCTCGCACTGCGCCGCTGGGCGGGAGACGGTGCGGTCCGCTTGCTGCGCGCCGATCCGCACCGCCGCGCCCTGCTGCTGGAACGGCTGCGCACCGAGGACCTCACCGGCACCGACGATGCGGCGGCCTGCCGAGTGGTCGCCGCTCTCTACCCGCGCCTGCACATTCCGGCCATGCCGCAACTACGCACCCTCGCCTCCTACATCGACACCTGGACCTCCGACCTGGAGGCACTGCCCCGCAGCGCCCGATCCCGCACCGCCTCGTCGAGCAGGCCGTCAGCCTGGCCCGCGACCTCGTCGGAAACACCGCGACCGGGTGATCCACGGCGACCTGCACTACGGCAACGTGCTGGCCGCCGAACGGGAGCCGTGGCTGGTGATCGATCCGAAGCCGGTCAACGGCGACCCCCACTACGAGTTGGCGCCGATGTTGTGGAACCGCTGGGACGACCTCGCCGGCGACGTCCGCCACGGCGTGCGGCGGCGGTTCTACACGCTGGTCGAGGCCGCCGGTTTCGACGAGGACCGGGCCCGCGACTGGGTGGTGGTGCGGATGGTCCACAACGCCATGTGGGCACTGCAGGACGGCCCGCGGGCCGAGCCGGGCCGGCTGACCAGATGCATCAGTGTTGCCAAGGCGGTTCAGGACTGAGAGTCGTTGTCCCGCAACAGTTTACTCAGCGCGGCGGGTCGCCCGCGCCAGCTGAAGCTGTTGACGTACTTGCCCAAGTCCTGGGCCACCTGCAGGTTCGCCGGCGACGGCGGCCCGGGACCGAAGTCCGGCCCGAACTGGTGGAAGGGCCCGACCGCGCCGGCAACCAGCGCCAGGTCGTTCTTCACCGCGACGACGATGATGATGCGCAGGTGATCGGCGTCGGCGCGTGGTGCCCTTGGGCCAGTCGTCGGCCACCTCGCCGTAGCCCGGGCTGGTAGCCGACCATCGCGTTGGGCAGCTCGTAGGACGTCTGGGCGTCGGGGAACTTGTCCGCCATCAAGGCCGCGGCGATCTGCTGCGCGGTGCGGCCCGCGCCGGCTGGCTGAATAGCCGGACGGTGCCGCCGTCCCCGGCCGTCCACACCGCCGTCACACCGGTGGCGTCCGTGGTCACCGTCGTAGGCCGCACCGGGCGCGGGGTAGGACACCGAGAACGAGTCGTCGGCCGCGACGAAGCGGGGGTTGGTCGCCACCGGCAAGCCGGTCGGCGGCCGGCCGCAGTCCGGCGGGCAGACGTAGCGGGTCGGCGTCTGGTTGATCCGGATCGCCACGACGCTCAGCGCCATGATCGCCAGCGCGATGCCGACGACCCAGACGCCCAGGGTGACGATGTAGGCCGGGCCGCGCTTCGGTGCGCGCGATATAGGCGCCCGGCGGCACGGCGTAGCCGGAGAAGGAGCTCGGATTCCGGGTGGCCGGTGTCACTGCTCATCGGCCCACCGACCTCAGCACCAGCAGGTCCTTGACCAGGTTCGCGATGTTCGGGGTGCCCAGGCCGGTGATCATGTCGTAGCCGGGGTGCACCGGGGTCACGGCATTGGCGCCCAGCGCGATGTCACGGAATGCGGGCACGACCGCACCCTCGGCGATCTCGTAGAGCAGGGGGTTCAGATCGCCGAGCGGCCCAGGCCGCGCGAGGCGAGGTACTGATTGATCACCGCGGCGAACCCGGCCCAGATCGGGGCGGACTGCGACGTTCCGCCGCCGACGAGGACCTGCTGCCTGTAACACGAACTTCACCCCGGTGAACGGGTCGGCGACAGCCGCGACGTCGGGGACCAGCCGCCGGTCCCGCGGGCCTGCCTTCTCGTGGCCTTCCTGCCAGGACGGGCGCGCGAACAACGACGACACCCCGCCACCGCTGCCCTGAGTGAGCGGCACGTCGTACCACCCCTGCTCGGCAAGCCAATTTCCCTCGGCATCGGTGGACAGGGTGGTGCCGCCGACGCCGGTCATCTCCGGCACCGACGCCACCGCGTCGACGCCGATGTCGTCGGGGCTCGGCGGATCCGACCAGTCGTGACCGCCCTTGCATTCCAGCCCGGCGAGGTCCCCGCTGGCGTCGAACGCCGACGTGCCGTGGCTCAGGGCGGTGCGCAGGGCCGACCGAACCGGGGCGAGGTCGGCGGCCGTGAGCAGGCGGTCGCAGCCCCACCCGATCGACAGGCTCCACACCGCGCCGGGGAACTGGCGATCAACCGACTCGAACAACCGGCCGATCTTCTCGTAGCTCGCGTCCCCCTCGACCGTCGGACGGGCATTGACCAGACACGATCTTGGCGTCAGGCGCGACGCGTGGATCAACTGGATGTCCATCGTCGACTCGCCGTGCATCTGGGTGGGCATGCCGCCCACCACCTGCGGGGTGAACTTCGGCAGGTCGAACCAGTCGGCGAAGCTGTCCATGTCGCGCTGATCGAAGCCGTCGAAGCCGAACACCACGACGGTGATGCCCTTGCCGGTGAATCCGCCGGCGGCGAGTGCGTTGAAGTTGTAGGCCGTGACCAGTTCGGTCGGCAGCATCCCCCCGTCGGGGACATCGCGGGGCATGAGCGGCGGAACGCCCATGTGGTACGGGGTGTAGCCGAGGATGCGCCCGAGTTCGCCGACCTCACCCCGAACCTGGGCGGGGATCGCTGGCTGCTGCGGTGACGCGTAGAAAACCTGTCCGTGTTTGCCCCGATAGTCGTGCACCGCGACGCCGAGTGCGCCGGCGACGGTGTCCGGCGCTCCCTCGAGAACGGCCCACGGTTCGCCGGCGCGCCAACGCACCGACAGTCCGTGGCGGTCCGCCCATTCCGTCAACCGGATCGGCGCCGCCGCGTCGTTGAGCGCGGCGGTGAGTTGCACCCGGTCAACCCGGGCGGGACCGAGGTCGACCGACTCCGCCAGCAGTCTGGCGTAGGGGCCGCCGATGAGCGTTGCTTCAACACGGGCAGTCCGGGTCGATCCGCGCCGACGAAGATCAGCAGCAGGGCCACGGCAATCACCATGGTCAGCGGGGCGGCCTACGCGCCCATCGGCGCTGCGCCCTCCTTCCGCGAACCATTAGCGGCATTGTCCTATTGCGGCGGGGGCGTGTCCACATACGGGGCTGGAGCACCCTCCTCGAGCCGCATCTCAAATAGCCGTCACACCCGGATGGTCAGCTGACTGCGGATCAGCGGCGCGATCTTCTCGGCTAGATAAACGTGGCCGGCATCGTTGGGATGGACCCCGTCGCTGCCGATGAGTTCGGGCCGGCCCACGAACCACCCCTCGCCGAGGGGATCGACGAACACCGCACCCAGCGCCGCCGCCTGATCGCGCAGGCTGTCGCGGATGTGCCACACCCCCGCCGGTGGGTTGGCCGTCGGCCACGGCGGACCGATCACCAGGAATTTCGCGGTCGGCGCCACGGTACGCGCGGCGACGAACGTGTCGGCGGCGCGTGCCCGGAAGGTCTGCGGATCGACCGGCTCGTCGTTGCGCGAGCCGAAGAAGACCACCAGCACGTCATCGGGCTTGACCGCGCGGGTGGTGAGGTCCTCGAACACGCTGCCCCGGTTGCCTGGCATCCCGTATCCGGCGCCGCCTTCGGCGGCTACGTCGGCGGCGACCTGCACTCCCTGGCGGGCCAGCATCTGCCAGGCCTCGGCGGTCCACGACCTGGGTCCCTGGCCGCCCTCGTCGGTGCCGGTGGTGTAGGAGTCGCCGATCACCGCGATGTGGTTGAGCACCGACCCCCGGGTGGTCAGCTCGTAGCGGGCAGGAGACCGTGCATACCCGGCGGCAGCGATCGACCGCGGCGATGGCGACGGCCGCAGCCGTGGTGGTGGTGACGAAGCGGCGGACGGCTCCGTCACGGGTCAAGGGCACCTCACAGATTTCACGCCCGACACACCGCAGCCTAGACGGCGCGCACACGACTTTGCCGGCAACGCGCCGTCACGCGCTGGTGACGCCGTGCGGAAAGCTGTTGCGGACACAGCGCGGCTGGGACTCGACAGCGCAGCGTCACACCGCGCGGGCGGAGCGAGCTTCGCGGGCGCCGTCGATCGACTGGAGATTGCTCGGGGGTGCGTCCCGGCGGTCGGTCGGTTCGGACGTCGCGGAAGTCGACCATGCTGCGCATCCAGCGTCGCGCGGGTTCCTCGACTGAAGTGGAACAACGCCATCGCGGCCAGCACCACCAGCCGCGATGAGCCCGACGAAGACCAACTTCTCCACCGACTTCGGCATGACGAGGTGGTACTGCTCGACACACCAGTTCCACGCCGTGTGGACTATCTCGTGAACCATGTAGAGGCTGAAGGAGATCTGGCCGCCGTAGACCAACAGCCGGGTGGACAGCAGCGCCGGCAGGCTGCCGACCCCGATTGCGAGGGTGACCACCAGTGGCATGAACAACACGTCGACCAGTCCGCCCGGATCGACCATGCCTGCCACCGGGTGCGCGTCGAAGTAGTACAGCATCGCGACGACGATGCGCGGTCAGCAGCACCGAGGCGAAGCCGGCGATTCGCTGACCCCGGTCAGTCAACCGCAGCCGCCGGACGGCGGCGCACGCCAGCGCACCGGCGAGGAACTGGGCCACGATGCGCGGCAGCCACGACCACGGCGTGTAGAACACGCCGCTGCCCAGCAACAGCAGGGTGGGCGGCAGCGCGGCGACGAACGCCAGCACCATCAGGTCCGCGCGCCCTGCGTGGCTCGGGCTATCCGGAAGATCACCAGCACCAGCACCCCGAAGAGCAGGTAGGCCAGCCACTCCGCACTGATCGACCACGCCGGCCCGTCAAAGCTGGTGCCGTCGAAGAACGGCTCGAACCACAGCTGGACCAAGAAGACCTGCCGCACATAGCTGATCGCGGTGAGCTTGTCGGCGTCCGGGGACGGCACGTTGCCGACGTGCAGGGTGAAGATGATCCACAGCGCGGCGATGTGCATGGTGACCAGGTACACCGGCCACACCCGCGACAGCCGCAACCACAGGAAGTGCAGGGTGGCCCGAGTCGCGAAGGACGGCCCCATCCGGTCGAGGTAGTTCCACGTCAGCACGAAACCGCTCAGGATGAAGAAGAGGTCGACCCCTTGCGCGCCGGCATTGAGCAGGGGCTCCAGATCGTCTTTGAGCCGGGGCGAGGCCTCCCACAACAGCGGGCGGAAGTGGAACAGCACCACCCACAGGGCGGCGACGATGCGGAGTCCGGTTAGGGCCTTGATCTCTCCGGTTCGCACAACACTCATTTCGACTTCTTGCTGATCTTGTTGACGTGCCACGTCGAGCTGCCGGGCGTCCGCCTCCCCGCGATCTGATCACCGGCAACCCAGGCAGACTATCAGCGCAGCCGCTCCAGGCCGGGGACCCGAGGCTGTGAGACAGCTGGCAACCGAACCCCGGTAGCGTCAGCCGCAGCGGTTCAACGAGGCGTTATCGCCGGGCGCAAGTAACGCGCGCCACCTCGTCGGGTGGCTCAATCTGATGCGAGTTTCTCCAGCAGATCGGTGGCCAGGTCCCGTAGTGGGATGTTGGTCTTCTGGCTCTGCCGGCGCAGCATGTCGAAGGCTTCGTCGGCATCGATGCCGTGCACCGCCATGAGCATCCCCTTGGCTTGCTCGATCGGGCCGCGGGTCTGCAGCGCGCGTTGGATGGATTCAGCAGTGTCGCGGGCGGACTTGAACCGGGCGAAATCACCGATCGCGCGGGCGACCGCTGAGGTGATCAGGTCGAGGATCTCGGCGTCGACGCTGTCGAAGGCGCCATGGGTGCGTCCGTACAGGTTGAACGATCCCAGGGTGTGCTCAGCGCTGAACAATGGCGCGGCGAGGAAACTTCGAATCCCTTCCCTACGGGCGGCCATGGCGAAGCGCGGCCAGCGGTCCATGGCCTCCTCGGAATTGACCAGGACGCTGGTGCGGGTGCGTGCGGCGGTCAGGCACGGCCCGTCACCGGCCTCGTACTGCTCGTGGTCCACCCGCAACGTGCGCTCGTCGGTATGAACGGCGGTGTATGTGCGACCGCCGAAATCAATGCTGATTCCGGTGCTTGCGGCCCCCTCGATGGCTTCCTGAGCGATGACAGCGACCCGCTGCAGCAAGTTGAGCAGGTCATCTTCATCGCTGATGCTGCGCCCGGCGCTCACCAGCATCCGGCCCAGCATGGTCGGCGAAACCTTGTTCTCAGCGGCGACCTCGATGGCGGTCTCCGTGGCCGCGCCAGCGTCCTCGGGGGGAGCCGAGGGAATGGAGTCCTCGGTGCGCTGGTCGGTGTGTTCCACAGTGGCCAGTTTGCCACTAGAGGTTTCGCCGGCGAAAGTTTTTGTGACGTCAGTGGCGCGGAGAGCCGACACGCGACCGCGACCGGCAGGCGATTCGCGGCCGGAACCGGCTGATCCGCCTAATCCGCGTTCGGTGGGTTCTACTCTGGCGCCATGCAACAGCGGCTCTCGGGCCTGGACGCCGCGTTCTGGTGGGCCGACACGCACAACTGTCCGATGCACATCGGTGCGCTGGGCTTGTGCGACCCGAGTGCGGCACCGGACTTCTCCTTCGACGCGGTGCGCGACCTCATCGTGTCGCGGCTTCCGGAGTTGCCGGTGCTGCGGCACCGGGTAGCCGGTGCCCGCCACGGTCTGGACCGGCCGTGGCTGGTCGACGACACCAGCCTCGACATCGACTACCACGTCCGGCGCGTCGCCGTGCCGGCGCCGGGCGGCCGCCGTGAACTCGAGGAGTTCGTCGGACGGCTGATGTCCTACCCGCTGGAACGTGACCGGCCGCTGTGGGAGTTGTGGTTCATCGAAGGTCTCGAACACGGCCGCGTCGCCTACCTGACGAAGATGCATCACGCGGTGATCGACGGGGTCTCGGGTGCGGGGCTCAGCGAGATCCTGCTGGACGCCACCCCGGTGCCGCGCGCACCGATCGAGCCGGCCGATATGCCGGAGGACGACGACGTTGCCCGGCATCGAACGGCGGGCGCTGGGCACGCTGTTCAACCTCACAGTCATGACGCCCTACCGGGTGCTCCGCGTCATGCAGCAGACGGTCACCCAGCAACTCGCGGCGCGATCGGTGGTCAACCCACCGCCGAACCTCTTCGAGGCGCCGGCGACCCGGTTCAACGCCCCGTTGACGCCGCAGCGGCGGGTGGCCTGCGCCCAGCTGCCCCTCGACCGGGTCAAGGCGGTCAAGAAGGCCTTCGACGTGAAGGTCAATGACGTTGTGCTGGCCGTCATCTCGGGTGCGCTGCGCGGTTATCTGCAGGATCGCGGTGAGCTTCCCGAGCGTCCGCTGGTCGCGCAGATGCCGGTGTCGACCCACAATGACGAGCTCGGCGGCCGGCAACCAGATCAGCTCCACCACGATCAACCTGGCCACCGATGTCGGGGATCCCGCCGAACGTCTCCAGGCGCTCTACACCAACTCCAAGGGTGCCAAGCAGATGGCCAAGACCCTCAGCGAGCATCAGACACGTCGGGCTGACCGAGACGACCCCGCCGGGTCTGTTGGGGTTGGCGGTGCGCGCGTACTCGGCTGCCCACCTCGGTGACCGGGTCATCGGGATCAATCTGGTGATCTCCAACGTCCCCGGGCCCGATTTCCCGCTGTATCTGGCCGGAGCACGGGTCGAGCGGCTGGTGCCGTTCGGACCGCTGATGCTCGACGTCGGGCTGAACATCACCTGCTTGAGCTATGCGGGTCGCTGGGCTTCGGATTCTCCACCACGCCCGAAATCGCCGCGGACATCGACGCTCTCGCCGACGCGCTGGAGCCGGCCCTCGTGGAACTGGAGAAGGCCGCCGGAGGTGACCCGCGTCGCACGGCTGACGGTTCTTCGACTCGAAAGCCGGTCACCGTCGGGTTGATGTTGGCGGTACATCGGACCCATGGAGATGTTGGTTCGGCGACGTGGTCGTTGTTCGTATCAGGCGTGCTGTTGATGAACCGGACATCGGCCCATCGAGTCCTCGGACGGCACGTCGTTGATCGCACACCCCGGCCGGTCGGATCCCGTCCCGCCCGTGCGGTCAGCGGCGCCGGCGCGATATACGGCCCGACTACAAGGGACGCCATCTCCCGGCCGCGATCGGCATCCATCGGAGCGGCAACCGACCGGGGCCGCACAGCGCGATCGCCGTGACCGCGGTCGACAAACCTCGCCGTTACGCGGCGCGGAACCACGGTGGCCATAGCCGGTCAGGCAATGACGGCTTTACAGAACGTCGGTGATCTCGTTCTTGAGCGCCTCGGCCTGGGTACCGAACACTGCCTGCACGCTGTTGCCGACCTCGATGACGCCCGCGGCCCCGAGCGCCTTCAGCCGGTCCTGGTCCACCTTGACGGGTCGGCGACCTCCATCCGCAGCCGGGTGATGCAGGCGTCGACGCTGCGCAGGTTCTCCCGGCCGCCGAACGCGGCGATGAGTCTGTTCGGCCTTGCTGTCGACAGCCGCGGCGGGGCGGTGGCGGTTTGGACCGCTGCGCCGCCGGCCGCTGACCGCCGTGGCGGAGTCGGCGCCCTCGCCGAGGTTGGCCTGTCTCCTCGGCCTCGAACTCGCCCTCCGGTTCGCGTCCGGGGGTGCGCATGTTCCACTTCGTGATCGCGAACCGGAACAGCAGGTAGTAGACGGCGAAGAAGACCACGCCCATGACGATCAGCAGCGGGATGTTCTTGGCCGCCGGCGCGGTGCCATACAGCAGCAGGTCGATCAGCCCCGCGGAGAACGAGAAGCCCAGATGGATGTCGAGCAGGTAGGCGATGGCCAGCGACAGGCCGGTGAGACTGCGTGGACGATGTACAGCGGGAACGCCACGAACATGAACGCGAACTCGAGCGGCTCGGTGACGCCGGTGAGGAACGCGGTCAGCCCGGCGGCCGACAGGATGCCGAACGCGATCTTGCGCTGCTTCTTGTTGGCGACATGGATCATCGCCAGCGCCGCGGCGGGCAGGCCGAACATCAGGATCGGGTAGAAGCCCGACGGTCAGCCGCCCCGCGGTCGGGTCACCGGCGGCGAATCGGGTCAGCTCGCCGGTGACGACGTCGCCGTCGTGAGGCTCGGGTAGCTGCCGTAGATGAACCAGACGTACGAGTTCAGGATGTGGTGCAGCCCCAGCGGGATCAGCATGCGGTTGGCGAAGCCGTAGACGAATGCGCCCAGCGCGCCCGCGCCGCCGATGAACCTGCCCAGCCCGGTCAGCCCGGCGTCGAAGATCGGATAGAAGTAGCTCATCGCGAAGGCGATGACCAGGCTGCGCCAGCGACACCGACGATCGGGACGAAGCGCCGGCCGCCGAAGAATCCGAGATAGGGCGGCAGCTTGATGGTGTGATAGCGGTCGAACAGCGCGGCGGTGAGCAGGCCGATGATGATGTCCGCCGAAGACGCTGTAGTTGATCTGGGCCTGGTCGCCGGCCTTGTCGAGTTGGCCCTCCAGGACGAACGGCGACATGGTCTTGAACACCGCCTGCATCACCAGGTAGCCGACGACGGCCGACAGCGCCGTGGAACCGTCGGCCTTGCGGGCGAAGCCGATGGCGACACCGACCGCGAACAGCAGCGGCAGGTTGGTGAACACCGCGCCGCCGGCGGCGCTCATCGCCTGGAAGAACGGGCCGATGACCGGCGCCTTGATCCGGCCCAGCAGGTCGTCCTGGCCCAGCCGCAGCAGGATGCCCGCCGCGGGCAGCACCGCGATCGGCAGCATCAGGCTCTTGCCGAGCCGCTGCAACTGCGCAAAGCCCGGGAATGCGCAGCCCCGACTTCGCGTTGCGCCCCTGCGTCTTTGGTTGCTTCGCTCATGATCCGGCCGGCCTCCCGTTATCGCAGCTCAGCGGAAGCTTAGACCAGAACCGGAGCACGCGAGACGGTGTTTCGGCCACGGCGGAGTCGGCTGGCGTCCTATTCTTTCGGCACGCCCCCGAGACAAAGGAGCCGCAGGTGAGCAGCACGCTGGTCCTCGCCCCGGTCGCCGGGCGCGCGGTCGCGCTGACCGACGTCCCCGATCCCGTCTTCTCCCAGGGCATGGTCGGATACGGCGCCGCGGTCGACCCGCCGCGCGAAGTCGTCGACGCCGTCGCGCCGGTGAGCGGCACGGATCCTGAAGCTGCTGCCGCACGCCTACGTCATCATGACCGCCGGACAACGTCGGTGTTCTCGTCCACCTGGGCCTGGACACCGTGGCACTGCACGGGTGTAGGGCTTCACCACCCATGTCAGCCGAGGGCGACACCGTGACCGCGGGCCAGGTGGTGATCACCTACGACGTGCCGTCGGTCGTCGCCGCCGGGCTCAGTCCCATCGTGCCGGTGGTCGTCATGGACGAGCGGGAGCCGGGCAACGTCGTACCCGCCGAGGCGGTCGCGGCGGGTGCGGAAATCAGCTCGGGCGCAGCGCTTTTCACGGCCAACAAATAGGCTCGGGCCATGGAAGTCATCATCGTGCGAGGACGCCGCGGAGATCGGCGTCATCGCCGCCGACGCCATCGAGTCTCTGCTCGCCCGCAAGCCGGCCGCGGTGCTGGGGCTGGCCACCGGATCGTCGCCGCTGGCCATCTACGACGAGCTGGCCGCCCGGCTACGACGGCCGGCGCGGTCTCGTTCAGCCAGGCCCGCGGGCTTCACCCTCGACGAGTACGTCGGCCTGCCCGCCGACCATCCCGAGCGCTACCGCAACGTCATCGACACGGTGTTCGTCTCCCGCGTCGACTTCGCCCCCGGCGCGGTAGCATGGCCCGGACGGCCTGGCCAGCGACATCCCGGCCGCGTGCGCGGCGTACGAAGCGGCGATCCGCGATGCCGGCGGCGTGGACCTGCAGATCCTCGGCATCGGCACCGACGGCCACATCGGCTTCAACGAGCCCGGCTCCTCGCTGGCCTCCCGGACCCGGATCAAAACACTGACCCGGCAGACCCGGATCGACAACGCCCGCTTCTTCGACGGCGACGTCGACCGGGTGCCCACCCACTGCCTGACGCAGGGCCTGGGCACCATCATGGCGGCCCGGCACGTGATCCTGGTGGCCACCGGCCGCAGCAAGGCCGAAGCGGTGCACCAACTGGTCGAAGGTCCGGTCAGCGCGATGTGGCCGGCGACCATCCTGCAGCACCACCGGCACGTGACGGTGCTGCTGGACGGCGCCGCGGCACGCCGGCTCCAACTCGCCGACTACTACCGGGAGACCTACCGCTCCAAGCCGGAATGGCAGGGCATCTGAGTGCTGCTCACCGCTGACACCGTCCTCACCGGCCGGGAACTGTTGCGGCCCGGGTGGATCGAGGTCGCGGGCAGCACCGTGGCGGCAGTCGGATCGGGCGCTCGCCCCGCGCCCTGCCGACCACGACCTCGGCGCGGTGACGGTGGTGCCGGGCTTCGTCGACACCCACGTCCACGGCGGCGGCGGCGGCGACTTCTCCACCGCGACCCCGCCGAGACGGCCGCCGCAGTCGGCGTTGCACCGCCGGCACGGCACCACGACGCTGGTCGCCTCTCTGGTGAGCGCCGCGCCGGGCGACCTGGTCCACCAGGTCGAGGAGCTGGCCGACGAGGTGCGGG